>DASPMO010000181.1:0-9801 GCA_035627015.1 Thermoanaerobaculia bacterium | reverse complement strand
GTCGGTTGTCGGTTGTCGGTTGTCTGAGATGTTTGGCGAGTGCGGGGACTTCCTTGCGCAACTCGTCCGCCATCACTGCGCCGAAGAGGATCGAGCCGTTTGCGTCCAGATGCGTTTTGTCCGGGCCGAGGAGCGTGCGCTCGGCTTGCGTCATGGACGCGTGCATGGCGAGGCTCTTCGCGTGGAGGTCGATGAGGGGGACCTGCTTTGCCCGTGCGACTTCGCGCGTCGCTTCGGCGTACTGGCCGAGGTGGGGGTCGTCGTAGCGTCTGGCCAGGGAGGTCACGAGGATCGGCTGGGCGCCGATGGCTTTGGCCTCGTCGACGTAGCGGGCCATGTTCGCGCGGAACGTCGGAATGTCCGTCTCGCGCTCGAGGCCTTTGCCCGGTTCGTCGTTGTGGCCGAACTGCAGCAGGACGTGGGTCGGCTTGCGGCGCAGGGCGTCGTCCCAGTGTCCCTCGGTGCGGAACGACTTCGAGCTCCGGCCGCCGCGGGCGAGATTGAGGAGCGCCGCGCTTTCGGCGACGTGGGACTTGAAGCCGCGTCCCCAGCCCGATTTCTCGGTGACGGTGGAGTCGCCCACCAGCGCGATCCTGGTCGTACGCGGATCGGCGCGGAGGGACCACTGTGGGCCGTCGTCGACGCGCCATGTGTACGTCTTCCCCGGCTCGAGGGGGCCGGTGGCGAATTTCGACTCGCGGACTTCCGAGGCTCGTCCGTCGAAGGTGATCTGTTGCGTCGCCTTCGCATTGCGCGACGGCGTCCAGCGCAGCGTCACGCCGGCGGGATCGACGAAGCGCCAGCCGTGCTCGGGACGCGGGATCGCGGCGTGCGGCAGCACCGCCGGCAGGCTGGCCGGGTCCCAGCGTCCGCCGAAGGTCCACGCCGCGGTGACGTCTTCACTGCGCGGCGACCCCTCGGCGGTGTGGAGATTGTCGGAGTGCCACGAGAACGGGCCGCGCGCGTTGGCGTAGTAGTAACGCTCGCCCCAGTGCCGCGGGTCGGGCGCGCTGGCGGGATAGATCGGCTTGTCGGCCATCTTTTCGGAGAAAGCGACGTCGACGAGGTAGAACTGCCCGTCGCGGTGATTGCGCCCGAGGTTGAAATTCGGGTCGCCGTCGAACAGCGAGTGGCGCACGACGAACTTCTGGTCCCGCTCCTTCGACCCGTCGTGCCAGATGCCGGCGCTCGACGGGCGCGCGAAGAAGCGGCTGTTGGTGATGTAGGCCCAGCCGCGCGGACAGACGAAATCGACGTAGCCTTCAAAGTACGAGTCGGTCGCGTACGTCAGTCCCGACTCGCTGTTCCACGGGCTGAACGTGTCGCCGCCGTCGGCGATGACGTTCGCGTGCAGCACGGCGATGCGGTTCGACTGCTCCATGCCGCGGATGGCGAACTGATGATCGTGGTCGCCGTGCAGCGAGCCGTAGTTGTTGTGGACCGTCAGGTTCGCAATGGTGATGTCGGTCGCCCCGTTGGCGATGTTGATCACCGCCGCGCCGTAGTCGTCCGGATGCTTCGCGCGCCAGTTCTTCCGCAGTTCCGCGTACTCGATGCGTGTCTTCTCACGGTCTTCCCCCACTAAAGAGAGGTAGCTCTTCGCCAGCATCACCTTTTCTTTGTAGGTGCCGTTCCGGATGAGGATGATCCGGTTGTCTTCGTTGTCGCCGGGGATCGCGTCGACCGCTTCCTGGATCGTCCTGAAGTCGCCGCTGCCGTCCTGGGCGACGACGAGGCTCGCGCTCTCCCGCGGCTCGAACGTCTCGAAGCGGAAATGCTTCGTCTCCGTGCGGCCGAAGAGACCGACCTTCGCGCCGACCCACTTGCCCGGGCGGGCCACGAAGGGGGGACCGAGGGGGATGAATTCGCCGTCCTGCAAACGTAAGGCGGGCTTCAGCCCGCCTGGACGGGCTGAAGCCCGTCCTGCGTTTGGCCGATAGCTGAAGCGCGCGATCGCGTGCGGAGAGACGGTCACGCGCAGTTCCACCGGACCGTTCACCGCGACTCGCGCGAGCTCCGTCTCCGCGCCTCCTCGATCCGCATCGCGCGCGGTCACGCGCGCGAGCGTGCCGCGGTCGACCACCAGCGCCGCGTAGTCCATCCCGAACACCACCAGACCCGCGCGCGGCGACGAGGCATCGACCGTCGTCGTGGCGGTGAACGCCGGCGCGGGGAACTTGTGCAGCAGCAGGTTGGTCGTGTTCCACAGATTCGCGGGCAAAGGCTCGCGCGTCGGATTCCCCTGCCACTGCCAGTCATTCAAGACCAGCGACGCCGGGCCGCGGCTTTCGACCGCGTCGATCTCCGGCCACTCGTTCACCCACTTCAGCGGATTGCGATGCACCACGCGGCCGTACGCGCCGAGGTCCTGAAAGTGCACGAACCAGTTGTCTACCCAGGCGCCCTGGTGCAGCCCCCCTTCGAGCACGATCTTCGGCTCGTACGGCCCGTACACGTTCTTCGAGCGGAGCACCGTCTGCCAGCCGCGCTTCACGCCGCCCGCGGGGGCGAAGATGTAGTAGTAGCCGTTCCTCTTGTAGAACTTCGGGCCCTCGATGGTCGGATGCTGCTCGCGGCCGTCGAAGACCATCGTGCCTTCATCGACCACGCGCTTCCCATCCGGCGACAGCTTGTTCACGTGCAGCACGCCGTTGAAGCCGGCGCGGCTCTTCGCCCAC
The DNA here is from genome assembly GCA_035627015.1 of Thermoanaerobaculia bacterium. Lineage (GTDB taxonomy): Bacteria > Acidobacteriota > Thermoanaerobaculia > Gp7-AA8 > Gp7-AA8 > QHVT01. The sequence continues at coordinate 7,123 of DASPMO010000181.1, read as the reverse complement.
GCGTGCACGAGGTACATCTGCCCGTCGTCGTCCCACAGCGGGCAGGGATCGATCCACCCCTTCGCCGCGTGCACGAGCGTGGGCGGCTCCCACGGCCCCTCCGCGCGGCGCGCGCGCGTCATATAGATGCCGCGGTCGGGATCGCCGAAGTAGATCCAGAACCAGCCGTCGCGATGGCGGATGCTCGGCGCCCAGACGCCGTTGCCGTGCTGCGGCCGGTCGAACTCCGGGCCGAGGCGCGGGAGGGCGTGGCCGACCAGCCGCCACTCCTTCAGGTCGCGCGACTGCAGGATCGGCAGCCCCGGGACATTGGCGAAGCTCGAGGCAGTCAGGTAGTAGTCGCGCCCCACCCGGATGACGTCGGGATCGGAGTAGTCGGCGAAGAGCACGATCTCCGCGCGGGCGGCGAAGGCGAAGAGCAGGACGGCGAGCAGGCGCATAAGGTCAGACCAATCCTTCCGGAATCCGTCGCAAACGCCCGAGATGCTAGCGTGATGTATCAAAATTGGTCAATCCAGTCTTGACAACTCGGGTGGAGCGTAGAGAATTGGTCAAGCCACTCATGAACGATCAAAGCAAGAAACTATCGCAGGAAGACGTCCAGTCCGTCGATCAGGTCGTCCGCCACATCGCCCTGCTGATCGAGCGCGGGCAGTTGCGCCCCGGCGACCGCCTCGTTCCGGAGCGGGAACTGGCGGAGCAGCTCGGCGTCAGCCGCCCGACGGTGCGCGCCGGCCTGCACGCCCTGGCGGCAATGGGGGTGACCGAGTCGCGCCAGGGTGCGGGGACGTTCATCACCGCCGGCCCTCCGCGCCTTGGCGCGGGTCCACTGAGCTTCCTGGCCGCGCTGCACGGCTTCACGCGCGACCAGATCTTCGAGGCCCGCAAAGTCCTCGAGGTCGGCGCGGCCGGCCTGGCCGCCGAGCGCGGTCTCGCCGATCGCCTCGCCCCGATGTCGGAGGAAGTGGCGGGGATGTTCGCCACCCTCACCGAGCCGCAGAAGTTCCTCATCCACGACGTGCGTTTCCACCGCGCCATCGCCGCCGCGGCCGACAACCCGGTGCTGCTCGCGCTGGTGGAGATGATCTCGTCGCTGGTGTACGAGCAGCGCAGCCTCACCGTCGAGCGCGCGCACGACCTCAAGGAATCCGCCGAGATGCACCGCCGCATCTACCAGGCCATCCGCGACAAGGACCCGCAGCGCGCGCGCCAGGAGATGACCGCGCACCTCGACCTCGCCCGCAGCGCGCAGGCGTCGGAAGAGCTGGACCTGCCGGCCGGAGTGCTGCCGTCCCGGGTGATGGGGAACGCGTGAACCAGTTCTCTCTCGAAGGGCGCGTGGCCGTCGTCACCGGCGGGACCTCCGGCATCGGACTGGCGCTCGTGCGCGGGCTGGCCGAGGCGGGGGCGGACGTTGTGCCGGTGTCGCGGCGCAAAGAGCAGGTCGACGCCGCCGCGGACGAAGTGGAGCAGCGCGGACGCCGCGCCGTGCGCGTGACCGCCGACGTCGGCGACCGCGCCTCGCTGCAGGCCGCGCTGCAGGCCACGGTCGAGCAGCTCGGCAAGGTCGACATCCTCGTCAACTGCGCCGGCATCACCAAGCGCACGCCGACGCTCGACCTCAGCGACGAAGAGTGGAACGGCATCCTCGAAACGAACCTCACCGGCACGCTGCGCGCGTGCCAGGTCTTCGGGCGGCACATGCTCGAGCGCGGCTCCGGCCGCATCATCAACATCGCCTCGCTGGCCTCGTTCGTCGGCCTCTTCGAGGTCGCGGCGTACACGGCCAGCAAAGCCGGCGTGGCCGGCCTGACCCGCGCGCTGGCCGTGGAGTGGGGCTCGCGCGGGGTGAACGTCAATGCCATCGCGCCGGGCGTCTACCGCACGGCGCTCAACGCCGGTCTGCTCGACGGCACCGAGCGCGGAAAAGAGTTCCGCCTGCGCACGCCGATGAGACGCTTCGGCCGCGTCGAGGAGCTCGCCGGCGCGTGCGTGTTCCTCGCCTCGGATGCGTCCAGCTTCGTCAATGGAGAGCTGCTGGCCGTGGATGGCGGTTTTCTGGCCAGTGGGGTCAATCAATGAGGTGCGAGCGATGAACGATGAGAGATGAGCGATGAGCGCCTCTGTTCATCGCTCATCTCTCATCCCTCATCGCTCGCCACAGGAGGCAACTTGAAGATCACTGACGTTCGGGTGCGGGACATCCGTTTCCCCACCTCCCTCGACATGGACGGATCGGACGCCCTGAACCTCGGCGACTACTCCGCGACCTACGTCACCGTCGTCACCGACTCCGGCCTCACCGGCGACGGCCTCACCTTCACCAACGGCCGCGGCAACGAGATCGTCGTGGCCGCCGTGCACGCGCTCAAGCACCACGTCATCGGGCGCCGTCTCTCCGAGATCACCGGCAACCTGCGCGGCTTCTACCGCGACCTCACCGTCGACAAGCAGCTCCGCTGGCTCGGACCCGAGAAGGGCATCCTGCACATGGCCACCGGCGCGCTGATCAACGCGGTGTGGGACCTCTGGGCCAAACGCGACGGCAAGCCGATGTGGAAGCACCTGGCCGACCTGTCGCCCGAGCAGCTCGTCGGCGCCATCGACTTCACCTACATCACCGACGTCCTCACGCCCGAGGAAGCGCTGGAGATCCTGAAAGCGAAAGAGAGCGGAAAGAAAGAGCGCGCGGAAGAGATGCTCCGCGACGGCTTCCCCGCCTACACCACCTCCACGGGCTGGCTCGGCTACCCCGACGAGAAAGTGCGCCGCCTCTGCCGCGAGGCCATGGCCGAGGGGTGGACCGCCTTCAAGATGAAAGTCGGCGTCAACCTCGAGGACAACATGCGCCGCGCCGCGCTGATGCGCGAGGAAATCGGCGACGACCGCATCCTGATGATGGACGCCAACCAGTGCTGGGACGTCGACGAGGCCATCCGCCAGATGAAGGCGCTGGCCCGGTTCGACCCCTGGTGGATCGAGGAACCGACCTCCCCCGACGACGTCCTCGGGCACGCGAAGATCCAGGAAGCGATCGACCCGATCCGCGTCGCCACCGGCGAAGTGGTGCAGAACCGCGTCATCTTCAAGCAGCTCCTGCAGGCCAAAGCCATCCGCTTCCTGCAGGTCGACTCCTGCCGCATGGGCGGCGTCAACGAAGTCCTGCCGGTGCTGCTCATGGCCGCCAAGTTCGGCGTGCCGGTCTGCCCGCACGCCGGCGGCGTCGGCCTCTGCGAGTACGTGCAGCACCTCTCCATCTTCGACTACATCGCCATCAGCGGCGACCTCACCGACCGCGTCTGCGAGTACGTCGACCACCTGCACGAGCACTTCGTCGACCCGTGCATCACCAGGGACGCGCGCTACGTCACGCCGACCCGGCCGGGCTACAGCATCACCATGAAGCCGGAGTCGCTCGACGCCTACGAGTTCCCGCACGGGCGCGTGTGGCAACGCCTGAGAGGAGTGGCCTGAAATGACCGCACCCGCTGTCGCCTCCCCCACCATGGCCGCGCCGAAGAAAGGCTACGTGCGCTGGATCGTCTGCACGCTGCTGCTCTTCGCCACCACCATCAACTACATCGACCGCCAGGTCCTGGGCATCCTCGCGCCGACGCTGCAGAAAGAGATCGGCTGGAGCGAGGTGCAGTACGGCTACATCGTCACGTCCTTCCAGGCCGCGTACGCGATCGGCCTGCTCGTGGTCGGGCGCGTGCTGGACGTGGTCGGCACGAAGCTCGGCTTCGCCGTGGCCATCGTCTTCTGGAGCATCGCCGCGATGGCGCACGCGCTCGTGCGCACGCCGTTCGGATTCGGCGTGGCGCGCTTCGGCCTCGGCCTCGGCGAGGCGGGCAACTTCCCCGCCGCCATCAAGACCGTGGCCGAGTGGTTCCCCAAGCGCGAGCGGGCCTTCGCCACGGGCATCTTCAACGGCGGCTCGAACCTCGGCGCCATCGTCGCGCCGGCCATCGTCCCCATCATCGCCCTGACCTGGAGCTGGCAGGCCGCGTTCCTCATCACCGGCGCCATCGGCTTCGTCTGGCTCTTCTTCTGGCTCTGGCTCTACAACCCGCCGGAGAAGCACAAGAGCGTCTCGCAGGGAGAGCTGGCGTACATCCGCAGCGACGCGGAGGAAGCGGTCACGCCGATTCCGTGGGCGCGCATCATCGGCAAGCGCCAGGCCTGGGCCTTCGCCATCGGCAAGTTCCTCACCGACCCGGTGTGGTGGTTCTATCTCTACTGGCTCGGCAAGTTCCTCAATGAGAAGCACGGCGTGACGCTGAGCAAAATCGGCCCGCCCCTCATCGTCATCTACGTCATCGCCGACGTCGGCAGCATCGGCGGCGGCTGGCTGTCGTCGCGCTTCATCAAGAACGGCTGGAGCGTGAACAAGGCCCGTAAGATCGCCATGCTCATCTGCGCGCTCTGCGTCGTGCCGGTCGTCTTCGCGCCGCTGGTGTCGGGCATGTGGACCGCGGTCGGCCTGATCAGCCTCGCCGCGGCCGGGCACCAGGGGTGGAGCGCGAACATCTTCACCACGGCCTCGGACATGTTCCCGAAGCGGGCCGTCGGCTCCGTGGTCGGCTTCGGCGGCATGGCCGGCTCGGTCGGCGGCATGTTCGTCGCCACCGGCACCGGCTACCTGCTCCAGCTCACCGGCAGCTATAACGTCGTGTTCGTGATCTGCGGCGCGGCGTATCTCGTGGCGCTGGCGGTCATCCACGCGCTCGCGCCGCGGCTCGAGCAGGCGGACGTATGAGCAAGCCGTTCATCGGCGACGATTTCCTGCTGGAGACGAAGGTCGCCCGCGACCTCTATCACCACTACGTCGCCGAGCTGCCGATCATCGACTACCACTGCCACCTCCCGGTCACGCAGATCGCCGGCGATCACGTCTTCCGCTCGATCACGGAGATCTGGCTGGAAGGGGATCACTACAAGTGGCGAGCGATGCGCGCGAACGGCGTCGACGAGCAGCTCATCACGGGCGATGCGGGCGACTGGGAGAAGTTCGAGGCATGGGCGCGCACGGTGCCGGCCACGCTGCGCAATCCGCTCTACCACTGGACGCACCTCGAGCTGAAGAAGCCGTTCGGCGTCACCACGCTCCTCGACGAGAAGAGCGCGAAGGCGACCTTCGAGGCGTGCAACCGGAAGCTGCCGAAGCTCTCCACGCAGGAGCTGCTGCGCACGTTCAACGTGGCCGTGGTCTGCACGACGGACGATCCGGCGGACACGCTCGATCATCACCGCGCGCTGGCCCGGCGTCCCGATGCCGATACCCGCGTCGTGCCGACGTGGCGTCCCGACGCCGCGCTGGCGATCGAAGACATGGACGCGTTCAACGCCTGGGTCGACCGCCTCGAGGCGGCGTCCGGCGTCTCCATCACGAACTTCAATCAGCTCATGGACGCGCTGGAGCGCCGTCACGCCGACTTTCACGAGGCGGGCTGCCGCGCCTCCGATCACGGGCTCGAACAGATCTACGCCGAGCCGTCGTCGGATGCCGAGGTCGCGCAGACGTTCGCGAAACTGCGGGCGCGCCAGCCGGTCAACGGCGAAGAGGCGCGCGGCTACAAGTCGGCACTGCTGCACCTCTTCGCGCTGATGGACCACGGGCGCGGCTGGGTGCAGCAATACCACCTCGGCGCGCTGCGCAACACCAACTCGCGGATGCGCCGCCGCCTCGGCGCCGACTCCGGTCTCGACTCGATCGGCGACTTCGAGCAGGCCCGCCCCCTGGCGCGCTTCCTCGACCGCCTCGACTCCACGAACCACCTCGCCAAGACCATCCTCTACAACCTCAACCCGCGCGACAACGAGCTGTTCGCGACGATGATCGGCAACTTCCAGGACGGCTCGGTGCCGGGGAAGATGCAGTACGGCTCGGCGTGGTGGTTCCTCGATCAGAAGGAAGGGATGGAGGCGCAGATCCGCGCCCTGTCGAACATGGGGCTGTTCGCCCGCTTCGTCGGCATGGTCACGGACTCGCGCAGCTTCCTCTCGTACTCGCGGCACGAGTACTTCCGCCGCCTGGTCTGCAACATCCTCGGCAACGACGTGCGCGACGGCCTGCTCCCCGACGACCGCGAGCTGCTCGGACGCCTGGCGCAGGACGTCTCCTTCTTCAACGCGCGCGAGTACCTCGGCCTGGAGCTGGGCCGCCTCGGTGCGCGCGTGCAGCGCGCCGCATGACCATCCTCGACCTCTTCCGACTCGACGGCCAGACGGCGATCGTCACCGGCGCCTCGCGCGGCCTCGGCGCGGCGATGGCCGTGGCGCTCGCGGAAGCGGGTGCCGACCTGGTGCTGGCCGCGCGCGGCTCGCTGTCGGAGACCGTCGCCGCCGTCGAAGCGGCGGGACGCCGCGCCGTCACCGTCGAATGCGACCTCGCCGACCGCGCCTGCACGTCGCGCATCATGGAGGCCGCGCCGGACGCCAGCATCCTCGTCAACAACGCCGGCATCATCCGCCGCGCCGACCTGCTCCAGTACTCGGACGAGGACTGGGACACGGTGATCGAAGTGAACCTGCGCTCGGTATTCGCGCTCAGCCGGGCCTTCGCAAAGTCCGTCGTCGACCGCAAGGGCACGGGCCGCATCATCAACATCGCCTCCATGCTCTCGTACCAGGGCGGCATCCGCGTCGTGGCCTACACCGCGGCCAAGAGCGGCATCCTCGGCCTCACGCGCGCCATGGCCAACGAGCTCGCCCCGTTCGGGATCAACGTCAACGCCATCGCCCCCGGCTACATGGTCACCGACAACACCGCCGCCCTCCGCAAGGACGAGCAGCGCAACCGCGACATCCTGGCCCGCATCCCCGCCGGACGGTGGGGCACCCCGCCCGACCTCGCCGGCGCGGTGGTCTTCCTGGCCTCGCGCGCCTCGGATTACGTGCACGCGACGACGGTGCCCGTGGACGGCGGCTGGCTCTCGCGCTAAGTCCTCGATTCGCTCAGTTCGAACCCAGAGCGTGCCGCCAGTCCCCTCTCCCCACCGCAGTGGGGAGAGGGTCAGGGTGAGGGGTTGTGGCGCTCGGAAAAGGGGAGCCCCTCACCCTAGCCCTCTCCCCACTGCGGTGGGGAGAGGGGACTGGCAGCGCGCCGCCGCACGCTCTGTGA
>DASPMO010000180.1:0-57082 GCA_035627015.1 Thermoanaerobaculia bacterium | reverse complement strand
CGGCCGTCGCGCAGCGCCTCGTAGAGCGCCGCCAGCTCCTCGAGCAGCATGCGCACCGAGGGGGTGTCGAGCAGGGTGTGGTGAAACGACCAGACCATCGCGTCGCCGAACAGCGCCACGCGAAAGAGCGGCGGGCGGTGGAGGTCGAAGCCGCGGCGGCGGTCCTCTTCCAGATAGCTCTCCAGGGAGCCCGCGGGGCGCTCCACCGGGACCGCGATGGCGTCGTGCACTTCCTGCCGCGGCTCGGGGAGCCCTTCCCAGCGCAGGCCGGTGCGCAGCACGGGATGCTGCTCGCCGAGGCGCTGCCAGGCGCGCTCGAGCGCGCGGACGTCCACCGGCTCGTGCCAGCGGTGCACGAGCTGCTGCACGTCCGTTCCCGCCTGGTCGTCGAGAAAACGGTGGAAGAGGAGACCCTGTTGCGTGGGCGTCAGCGGAAACAGCCGCGCGCCGTCGACTGTCGCGGCCAAACTCTGCATTCGCCGTCGCAAAAAGCACGATCGGTGCCGTGGGACGGTTGGCAACCGCCAACCGATCTCCGCCATGGCGCGCTCTCTGCAGCACGCCAAGCGCCTCGACATGAACAACCAGAAGATCAAACAGCTCGTCAAACGCGCCGGGCGGATGGTCCAGTCCGACGCGCTCGCCCTCCAGGAGGCGATCAACAAGCAGAACCAGATCGTCCTCGGCATGCAGTACCGCGCCGCCGCCGCCGAGCGACGGCGCATCCCCTTCTCCGAGGTCGGCTTCAACCTCTACTCGGAGACCGACGAAGACGGCATCCTGCTCTACATCTTCTCCGTGATCGGCATGCGCACGCGGATGCTGGTCGACATCGGCGCCGCCGGGGTGCGCGGCAGCAACACGGCCAACCTCCTCACCAACCACGGCTTCGGCGGCCTGCTCATCGACGGCAACGCCGAGGCCATGCCGGCCATGCGGGAGTTCTACGCCAGCCAGACCGGCACGAAGTACTCGCCGCCGACGTGCACCGCGGCCATGGTCACGCGCGACAACATCAACGAGCTGATCTCCAGCCACGGCGTCTCCGGCGACATCGACCTCCTCTGCATCGACATCGACGGCAACGACTACTGGATCTGGTCCGCCATCACCACGGTCACGCCCGCGGTGGTGCTCATCGAGTATCAGGACATCCTCGGGCCCGACCGCTCCTGGGTCATCCCGTACAAGCCCGACTTCGACTTCTCCGCCCATCCCGCCAACCGCGAGCACCGCAACTACGTCGGCGCGTCGCTGCGGGCCATGGTCAAGCTCGGGAAGCAGAAGGGCTACCGCCTCGTCGGCACGAACCGCGGCGGGTGGAACGCCTTCTTCGTCCGCGACGGCCTGGGCGAGGAGCTGCTGCCCGAGGTGCCGGTCGAGGCGTGCTTCGAGAGCGCGTGGAACCGCTTCGGGATGGAGCAACGCTTCCCGCTCGTGGCCGACCTGGAGTGGGTCACGGTATGAAGCCGCCGAAGCATCGCCCGCCTGCGGTCATGCCCGTGGAGCCTCCGGTCATGCCCGTGGCGCCTCCGGCGACGACGCCGGTGACGCCGCCACCGCCGCCGCGCGCGCTGGCCGCGCCGATCTCGCGCCTCATGCTGCGCGACTGGAAGCGCGTCCTGCTGACCGCCATCGCCGTGACGGCCATCGCCTGGAGCCTGGCGGCCATGCAGCCGCGCCGCTACCGCGCCAGCGTCCTGGCCTCGGTGGGGCCCCTCGCGGAGACTCTCGAGCCGAACGAGCTGCTGCGCAGCGTGGAAGTGCTGGAGCGGCGCACCGTCGTCGGCACCGTGGCCGCGCTGGCCTCGACGCCGGTCACGCGCGCGCGGGCCGCGGTGGCCAGCGGCTACCGCGTCGAGCCGGTGGTGCTGCCGAACACGAATCTCTTCCGCGTCGACGTCGAGGGAGACAACCCCGCGCAGACGGCCGCCATCGCCAACCGCTTCCCCGAGATCCTCAACGCGCAGACGCGCGCCATGTACAAGTACTACGGCGTGAACCTGGTCTCCCCCGCTACGGCGCCCGACGCGCCGTTCTCCCCCCGCACCGGCCGCGCCATCGCCGCCGGCTTCGCCATCGGTCTCTTCCTCGGGCTGCTGGCCGCCTTCGCGCCGGCGTGGCGCGCGGCACGGCGCGCATGACCAGGGGGGCCGTCGACCGGCGGAGCGTGCTCCAGTACGCGGTCGGCTTCGACCTGGTCATCATCGCCGTCGGCATCAGCCTGCTCCTCCCCCCCGGCTCGGGGATGACGCTCGTCCCCTTCATCGCCGCGGTGGGACTGGCCACCTCGCGCAGCGGCTGGCGCGTCGGCCTGGCCACGACCGCCTTCTCCATCGTGGCGCTGCTGCTCATCTTCGAAGCGCTCGTGCCGCTGCTGCAGGTGGGACTCTTCGCTTTCATCGGCGTCGCCGCCTCGATGCTGCTCGACCGCGGCCGCGCGCCCGAGCCCGAGCCCGCCGCCGTCGAGGGAGTGGCCGAGCTCTCCACGCGCATGCGCGACCACGCCGTCCCCGCGCTCATGTACCTCGGGCTGCCGCTGCTTGCGGCCGTGGTCTACCTGAACCTCTCCAACCTTTTCGTCGAGAACTACTCGCTGCCCTCCATCCTGCAGCCGCTCATCCTCGTCCTGGCCGGAATGGTCGTGCACTACCGCGCCGCGTTCCGTCCCGGCGCGGTGATCCTGCGCCCCATGACGCTCGCGCTGATCGCGTACGGCCTGCTCGTCTTCGCCAGCAGCAACTGGGCGCGCAGCGTCAGCGAGGCGGACGGCGTGCTCACGGAGCTGATCAAGTCTCTGCTGCTGATGCTCGTGGCCGGAAGCCTGGCCGCGTCGTGGCGCGCCCTGCGCGGCGTGCTGGCCGTCGTGGTGGCCGGCGCGGCGCTGCTCTGCGTGCTCGAGCTGGTGCAGGTCGTGGCCGGCGACCGCAACCTGCAGTTCGGCGGACTGGCGCGCGTCGACGAGGGACACATCTTCGGCGACGTGAGCGAGCTGCGGCCGGCCGGACCGGTCGGCGATCCGAACTACTACGCGCGCATCCTCATCCTGGCCTTCCCCGCCGCCGCGTTCCTCGGCGTGGGACGGCGCAGCCGCCGCGAGCAGGCCTTCTGGCTCGCCGCCGCCGGCCTGATCGCCCTCGGCATTCTCTTCACCTATTCACGCGGCGGGATGCTCACCCTCGGCGCGGTTGCCTTCCTGCTCGTGCTCGTGCGGCGCCTGCCGGTCAACCCGATCACCGTCGGGATCGCGCTGGCCGGCCTGATCGCGCTCATCCCGACGAACGTCGGGCAGCGCTTCCTCACCATCGAGTCGCTGTTCGAGGAGAGCACGCTCATCGACGCCTCGACCGAGAAGCGCAAGCAGCTCCTCGCCGTCGGCTGGCGCATCTTCACCGACCATCCGCTGGCCGGCGTCGGGGCGGGGAACTTCGGCAGCCACTATCCCGCGTACGCCAACATGGTCGGGCTGACCAGTCTCGATTTCACCCCCATGGGCGTGCGGCAGTACCCGCACAACCTCTACCTGGAGATGGCCACCGAGACGGGCATCCTCGGCCTGCTGACGTTCGGCGGCGCGATGGCCATCGCGCTGGCCGCGCTCTTCCGCTCGCGGCGCACGCTGCTCGCGCGCGGCGAGAGCGGGCACGCGGCCATGGTCACGGCCATCGCCTTCGCCATCATCGGCTACCTGATCGCCAGCCTGTTCCTGCACGCGGGCTATCCGCGGTATTTGTGGTTGTTCCTGGGATTGGCCGCCGCGGCGATCGGGCTGACCGAGGATCAGCGGACCGAAGCGACGGGCTGAAGCCCGTCCTACGTTGAGCCCGATCCTCGCGCGACGCATGCTGAACGTAGGGCGCGGCTTCAGCCCGCCCCCGCGTGCAACACCGCCTTCGTGACCATCCTCCGCGCCCAGCCGCTGCGGCAGCGTGCGCCCCAGCGGACCGCCGGCGTCCTCGCCGGCTGTTCGTGCGGGCGTCCCGCCCGCACAGTGGCGGCGGGACGCCGCCACGGACAGCCGGCGGGACGCCGGCGGTCCGCTTATCAATCTCCGCCTGGAGCACCGCCTTCGTGACCATCCTCCGTGCCCAGAGCCGCTGCGGGAGCGTGGGACTGGCGTCGGCACAGAAGCCCAGCGGACCGCCGGCGTCCTCGCCGGCTGTTTGTGCGGGCGTCCCGCCCGCACAGTGGCGGCGGGACGCCGGCGGTCCGCTTATCAATCCGCGGCCTGGAGCACCGCCTTCGTGACCATTCTCCGCGCCCAGAGGCGCTGCGGGAGCGGCTGGTCGTATCCGAGACCGTTCGCCAGCGTGCGCATCCCCTTGCTCATCGTGAAGAGGCGCAGCGCGGCGTCGTCGATGTCCTGCGCGTAGCCCTCGAAGAAGCGTTCCGTCAGCGCCGGGGAGAGACGGAACCGGCGGCGGAGCATCTCCGTGCGCAGGGCAAAGTAGGCCGCGTCCTCGAGTGGATGGCCGTCGCGGAAGCCCTCGAAATCGATGACGGTCACGCGCTCGCCGTCGAAGAAGACGTTGCCGGGAAAGTAGTCGCCGTGATGCCCGGCGATCGCGAACGGCGTTACGCTGCGCTGCAGCAGTTGCACGGCCTCGACGATGCGCGCCTGGTTCCGCGCGAAGACGCGCTCCACCCGCGCCAGCTTCTCCGCGTCCACGAGCGCCTCCTCCGCCACCTCGGCCACCAGCGCGGCGCCGTCGCCGGGACGCGGCGTCGCGGCTTGCATCGCCGCGAGCCACGCCCCCGCAGCGCGGAGGCCCTCCTCGAGCCGCGGCGCGCGCTCGCGGGCCAGCTCCTCCAGCGTCTCGCCGCGCGCGCGCTCCATCACGATCGACTGGCCGTCGAAGAGCAGCACGCGCGGCACGCCCTGCACCACCGCCGCGATGGAGCGCAGCATCTGGTACTCGTGCCCGGCCGGGGCGGCTGCCTGCCGTTTCACGATCACGCGCCGCTCCCCGTCGAGCGACGCCTCGGCGGCGACGGAGTTGATCCGCCGCGAGATCCACCGCACGCCGACGCGGCTGGCCCCGAGGCTCTCGAAGGGCAGCGCCGACAGATCGGGAGGCGTCACCTTCACCATCGCCGCGATCTTCTTCCCCACGCGATCGGCGCCGCGCACTTCCGCGATCCCGCGGCCCGGCAGCACGCGCGCCAGATGCACGGCCACGGGCGCATACACGTGCAGCGCCGGGCGCAGCGCCCAGGGACGGTGCACCACCGACGACACGATCGTCGGCGACAGCCGCGGGAGGTGCATCACGTCCGCGCGCGTCGGGCCGTGCGTGTGGCGCGAGCGGTCGAGGCAGACCAGCGTCACGGCCTGCCCGCCGCGCTCCAGCCCTTCCACCATCGCCGCCACTTCCTCGCCATGCGTGGAGCTGACGATGGCGATCGGCGGGAGCACGGTCACGACGAGCGCGCGAAGAACATCCGTCGCGCCTCCATCAGGATCGGCGGATCGGTGATGCGCAGCGCCGCCAGATACGTCAGTCCGCCCAGGACCACGGGGATCATCACGCCGATGGCCGAGTGCAGGTCGGGGCCCCAGTACATCCACGCCAGCAGCATCCCGCTCATGACGGCCGAGGCCATCAGGCTCGGCGCGAAGGCCCGTCCGACCTCGGCCAGCGACGCGCCGATGGCCCGCGAGGTCACGGTGAACGCGAGCAGCGTGGCGATGCCGTCCACGATCACCAGCGACACCGCCACGGCCAGGGCGCTGTGCCGGGCCGCGATCACCACCGCAATCACGATCAGCACCACGCGCAGGAACCCGAGGCGCGCCAGCAGGCCCACGCGGCCCGTGGCCTTCAGCACGTCGCCCGCCTGCGCCGAGAGCGCGCGGATCCCCGACAGCACCGCCAGCGCGCTGACGATCGGCGCCGCCGCCACCCACTGCGGCCCGAAGAACAGCAGCACGAACGGCCGCGAGAGCAGCGCCAGGCCGCAGGCAATCGGCAGCGTCGCCGTCCCCACGTAGCGTGCCGCCGCCAGATAAACCGCCTTCGTGCTCTCCCCCGCCGCCGAGACCCGCGAGAACGCCGGCAGCAGCACGTCGCTGGCCACGCGATAGATCAGCGCCACCGTGGCCTCCGGGATCTTCCCCGCGAGCTGGTACAGGCCGAGGGCCGTCAGCCCCTGCCAGCGGCTGATCATCAGCAGGTCCGTCTCGTGCTGGATCGCCGCCAGCACGTTCACGAAGATGATCCCCCGTCCGTACTTCAGCATCGGCCGGAACAGGTCGCGCGGGAAGGTCCACGACGGCCGCCACGGGATCATGACCCACAGCATGCCGGTCCAGGCCACGAGCCCGGCCAGGTGGCCCCAGACCAGGCTCCACGCGCCGAAGCCGCGCCAGGCCAGCACCAGCGCCACGATCATCTTCGCCGCGGCGTTCGAGACCTCCGGAAAGGCGGCGTCCTTGAAGCGGAGGTCCTTGCGCAGCAGCGCGTAGTGCGTATTGCCGAGGTACTTCACGAAGAACGTCAGCGAGAGCGCGCGCACGATGTTGGTCCCCTGCGGCGCATTGAAGAGGTCGGCGATGAACGGCGCGAGGAGGAACGTCGTCGCGCACCAGAAGAGGCCGGCGCCCACATTGATGAGGAACGTCACCTGCGAGGCCTCGTCGCGGCGGTCCGGCCAGTAGATCAGCGCCGTGCCGCTGCCGAGGTCGGCAATCGTATCGACGTAGACGATATAGGTCAGGGCGAAGGCGAGCAGACCGAACTCGGCAGGCGCCAGCAGGCGGGCCAGCAGGGTCAGCCCGATCAGTGTGACGATCTTGGTGCCGCTGCCGGAAAGAAAGGCCCACGTCGCGGCGCGGGCCGTCGAGCGGCCGAATTCATCCACCTTCATAGGTCGTGCTGGAGTCCCAAAGTGCTGAAACGGGAGAGGATCCGAGTCGTTCCGCTCGCGTTCTGCAAGAGAATCGCCACCGACCGGCAGAGTCCGTTTAATCTTTTTGGCTCAACAATTTAGAGCGGAAATTCGAGTAAGCGTGTATTGTTATGCGGCGTAGCGAAAAACGCGAGAAAGGCAAAACCCCGGCGACGGGGCGACGCAAAGCTGCGGGCCTGGAGCATTTCCAGGCAGCCGGGCTGCCGAACGAATGCGCTATCTGACGATCACTCTTGGTGCCGTGCTCCTCTTCGCCGCGACCGCGGACGCGGCCACCTATTTCGTGGCCACGACCGGCAGCGATACCACCGGCAATGGCTCGGTGACCGCACCGTACCTCACCATCAAGCAGGCCACGCGCGTGGTCAAGCCGGGCGATGAAGTGGTCGTCCGCGCCGGCACGTACTACGACGAGTCGGTCATCACCTGCAAAGGGACGGCTTCGGCCCCGATCGTCATCCGCGCCGCTCAGGGGGAGAAGGTCATCCTCGACGGCAGCCGCCTCCCGGCCGGCACCGACCTCTTCACGCTGCACACCACCGATTGGGTCGACTTCTCCGGCTTCGAGGTCCGCAACGCCACGCGCAGCGCGGTCGTGCTGTGGCACGCGAAGAACACGCGCGTGCTCGACAACGACATCCACCACGCCTACCGCAACGGCATCTACGTCGGCGGCGACGTCACGCCGGCCGCCTTCAACATCACCATCTCGGGCAACCAGGTGCACGACAGCGCCCTGGCGAACCAGGCCCACGCCCTCCCCTCGGGCGGCTGGCCGGCCGCGGTCGTGGTCTCGCGCACCGAGGGGGCCACCGTCACCGGCAACCGCATCTACAACAACGACGGCGAAGGCCTCATCGCCCTGCGCAGCACCTCCCAGCTCATCGAGGGGAACGAGATCAGCGACAACTTCAGCATGAATCTCTACCTCGACAACGCCACGATGATCACCGCCAACGCGAACCTGATCCACTCCAGCAACCCGCGCTACTTCCGCAACGGGAAGCCGGCCGCCGGCATCGGCGTGGCCAACGAGACCAAGGACGTGATGAACTGGTCGAGCGACAACACGTTCACCAACAACATCGTCGTCGGCACGCGCTGGGGCTTTTACTACGGCAACTACGAGTCGGGCGGCGGCCTGCGCAACACGAAGGTCGTGAACAACACCTTCTACGGCTCGGTCGAGCACATCATCCAGGTCGACGCCAGCTCGCAGCACTCGAACAGCGTGGTGCAGAACAACATCTTCCACGCCACCACCTCCCCCACTCCCGACTCCAGCGGCGCGGGCGCGGGCGTGAGCTACTCGAACAACCTCTGGTTCGGCGGCAACGCCGGCGCGGCCGCGGGCCCGGGCGACGTGACCGGCGATCCGCTGTTCGCCAACCCGGGCGGCCGCACGGCCGCCGACTACAAGATCCGCGCGGGCTCGGCGGCCATCGCCAAGGCGCTGAACGTCACCTCGCTCCTGCAGCGCGACCACTTCGGGACGCTGCGCGTCGCGCCGTTCGACATCGGCGCGCACCAGTTCAGCGTGGCCCAGCTCGACCTGCAGGCGCCCACGGTCCCGGCGAACCTTCGCGCCACCGGCGGCAACGACACGTCCGTGGCCCTGGCCTGGAATGCGGCCACCGACAACGTCGGCGTCAGCGGCTACTCGATCGTCCGGAACGGCGTCACCGTGGCCACGATCGCCGGCACCACCTGGACGGACCGCGCGGTCGGCCCCAACACCATGTACCTCTACCAGGTCCTCGCGCACGACGCCGCGGGGAACCGCTCCGCGCCGAGCGCCGTCCTGAGCCTGGCCTGGCGCTCGTCGCACGCCGAGACGCCGCCGGCGGCTCCCGTGCTGACGTCACCGCGCCGCACGGCCACGAGCATCGCTCTGCAGTGGAACGTCGTGGAGAACGCCACCTCGTTCAGGATCTATCGCGACGGCGTCGAGATCGCCACCACCCCGTGGTACGACTTCACCGACGGGAACCTCACCCCCTCGACGCTCTACTCGTACACGGTGGTCGCCGTCGACAAGGACGGAAGGGTCTCGCCGGAGAGCAATACGGTGGGGGTGAAAACCCAGGCGGCAAACAAAGGACGTGCGGTACGTCACTGACAGGAGGGTGGGGATCGCCTACTCTTTGTCAGCCTGATAGTTGAGAAGTGAAATACGAAACGCCGCGTACTGTTATGCGGCGTAACAAAATTCGCGATCACGCGATAAGGGCAAACCCCCGGCGACGGGGCGACGCAAAGCTGCGGGTCTGATGAACAGTCAGACAGCCGGGCTGCCGAACGTGGTTTCCTGACCGAAACCTCCGGCCACTTCGTGATCGTGCCGGAGGCTTCAATGCGTCTATTTGGCGCGGTAGCGGTTGGGTGTTTACTTTTTGCGTCGACGGCGAGCGCGGCTACGTACTTTGTGGCCACCACCGGCAACGACACCTCCGTCGGCTCGGTGACGGCTCCTTTCCGCACCATCAAGCAGGCCTCCCGCATGGTCAAGCCGGGCGATGACGTCGTCGTCCGCGGCGGCGTCTACACCGAGGCCACCTCCATCTCCAGCAAAGGCACCGCCTCCGCGCGCATCGTCTTCCGCACCGCCCCCGGCGAGCACGTGATCCTCGACGGCAGCCACCTCCCGGCCGGCACGGACCTGCTCACCCTCAACGCCGCCGAGTACGTCGACGTGGCCGGCTTCGAGATCCGCAACTCGCCGAAGAGCGGCCTGGTGCTCTGGCACGCCAAGAGCGTGCGCGTCCTCGACAATCACATCCACCACACGTACCTGAACGGCATCTACGTCGGCGGCAGCAGCACGCCGTCCTGCACCGACATCACCATCTCGGGCAACAGCGTGCACGACACCGCGCTCGAGAACCAGTACCACACCCGCACCTCGGGCGGCTGGCCCGGCGCGGTGGTGGTCTCGCGCACCGACAACGCCATCATCAGCGCCAACCGCATCTACAACAACGACGGCGAGGGGCTGATCTCGCTGCGCAGCAACTCCCACCTCGTCGAGGGGAACGAGATCAGCGACAACTACTCGATGAACCTCTACGTCGACAACGCGCGCATGATCACGGCCAACGGGAACCTGATCCACTCCTCGAACCCGCGCTACTTCCGCAACGGCAAGCCGGCCGCCGGCATCGGCGTGGCCAACGAGACCAAGGACGTGCCGCTCCCGTCCAGCGACAACACCTTCACGAACAACATCGTGATCGGCACGCGCTGGGGCTTCTACTACGGCAACTACGAGGCCGGCGGCGGCCTGAAGAACACGAAGGTCGTGAACAACACCTTCTACGGCACGGTGGACGCCATCATCCACGTCGACGCCGGCGCGCACTCGACCAGCGTCGTGCAGAACAACATCTTCCACCCCACCGCCTCGCCGAATCCCTCTTCGACCGGCGCGGGCGCGGGCGTGAGCTACGCGAACAACCTCTGGTACGGCGGCAACGCCGGCGCGGCCGCGGGCGCGGGCGACGTGATCGCCAACCCGATGTTCGCCAACCCGGGCGGCCGCACCGCCGCCGACTACAAGGTCCGCGCGGGCTCGGCGGCCATCGCCAAGGCGGCCAACGTCGGCGCGCTCGTGCAGGCCGACTTCTTCGGCGCGGCGCGCGTGGTGCCGTTCGACATCGGCGCGCACCAGTTCAGCACCACCGCCAAGGACGCGGATGCGCCCTCCCGGCCGGAGAACCTCCGCGCCACGGGCGGCGACAACAGCTCCGTGACCCTGACCTGGGATGCGTCGACGGACAACGTCGGCGTCAGCGGCTACTCGATCGTCCGCAACGGCGCCACCGTGGCCACGATCACGTCCGGCACGACCTGGACGGACCGCTCGGTCGCTTCCAAGACGGTCTACCTCTACCAGGTCATCGCGCACGACGCGGCGGGCAACCGCTCCGCGCCGAGCGTGGTCCTGAGCATCGCCTGGCGCTCGTCGGAAGCGGAGACCCCGGCCCCCGACGCCCCGATCGTGATCTCGCCGCGCCGCTCGGCCACGACCATCTCCCTGCAATGGAACGTGGTCGAGAACGCGACGGCGTTCAAGATCTACCGCGACGGCGTGGAGATCGCCGCCACCCCCTGGTTCGACTTCACCGACCAGAACCTCGCCCCCTCCACGGTCTACACCTACACGCTGGTGGCCGTGGACAAGGACGGGAAGATCTCGCCGACGAGCAACTCGGTGAGCGTGAAGACGCAGCCGGGCGGCAAGAGCCGCGCGGCACGGCACTGACGGCGCACAGGACGGGCTGAAGCCCGTCAGGTAGAATCACGGCCGATGGACCACCGCAGGCCGAGAGCAGACTTCATCGTGGAGAAGCCGGGCGGAGCCATCCAACTCGTCGTGGAGGCGAAGAATACCGTTGCTCCGTCTCCCGAATGGGCCGCGAGATTTCTACGCAACTTGTTCGTCCACGCCGAGATCCCTCCTTCGCCATTCTTTCTGTTGGCGCTGCGTGATCATCTCTATCTGTGGCGCCATCCGAGTGGTGAAGCTGGCCCGCCTGAGTTCGAAGGCGACACCGCCATCGCTCTTCGCCCCTACCTTCTCCGCCTGCACCGCTCGCTCGATGATCTCAGTGAGCCGAGTTTTGAAGCACTTGTCTACGCCTGGTTGAGCGACGTTGTGGCCGGCAGCTCGGAAGCGGAACAACTACCGTGGCTGCATGAATCGGGACTGTCGGAATCGATTCGAGATGGGGTCATCAGGACTCAAGCGGCCGCGTGATCCTCTACGCTGAAACAAACTTTCTCCTCGAGGTCGCCTACCTTCAGGAGCGTTCCGAAAGCTGCGATGCCATCCTCGCGCTCGCAAGACAAGGGTCCGTGTCGCTCGTTGTGCCGGCATTCTCGATTGCCGAAGCCCGGACCACGTGGAGCGTGCGCCTGGCCGAACGGAACGTGCTGCTGAGAGATCAGTTGCAGCCGCTCATTCGGCAACTGTCGCGATCGCAGCAGTTCATCACGTTACCGGAGACCACCGGAGACATCGAAGGAACTGCTGGCGGCAATCGTGGCCAGTGGCGAAGATGCGCGCGCTCGCCTTGACCAGGTAATCGCGATCGTTGAGCAACACGGAGTGGTTCCGCAGCTGACGGCGGACATTCTGTCTCATGCGGCGGAGCTCGAGAAACGCTTCTCTCTGTCACCACCGGATTCGATCGTCTTCGCCAGCGTCATCGCTCATCTCGCTCACGCGCCGGACGGACCGAAATGCTTCGCCAGCCAGGACAGGAAAGGGTTTGCGAATCCCGCGATTCACGATGAGCTGACCCGCTATGGTTGTAAGGTGCTTGTGAATTTCACTGATGCTGCCGGGTATATCGAGAGCGTCTTGCGGACGGACGGCTAACTAGCGAGTACGCACTCTGCACGCGACCAGATCGCCAGGAGATTTTTCTCTGCGCGGGTGCGCTTCGGGTAGAACACAGGGTTGACGCCGGCGAGGTCGCAACGATCCCGTGGTCAGAGGTTCGGGCGAAGCTGCGGCAGTGACGGGCTGAAGCCCGTCCTACGTCAAGCATGTTTCTCGCGAGCCGCATGCTGAACGTAGGGCGCGGCTTCAGCCCGCCCAAACATCAGGTGAACCCTTGGACGCCCATCCCCACGCCAGCGTATTCGGGGTATGAAACGTCCCCTGCTCCTCGGATTCCTCACCCTCCTCTTCTCCCCCCCCCCTCTCCGCGCAGGTGCGCAGGCTGTCGGATCGCAGCGTCGCGGACCGGAGTCCCAACGGGCCGGCGCTGCTCGGCGGCGTGCGCGTGACGCTGAGTGAATAAAAGTGCAGTTTATTGCTCCTTTGATGCAACAAACGGCGTCGCGGGAGCATTGGATTTCACCGCCGATGGGATCGATCTCACCGCCGATGGGATCGATCTCATCGCGGATGGGATCGATCTCTTCGCCGATGGGATCGATCTCTTCGCGGATGGGATCGATCTCATCACGGACGGGATCGATCTCATCGCGGATGGGATCGATCTCTTCCCGGACGACATCGATCTCTTCGCGGACGGCATCGATCTCTTCGCCGACGGGATCGATCTCTCGGCCGCCGGGATCGATCCCTTGGTCGTCGGGATCGGTCCCATCGCGGATGCAATCGATCCCCTCGCCGAAGGGATCGATCCCGTCGCGGATGAAGCGGCCGCAGCAAGCTGGTCCCTCTCTTGCTCCCGTGCGGAAGCGAGAAAGAGGAGCATGCATTGAACGTCGTCCTGCGCAGTCTGCTCGTGGTCGTCGCCGCGCTTCCGTTGTTCGCGCAGACGGAAGAGAACCCGGAGCGGGTGCCACCCACCCCCACTCCCGAGACGCGGCCGATCCGTTCCGCCGTCGAGCTCCAGTACTACAGCTTCGGGAACTTCTTCCAGGCCGGCGCCGGGGTGCCGCAGCGCCGCGTGAACGCCCTCGGCGCCGCCTATCGTGCCGCCTGGGCCCCGGTGACGGACGGTCCCGACCTCTACGGTCGCGTCTCGGCGCTGCGCTACTCCGGCGGCGCCAGCGAGACGTCGTATACCGGCCAGGTCGGCGTCTCCAAATACGGCAGCGTGCACTGGTACGACGTCTACCTCGAGCAGACCTGGAACGGCTACGCCTTCGACATCGACGAGACGCGCGCCAGCGCCGACATCACCGCCCTGGCCGGGCACTACTCCTACGGCATCACCGACGAATGGCGCGTCGGCACGGACGCCTACCTCGACTGGACGCGCTTCGACGTCGACGCGAACCTGGAGAACGACTACCGCTCCCTCGGGTTCGACGTGCGCTATCGCGGCTTCGGCGACCTCTTCCAGCCGCGCCTCGGCTACGTGGCCGGCGAGCGCGAATCGCAGAACGCCAACGACGACGCCTCCGACCGCTACTGGTTCATCGAGCTGCGCTCGAAGGTGAGCGACGCCGTCGACGTGCGCCTCCGTTTCCGCGACCGCACGCGCGACTACGACAACATCGCCCGCGAGGACGAGCGGACGCAGTGGACGCTCCGCGGCACGTTCAAGCAGAGCCAGCACCTCACCTGGAACGCCTCGTACACGACCGAAGACGTCGACTCCTCGCTCCCCGGGCGCGACTTCGGCCGCAACACCGCCTACATCGGCCTCACGTACGGCTTCTGACGCGCTCGCTAAGTGTTTCCATGGCAGATGTTTTGCTGAGGATGCAACCACGTAGCTATCAATTCACTGACGCGGCCTCGGCCGCAAACGCTCTTCGTGCCCCATGGATTACCACTTCGATTACGAGCTTCCCCCCACGCAGGCGCTCACGCACGCTGAAAAACGCGAGGCCCTGCGCCGCCGGCGTGCCAAAGGCATCGTCTTTTCCGGCGCCGACGGTTCCGGCAGTTACTATTACGACCTCACCACGCGCTTTCCGGTCGCCAGCCGCCTCAAGCGCGCCTTCGACATCCTCGTGTCGCTGACCATCATCACCATGATCTCGCCGCTGCTGCTGCTGATCATGGCCCTCATCAAGCTGACCAGCCCCGGGCCGATCATGTTCTACCAGCGCCGCGTGGGCTTCCGCTGCAACGAGTTCGAGATCTACAAGTTCCGGACGATGGTCGTCGGCGCCGACAAGATGCAGGTCGGCGGCGGCGAGAACTTCGTCAAGCCGAAGAACGATCCGCGCATCACGCCGATCGGCCGTTTCCTGCGCAAGTACAGCCTCGACGAGCTCCCGCAGCTCTTCAACGTGCTGGAGGGAACGATGAGCCTGGTCGGCCCGCGCCCGCTGCTCAAGTCCGACCTCGAGAAGCTGCCGCTGCGCACGCGGCTGAGCCGCTTCTCCATGCCCCCCGGCTGCACCGGGCTGTGGCAGGTCAGCGGCCGCAGCGACTGCTCCGAAGCCAAACGCATGCAACTCGACCGGCAGTACGTCGATCGCTGGAGCCTCAAGCTGGATTGGGAGATTCTGCTCAAGACCATCGACGTCGTCTTCACCGGGCGAGGGGCTGTGTGACGCTCCGGCAGTAGGAACGGGAGCGGCCGGCGAGATCCGCGACATGGCCGAGACCCTCGATGTGCAGGTAGAAACGACGACAGCGGCCCCGGCCGCCTCCGCTTCCGGGCCGCGAGTCCGCACGGCCATCGCCGTGATCGTCACCCATTTTCCGAGGATCGACGAGACGTTCATCCTCCGCGAGATCAACGAGCTCGAGCGCAATGGCCAGCCCGTGGTCGTCGTCCCGCTCGTCCGCGTCTTCCCCCGCGTCATCCATGAAGAGGCCAAGCCGTGGATGAAGCGCGCGCTCTTCACGCCGCTCCTCGACCTGGCCATCCTCCGCTCGAACGTACGCGCGTTCTTCCGCGCGCCGCTGCAATACCTGCGGATCCTCCTGACCATCGTCCTGCACACGCTGTGGAGTCCCTCGACGCTGGTCCGCAGCGTGGCTCTTTTCCCGAAGGCGGTCCATCTCGCGCAGACGCTGACCGGCATGGGCGTGCGGCACGTGCACGCGCACTTTGCGACGCACGCCGCCACCGTGGCCTGGATCATGGCCTCGATCTCCGACATCACGTACAGCTTCACCGTGCACGGCCCCGACGTCTTCGTGCACCGCCCGCTGCTGCGCGAGAAGATCGAGAAGGCGAAGTTCGTCCGCTGCACGTCGACGTTCAACAAAGCGTTCCTCTCCGGCCTCTATCCGCTCCTCACGCAGGGGAAGCTCGAGGTCATCCACACGGGAGTGAATCCCGACGTCTACGCCGAGGCCTCGCGCGCGGCGAAGAAGAAACCGTCGCTGCAGCTGCTCTCGGTGGCCGCGCTGACGCCGAGCCGCGGCTTCCCGGTGCTCATCGACGCCTGCGCGCGCCTCATCCAGGCCGGCTTCGACCTGGAGTGCAACATCGTCGGCGACGGGCGGCTGCGCCTGGTCACCGAGCAGTGGATCGCGCGGCACGGGCTCGACCAGCGGGTGCACCTGCTCGGCGCGCTGCCGCAGCATGAAGTGGCCCGGCTGATGGGCGAGGCCGACATCTTCGTCTTTCCCAGCATCATCGCCGTCGACGGGCAGATGGACGGCATCCCCATCGCGCTGATGGAAGCGATGGCGGCCGGCAAGCCGGTGGTCGCCTCGGCCATCTCCGGCATCCCCGAGCTGGTGCGCCACGAGGTGAGCGGCCTGCTCGTCGACGCCGCGTATCCGCAGCGCATGGAAGCTACGGTCCGCCGCCTGATCGAAGATCCGGCGCTGCGCCAGCGGCTCGGCGAGGCGGGACGGCAGACCGTGCTGGCACGGTTCGACGTGCGCCGCACGACGCAGTCGCTGATCGCCTTCCTCGACGGCACGAGCGAGGTGAACCAGCCGACGCAGACCACGAAGGAGCGCATCCGCGCCCTGAACTGGAAACGGCTGAACGCCGTCGGCGTCGGCGTGCGCCGCGTGCACGACCGTCCCGACTCGTACGTGGCCGAGGTGACGATCAGCGACGGCGTGGCCAAGCAGGACGTCATCGTGCGCCAGCATTGCGGCCCCACGCTCGCCGAGGCCCAGGCCCGCGCGCGGAACGAGTTCGAGACGCTGAGCACTCTGCAGCAGTCGATTCCGCAAGACGCGCGCTGGACCATGCCCCGCCTGCTCATGTTCGACGAGCCGAACGCCGCGCTGGTGGTCGAGCGCGCCGACGGCAAGTCGCTGGCCGGCATCCTCGCCGAGGGGGGCGGCCGCGTCGCGCAGGCGCTGCGCCAGACCGCGATGTGGCTGCGCTTCCTGCAGGAGAAGACGCGCGGCAGCCGCGAAGACCGCCGCTACCTCGTCACCGGCGTCGTCCTGCTGGCACTGCACGACCTCGAGCTGGCCCTGGCCGGAGATCCGGTGCTGGCCCGCCGCTGCTCGCGCATCACCGAGCGCCTGCGCGAGCTGGAAGGACCGGTGGCCGAGCTGCCGCAGCAGGTCACCGGCACGCACGGCAACTTCATCCCGGAGAACATCTTCATCGGCAGCCGCCACGTGGTGGTGGTCGACTTCGGGAGCTACCGCGAGGGGCTGCCGCTGGAAGACGTGGCCGAGCTGCTCCTGCACCTCGAGCTGCGCGGCGCGGGCGCGCACCGCCGCGCCTTCCTCGACGGCTACCGCAGCGAGATCGATCCGCGGGCGCTCGAGCTCTTCACGGTGACGCGCGCGCTGCACTGGCTCGCGCGCCGCGGCGTCACCCGCGCCGAACGGAGAAAGCTCCGCACGATCATCCTGCGGAGCGTGGGATGACCGCACCCGCGCGCCTTCTGTGGCTGGTCGACTCCCTCGGCGCCGGCGGGGCGGAGGCCTTGGTGGTCACGTATGCCGAGGCGGTGCGCGGGAAGCAGCCGTTCTTCGTGGCCTGCCTCAGCGGCGCGGACGGCGTGAACGCGCAACGCCTGCAGGCGCTGGACGTGCCGGTGATCGACCTCCGCGCGCGCAACCTGCGCGACGTGGCCGCCTTCCGCCGCCTCCTGGCGGCGATCCGCGAGCATCGCATCGAGCTCATTCACGCGCACCTCACCTACTCGTCGATCTGGAGCGCGATCGCCTCGCGGCTGACCGGCGTGCCGGCCATCGCCTCGCTGCACGTCTCGCCGAGGGCCACGCGTACGCTGAAAGACTCCGCGCTGCACCGGGTGGCCACCGACCTGCGCGACCGCCTCATGCGCGCCATCCTCAACCGCTGGTCGCGCCTCGTGGTCATGGTCTCCGGCGCGCTGCGCGACGACTATCTCGCGCGCGGGCTGCGCGCGGCGAAAATCCGCGTCGTGCACAACGGCATCGAGCTCGATCGCTTTCGCCGTCCGCGCGAGGAATCGCGCGCGCGGCTGGAGCGGGAGCTGGACATCCCGTCCGGCGTGCCGATCGTCGCCACCGTGGCGGTGCTGCGTCCGAAGAAAGGGATCGAGGTGCTGCTCGAAGCGGCGCCGAAGGTCCGCAACGCGCTCTTCGTCATCATCGGCGACGGGCCGCTGCGCGAGGAATGGACGCGCCTCGCGGCGTCGCTGGGCGTGGCGGACCGCGTGCGCTGGGCCGGCTATCGCAAGGACGTCGACGCGCTGCTGGCCGGCTGCGATCTCTTCGTCCACCCGAGCCTCGACGACGCGTTCCCGACCGTGCTGCTGGAGGCGATGGCCGCGGGACTGCCGATCGTGGCCTCGCGCGTGGGCGGCATTCCGGAGATCGTCACGCCCGGCGTGACCGGCGAGCTCGTGCCGCCCGGCGATGCCCCCGCGCTCGCCGCGGCCATCAACGCGCTCCTCGGCAGCGCCGACACGATGCGCCTCATGCGCGCGGCCGCCGAGTCGCACGCCTCGCGCTTCTCCACGGCCGCGTGGATCGAGCGCCTGACCGCTGTGTACCGGGAGTGCGCTGCTTGAACATTGTTTACCTCGAGCCCGCCGGCAAGGGGGGGATGATCCACTACGCCTTTCAGATGTGCCGGGCCATGGCCGCGGAAGGGGCGAACGTCACGCTCATCACGGAGCGCAACTACGAGCTTGCGGCGCTGCCGCATCCGTTTCGCGTCGAGACGTCGATCGAGCTCTGGGACCCGAAGCCGTCGGGACGGCAGTCGAGCGCGCCGTGGGCCGTGGCGTGGCGGAAGCTCCGCCGCGCCGGCCGGGCGGTGCGCTACTACCGGCAGTGGCTGCAGCTCGTCCGCCGCGTCGGGCAGCTCGACCCCGACATGGTCATCCTCGGCGACGTCCGCTTTCCGTTCGACCTCTTCCCGCTGATGCTCCTGCGCCGCAAGGCGCGGCGCTTCGTCGACGTCTGCCACAACGTGCATCCCTACTCGACCGGCGGCGCCGCGGCCGGCCTCTTCGACCGCTCGCGCTGGCGGGAGTCGTTCTACCGCCGCATCTACCGCCTCTTCGACCGCGTGTTCGTGCACTTCGAGCGCAACCGCAACGAGTTCCTGCAGTCGTTCGGCGTCCCCGAGGAGCGCGTCGACGTGATCGTGCACGCGAACGAGGAGATCTTCCGCGACCTGGCCAGGCCGGGCTTCGGCGCGGCCGACCTGCGCGCGCGGCTGGGCATCCCGGCGGACCAGCCGGTGGTGCTCTTCTTCGGGACGCTGTCGAAGTACAAGGGGATCGACGTCCTGCTGCAGGCCTTTCCGGCGATCCACAACGCCACCGGCGCCCGCCTGGTCATCGCCG
Source organism: Thermoanaerobaculia bacterium (assembly GCA_035627015.1). Classification (GTDB taxonomy): domain Bacteria; phylum Acidobacteriota; class Thermoanaerobaculia; order Gp7-AA8; family Gp7-AA8; genus QHVT01. Next base: position 38,023 of record DASPMO010000180.1, on the reverse strand, counting down.
GCTTCCCCTCCCCCGACTTCGACCTGGGCGCGCACCGGTCGAATGACCCGTCGGTGACCTGGGTGCCCGAGTACATCGACTCCGGCGAGGTCGCGGCGTGGATGGAGCTGGCCTCGGTGATCGTCTTCCCGTACCGCGACATCTACCAGAGCGGCGCGCTGCACGTGGCCCAGGTGTTCGGCGTCCCCACCGTGGCCAGCGCCGTCGGCGCGATGCAGGACGTGATCGACGACGGAGTCTCGGGCCTGCTGGTCAAGCCCGAGGACGTCCCCGCCCTCACCGAAGCCATCGCCCGCCTCCTCCTCGACCGCCCCTTCGCGGAGAAACTCGGCGCGCGCTTCGCCGAGGACGCGCAAGGCCCGTTCTCCTGGAAAACCGTAGCCCGCAAGATCCTGGCCCCCCCAGTCCCCTCTCCCCGCGCACGGGGAGAGGGTTAGGGTGAGGGGCAAACCCTGGAACCGAGGCACGACCCCTCACCCTGACCCTCTCCCCACTGCGGTGGGGAGAGGGGACTGCTCTACGCGGGGTGGTGACATTTGCGCGCCGAGGTACCCTCGGCGCGATGTCGAGCTTCGCGAGATCGCTTCGCCAACGTTCCACCAAAGCCGAGCAAACCGTCTGGCGCTGGCTGCGAAACCGCACCATGTTCGGGTTGAAGTTCCGGCGCCAGCATCCGGTCGGGAACTACATCCTCGACTTCTATTGCGCCGAGTTGAAACTCTGCATCGAAGTGGTGCGGGTGCGGAACGAGGATGTGTTCAGGCAGCCGACCGCAACGTGGGACTTTCTGGTGGGGGCGGTGGTGAGGGTGCTGTGCGAGAAGACGGGACGAAGTGAGATGGACGTGCTGCGAGAGCTGCACGATCCTGCCGGTCCCCTCTCCCCACTGCGGTGGGGAGAGGGGACTACTCGGTGGCGGCGGTGAGGGCGTCGAGGCACACTCGCCCGCCGTTTGCGCGGGTGGTCTCGGGGAGCGACACCACGAGCTCGTTCACGCGTTGGCCGGCGTGCGGGTTGTCGAGCGAAACGGGCGTGCCGCCGTCCACCTGCAGGGTGACCGTGCCGGGGGAGCGCCACGACACCTCGACGAGATGCCAGCCGTCGCTCAGCGTCACGAAGGGGGTGGCCACGAAACCGTCCAGGCCGCGGCGGCCGACGCGGATGCGGCGGGTGTCGCCGGTGCGGTCGAGCTCCACGCTCGCCGCGGTGGTGGTGGTGGTCTGGGTGCGCGAGCGCAGGGTCAGGATCGGCATCGGGTTGTCGATGCGCTGCTGCAGCTCGTCCGCCTTGACGTAGAACTTCACGTGCACGCGATCGCGCGACTGCTCCGCCGGCGCGAGGCTCCGCGCCAGCGCGATCGGGCCGTTGCCCGACAGCTCGAGTCCTCCCGGCCCCTCGTACGCGCAGCTCGCGGACGTGGTGCCGCGGCCGACGTCGCCGCGCCAGCCCGGATTGGCGATGAGCGTGGCCGGACAGTTGAACGTGTCCATGGCCACGACGCTGGTCTGCACCGGGTCGTACACGAACGGGTTGCCGAACGAGAAGCGGTCGAGCACGTTGCGCGTCATCTGGCGGATGGTGGGATTGTCCGCCAGGCCGAACAGCCACCCCTGGGTCGCGGCGTTGAAGATCCCGCCGCCGGACTGGCTCACGTAGAAGCCCATCGTCCCCCACCCCGCGGACGCGGGGGTGATGGCGAGGATGTGATAGTTCAGCGGCGCCTCGTCGGAGCCGTCGGGCCCGAGGATGCTGCCGTTCGCGCCGCAGTTGAAGACCACGCCGTCCACTTCCAGGCCGGCCGCCTCGCGTCCGAACTGCGCGCCGTTGACGAGGTCCGTGCCGGCGAAGATCCAGTGCGACGCGTCCGTGACCGTCCACGGCGTCCGCTGCTCGACCGGCTTCATGTCGTAGTTGTCGGGGATGTCGTTGAGCTTGTTTGCGAAGCCGCCGTTGCGGAACGACGCGCCGAGGATGCGGTTCTCCGGGTCGTTGACCGGATGCGTGAACCAGTTCGTCGTCACCAGGTCGTCGTCGTTGCCGAGCTGCGGGTCGTACGGTGCGCCCTTGAAGGCCACGATGGTGCGCTGGTTGTCCTCCAGGCGCACCTGCCACCACATCGTATTGCCGCCGAGGATGGCCAGGTGTCCGCCGCTCTGGCTGAACTGCTCGAGGGTGCGGCGGGCGGCCGAGGTCCAGTACTCGGAGTGCCCGGCGATGACGGCCACGTCGTAGCGCGAGAGGATCGTCGGATCCTCCATGTCCGTGTCGGTGATCACTTCGAAGCGGCGGTTCTCCGACGTCATGAAGTCGACCAGGAGCTTCTCCCAGGCCACGTAGCGGCCGAGCCCCGACTCCTCGTCGTACGGACGGTCGAAGGAGAGATGGTTGATGCGGTTCGGGTCGTCCGACGGCGCGAAGCTCCGGCCGCCGTAGTCGTTGTAGGCCTGGTAGGTGTTCGTCGGGGAGATGACCACCGTGCGCGACCAGGTCGCGGGGACGTCCTCTTTCACGACGAAGATCACCCAGCGGTCGCCGAACGAGGTCGGGAAGAGCGCGCCGTAGTAGCCGGGCGTCCAGACCTGCGGGATGTCGATGGTCGTGGTCACCGGCCAGCCGCAGCCGGAGGTGCCGCGGCCGGAGCAGTTCCGCGCGGTCGAGGTGAGCTGGCGGGTGAGCAGGACGTCGGTCGGGCGCGCCAGGTTGACCACGCGCAGATTGAAGGGACTGACGCTGGTGGCGATGCGCAGGTTGATGGCCGATCCCTGCCGCACGCTGGTGGCGTCGGCGTAGCCGCCTTCCGTGAATGCGGCGTTGAAGGGAGGCTCGGTGCTGTGCACGGGCCGCCGGCGGGCGGCCTCGGCCTGAGTGGCGCTGACAAGCATCGCGACGGCGAATGAGGCGATGAAGAGGTTTCGGGACATTGGGCGCTCCGCGTTATTTGGTGCTATCGCCGTCGCCCTTGTGCAGCTTCGATGCCGGTGGCCGGAGGATTGCTAAACCGGCTCGCTGGTAGCGTTTCACCACCACTCATGACAACCGCCGAGCTCGCATCCACACCTCTGCCCACGCAGATCCCGTCCGCCGAACCGGTGGCCGTGCTGCTCTCGCGCTTCCCCACCGTCACGGAGACGTTCATCCTCCGCGAGGTCGACGAGATGGAGCGGCAGGGACAGCGCGTCCGGCTCGTGCCGATGCTGCAGGAGCACCCGCCCGTCATCCACGACGCCGCCCTGCCGTGGACGGAGCGCGCGCTCTACACGCGCTACCTCTCGCTGCCGATCGTCCTGGCGAACCTGCGGACCCTGATCCGGCGGCCGGTGCGGTACGTCTCGCTCTTCCTGCGGCTCGTCCTCGGAACCATCCTGCGGCCGGGCACGCTGGCCCGTACGGTGGCCGTCTTCCCGAAGTCGGTCTACCTCGCCGGGCAACTGTCGCGGGAGGGCATCCGCCACGTGCACGCGCACTTTGCGACGCACCCGTCGACGATGGCGCTGATCATCGCGTCGCTCTCCGACATCACTTTCAGCTTCACCGTGCACGCCCACGACATCCAGCTCGACCGCAGTCTCCTCGGCTGGAAGCTGTCCGAGACGCGCTTCGTCCGCTCCATCTCCGATTTCAACAAGCGCTTTCTCGAGGAGCTCTACCCCCAGGCGCGCGGCAAGATCGTGGTGGTGCACGTCGGCATCGAGCCGGAGACCTACGAAGCCTCCGCGCGCCGCTTCCAGACCGCGGCGACCGGCGTCCCGAAGGTGCTCTGCGTCGCCGCGCACCGCCCCTACAAAGGGCTGCCGGTGCTGATCGAGGCCTGCCGGATTCTCAAGGACCAAAGGGTGCAGTTCCGCTGCGACGTCCTCGGCCACGGCCCGATGCGCGACGAGCTCGAACAGATGATCCGCGACCGCGGCGTGGGGGACGTCATCCATCTCCTCGGCGCGAAACCGGAGCACGTCGTGGCCGAGATGATGGGCGAGGCCACGCTGTTCGCGCTGCCGTCCATCATCGCCCCCGACGGGCAGATGGAGGGGATCCCGGTCGTGCTGATGGAGGCCTCGGCCAGCGGCAAGGCCGTGGTCACGACGTCGATCTCCGGCATCCCCGAGCTGGTCGAGCACGGCGTGACCGGCCTGCTCGTCCCTCCCGGCGACGCGCAGGCGCTGGCCGCCTCCATCCGCACGCTGCTCGAGGATCCCGCCCGGGCGCGGGAGATGGGGCGGCGCGGCCAGGAGAAGGTGCGCGCGGAGTTCACGCTCTCGAAGTGCGTGGCGCAACTGCTGGCGCGGCTGGAGCAGGAATCATGATCCTCGCCGCGCAGATCGTCTTCTGGACGTGCCTGGCCGTCTGCGTCTACATCTACTTCGGCTATCCGGCGCTGCTGTGGGGGGTGAGCAAGCTGCGTCCGCGGCCGGTAGCCGTGGGGGACTTCACTCCTCTGGTGACGTTCGTCATCGCGGCCTTCAACGAAGAGAAAGTGATCGCCGAGAAGATCGAGAACTCGCTGTCGCTCGATTACCCGGCGGACCGCATCGAGGTGCTGGTCGTCTCCAACGGCTCGACCGACCGCACGGATGAAATCGTGCGCGGCTTCACCGACCCGCGCGTGCGGCTGCTGGCGCTGCCGCAGCCGGGAAAGATGCAGGCGCTGAACGAGGGGGCGGCGGCCGCGCGCGGCGAGATCCTCGTCTTCACCGACGCCGACTTTCTCCTGGACAACCACACACTGCGGCTGATGATGTCCAGGTTCGCCGATGCCGAGGTGGGAGGCGTGTGCGGCTCGCGCAACACGAACGTCGCCCGCGGCGGCGACGCCACGGGCGAGGGCGAAGGGCTGTACGCGCGCTGGGACAAGTGGCAGAAGACGCTGGAGAGCCGGATCGGCAGTGTCTTCGCCGCGGACGGGCTGCTCTACGCGATCCGCAAGGAGCTCTACTCCCCCATCACCGACCTGCACGCGGCGGACGACATCTGGATCTCGACGGCCATCCCGCTGCAGGGCTACCGGCTGGTGTACGAGCCGAAGGCGACGGCGTTCGAGCGCGCGGGCGTGCAGGCGGAACAGGAGTTCGGGCGGCGCATCCGCGTCACGAACCATTCCGTGCGCGCGCTGCTGGTGCTGCGGTCGCACCTCTTCCGGCACGGCTTCTATTCGCTGGAGCTGCTGTCGCACAAGCTGGTGCGGCACATGATCCCGTTCTTCCTGATCCCGCTCTTCTTTGCCAGTGCGCTGCTCGCGTTGCATGGGTGGTTCTACGCGCTGGCGCTGGCGGGACAGGCGGCGGTGTACGGGCTGGCGCTGGTCGGCTGGGTGTTGCGCAACCGCCGGATCGGACGGGCGAAGCCGTTCTTCGTGCCGTACTACTTCTGCTTCGTCAACGTCACGGCGTTCCTCGGCATCCTCTCCATCGCCCGCCGCCGCAACATCACCGCCTGGGGCCCCCGAGGCGGAGCACTGCCTGCAGCAGAATCGCGAGATCCCGCCGCAAGCTCCACTCGTTGACGTACTCGCGGTCGAGGTCCTGCTCGCGTCCCTCGCGGATGCGCCAGAGCCCCGTCCATCCCGGCTTCACGCTGAACCGGCGCGCGTCGTGCCGCTCGACCTCGGACGGCATCATCGGACGCGGCCCGACGAGGCTCATCGTTCCTTCGAGCACGTCGAGCAGTTGCGGCAGCGATTTGAAGACGCGCCCTCGGAAGACGTGCACTTCGAGCTCACGGCCGCGGAATCCGACGCGCGGCTCGCGCACGATTTCACGGAAAAGAAACAACGGCGCGGCGAGGAGCGTCAGCGGCGCGGCGATGGCGATGTCGATGAGCCGCTTCACTCCCGCCGCGAGCGGATCGCGCGCGCGCAGGTCGTACCAGTACGTGCCGCGCAGAGTCCTGTCCGCCGCGCTCAGCGTTTTCACGTGCGCGGCGGCCGTACGAATCCCGATTACCTGCCTCGGTCGTTGCATGAATACACCTTTGCCCTTGGGTACACCGTCCTGAGTTAGAGGGAGATCCTTTTGGAGCTACGTTACGGACGGTAGAGCAAAGGACGTGCTAACTCAGCGAGCGCAGCCACGCGACCGTGCGCTGCAGTCCTTCGCGGAGCTGTACGGGCTCGGGCAGGCTGGCCAGGCCGCGCAGGCGCGTGCCGTCCAGCACGCTGCGCATCTGTTCCCCCGCCTTGGCCGGGCCATGCTCGGCACCCACCCGGATGTCGAGCGCCTCGGTGAGTGCCTCGTAGAGCTGGACCACGGAGGTTTCGACGCCGGTGCCGACGTTGAAGATGCCGTCGACGTCGAGCTCCGAGGCGGCCATGTTGGCGCGCACGACGTCCTCGACGAAGACGTAGTCGCGCGTCTGCTCGCCGGTGCCGTTGATGCGCGGCGTCTGCCCGTCCAGCAGCGCGCCGGCGAAGATGGCCACGACGCCCGCCTCGCCGTCCTTCCGCTGCCGCGGCCCGTAGACGTTGCCGTAGCGCAGCGACACGGCCTTCACGCCGTGCACGGCGCGGAAGAAGCCGAGGTACTGGTCGATGGCCAGCTTGGCGCAGCCGTAGGGGGAGAGCGGCGCGAGCGGGTGCAGCTCGTCCTGCGGCGCGTAGACCGGCTCGCCGTACGCGGCGCCGCCGCTGGAGGCGAAGACGATCTTCTTCACGCCGTCGTCGACCATGGCCTGGAAGAGCCGCAGCGTGGCCACGATGTTCAGCTCCGCGTCGGCCGCCGGGTCGGCGACGGAGACGCGCACGTCGATCTGGGCGGCGTGATGGTTGACGAGGTCGAACTTCCGCCCCTTCAGCCGGTCGATCGTGCCCCGGTCGCGCAGGTCGGCGACGAGCAGCTCCGCCTTCGGGTTGACGTTCGCGCGCTGGCCGCTGCTCAGGTCATCGACGATCGTGACCTCGTGCCCCCGCTCCACATATGCATCGACGACGTGCGAGGCGATGAAGCCCGCCCCTCCGGTGACCAGCACTCTCATTGGCTCTTCCTCTCCGCGCATCCACTGTAGTCCGCCGCGCCCACTACTGCCAGATGGTTGCCGACGGCGATGTCGCTCCCGGCGACGACCGCGTTTCCGACCCACATCGTGCTCGACATGCCGCCGTCGAGGTTCATGGCCCGGCAGGCGCCGAGCTCTCTCACCAGGAACTGCGCCAGCTCGGGCAGGGTCATGGCCTCGGCCACGACGAGGTACAGCGTCTTCCCGTCCCGCGAGGTCGCCACCGCCGTGCGGGGCACCTTGACCCGGGTGAAGTGATCGCTCCCCGGGATCTGCCTCTCGGCCTTGCACCCGTCCACGAGCAACGGCCACCCCGACACCGCCCCCCGCGCCCACCCGCGCGCGCTCTGCGTGTTGCGCTGGATCTCGACCCGCCCCGCCCCCGCGCTGACCAGCCCCTGCCTGCGGGCGATCCGCTTCCCCTCCCACCACACCCCGCACGCGCCGCCGGCCTTCCCGATCGGCCAGTGCTGCTCGTCGAAGTAATCGCCGTTGACGGCCACGATGGCCCTGTGCTTCTTCGCAAACGCGCTCACGGTCATCCCCCTCTCGCTTTTCGCGGTGGCGATGACCTTCGTGTTCGCATGCTTCAGATCCACCCGCGTCACGTGCACGTTCCCGATGCGCTGGTGCGCCACCCCCGGCGCCACGCTCCGCCACTGCGCGAAGGCGCTGGTCGCGAAGAGGAGAAGAAGCAATAGCCGCCGCATCCGTGCCGCGGCACTTCAAGAATGGGGCCGTTCTGGAGTGCGGCAGCGCCAGCTGCCGCTCTCCATGCCGCAGCGCCAGCTGCGGCGGGGGGGCGGAGGCTGGCGCCTCCGCATGGAGAGCGCCAGCTGGCGCTCGCGCACTCCAGACGCTGCGCGAGCGCCGTCAGTTCGCCAGATCCGCCGCGATTCGATCGACCTGCGGCTTGAGCGCCGGAACCTCTACCGTAGCGATGTCCCAGATGCGATCGAGATTCAACCCGAGATAGTCGTGCACGATCACGTCTCGGAATGCGATCACCGCACGCCATGGCAACTCGGGATAGCGATCACCAACCACCGAGTGCAACCGTTTCAGGGACTCGCTCAGCTCGTGTAGTTTCCGGATGGTCGCAGCCTGGGTCCGGACATCGGTCATGAACACGGCGCGCCCTTCAGCGACCCAGCGTTCGATGTGCGCCATCGACTCCTGCACGTGATCGACGTAGTCGCGCGGGTCGCGCTTCACAGCGTCACCGCCTCCTCGAGGACATGTCCGCGCATGCGCGGACGCAGGGCGCAGGTCTCCACGACATCGACCGGCCTGCCGAGCAGGTCGCGCAGATCGGCAACAAACCCCGCGGGAAACCACGGCGTCACGTCTGAACCCGCCTCGATCAGAAAGTCCACGTCGCTCTCCGGTCCCGCCTCCCCTCGCGCGACCGAGCCGAACACACGGATGCTCGTCACGCCGTGTTTCGCGGCGATCCGCAGGATCTCTTCGCGCTTGTCGCCGAGAATCTCTTCGATCCCCATGGCGCAATTCTATAATCCCCGCCCTGCATGAAACCGGGTCGTGCGCAGCTCGATGACGTTCTCGCCTCTCTCGCCGATCCGTCGTTGCGGTATGCGGACATCCGCTATACGGCCACGCAGCAGCAGCATGTGAAGGTGCGCAACGGGGAGGTCGACCATCTCTCCTCCACCGTCGACCGCGCCGTGGGGGTGCGGGTGCTGGTGGGGAATGGGTGGGGGTTCGCGGCGACCAGCGACATCAGCGAAGCGTCCATAAGAAAGACGGCAAAACGGGCGCTGGAGGTGGCGGCGGCGAGCAACATCGCCTCGACGCAGCAGGTCACCCTGAGCGACGTCGCCCCGCACGTGGCGAGCTGGGAGTCGGCCTATCGCATCGATCCGTGGTCGGTGCCGATCGACAAAAAGCTCGAGCACCTCATGAACGCCACCGAGCCGATGCGCGGCGACGCGCGCATCCACCAGGTCTCGGGCGAGATCTCCTGTTACCGGCAGGAGAAAGTGTTCGCCTCCAGCATCGGCAGCTTCATCGAGCAGACCACGACGCAGATGGGCGGCGGCATCGAGGCCGTGGCCATCGACGCCGGGGAGTTCCAGCGGCGCACGTATCCGAACCCGTTCGGCGGCGATTTCCAGGCCGAGGGGTGGGAGCTCATCGAGCGGCTGGACATGCCCACCCGGGCGCTGCAGATCCGCGACGAGGCGCTGTCGCTCCTCTCCGCGCCGAAGGCTCCCGCGGGACGCTTCGACCTGATCGTCGGCAGCGCGCAGCTCGCGCTGCAGGTCCACGAGTCGTGTGGCCATCCGACGGAGCTCGATCGCGCCATGGGCCTCGAGATCTCGCTGGCCGGCGGCTCGTTCCTGCAGCCGTCGATGCTGAACACTTTCCGCTACGGCTCGCCGCTGGTGAACCTCGTCGCCGACGCCACGATCCCCGGCTCGATCGGCTCGTTCGCCTTCGACGACGACGGCGTCCCCGCGCAGCGCTTCCACCTCGTCCGGGACGGGATGTTCGTCGACTATCTCACCGGCCGCGACACGGCGCCGCACATCGGCCGCGCCTCCAATGGCACCGTGAGAGCCGAGACGGCCGCGCGCATCCCGATCATCCGCATGACCAACATCAACCTCGAGCCGGGGGAAACGCCGCTGAGTGACATCATCGCGGACACCAAGCGCGGCATCTTCGTCGAGACCAACAAGTCGTGGTCGATCGACGACCTGCGCCTCAATTTCCAGTTTGGCTGCGAGGTGGCGTGGGAGATCGAGGACGGGAAGCTCGGGCGCATGCTCCGCAACCCGCTCTACACCGGCAACACGCCCGACTTCTGGCGCTCCTGCGACGCCATCGCCGACCGCGACTCATGGCAGATCTGGGGCCTCCCGAACTGCGGCAAGGGAGACCCGATGCAGACCATGCGCGTGGCCCACGGCGCACCGGCGGCGCGGTTTCGCAATGTGGAGATGGGGTGAGACCTGGCTCATAGGTGCATAGGCTCATAGGCTCATAGGCTCATAGGAGGCCGCGAGCTCCTGTGAGCCTATGAGCCTGTGAGCCTGTGAGCCTATGAGCCTCTTTTGATATCGTCCCGCGACCAATGACCCAATCCACCCCCATACAGTCATTGATCGACGCCATCGAGTCCCGCAACGCCGTCGTCGGCGTGATCGGCCTTGGCTACGTCGGTCTCCCCCTGGTGCTCCTCTTTGCCGAGAGCGGCTTCCGCGTGATCGGCTTCGACGTCGACGCCGCCAAGACCGAGGCCCTCGCGCGCGGCGAGTCGTACATCCGCCACATCGGTCCCGAGCGCGTGGCCGCCACGTTCACCGGCGGGCGCGCCGAGGCCACGGACGACTTCGACCGCCTGGCGGAGTGCGACGCCATCCTGATCTGCGTCCCCACCCCTCTCGGCGTCCACCGCGAGCCCGACCTCAAGTACGTGCGCATGACCGCCGAGGCCATCGCCGCGCGGCTGCGCAAGGGGCAGCTCGTCGTCCTGGAGTCGACCACGTATCCCGGCACCACGCGCGAAGAGCTGCTGACCCGCTTCGAGAAGCGCGGCATGACCTGCGGCGAAGACTTCTTCCTGGCCTTCTCGCCCGAGCGCGAGGATCCGGGCAACGAGCGCTTCCACACGAAGAACATCCCCAAGGTCGTCGGCGGGATCGACGCACCGTCGCTGAAAGCGGCGGTGGCGCTGTACCACTCGGCCATCGACCAGATCGTCCCCGTCTCGACGGCCGAAGTGGCGGAGTCGGCGAAGCTGCTCGAGAACATCTTCCGCTCGGTGAACATCGCCCTCGTCAACGAGCTGAAGATCGTCTTCGAGCGGATGGGGATCAACGTCTGGGAGGTGATCGAGGCCGCGCGCACGAAGCCGTTCGGCTTCATGCCGTTCTATCCCGGTCCCGGACTGGGCGGGCACTGCATCCCGCTCGATCCGTTCTATCTGGCCTGGAAGGCGGCGGAGCACGGAACGTGGGCGCGCTTCATCGAGCTGGCCGGCGAGATCAACACCTTCATGCCGCGCTACGTCATCGACCGGGCCACCGAGGCCATCAACGCGCAGGGGAGGAGCGTCCTCGGCGCAAACGTGCTCGTCCTGGGGATGTCGTACAAGCCGAACATCGACGACGACCGCGAGTCGCCCTCCTTCGAGCTGATCGAGCTGCTGCGCGACCGCGGCGCGGTGGTGGCGTACTGCGACCCGTACGTCCCCGTGACCAAGCGCGTGCGCAAGCACAACCTCGAGCTGGAGTCGGTGCCGTGCACGGCGGAGGAGTTCGCCAAGTACGACGCCGTGCTGCTGTCGACGCCGCACGACCAGTTCAAGGACCCGGCGCTCTATCGCGGCGTGAAGCTGCTGATCGACACGCGCAACGCCGTGCCGCCGTCGGAGCTGCCGCAGACGACGACCGTGGTCCGCGCCTGAGACGATGCGAGACCAGCGCGAGTCGTACGACATCCTCGATCGCGCGCTGGCCGCGGCGGATGCCGACGAGGCCGACGCCGCGTTTCTCTCGTCGGATCACAACATCAGCCGGTTCGCGAACTCGCAGCTCCACCAGAACATGTCGGAGGAGAGCGCGTCGCTGACGCTGCGCGTGATCGTGAACGGCGCGATGGGCGTGGCCACCACGACCATCTTCGACGATGACGAGATCGCCCGCACCGCGGCGCTGGCGCGCGAGGCGGCAAAGCACGCGCATCCGGTGCAGGGCTTCCAGGGCCTCTACCGGGGCGGCGAGCCGCTGCCGCGCGTGGAGGCGTTCGATGAGGCCACGGCCGCGCTCGCGCCGATGGAAAAGGCGAAAGCGCTGCGGACGATGTTCGACCGCCACGCCGACGTCCTCTTCGCCGGCGCGTACGGTACCGGGAGCGCCTCGGTGGCCTGCGGCAACACGCACGGCGTGCGGCGTTACGCCACGGTGACCGACGCCGACGCGACGGTGATCGCCATTACCGGATCGGGCTCCGGCTACGCCACGCGGCGCGAGCGGAGCGCGGCGCGGATGGATCTCGCCGAGCTCGGCGCCGAGGCCACGCTCAAGGCGACGCTGTGCGCGGAATCGATCGAAGAGCTGAGTCCCGGTGCGTACGACGTCATCCTGGAGCCGCCCGCGCTCGCGGAAGTCTTCGACTGGATGAACATGATCGCCTTCACCGGGCAGTCGTACGAGGACGGCTCGTCTTTTTTCGTCGGCAACCTCGGCAAGCGCATCCTCGGCGAGAACTTCACCCTCATCGACGACTCCCTCGACCCCGCTTTCCTCCCCTTCCCTTTCGACCTGGAAGGATTGCCGAAACGTTCCGTCGCGATCGTGGAGAACGGCGTGATCCGGACGCCCGTGCTCGACAAGGCGTGGGCGGACCGCCTCGGCCTCGCGCCGACGGCACATGCCTGGAGCCTCGGCTCCCCCGAGCACGGCGCGGCGTTCCACCTCTCCATGGCCGGCGGCGACTCGACGCGGGAGGAGATGATCGCCTCGACGCGGCTCGGCATCTGGGTGACGCGCTTCAACTACGTCAATGGCCTGCTCGAGCCGAAGACCGCGCTCATGACCGGCACCACGCGCGACGGCACGTTCCTCATCCGCGACGGCAAGGTCGCGGCGCGGCTGCCGAACCTGCGCTGGACGCAGTCGATGGTCGAGGCGTTCTCGAGCATCGAGGCGCTCTCCCGCGAGCGCCGGATCGTCGGCACCTGGTACAACTCTTTCGGCGGGACGCTGGCCCCGGTCGTGAAAATCCGGGGATGGAACATCACCGGGAAACAGGAGCAGCGCTCCTGACCGGCGAGCTGTTTGCAGATCGGACGCGACGGTGACGCAGTACATCATCCGCAGAATCCTCCAGATGATCCCGATCACCCTCGGGATCCTGACGCTCATCTTCTCGCTGATCCATCTCATCCCGGGCGATCCGGCGATGCAGATCGCGGGCGAAGGGGCGCGCCCCGAGGACGTGGCCAACGTGCGCAAGGCGCTGGGGCTCGACCAGCCGCTGTGGAAGCAGTACGTCACGTACATCAGCAACCTCGCCCACGGCGACCTCGGCCGCTCGTTCCGGACGAACGAGAGCGTGGCCAAGGAGATCGCCGCGCGCTATCCGGCCACGATGGTGCTCGCGTTCGGCTCGATGCTCGTGGCGCTGCTGGTGGCCTTCCCGCTGGGGATCATCTCGGCCATCTATCGAAACTCGTGGATCGACAACGTGGCGCGCTTCTTCGCGCTCATCGGCGTGTCGATGCCGAGCTTCTGGTTCGGGCCGCTGCTCATCATCGCCTTCGCCATCAACCGGCAGTGGTTCCCGGTGTCGGGACGCGAGGAAGGGTGGAAGTCGCTGGTGCTGCCGTCGATCACGATGGGCCTGGCGCTGTCGGCGATCCTCACGCGCATGATCCGCGTCAGCCTGGCCGAGGAGCTGAATCAGCTCTACGTCACCACGGCGGTGGCCAAAGGCGTGTCGCGCGGAAAGGCCATCTTCCGGCACGCGCTCAAGAACGCGCTCATCCCGGTGATCACGATCCTGGCGCTGCAGTTCGGATCGCTGCTCACGGGCGCGATCATCACCGAACAGATCTTCTCCTGGCCGGGACTGGGACGCCTGCTGATCCAGTCGATCACCACGCGCGACTACCCGCAGGTGCAGGCGTCGATCCTCGTGATCGCGCTGACGTACATCATGGTGAATTTCATCAGCGACCTGCTGTATGGGGTCGTGGATCCAAGGATCAAACTGGAGTGAAGCTGGCAGCTGTCAGCTGTCAGGGGTTCTCCTGAGAGCTGACAACTGACAGCTCTGATATGAAAACACTCAAGCGCCTGCTGAAGAACTTCGCCTTCACGGCCGGGCTGCTGCTTACGCTGCTGCTGGTGCTGGCCGCGCTGGCGGCGCCGCTGCTCGCGCCGCACGACCCGAATCATCAGGACACGGGGCGCCGCCTGGAGGCGCCGTCGCAGAATCATCCCCTCGGTCTCGACGACCTCGGGCGCGACGTGCTGTCGCGCATTGTCTACGGCTCGCGCGTGTCGCTGCGGGTCGGCTTTTCCGTGGTGCTGCTGGCGTCGCTGATCGGCATCACCCTCGGCGCCATCGCCGGCTACTTCGGCGGCTGGGCGGACGTGCTGGTGATGCGTACGTGCGACATCCTGCTGTCGTTCCCCGGCATCCTGCTGGCGATCGCACTCGTGGCCGTGCTCGGCCCCAGTCTGAACAACGTCATCCTCGCGCTGGTGATCTCGGCCTGGGTCGGCTACGCGCGCCTCGTGCGCGGACAGGTGCTGAAAGTGCGCGAGATGGAGTACGTGACGGCGGCCAGGGCGATGGGAGCCAAGTCGCCGCGCGTGATCATCCTGCACGTGCTGCCGAACGTCATCAATCCGGTGATCGTCATGGCCACGCTCGGCCTGGCGGGCGCGATCCTCTCCGAGGCGGCGCTGAGCTTCCTCGGCCTCGGCGTGCAGCCTCCGACGCCGTCGTGGGGAGCGATGCTCACCGCCGGCCGCCGCTACCTCGGCCTGGCGAACCATCTGGCCATCTTCCCCGGCGCGGCGATCATGCTCGCGGTCATGGGCCTCAACTTCCTCGGGGACGGTCTGATCGACGCCCTCGATCCGAAGTACCGGAAGCTGATGCGGTGATCCTCGCGGCGCTGCTGCTGGCGGCCACGGCCGATCTCTCCGTCCCCGAGGTCACGCCGAGCAAGACGGCCGTGCTGTACGACGAGACGTTCAGCTTCACGGCCCGGGTGCTCAATTCCGGCCCGGACGCGGCGGAGCACGTGCGCGTGACGCTGGGCGGCAACGGCACCACGTTCCTGATGGGAGTCACCGCGCCGGCCGGCTGGACGTGCGAGCCGCCTCCGCGTTTCGCGACGGCGCTCGCCTGCACCGCCGCCTCGCTGGCCGCGAACGCGGAAGCGCGCTTCACCCTGACCCTCACCGCGCCGCAGCCGACGGCGAGCACGTACCGCGTCGGCGCCTCCATCACCTCGGATTCGACCGATCCGCGGCGCACGAACAACGCGTACGAGCAGGAGCTCGCGCTCGTGGCGCCGCCGCGGACGGCGTCGCTGCAGGTGACGGCGATTCCGGCGAACAACCTGGTGGTGCCGGGCGGCCTGATCCGCCTCCGCTACGACGTGCGCAACGCGGGGCCGGATGACGCGCGCGACGTGATGGTGCTCCTGACGAGCGAGATTCCGTTCACCGCGGTGGGCGCGGGATGGAGTTGCACGGGTGCCGTCTGCACGCGCGCGGAGCTGCGCGCGGGAACGACGGAGTCGATCGAAGTGCGGGCCACCCCGTTATCGGAGGACACGGTCGACTTCACGGCGACCGTGCGGGCGGAGCAGCTCTTCGACAGCAATCGCTTCGACAATCAGGCGCACGCGATCATCAGCGTCGGCAGCGCGGCGAGTTGGGAGCGGCTGCTCATCCCCGTCAGCATCGAGACGCTCCCCGGCGCGGGCGGCGCGCGCTGGACGACGGACCTCTCCGCGCTGATCCTCGCAGACGCGCAGCTGGACTTCGCGCCGCATCCGTGCGAATTCGCGGCGATCGCGTGCGTCATCGACCCTCCGCCGCTCCGCCGGCAGATCCCCGGCGCGTTCCTCTTCAGCGCGAGCTCGCCCAACGGCCAGTTCTTCTACATCCGCCCGCAGGACGCGGGAAAGTGGCGCTTCAACGCGCGCATCCGCGACGCGGCGCGCGTCCAGCAGACCGCCGGCGCGGAGATGCCGATCGTGCGCGCCACGGAGTTCCGCGCCGACACCATCGCGCTGCTGAACGTGCCCGTCGCGCCGCAGTACCGGCACACGCTGCGGATTTACGATGACCTGGGACGCGATCGCACCGGTGTGAGCATCCGCATCTACTCCGGCGACGAGACCGAGCCGCGCCTCATTGCCGGGACCGAGCTGGTGCGCGCACACAACCAGACCACCACCACAGCCCTGCTCTCCACGCACCCGGCCTACGCGCAGCTCGAGCTGGGGCAACTGCTGCCGCTGGCGGGGCTCGAGTCGCTGCGCGTGGAGATCGAGCCGAGGGATCCGGGCGTGCGGCTGTGGGCATTCATCAGCATCGTCAACAACGAGACCCATCACGTCACCGTTGTGACACCGCAATGACGGTTAAACTCCGCCCGTGATCCTGGCTGCCCTGCTCGAAATCCTCTCCGTCCTTCCCGAGAAGAAGTTCGTCAACACGGACGAGACGTTCACCTTCGCCGTCCGCGTGCGCAATTCCGGTCCCGACGCCAGTGACGTGAAGCTGCGCGCCGGCGCGAATGCCGAGGCGCTGATCCGCTCGATCGAAGGTCCTCCCGAGTGGACGTGCGACGCGGCAGGGCCGCGCTTCGACTCCGCGACCACGTGCACGGCGCCGTCGATGGCCGCGGGCACGGATGCCGTGTTCAAGGTCACGCTGGCCGCGCCGCAGCCGAGCGCGATGACGTACCGCATCGGCGCGGCGCTCAGCGCGAAGGGGATGAAGACCAGGCTGCTCGAGGCCAACCTCATCCTGATCCCCAGCGACGTCAACGCGGAGCTGTCGCTGTCCGCGCGCCGGCTCGACGACGAGCGCGCGGCGTTCGAGGTGAAGAACGACGGTCCGGACGAAGCCAGGGAGGTGCTGGTGGTCATCACCGGCGCGGCGCTGGCGAGCGGCGACGGCTGGACGTGCACGCCGGCCGCGCACGGGGTCGTCTGTACGCGCGCGGCACTCGCCGCCGGGACGGCGTCGACGCTCGAGGCGCGCGGGACGTCGAGCGCGGCCATGCAGGGGCGCGTGCGCGCGGAGAAGATCCACGAGACGCAGCCGCGCGACAACGGCGCGAAGCCGCAGTAGCCATGCGCGTGGTCTCGCTCGTACCTTCGCTCACCGAGACGCTGTTCGATCTCGGCGCGGGCGGCGACGTCGCCGGCATCACCGACTTCTGCATCTTTCCCCCCGGCCTGCAGCTGCCGCGCCTCGGCGGGACGAAGAACCCGCGTGTCGAGGAGATCCGCGCGCTCGCGCCCGATCTCGTCTACATGAACTCCGAGGAGAACCTGCGGCGGCATGCCGAGGCCATCGGGGCGTTCGCGCGGGTGCATGTGTCGGAGCCGAAGAGCGTGGAGGATGTGGCGGCACTCATCGGGGAACTGGGGGAGATTCACGGGAGGCGGGAGCGGGCGAAGGAACTCGTCGACCAGTTACGTGCCGAGTTGCACGCCTTCCCCCCTCTCCCCGCGCGCGGGGAGAGGGCCGGGGTGAGGGGCCGCCCTTCGCAACGGGGCAAAGCCCCTCACCCTGACCCTCTCCCCGTGCCGGGGAGAGGGGACGTCGGTATGTTCACGTTTGCCTGTCCGATCTGGAAGAACCCGTGGATGTGGTGCGGGGGGGACACGTACGTTTCGCGGCTCGTCGAGTGCGCGGGGGGCGTGAACGTCCTCGGCGAACGTTTGCGCTATCCGCACGTCGAACTGAAAGACGTGCTGGCGCTGCGACCTGATGTGATCTTCCTTCCCGACGAGCCGTATCTGTTCACGCAGGCAGACGCGGCGGCGATCGGCGCGAGGACGATCGGTCCCTTCCCTGGCCACTTATTCACGTGGCATGGGACGCGGACGATTCAGGGATTGCGCTTTTTGCGTAACGAGGTGCCCCGGCCGGAAGCGCCATAGGAGAAGGGGGTCACGCAAGGAGGATGAACGACCGGAGCACCATGGCATAACTTTATGCCGATACAGCATAGGTGTCAAGAAGATTCCAATAACTCTTCCGCCCACGACCGCATCGTCTCTTCCAGCGCCTCGAGCTGTTTCGTGAAGAAGTGATCCGCGCCGGTGACGATCACGCTCTCCGCGTTCCGCACCGTCGGGATCAGTTTCTCCAGCTTGCCGACGTCGCCATGCTCGTCCTGTGTGCCGTGCACGAAGAGCATCGGCTTCTCGCAGTGGCGCAGGTAGTTGAAGTCGTACTTGTTGATCGGCGTACCGATGAGGAAGACGGCGTCGACGTCGGGACGCTCGCAGGCGGCGCGGCTGGAGACCCAGCCGCCGAACGAGAAGCCGCCGACGATGAGCTTCTTGCCGGGCAGTTTCTTCTTCGCCCACTCGATGGCGGCGTTGACGTCTTCGACTTCCCCTTCCCCTTCGTCGTGCTTGCCGCCGCTCGCGCCGACGCCGCGGAAGTTGAAGCGCAGCGTGGCCACGTTCGCGGCCTCGAGTCCGCGCGCGGCGCGGAAGACGACCTTGTTGTGCAGCGTGCCGCCGCCGAGGGGATGGGGATGGCAGACGACGGCGATCGCGGCCGGGTCCTGCAGCTCGCGGTAGATCGCCTCGAGGCGTCCCGAGCGGCCGTAGAGATCGACGTGGCGGAGCGGCTTCGGATTCACGAGACCCTCACCAGAATGCGCTCGCCGTCGACGCGCAGCTCGTGCGTGGCCACGGCGATGTCGGGATTCCCGGCACACAGGCCGGTCTTCACATCGAAGCCCCACAAATGCCAGGGGCAGGTGATCTCCTCGCCGATGAGATCTCCCTCGGCCAGCGGTCCCCCGCGATGCGGACAGGTGTTGTCGGTGGCGTAGAAACCGGAGGCGGTGTGGTACAGCGCGATCGTCCGCCCCGCGGCCTGAACTGCCTTGATGCGCCCGACGGGCAGCTCGCCCGTCGTTGCGATGTCGATGAACTCCGCCATGCGGGCGCGAAGGGTAGCACGATGCGCGCCGGTGGAAACGCAGGGCGGGCTTCAGCCCGCCCATGGCCGGGCTGAAGCCCGACCTACGTCACCGCAGCCACACCGGCCGCGGAATCCCGCTCCGCCCCACCGCCACCTCCCCGTCCCAGATCCCCGGGATCGGCGTCGCGCACTCGGGGCACTTGCCGTCCACCAGGCGGTACGACGACACGCGGAAGCCCGTGCGGCCGATCACCAGCGCATTGCACTTCGGGCAGTGCGTCCCCTCCTTGTCGCCGAAGGCGCCGGGGATGTTGCCGGGGTAGATGTAGCGCAGCCCGGCGCGCTTGCCGATCTCGTACGCGCGCAGCAGGTGCGACGCCTGCGTGGACGGATTGTTCATCTTGTAATCCTCGTGGTACGCGGTGATGTGCCACGGGATGTCGGGATCGACGCCGGCCAGGAACTCGGCGATGCCGGTCAGCTCTTCATCCGAGTCGTTGAAGCCGGGGATGACCAGCGTGACGATCTCGACCCAGATGCCGCGCTGCTTGAGTCCCTTGATCGTGTCGAGCACCGGCTGCAGTACGCCGCCGAGGTCGCGATAGTGGCGGTCGTGGAATCCCTTGAGGTCGACCTTGTACATCGTCACGTACGGCGCGATGTAGTCGAGCACCTCGGGAGTGCCGTTCCCGTTGGAGACGTACGAGCAGATCAGTCCTTCCTTCTTCGCCTCCCGGAACACCTCGACGGCCCATTCCGAGGTGATGAGCGGCTCGTTGTACGTCGACGTGATGACCGTCGCGCCGTGGCGTTTGGCGATCTTCACCAGCTCGGCCGGCTCGACGTCCTGGGGCGGCGCGATGGCCATCGGGTCGCGCAGCGCCTGCGAGGTGACCCAGTTCTGGCAGTAGCCGCAGTGGTAGTCGCAGCCGAGCATGCCGAACGACAGCGCGAGGGCGCCGGGATAGGCGTGGAAGAACGGCTTCTTTTCGATCGGGTCGACCTGCAGCGCCGCGACGTAGCCGCGCGGCACTTTCAGGATGCCGTCCTCGTTGTAGCGGACTTTGCAGATCCCCTTCAGCCCGTCGAGGATCTTGCAGCGGTGGCCGCAGGCGAAGCAGCGCACCGCGTTCTTTTCGAGCTTCTCGTACAGTTCGCCCTCGGCGGTGCGCTCGGCGAGCACCGCCCCGAGGGTCGTTTCGGTTCGTGCAGACATGCCTTGAAAACATGCATCAGCGGCGCCGAAGTTCCAGCCAGCGGCGTAACTTTGCACGTCGCGCAAACAGCTTGTAGCAGGCGAGCGCGAGCAGAAAGCCGGCCACGCCATCGACGAAGTAGTGCCAGCCGGTGATCATCGAGCCGAGAAAGATCGTGGCCAC
Organism: Thermoanaerobaculia bacterium; assembly: GCA_035627015.1. Lineage (GTDB taxonomy): Bacteria > Acidobacteriota > Thermoanaerobaculia > Gp7-AA8 > Gp7-AA8 > QHVT01. The sequence goes on along the minus strand of DASPMO010000180.1, from coordinate 17,991 downwards.
GAAAATCCCGAAGAGCACCTCCCCCGAGGTCCAGAGGCGGCGCATCCAGAGAAAGACGTACGTCTGAAAGCCGACGTGCAGGCTGGGAAACGCGCCGATGCCGAACATGATCGACGCCGACCCGTGCGGCTGCCCGTGCCACGCGCGGATCACGTTCTGGTAGTTGCGCATGAGGATGGCCTGGAACTTCTGCGTGAGCTGCAGGTTGTCGCCGTGCGCCATCCAGACCTCGGGGAAGCGATATGCCGGGCCGAGCGACGGCACGAGCATGTACAGCCAGGCGCCGGCGATCCAGAGCACCGCGTAGCCGTTGGCGAAGCCGATGCGGACGCGCCGGCTCGCATCCGACAGAAAGTACGCCGCGCCGATGACGATGCTGGCCGCGAAGATGTTCGCGTACGACCAGTCCACGGCGCGCAGCACCACCGGCTGGCCGAACAGGTCGAGGACCAGGATCGTCGGCGCGATGCCAAAGAAGAGGAGCTGGTCGAGGTCCCACAGCGCCTGGTCGTACAGCGTCGGGTGCACGATCGGCACGACCAGCTTGATCCAGCCGTAGATGTAGATGACCAGCGCCGCGCCGATGACGATGCGGACGGAGTCGAGCAGCCAGCGCCGGCTGCGGAGGATGCGGAAATAGCCGTGCTCCCGGCGCACCGCCGCCACCAGCGAGCGGATGAGCACGCCGAGGGCCGCCTCGCCGGCGATGGTCATGACCAGCTGGCTGATGACGCGCTGCGGGAAGGCGAGCAGCGGCATCTCGCCGCGCTGCACCAGCAGCAGCAGCACGGCCAGGTTGGCCAGGACAAAGATCTCGAAGAAGTACGGCCGCTTCACGCGCCCGCGATCATAGCCGGAAGAGGCGGCGGCGATGTTGCATGGAGTCCCAACGGTGCCGAGTCCCCTGTCCGAACCGTTGCAGCGCTTCGTCCGCGAGCGGCTGCCGTCTCTCGAGCAGATCGAGATCGTGCTGCTCCTGCGCGCCGACCACACGCGCTCCTGGAGCGCACCGGAGGTCTCGCAGAACCTCGGCACGCCGCCGGAGTCGACCGCCATGCGGCTGTTCCTCCTCGCCTCGAACGGCGTGGTGACGTTCGAAGGGGGACGCTACCGTGCGGCGTCCGATGCCGCCGCCGAGCCGCTATTCGAGGAGCTGTCGACGGCGTACGCGCAGAACCGCCCGGCGCTGACTGCCCTGGTCGGCGGCCAGCCCGCCGACCCGCTCCGCAGTTTCGCCGATGCATTCAAGCTGAAGAAGTGAAGGAGAGTCGATGCTGGCCACCGCGATCTACATCCTCTGCGCGCTGACGAGCATCCTCTGCACGGTGCTGCTCTGGCGCGGCTACCGGCGCTCCGGGGCGCGGCTGCTGTTCTGGAGCGCGCTCTGCTTCGCCGGCCTGGCGCTGAACAACATCCTGCTGATCGTCGACGTGCGCGTCCTGACGGACGTCGACCTGCAGATCGGGCGCGCCCTGCCGGCCGTCGCCGGCGTGCTGCTGCTGGTCTACGGGCTGGTGTGGGAGACGGGACGATGATCGACCTGATCTCCGGCATCCTGATCGCCGGCGACGCCGTCATCGGCCTCTTCTTCCTCCGCTTCTGGATGGTCTCGCGCGACCGCCTCTTCGCGATGTTCGCCGCCGCCTTCTGGATCCTCGGCATCCAGCGGCTGCTGCTCGCGGTCACGCGCACCATCTTCGAGGACCAGGCGATCTTCTACACGCTGCGCCTGGCGGCGTTCGTCATCATCATCATCGCCATCGTGGACAAGAACCGGCGCTAGACCGTCTTCGATCCTTCCTCGTGATACGCGTCGTGCAGCTTGACCGGCTTCGACTTGCGGCGGAACTGGATGTTCAGGATTTCCACCATCACCGAGAATCCCATGGCGAAGTAGATGTAGCCCTTCGGAATGTGGAACTCGAGCCCTTCGGCGACGAGCGCCATGCCGATGAGGAGCAGGAAGCTCAGCGCGAGCATCTTCACCGTCGGATGCCGGTCGACGAAGGCGCTGACCGAGCCCGCGGCGAACAGCATGATTCCCACGGAGATGATGACGGCGGTGATCATGACGCCGAGGTGCTTGGCCATGCCCACGGCGGTGATGACCGAGTCGAGCGAGAAGACGATGTCGAGCAGCATGATCTGCGTGATCACCGACGCCAGCGACGGCGCAACCTTCTTGACAGTCGATCCTTCCTCCCCTTCCAGCTTGTCGTGAATCTCATGGGTGGCCTTGCCCATCAGGAACAGACCGCCGAGCAGGAGGATGAGATCGCGCCCGGAAATCTCGGCGCCGAAGACGGTGAAGAGCGGAGCCGTCAGCTTGACGATCCACGCCAGAGACAACAGCAGCAGGATGCGCATGATCATCGCGCCCGCGAGGCCGACGTTGCGCGCTTTCTTCTGTTCCTGCGGCGGGAGCTTGCCCGCAAGAATCGAGATGAAGATGACGTTGTCGATGCCGAGGACGATCTCGAGAACGGTGAGCGTCAGCAGCGCGACCCACGCCTGGGGATCTGATAACCATTCCATGTGGAGCACCTCCGGTGGCGGCGCATTCTAATCGTATAGTCTGCCCCGCATGTCATTCATCAACGTCGAGCGCGACGGCGGCGTCGCCACCATCACCCTGAACCGCCCTGACAAGCTGAACGCTTTCACCGGCACGATGCGCGAGGACCTCCTCGCGGCGCTGCGCGAGTGCGAACGGGACGTGGTCGTGCTCACCGGCGCCGGACGGGCGTTCTGCGCCGGCGGGGACGTGGAGTACATGCACTCGCTGCAGCAGGACAATGACGTGGCGGCGTTCCGCGGGCTGCTCGATGCCGGGCGCGACGTGATCCTGCAGATCGCGGCGATGCCGAAGCCGGTCATCGCCGCGGTGAACGGCGTCGCCGCGGGAGCGGGATGCAATCTCGCCCTCGCCTGCGACTACCGCATCGCCGCGGAGACGGCCAGGCTCAGCGAGTCGTTCGTGAAGATCGGCCTGCACCCCGACTGGGGCGGCACGTGGCTCCTCCCCCGCCTCGTCGGCCGCAGCCGCGCGCTGGAGATCCTCATGACCGGCCGCATGGTGGAGGCGGCCGAGGCGCTGGCCATCGGGATGGTGGACCGCGTGGCCGCCGACGCATTGGCCGAGGCGCAAACGCTGGCGCGGACGCTGGCCGCCAACTCAGCGCTGGCCATCATGGGGATCAAGCGCGCGCTGTTGCTGGCGGAGAGGAACGACCTCGAATCGCAGCTCGAGCTGGAGGCGGAGCATCAGGTGGAGTGCTTCCAGTCCGAGGAGGCGATCTCGCGAATCGCGGCATTCGCGACCAAGCGCTGATCTGGAGTGCGGCCGCGCCAGCTGCCGCTCTCCTTTGCGGCAGCGTCGAGCTGCCGCGGCGGGGCGGAGGCTTGCGCCTCCGCCATGCAGAGCGCGAGCTGGCGCTCGCGCACTCCAGACTACTCGATCAAAAAGAACTTCGACCCGGGGCCCACGCCCGACTTCAACGGCGTGCCGTCGACCGGGCAGCGGTACGGGCCCGGCCCCGCATCCGGCGGGACGATGACCTTGGTCCCGTCCTTCGGGCAGACGTGGTAGGTCGTGTCGTCCCGCATCATCGGCTTGAACTTCTTCGGTAAAGGCACGATCCCCGGCGCCGGCACGCTCTGCGGCGCCGGCGTCATTTCATCCATGAGGTGCGGCTCGAGATCGATGCCGTCCACGATGACCTTCGGGCGGTCCACGACGATGAAGCGGCGCGGGACGCCGTTGTTCTTGCGGCCGATGGACAGCTCGCCGTCGGCGCGGGTGAGCGTGACGGTGTCGAGGCGGTCGCCTTCCTGCACCATGACCGTGGTCGTGTCGCCGGACTTGTGCACGGCCACCTTGCGGCTGCCGGACAGGAACGTCTGCGTGGTGCCGTCGGCGAGCCTGCTGGTGTTCACCTCGATCGCGGCGGTAGAGAACAGCAGCAACGCAAATGCGAGTGACTTCATGGTCCCTCCTGGAGCGAAATGTGTTCGCATTATGTACGACAGGAGGGACCGGTTCGTTACATTACGCCTGCGTTTTGGCCTTCTCGAAGGCCGCCGCGTAGCGCTTCGACGCGGCCGGATCCTCGGTGATCCTGCGGATCTTCTGCTCGAAGCTCTTCTCGTCGAGGCCGTGCTCGCTGAGGATCTGCCTGGCCTGCGCGGAGCTCTTCGAGATCCGCGCGCCGATCTCGCCGAGCTGCTCGGGCGTCAGCTCCTGGCTGGCCGCGACCGCGGGCACATCCACCGCCGCGCCGGCGGCGGCTTTCGATTCGGCGTTCCGCTCGTTGCTGCACGCCACGAGAGCGAACGAGAGCGCGAGTGCCATGGTCCATCTCATCACTGCTTACCCCTTTCCTTTCCCTTTACCGTTGCCCTTGCCGCCGCCGGAGTTGCCTTTTCCGCCGCCGGAGTTGCCCCTGGCGGGCTTGCCGCCGCCACCGTTCCCGCGGGAGACGGCAACGTCGCGCTGTTTCACGCGCGGGGCGCGATCCACCTTCGGCGCACGCTCCACACGGGGCCGTGAGACGCGCTCGACTTTGCGAGGTTTGCTCCGCGAGGCGACCACGCGATCGCTGCCGCGGCTCTTGCGCTCGGCCTTGGCCACGCGCGTCGCCTTTCCGCGTCCCGGATGCACGCCGTGCACGACTTCCGCGCCGGTCTGCAGTCCGAGCTGCTTTTTCACCTGTCCCGGCGGGCGGTGCGCCACGGCGACCGGCGCGACGAACACCTCGGACACGGACGGGCGGACGACCTCGATGTCGCGCAGGCCGAGCACCTCGTAACGATCCTCGATCCGCCGCGCCAGCTCGATGCCGCGCGTGCCGTCGCCGACCTGGGTCGTCACGTACGTCAGGAACGCCGGATCGTCGTCGACCAGCGCCACGGGCGAGTAGCGCACGATCTCCACGAACTGCGCCGGCGGCACGTTGGCCTGGTTGAGCAGGCTGACCATGCTGGCCAGCTCCAGCGGCGGCACGTCGGCGAGCTCCGCGACCGCGGCCACCGCCAGCGGCATCGCCACCAGCGCCAGCGGGTCGTATCTCACCGGCTGGAACCGCGTGACCACGACCTCGGGGAGAAAGTGCTGGTCGACCACGACCACGCGAGGCGCACTGACGACGTCGATCGTCTCCGCCCCTTCATACCGCTCGATGCGGTCTTCCATCACCACGGCCAGTTCCTGGCCGGTCACCCCTTCGTTCACCTGGCTGGTGATGTACGGCACGAACGGCTCGCTCGTGTCGACGAGCGCCACCGGTGCGTAGCGCACCACTTCGATGAATTGCGGCGCGGGGACCTGCGCCCGGTTCATGGTTGCGATCAGGCTCAGGAGATCGGCTGTCGGAACGTCCGTGATCTCTGAAACCGCCGCGACCGCCAGCGGCATGGCCGCGATCGCCACGAGATCTTCTGTCTGCAGCGCGGACGCCTGCACCGGAAAGAGCAGCGCCAGCAGCAACAGCGGAAATACTGTCTGTCTCATGCACAACGCTTGTGCAAATAACAGTCCTTAGGAACTACGGAACCATCGTTCCATCGGAAGCGTGAACGCTCGCGTTGCCAGCAAACGTGCTTCGGTCGCCAGCGTTCTCGCGCCCGCGGCAGCTCGCGCTGCCGCAATCCAGAGCGGCAACTGGCGTTGCCGCACTCCAGATTACGTCCGCTGGACGATGACGATGGTCTCGTCGTCTTTCTGGGGGGCCTCTCCGACGAACGCATCGACGGCGTCGGCGATCTGGTTGCGGATGAGCTCCGCCGACTCCCCGATGTGCTCGGTGAGGATCGCCTCGAGCCGCTCGTTCTCGAACTCTTCTCCGTCGATGCTCTCGGCCTCGGTGATGCCGTCGCTGTAGAGCACGGCGTACGACCCCGCCGGGAACGGCCGCGTCTGGGCAAGGTAGCGCGAGTTCGGCAGGATGCCGATCGGCAGCCCGTGCGACTTGATCGTCTCCAGCCGGCCATTGGTGATGAGGTAGCCGGGGTTGTGACCGGCGTTCACGTACTGGATGGTCTCGTTCTCCCGGTCGATCGAGATCATGATCATGGTGATGAACTTGTTCTCGGCCGACCAGCTGTGGATGTGGCGGTTGAGCTCCGTGGCGATCTCGCCGAGCTCGCGGTCCTGGCCGAAGAGGAGCTGCAGCACGGCGTGCAGCGCCGACACGAGCAGCGCCGCGGGCATCGACTTGCCGGCCACGTCGGCGACCAGCGCGGTGACGATGCCGTCGCGGGTGAAGAAGGCGTGGTAGTCGCCCCCGACCTGCCGCGCCGGACGCGACAGCGCGGCGATGGCGAGGTCGTCGAACTGCGGGATGCTCTTCGGGAGAATGTTCTTCTGGATGGTCGCGGCCAGCTCGAGGTCGCGCTCCATGGCCTGCTTCTCCAACGCGTCGCGGTGCAGGCGCGCGTTCTCGAGCGCGATGGCGACCTGGTTGCCGAAGAGCGCGAGCAGGCGCAGCTCGTTGGCCTCGAAGGCGCCGATGCCCCCCTCGCGCGTCTCGCGGTCGGCCGCGGCCAGGACGCCGATGACCGCGTCGTTGCTCCCCTTGATCGGCACGGCCACGTAGGTGATGCAGTCGGGGAAGAGACAGGCGCTGTCGCCGTCGAAGGCGAGCGGCTTCCCCTCGCGGATGAGCTGCTCGGTGAGCTCGGAGTCGAGGAAGTCCTCGCGCACGTCGCCGAACGTGCGGTAGAGACGGAAGCGGCTGTCGTCGCGGAGGAAGAGCGCCGCGCGGCGCGCGTTGGTCAGCGAGATCATGCGGAAGAGGATCGCGTCCGCGAGCTCGTCGACGTTGAGGGTCGAGGCGATGGAAAGGCCGATGTCGTACAGCGACTCGAGCTCCCACAGCCGGTATTTGAGCTGGAAGTCTCCCTCGCGCGTCTCCTGCATCAGCCGCTGATTGGCGATGAGCGTGGATAGGAACGCCGCGCCGGCGCGCACGAAGGCCACGTCCTCGTCCATCGTGTCGTCGATGGCGGGCGTGGAGAGCGCGAGCAGCCCCATCTCCTCGCGATGCGACTGCAGCGGCACGACCACGGCCGGCGACGGGATCACGAGGTCTTCCGCGCGCCCGTCGCCGAGGATCTCGGGAGCGACGCACTGCAGCGACTTCGCCGCCAGCTTCAGCGCCGAGCCGCGTCCGTCGCGCAGATACAGCGCGCCGGAATCGAAGCGGGTGTGACGCGCGAATGCATCGAGGATGCGCGGCCCCTGCGCCGCGATCGACGTCCGCTCCAACTGCTGAAGCTCGTGCACGAACTCGGCGAATCGATGGACCTGGGGCATGGGGAAGGGAGGATATCAGCGATGAGCGATGAGCGATGAGCGATGAGCGATGAGTCGGTTCATCGCTCATCGCTCATCGTTCATCGTTCAGGTCAGTCCCATCTCCCTGACCGCCGACTCTTCATCCGCATAGATCGAGGCGTAATTGGCGAGGCCCATGATCTGGAAGGTCTTGTGGATGACGGGGGTGAGGCAGCAGAAGCCGATCTTGCCGCCCTTGTCGATCATCTTCTCGATGATCTCGATGAGGATGGAGATGCCGATGGAGTTGACGATCTTGGTCTCGCGGAGGTTGAGCAGGAGCGAGCGGACGCCGTCGTCCATGAGCTCGTAGGCGCGGTTGGCGATCTCCTCGCCTCCGACGTTGTTGATGTAGCCCTTCGTAAAGAGGACCGCGCCTGCCGTGCCGCGGCGGTCCACGGCGACTCTCAATTCGTCTGTCATGACCTCTTCCCGTATTTCACCATGTGGATCGTCGTGCCGTCCGCGTGCGTGGAGATCCCCACTTCGTCCATGTGAGCTTCGATGATCTGAAGGCCCCACCCGCGCTTGTGAACCGCACCGAGCTTCTGCCGGCGCGAGCGCGCCTCGGTCACGTCGAACCCCTTGCCGCGGTCGGTGATCCAGATATCGATGCGCGAGTTGCCCTCGCCCAGGGAGGCGCCGCGGATTCTTACATAGATGCGCTGATCTTCGCTACCGGAGTGCTCCCGCGCGTTGATACAGGCCTCGATGATCGCGTGCGCCATCTCGTCGATGGATTCCGACTCCATCCCCAGCTCCCGGGCGAGATTGCCCGCCGCACGCGCGGCCGCGATCTCGATGTCCGGGACCATCGGGAGCGTCAGCTCCATCTGCCGTTCGGCCGTCGCAGTCATGGGGAGGTTCTCCGCAACGCGGCGATCCCTAGAACGCGAGGAAGAGAGCGGCGGCGGTCTTGACCCAGCTCGGGATGCCGCCGAGGCGATCCAGCGCGAAGAGCGCGACCGTGTTCAGCGCGAGCATGCTCGGCAGCACGTACTGCGTCGAGAGGACGGATTCGAGCCTGGTAGTACGGGTCTGTGCGACGTTGTTCATGGTGTGCCCCCTGTTTGTTCGGGACCAGCCTTGAGCAACGCGACTGCCACGGCGTTCTGACCAGCGCAAATCCTCCTAACCGTCTGACGGCGCGTAGTTTACACGATGTGCTGTGCGAGTGAAGAGATTTGGGTCACTGTGGCATTTTGGTACAAAGTCATAAGTTCCCACGGTCACAACACTACAACACGCTTGTTTTCTGTGTGTTACTAGTGAATGTCCCAATTGTCCACAACAGGGACAAATTGTCCCAGCTCCAGCCGCTTCCGATAGAGAGTCTTGCGATCGACCCCCAGGATCTTGGCCGCTTTCGACATGTTTCCCTTCGTCGAGGCCAGGACGCGGGCGATGTAGCGCGCTTCCAGCTCGTCCAGGGTGGGCATGTCGGCGGGGAGCGCGCCGGCGCTCGCGCTCGATGCCGGCTCGTCGGGAAGGAGCAGGTCGCCCGGGTCGATCACCGGGTCGGTGGTCAGCGCCAGGGCGCCCTCGATCTGGTTCTCCAGCTCGCGCACGTTGCCGGGGAAGGGATAGCGCATCAGCTTCTGCAGCGCCTCCTGGGTGATGCGCACGTCGCGCAGCCCTTCGCGCTTGCCGTATTTGTCGAGGAAGAACCGGACGAGCTTCGGGATGTCGTCCTTCCGCTCGCGCAGCGGCGGCAGGACGATCTCGACGACCTTCAGGCGGTAGTAGAGGTCCTGGCGGAACTCGGTCCGCTCGATCATCTCTTCGAGGTTGCGGTGCGTGGCCGAGAGGATGCGCACGTCGACGGGGATGCGGCGCCGCCCGCCGAGCTTCTCGATCTCGCGCTCCTGCAGCACGCGCAGGAGCTTGGCCTGCAGCGTGAGCGGGATGTCGCCGATCTCGTCGAGGAAGATGGTGCCGCCCTTGGCCAGCTCGAACTTGCCCGGCCGTGCCTCGACGCCGGTGGCCACGCCGCGCTCGATGCCGAACAGCTCGGACTCGAGCAGCGTCTCGGGGAGCGCCGCGCAGTTGATGGCCACGAAGGGGCCGTCCTTGCGCGGCGAACTGCCGTGGATGAGGCGGGCCACCATCTCCTTGCCCGTCCCCGACTCGCCGCGAATGAGGACGCTGGCCTGCGAGTCGGCCACGCGCGCCACCAGGTCGATGACGCGCTGCATCTTCGGCGAGTCGCCGACCATCAGCCGGTCGGAGTAGTCGCGCAGCATGCGCTGCTTGAGGGCGCGGTTCTCGTCCTCGAGCGTCTCGCGCACGAGGTCGAGCTTGTGGAAGCGGCGGGTGTTGTCGACGGCCGCGCCGCCGATGGAGGCGATCGACTCGAGAAAGCGGAGGTCGTCCTCGATGAAGCTCCCCGCCTTGGCCGCGCCGCGCACTTCCTTCCCGCCGACGCCGATCACGCCGAGGATGGCGTCGCCGGCGATCATCGGCGCGATCAGCAGGTCGCCCGCCGGCTGCCCGATGAACCGCGAGACCGTGACCATCATCGGCTCGCGCGAGGCCAGGACCTGCTTGATGGGCGGCTCGAGGAGCATCAGCTCCGGAGCGGCGACGTCGAGGCCGAAGGTAAAGTGCGTCTGGACGTTGAGCTTCTCGTCGAGCGAGAAGACGAAGCCGGTGGTGGCGTCGAGGACGGCCACGGCGCGGTGCATCAATTCTTCGAGAAGGTCGTCCTCCGGCCGCAGCGTGTTCAGCGCGCGGCCGACGTCGTAGAGCGCCTCGAGCTGGAGGAGCTTGCGTCTTAACTCGAACTGAGTTTGTGCCATTGCGGTCTGTTGCTGGTTACTGGTTGCTGGTTCGTGGTGCCGCGTTGCGAAGCGGATCCTCCAGGCGAGACGCCGCCACGAACCAGCAACCAGCAACCAGCAACCTCATTTGCCGAGCGCCTTCCGACACTCCCCGAGCAGAAAATCGCCGTTCCACGTCTCGTAAAACGCCGAATCGAGCTCGTAGATTCTGATGAGCAGGGCGTGGGCCTCGTCGAAGCGGCCGGTCTTCATCAGCGTGCGGGCGAGAAAGTACGTGGAACGGATGGTCCGCGGGTCGCGCTCTTCTTTCTCGACGATGGCCCGGAAGCGCTGCTCGGCCTCCCCGAAGTTGCGGCGCTGGTAGGCGCAGAGGGCGCGCTCGTAGTCGCTCGTGCCGCCACAGGTGGTGGGCGGCGGCCCGGCAAAGGCATGGTTCAGCGCGATCTGCGCGGATAGTGCGAGAATCACAGCCAGGGCTTTCATCGGTCCTCATTATGCGCCTTGGCATCCTCGGCGGCGGCCGCGCCGCATGGGCATTCGGCTCCGCCTGGAAGCGGATCGGCTGGCCGCTCTCCGGCGTCTGGCTCCGCGACGAGTCGCGCAGCCACATCGCCGAGCTCCTCGGTACGGCCCGGGTCGACCTCTCCGACCTCGCCGCCGAGTCGGAGCTGCTCCTCGTCGGCGTCAGCGACCGCGCCATCGCCGAGTGCGCGAGCCTGATTCCCGAGACCGACGCGCTGGTCTTCCACGCCAGCGGCTCGCTGCTCGCGCTGCGCGGCGGCTTCTCGCTGCATCCGCTGAAGGCGCTGCCGCCGGTCGGCGAGCCGGGCGATCTCGCCGGGACGCTGCTCGTCTTCGAGGGAGAGCATCGCCGCACGGCGAAGCTCATCGCCGCGGCCATCGATGCCCGCTTCTGCGAGATCGCGGGTAACCAGAAGGCGCTCTATCACGCCGCGGCGGTCTTCGGCGCGAACTACGTCGCCGCCTCCCTCGACATCGCCCAGCAGCTCATGACCCGCGTGGGACTGGGCGACGTGCGGGGGGATCTCGTGGCGCTGGCGCAGTCGGCCATCGAGAACTGGCACCGCCACGACGACGCCCGCCGCTTCACCGGCCCCGCCGCACGCGGCGATGCGGAGGTGATGCAGGGCCACCTCGACGCGCTGGCCGAAGACCCGCAACTCGCTCGCATCTACGAACTTGTCGCGGCGCACATCCTTGCTACGCAAAAGTAGCGGGTGCTAGCATCGGCAGCCTCTCGAGAACGGTGCACTGAACGATGGTCTTCTTCAACTACGCAACCATGCAGATGGCGGCGAAGATCGTTTATTACGGTCCGGGCCTCTGCGGGAAGACCACGAACCTCCATCACATCTATACGAAGACCTCGCCGGGGAGCCGCGGCGAGATGGTCTCGCTCGAGACCGAGACCGACCGCACGCTCTTCTTCGATCTGCTGCCGATCGACGTCGGCGTCATCGGCGGCTTCAAGACGCGCCTCCAGCTCTACACCGTCCCGGGACAGGTCTTCTACAACACGACGCGCAAGCTCGTGCTCAAGGGCGTCGACGGGATCGTCTTCGTGGCCGACTCGCAGATGCCGATGCTCGACGCGAACGTGGAGAGCCTGAAGAACCTCCGCGAGAACCTGGCCGAGATCGGCGTGAACCTCGACGAGCTGCCGCTGGTGCTGCAGCTCAACAAACGCGACTTGCCGAACGTCGCGCCGGTGGAGATGATGCTCGACGCGCTCGACCCGGAGCGCCGGCTCGAGTACGCCGAGGCCATCGCCAAGACGGGCGTGGGGGTGTTCGAGACGCTCAAGCAGATCTCGAAGCTGACGCTGCGCACCCTGCGCCGCCGCATGACCGGCGACGAGCCGGCGAGGGCACCTTCCCCCGTCTCCCACACCTCGGCGCAGTTCCGCGTGCGCGACGAGAACAGCCGCACCAACGCCCAGACCGTGGCCGTGCCCGACATCGAAGAGGCGCTCGCCGAGGATGAAGTGCAGGCTCCGGAGCCCGAGCCGCAGCCGCCGGCGTTCGATCCGGAGGCGACGATCGCCGCGGCCAGCCTCGATCCCCGCATCCTCGCGGGCGCGCCGGTGGCGGAGCCGGAGCCGGAAGTCGTCGAGTCTCCGAGTCTTCCAGTCGTCGAGCCAGAACCAGTCACCGAGGCGGAGGCCGCGCCTGCGCCATTCGAAGACTCGACGGCTCGCCCCCTCGAAGACTCCCCCGCTCCCCCTCCCGCCGAGGTCAAAACAGTGAAGGTCCGCTCTGCGGTCGACGTCATGGCGGAGCTCGAGGCGCTGCGCAAGCGCGCCACGCAGGCCGCGCCCAGGGCGCCGAAGCGCGACATCCTCGCGGACCTCGACAGCCTCCGCCCCAAGCGCGACGTCCATCGCACGCTCCACCTCCAGCTCCCGCAGGACGTGCTCCCGCGGGTGAAGAGCGTTCGGGTTACACTATCGTTCGAAGACGCCGAAGCGGGCGTGATCGAAACCCGGGACCAGCAGTTGGAACTGGGCGACACGTCCGACGTTCAGAGTCTCTCGGTCAACCTGAAGATCGATCTCTCATAGGCCGCAGCCGGCCGGGACGCGAAGGGGAGTGGCGATGCGCAACACATTTCTGTTGTCAGCCGTGGCTTTGTACACCGTCGCCTGCGCGACCGCACCAGCGCCGGTGGTGGTCCCTGCGGCCCCGACGGTCTCGGCGCAGATCGACGCCGAGGAGTACCGCAAAGACCTCGAAGCCGCGCACACCCACATCCTCGCCCGCACCGACCTGACCGTGCCGCCGGCCGACGCGCCGGTGGTCGACCTCGAAGCCGCCGCCTCCATCCCCATGCCGGAGCACCGCACCATCGACTCCGCGGTGCGCCTCTTCAGCGTCGACATGAAGGACTCCATCCAGGCCTCGCTGATCCGCTCGGGCAAGTACAAGCCGCTCATCGACAAGGCGCTGGCCGCGGAGAAGCTGCCGAAGGGGCTGGCCTACCTGCCGGTCATCGAGAGCGCGTACCTGCCGACCCTCACCTCCCGCGCCGGCGCGTACGGCATCTGGCAGTTCATGCCCGACACCGCGCGCGAGTACGGGCTGCGCGTCGACTGGTGGGTCGACGAGCGCGCCGATCCGGAGCGCTCCACCGCCGCCGCCGCGAAGTACCTCAAAGACCTGCACCGGATGTTCGACGACTGGGCGTTGGCCCTGGCGGCGTACAACTGCGGCCCGGGACGCGTGCGCCGCACGCTGAACGAGGCCGGCGCAACGACGTTCTGGGAACTGCTCGAGCAGGGGCTGCTGCCGAGGGAGACGCGCGGCTACGTACCGACGTTCTACGCCACGATCCGCATCGCCAGCGATCCGGAGACGTACGGCTTCGAGCTCGGCAAGCCGCACGAGTACGACGGCAAGCGCGTCGACGTGCGCGGCCCGGTGTCGCTCGCGTACATCGCCGAGGTCATCGGGGCGGATGAAGAGCTGCTGCAGGAAATGAACCCCGCGCTGCGCCGCGGCGTCGTTCCGCCGGGACGGACGGCCGTGCGCGTGCCGGCGAAGCACGCCGAGACGCTCGTCGCCCGCGCCGACACGCTCCGCCAGGAAGACGCATACGTCAAGTACTGCGCCTTCAAACTGCGTGACGGTGACACCATCAAGCGCCTGGCGCGCAAGATCGGCGCGAAGCCGGAGACGCTCCTGGCCATGAACAACCTCGATGAGAAGGACCGCCTCGACGCCGGCGACTCGATCTACCTCCCCGTGCGCGCCCGCGAGCTGAGCGCGCTCCTCTCCCGCGGCGAGGACTACTACGCCGTGCGCAAGGGCGACACGCTCTACTCGATCGCCAAGAAGAACGGCCTGACCGTGGACGAGCTCCGCGACCTGAACGACCTGTCGAAGAACGCCAAGCTCCGCGTCGGGCAGCAGTTGCGCGTGGATGCGCCGAATGCGCTGGCGGCGGGGGGGATGTAGGCTCACAGGCTCACAGGCTCATAGGCTCACAGGCGCATAGGCTCACAGGCGCATAGGATCACAGGCGCATAGGCTCATAGGCTCACAGGAGCTGCTATGAGCCTATGAGCCTATGAGCCTATGAGCCTCCTCCGCCACACGCTCCTCCTTCTCCTCCTCGCCACCGCCGCCCAGGCCCGAGTCACCCGCGTCGACGTCGCCTCGCGCACCGACCTCGCGTACGGCTACGAGCGCATCGAGGCGAAGGTGCATTTCGCCGTCGATCCGAAGAACCCGCACAACCGCGCCATCACCGACATCGACCTCGCCAGCTCGTACGAGTTCGCGGCCGACCTGGTGATGCTCCGGCCGAAGCACGGCGGCAACGAGACGCTCTTCCTGGAGGTTCCCAACCGCGGCGGCCTGGGACGCTTCTCCGATCCCGCGCGCGACAGCTTCCCCTTCGTCCGCGGCTACACGCTGGCGTGGCTGGGCTGGCAGTTCGACGTGCGCGACGAGGCGGGACGGCTGCGGCTCTACGCGCCGGTCGCCAAGGGCGTCAAAGGCAAAGTACGCAGCGACTTCATCGTCGAGGAGCCGGTGAACGAGCACACCATCGGCCACTGGATCTCCGGCACGATCGGCGGCAAGGGCTATCCCGTCGCCGACCGCCGCGATGCCACGCTCACCGAGCGCGATGACGTCGTCGCGCCGCGGCGGGTCATCCCGAAGAAGAAGTGGCGCTTCACCAGCGACACCACCATCGCCCTCGACGGCGGCTTCGTGCCGGGAAAGATCTACGAGATCACGTACACCGCCGCCGATCCGGCCATCGTCGGCATGGGGCTGGCTGCGGTACGCGACTTCGTCTCCTACCTCAAGCATGACCAGAAGACGGTGAAGCACGCCTACGGCTTCGGCATCTCCCAGACCGGGCGCTTCCTCCGCCACCTCGTCTACGAAGGTTTCAACGCCGACGAGGAGGGGCGTCAGGTCTTCGACGGCCTGCTCGTGCACGTCGCCGGCGCGGGCCGTGGCGGCTTCAACCAGCGCTTCGCCCAGCCGTCGCGCGACGCGCAACCGCTCGTCCCCGCCTTCTATCCCGTCGACGTCTTCCCCTTCACCGACGACGGGCTGCTCGCGAAAGCGGTCAGCGAGCAGGTCGTGCCGAAGATCTTCTCCATGAACACCGGCTACGAGTACTGGTCGCGCGGCGGCTCGCTGATCCACACGACGCCCGACGGCACGCGCGACGTCGAGCCCGCGCCGACGAGCCGCATCTACGCGCTCCTCGGCCATGGCCACGTCGGCGGACCGTTTCCGCCGGAGAAGCCGAAGAACGCCCAGTCGCTGCAGAACTTCCTCAACTACTGGCCGCTCACGCACGCCCTCCTCGACGCCATGGACGCCTGGGTGAAGAAAAACACCGCCCCGCCGCCGAGCCGCTACCCGCGCCTCGCCGACGGCACCCTCGTCCGCGCCACGACGCCGTTCGCCTACCAGCCCTTCCAGCCCGATCAGGTGAGTACCTACACGGCGCTCGTGCCCGCGACCGACGCCAGCGGCAATGAGCTCGGCGGCGTGCGCATGCCCTTCCTCACCACGCCGGTGGCCACGTTCCGCTCGTGGAACCTGCGCGACGCCAGCGTCGGCTTCCCGCAATACCGCGCCAGCTTCCTCGGCTCGATCGTGCCGTTCGCCAAGGACAAGCTCCCGCCCAAAGAGGAGTACCTCGGCCGCTTCACCCGCGATACGCTCAAGCTTGTCGAGGAGCGCTATCTCGTGAAAGAGGATGTGTACGATCTGATCAAACGCGCCGAGGAGTGGTATGACTGGATTTGTTGTCGGTGATCGGTTGTCGGTTGTCTGTGAGCTCTCGCCCGGGCGGAACTGCACAGACAACCGACAACTGACAACCGACAACAAAGCATGCTAGTTTCGCCGACCACCATGGCCGAGAGCAGTGATTACAAAAAGACCCTGAACCTGCCCCAGACGACCTTCGCCATGAAGGCGAACCTCCCCCAGAACGAGCCGCTGCGGCTCGAGAAGTGGCGGGGCATGAATCTCTACCAGCTCATCCGCGAAAAGTCCGCAGGCCGCCCGAAGTTCATCCTCCACGACGGGCCGCCGTATGCGAACGGTCGCATTCACATCGGCCATGCGCTGAACAAGACCCTCAAGGACATCGTCGTCAAGTCGCGCACGATGCTCGGATTCGACTCGCCGTACATCCCGGGCTGGGACTGCCACGGCCTCCCCATCGAGCACGCCGTGAACAAGGAGCTCGGCCCGAAGCGCGCCGACATGTCGGCCGCCGAGATCCGCCGCGCCTGCCGCCAGTTCGCCGCCAAGTACGTTGATGTCCAGCGCGAAGACTTCATCCGCCTCGGCGTCTTCGGTGACTGGGACCACCCCTACACCACGATGTCCTTCGACTACGAGGCCGACATCGCCGGCGCGCTGGGCCGCTTCTTCGAGACGGGCGCCGTCTACAAGGGACTGAAGCCCGTGCACTGGTGCACGTACGACCAGTCCGCGCTGGCCGAGGCCGAAGTGGAGTATCGCGAGCACACGTCGCCGAGCGTCTACGTGCGTTTCCGCCTGACCGACGACGCCGTGACGTCGCTCGACCTGCCGATCGAGAAGCCGCTGTACGCGGTCATCTGGACCACCACACCCTGGACGCTCCCCGCCAACCTGGCCATCGCCCTCAAGCCCGACTTCGACTACACCGTCGTCGAGCACGAGGACGCGAACTGGATCCTGGCCACGGAGCTCGTCGGCTCCGTGACGAAGAAATTCGGCTGGACGGATTACAAACACGGCAAGGTGTTCAAGGGCTCGGCCTTCGAGCATCTCCAATACCGCCATCCCTTCATCCAGCGCGAAGGTCTCTTCGTCCTCGGCGACTACGTCACCCTCGACGCCGGCACGGGCCTCGTGCACACGGCACCAGGCCACGGCGCGGACGACTTCGCCACCGGCCGCCGCTACGGCCTCGAGATCTACACCCCCGTCAACCATCGCGGCGAATTCACGCCCGACGTCCCCTTCTGGGCCGGCACGCACGTCTTCAAGGCCAATCCGCAGATCGTGCAGCACCTGCGCGACCAGGGCGTGCTCGTGCACAGCGAGCAGATCACGCACTCGTATCCGCACTGCTGGCGCTGCAAGAACCCCGTGATCTTCCGCGGCACCGAGCAGTGGTTCGTGTCGATGGAGGAGACCGGGCTGCGGCAGAAGGCGCTGCAGGAGATCGACAAGGTGAAGTGGGTGCCGTCGTGGGGACGTGACCGCATCTACGGGATGATCGAGAACCGCCCCGACTGGGTCATCTCGCGCCAGCGCCTCTGGGGCGTCCCCATCACCGTGCTCTATTGCGAACAGTGCAACGAGACCGTGACCTCGCCGGAGCTGTTCGCGAAGGTGACGGAGGCGTTCCGCGCCGAGGGAGCGGACGCGTGGTACGAGCGCCCGGCCACCGACTTTCACGACCAGCCGTGCGCGAAATGCGGCGCGACGGGCTTCCGCAAGGAGACCGACATCCTCGACGTCTGGTTCGACTCCGGCTGCTCGCACCTCGCCGTCATGAAGCGCCGCGAGGAGCTGACGTGGCCGACCGACGTCTATCTCGAAGGACACGACCAGCATCGCGGCTGGTTCCACTCGTCGCTCCTCGTCGGCACGGCCATCGAGGGAGGCGCGCCGTACCGCGAGGTCGTCACCTGCGGCTTCATCCTCAATGAGACGGGCGACAAGATGTCGAAGTCGGCCGGCAACGCGCTCTCGCCGCAGGACGTCATCAAGCAGAGCGGCGCCGACATCCTCCGCCTCTGGGTCTCGGTCAGCGACTACACCGACGACATCCCGTTCGGCCCGCAGATCCTGGCCCGCACATCCGAGGGGTACCGCAAGATCCGCA
>DASPMO010000179.1:0-10507 GCA_035627015.1 Thermoanaerobaculia bacterium | reverse complement strand
GTCATGCGGAGCGTGATTGTAATTCCCGCGCGCTGGGCCTCCACGCGCTTTCCCGGCAAGCCGCTGGCGCCGATCGCCGGCGTGTCGCTGATCCGGCGCGTGTACGAGCGCGCCGCGGGGTCGTCGCGCGCGAGCGCGGTCTGCGTGGCCACGGACGACGACCGCATCTTCGCGCACGTGACCGCGTTCGGCGGACGGGTCGTGCGCCCCGAGGGGGACTTCGCCACGGGCACGGACCGCATCGCCGCCGCGCTGCCGCTGCTGGAGAAGAACGAGCCGGTGCCGTTCGACATCGTGGTGAACGTGCAGGGGGACGAGCCGCTCATCGACATCTCCTCGGTCGACGCGCTGATCGCGCGGCTGGAGCAGTCGCCGGTCGGCATCGCCACGCTGGCCTGTCCCCTCGAAACGGACGACGAGCTCCAGGCGCGCGACGTGGTGAAGGTGGTCACCGACTCGGTGGGCAACGCGCTCTACTTCTCCCGCGCCCCCATCGGCTCGCGCGAGACCGCCCTGCGGCACATCGGCGTCTACGCCTACCGCCGCGCCGCCATCGAGCGCTTCGTGGCCCTCGAGCCGTCGCCGCTCGAGCGCGCCGAGTCCCTCGAACAACTGCGCGCCCTGCAGAACGGCATCCGCATCGCCGTGACCCGCACCGCCAAGCCGCACCTCGGCGTCGACCGCCCCGAGGACGTGGCCAGGGTGGAAGCCGAGCTGGCCAAGTAACCGATATGGAGTGCGGCAGCGCCAGCTGCCGCTTTCTATGCCGCGGCGCCAGCCGCGGCAGGGGCGGGAGGCTGGCGCCTCCCGCATCGAAAGCGGCAGCTGGCGCTGCCGCACTCCATATCGGCGCTCCACCTTGCACGCCCCCACACCCACCCTTTAGAATTGCGCGTGCCTGTCGGAAAACTCTCGCTGTGCGGAGTCTGTGAGTGAGCCGCAAGGCTCCCATCACCATCCCTCCCGACTCGCACCCTCTCTCTCCCCAGACAACAGCAGGCGGAACCGCATCGTAGGAGGCGCGTGATGAGCACGAAGTACATCTTCATTACCGGTGGTGTTGTTTCGGGCCTCGGCAAGGGCATCGCGGCCGCATCCATCGGCGCCCTGCTCGAGGCGCGCGGCTTCAAGGTCACGCTGCAGAAGTTCGATCCCTACATCAACGTCGACCCTGGGACCATGTCGCCGTTCCAGCACGGCGAAGTCTTCGTCACCGACGACGGCGCCGAGACCGACCTCGACATGGGGCACTACGAGCGCTTCACCACCATGCGCGGGACGCGCCGCAACAACTTCACCACCGGCCGCATCTATCTGCGGGTCATCGAGAAGGAGCGCCGCGGCGATTACCTCGGCAAAACGGTCCAGGTCATCCCGCACATCACCGACGAGATCAAGAAGTGCATCAAGGACGTCTCCGAAGGGGTGGACGTGGTGATCGTCGAGATCGGCGGCACGGTCGGCGACATCGAGTCGCTCCCCTTCCTCGAGGCCATCCGCCAGTTCCGTCTCGAGGCCGGCCGCGGCAACGCCATCAACGTGCACGTCACGCTGATCCCCTACATCAAGGCCAGCGACGAGCTGAAGACGAAGCCGACGCAGCACTCCGTGCAGACGCTGCGGCAGATCGGCATCCAGCCCGACATCCTCCTGTGCCGTTCGGAGAAGACGATCCCGGACGACATGAAGAAGAAGATCGGCCTCTTCTGCAACGTCGAAGAGGAGTCGGTCGTGCCGGCGTACGACGTCGACTACATCTACCAGGTGCCGCTCGCGTTCGCGCGCGAGGGGCTGGACGAGATCCTCCTCGACAAGCTGCACCTGCCGCACGAGGAGATCGGCTCGCTGACGAAGTGGGAAGAGATCGTGCGCAAGATGCGGCACCCCGAGGACGAGGTGCGCATCGGCTTCGTCGGCAAGTACGTCGACTTCGGCGACTCGTACAAGTCGCTCAACGAGGCGCTGGTGCACGGCGGCATCGCCAACAACGTGAAGGTGCGCATCGTCTACATCGACTCGGAGTCGCTGGAGGAAGACGGCTACCATGGCGAGCTGACCAGCGTGGACGGCATCCTGGTCGGCCCCGGCTTCGGCTCGCGCGGGGTGGAAGGGAAGCTGCGCGCGATCCGCTACGCGCGCGAGAAGCGCATCCCCTTCTTCGGCATCTGCCTGGGCATGCAGTGCGCGACGATCGAGTTCGCGCGCAACGTGGTGGGGATGGTCGGCGCGAACTCGACGGAGTTCGACGACGAGTCGCCGTACAAGGTGATCTACAAGCTGCGCGACCTGATCGGCGTGGACGCCCTCGGCGGCACGATGCGCCTCGGCAAGTACCCCTGCAACCTGAAGGAAGGGTCGCTCGCGCGCGAGGCCTACGGCGTGGAGTTCATCGAGGAGCGCCACCGCCACCGCTACGAGGCCAACCCCGAGTACATCCCCCAGCTCGAGGACCGCGGCTTCAAGGTGACGGGCCTCTCCCCCGACGGCAAGTTCGTGGAGATCGTGGAGCTCGAGAACCACCCCTGGTTCCTCGGCTGCCAGTTCCACCCCGAGTACAAGTCGCGCCCCGGCGCCGCCCACCCCCTCTTCCGCGCCTTCATCGCCGCCGCCCGCTCGCACCGGAATGCGGGAAAGACCACGGTGCAGATGACCGCCCAAGTCCCAGAGACAGTGTAAAACGTAGGGCGGGCTTCAGCCCGCCCCCGCGAAGCCGGTGGAACGCAAGTGCAACGCGGCGGGGACAGCCGGCGAGGACGCCGGCGGTCCTCATCAATACTCGTCCGCCCCGATGTCGTACGCATTCCCCGTCGGGCGCACCGAAGAGCTGGTGTAGAAGTCGTTCGTCACGCCGCTGATCGTCGTGCCGATGTTGATCAGCGGCGAGCCGGTGGCGAGCTTGTAGTCGTTCTTGCTGCCGCTGCCGGCGTTCACCAGTTGCGGGTTGCCGTTGTAGTCGCCCGTGCCCGTCACCTTCGTGTTCGCGTTGCCGTTGTACCAGCAGTTGTGCGAGAAGGTCAGGCCCGCCGTCAGCCACGTGGTGTACGTCGGATTCCAGAGGTCGAGATAGCCCTTCGTCGAGCCCCCCTGATAGATGATGTTGTTGCGGATCTCCGTCGTGTCGTGGTTGGCCTGCTGGATCCAGATGGCCACGTAGGCCAGGTTGTAGAACGTGTTGTTGGCCACGACCGTGTGGTGCAGGCCGTTGTTGTTGTCCCAGCGGCCGTAGTGGAAGCCGGCGTTCGTCCACTGGACGATGTTGTTGACGATGGTCAGGTAATCGGTCGGGTTGTCGTAGTCGTAGTCCTCGTTCGCCACCGTGATGCCGCCTGGCGGGTTGCCGCCGCGCTTGAAATTCGTGTCGCCGGTGAAGTAGACCCAGTTGCGGTCCACGCGCGTGTGCTGGGCGTTGTCGAGGTAGATGTTCGTGCTGAAGTTGTCCCAGACGTCGTTGCGCACGATCAGGCCGTTGTCGCTGGAGATGTAGTCGATCCCCTCGCCCCAGTTCTTGGAGACGTAGTTCCCCTCGATCGTGCCGTGGTTGGTGTACATCAGGCCGATTCCCTGCAGCCACTCGGCGTTCTCGTCGCGGTCCATGTTGTCGCGGACGTTATCGGTGACGATGTTCTCGAAGATGTGGATGTAGTCGTTGACGCCCGGCGCATACGCGCCGGCGATGATGCCGCCGCGCTCGTTGTGGTGGACCTTGTTGTATTTGATGGCGACGTTGCTCGCCTCCCAGATCAGGATGCCGCTGACGTTCGAGTTCGTGACCTCGAATCCCTGAAAGAGCACACCGTCCGTCCCCGGATCGTCGCCGCCGATGACGACCAGTCCATTGACCGGGCTCTTGTTCGTGCCGTCGATGATGGGCCGCGTCGGGCCGGTGCCGATGAGCTGGACGTTGCTCTTGTTCCAGATGGTGATGGTTTCGTTGTACGTGCCGCTGTTGACCCAGATGGTGTCGCCGTTCCCCCACAGGCTCAGGGCTTTGTTGATGGTCAGGAAGGGGGTGCTGGCGGTGAGGCCGCTGTTCGAGTCGCTGCCGGTCTTGGCGACGTAGTATTCGGTCGCGCCGGCCAGTCCTGCAAACGCAAAGAGTGCAGTGAGTGCCAGGTGGCGGATGGTCCGCATGGTCGTTCTCCCTCGGGACACGGGTATGTCCTTGCGTGCGTGTTTGTCGGGGTGCTGCGCGGCGGGAAGTGGCGTCCCCACGACGCCTCCGTCGCGCTTTTTGTTATTTGCATTCCGCGCGCCTGAGTGAGAATGCAACGCGGTGCGCTTCGTCGCCGAGAGCATCATCCGCGCGACGCCCGAGCGCGTCTTCGCCTTCCACGCCCTTCCCGACGCGCTGGAGCGACTGACGCCGCCGTGGGCGGGCTCGCGGGTCCTCGCGCACGCGCGGTCGCTGGAGGTCGGGGCGCGGACGCTCGGCGAGATCCGCGTCGCGCCGTTCGTCTGGATCCGCTCGGAGTTCGAGCACGTCGCCTGCGAGCCGCCGCACCGCTTCGTCGACGAGCAGCGCCGCGGTCCGTTCCGGAGCTGGCGCCACGAGCACCGGATGACCTCCGTGGAGGGCGGAACGAAGCTGGTGGATGTCATCGACTTCGAGTCCCCCTTCGGTTTCATCGGCCGCGCGCTCGCGCCGATGGTCATCCTGCCGCGGCTCAAAAGGCTCTTTTCCTCTCGGCACGAGGTCACGCGCGCGTGGTGCGAGGCCTCCGTTGCAACAGATCGATGAACGCAACTTCCTTTGGCGCCCCGGTTGCGATGAGTGGCGGCCAAGCAGTGATCGTCCAAAGGAGAAAACCATGAAGAAGACAGCGAAGTTCACAGTGATGGCGGCGGGCGCGCTGACGCTCGCATCGATGTTCAGTGCGTGCGCGTTTGCGGAGCCGCGCCGCGACGACTCGTGGCGCGACTCGCGATATGAGCGACGCGACCAGCGCCGCGACGACCGCGACTTCCTCCGCGGCACCGTCGAGCGCATCGACCGCCGCCGCGACGTGGTGGTCCTGCGCGACGCGCGCAGCGGGCGCACGGTGCTGGTCCAGATGCACGACCGCAATCGCGGCATCGACGTCGAAGACCTGCGCCGCGGCGATCGCGTCACCTTCGTCGGCGACTGGTCGCGCAACGGCGTCTTCACCGCCTGGCGCATCGACGACGTCGACAGCGGGCGTCGCGGCAACCGACGCTGGTAAGCGTCGGGCGTACGAGCGTGGGGCGGGCTGAAGCCCGCCCTACGTTCGCGATCGTGAAGCGCGATAGGATCGCGCGGCAATGGCAACGACCACGCGCACGATCGAGATCACTCCCGAAATCCGCTTCGGCGGCGACGCTCCGCCGCTCTTCATCGCCGGGCCCTGCGTCATCGAAGGGCTCGACCACGCGCTGAAGATGGCCCGCACGCTCGCGAAGCTGCGTGACGAGCTGGGGGTCCAGCTCGTCTACAAGTCGTCGTTCGACAAAGCGAACCGCTCGTCCATCGAGTCGTTCCGCGGACCGGGCGTCGAGGAAGGGATGCGCGTGCTGAAGGCCGTACGGGAAGAAACAGGGCTGCCGCTGCTGACGGACATTCACGAGCCGTGGCAGGCGGAGCCCGTCGGCACCGTCGTCGACATCCTGCAGATCCCCGCCTTCCTCTGCCGGCAGACGGACCTCATCGCCGCGGCGGCGCGCACGGGGAAAGCGGTCGGCGTGAAGAAGGGACAGTTCCTCTCGCCCGAGGAGACGAAGAACATCCTCGACAAAGGAGCGGAGGCGGGCAACGCGAAGGTGTTCATCACCGAGCGCGGCACCTCGTTCGGCTACCAGAACCTGGTGGTGGACATGCGCTCCTTCCCCATCATCCGCAACCTTGGCGCGCCGATGGTCTACGACATCACGCACTCCATGCAGCGCCCGGGCGGCGAAGGGAAGCAGACCGGCGGCACGCCGCAGTTCGCGCGCCCGCTGGCCCGCGCCGCGGCCGCTGCCGGCTGCGACGGCTTCTTCATGGAAGTGCACGACAACCCGTCCGCCGCACTCTCCGACCGCACGACACAGATCGTCCCCGATCACGCGCGCGCCATCATCGAGGACGTGCTGAAAATCCGCGAGGCGCTGGAGCCGATCTGATCGCGCGTCTCGTCCTCGCCGCGCTCCTCGCCCTCTTCGCGATCCTGACGCTCGTCGACCGCTTTCTACTGTCGGACACACTGGCGCTGCACCTGCCGCCGCTGAATCCCGTCGCGGCCTTCGTCCCGCTGCTCGTGGCGCTCGTCGTCGCGGCCGGCTGCGCCGGCATCGGACGCTTCGCCCGCGGCGGCGCACGCAACCTCCCGCTCGATTTCCTGGTCGGCTATCCGCTCCTCGGCGCGGCCTGTTTCCTCGTGGGACTGGTGAAAGTCAACGTGTGGACCATGGGAGCGGTGGTCCTCGCGCTGGGTGTGCTCAATGTAGGGCGGGCTTCAGCCCGCCTCCCCCGGGAGGGACGGGCTGAAGCCCGTCCTACGTGGAGCATGCTTTTCGTGATCCTCATCCTCGGCTGGGGATTGCTCGCGGCGATGGCGCCGCCGTCGTCGCACGCGGAGCTGGCGCACCACCTGGCCATTCCGCACGCGTGGGTGCTGGAGGGGCGGGCGGTGGCGCTGCCGCTGCTCGAGCAGTCGTACCGGCCGCTCGGCATCGAGTCGGCCGACCTGCCGGCGCTGGCGCTGCTCGGGCCGTCCGGCGGCGGAGTGGCGTCGCACCTGCTGCACTGGCTCGCGGCGGTCGCGACGACGTGGCTGATCGCGCGCAGGACGCAGTCGTGGCTGATGACGGCGGCCGTCGTCACCACCCCGGCGCTGGCCATCGCCGCCGGGGGGTCGCTCCTCGACTGGCCGCTCCTCGGCCTCTTCGTGGCCACGCTCGAAGACGACGAGCCGAGCGCCGCCACCGCGTCGGGACTGCTCACCAGCTTCCTCTTCCTCCCCTTCGCCGTGCTCGTGTGGGCGGTCCACAGGAAGCGTCTACGCTGGATCGTGCTCGCCGGCCTCCTCTTTTATGTGCGCAGCTTCCCGCCGTTCATCGGCTTCGGCATTTACGAGCTCACACTCGCCGACTTCATCTTCCTCCCGGGCTCCGTCGACGAAGCCGCCGGCGCCTCGATCCTCACGATGCCCGCGTTCGCGAGCGGCGCCGTCGGCATCGGCAGCGCGATCGTCGCCATCGCGCTCTTCTTCCTCGGGCCGAGCGCCCGCGTCGTCGTTCCTTATCTGGCCGTAGCGTCGCTGAGTGGCGCCCCCGCGTTGAAGAAGCGCTGGATCGCGGTCGTCGTGACGATCGCCGTCGCGTTGCAGACCCTCACCGCAATCACGTACGTCAGCAAGCCCGCGCTCCATCACACCGCGATCGCCTGGCTGAATCAAACGTTGCCCGGCGACGCACGCACGCTCGTCATCGGCACGACCGAGACCTACTGGCTCACGCGGCGCGCGCGCGCCGGCAATGGTCCGCGTGTGTCGCGTTACCTCGACGTGCCGGCACCCGAGGCATTACGCGCGCGGCTCGCGGAAGACGACATCACGCACGTCGCCGTCGTCACCGCGCGCAGAAACGAAGAGCGGCAGACGCTGTCGCCTGCCGCTCAGAGAATGCTCGCCGTCACCCTCGACCGGTATGCGGCGAACGTGACGTCGCGGGGCGACGTCACACTGTTCGAATTGCGTTAGACCGCGACCGCCTCGACGCCTGCCGCCGCGCGGAGCGCCTCGGCCTTGTCGGTGCGCTCCCACGTGAACTCCGGCTCGGTGCGGCCGAAGTGCCCGTAGGCGGCGGTCTTCTTGAAGATCGGGCGGCGGAGCTGGAGCGACTCGATGATGCCGCGGGGCGTCATCTGGAAGTGCTCGCGCACGAGGTCGGTCAGCTTCGACTGCTCCACCTTTCCGGTGCCGAACGTGTCGACGTACACCGACACCGGGTCGGCCACGCCGATCGCGTACGCCAGCTGCACCTCGCACTCGTCGGCCAGGCCGGCGGCCACGAGGTTCTTGGCGATGTAGCGGGCCATGTAGCACGCCGAGCGGTCCACCTTCGTGGGGTCCTTGCCCGAGAACGCGCCGCCGCCGTGGCGTCCGCGGCCGCCGTACGTATCGACGATGATCTTGCGGCCCGTCAGGCCCGTGTCGCCCTGCGGTCCGCCGATCACGAACTTGCCGGTCGGGTTGATGTGGTACTTCGTGTTCTTGTCGAGCAGCTCGGCCGGGACGACCGGCTTGATCACCTTCTCCAGGATGGCGTCGCTCAGGTCGCGGTGGCTGACGTTCGGCGAGTGCTGCGTGGAGATGACCACCGCCTCGACGCGCACCGGGCGCTTCCCCTCGTACTCCACCGTCACCTGCGACTTGCCGTCGGGGCGGAGGAAGTCGAGCTCGTTGCCCTTGCGCACGTCCGTGAGGCGGCGCGTGAGCTGGTGGGCCAGCATGATCGGCAGCGGCATCAGCTCGGGCGTCTCGCGCACGGCGAACCCGAACATGAGGCCCTGGTCGCCGGCGCCGCCGGTGTCCACGCCCTGGGCGATGTCGGGCGACTGCGGGTCGACCGAGGAGATGACCGCGCAGGTCTCGCTGTCGAAGCCGTACTTGGCGCGGGTGTAGCCGATCTCGCGGATCGTGCTGCGGACCAGCGTCGGGAAGTCGACGTAGACCTTGGTGGTGATCTCGCCCGAGATCATCGCCAGGCCGGTCGTGACGAGCGTCTCGCAGGCCACGCGGCCGACCGGATCCTCGGCCAGAACGGCGTCGAGAATCGCGTCGGAAATCTGGTCCGCGATTTTGTCGGGATGGCCTTCAGTCACAGACTCCGACGTGAAAAGTGTTCTGGAAATCGCCATGTGGAAGTTGCTCCTTGAAGAGGACTGCTGGAAGTTTGCGGATGGTAGCACAGAGCGGGGCCGGCGGTTGACGGTTGCCCCCCGGCGTCCCCTTTGCACAGTCCGGCAGCGATGCTCAAGACCCGGAACCTCGGTGCCTATCGCGATCTCCTCCTGCTGTTCACCCGGTACGGCCGCAAGGATTTCCGGCTGACCGTCAGTCCCCAGGACTTTCTCGCGCCCGAGAACGACACCGAGACCATCGAGCCCGACGTCCGCGCCCGCGCCGAGGCGTTCGCCACCGCCCTGCGGCAGATGGGGCCCACGTACGTGAAGTTCGGGCAGCTCCTCTCCACGCGGCCCGACATCGTCCCGCACGAGTACATCCTCGCCCTCGAGTCGCTGCAGGACGACCTGGAGCCGTTCTCCTTCGCCGAGGTCGAGCGCACCGTCGAAGAAGAGCTCGGCGTGCGCATCTCCAAGGCCTTCGAGTCCTTCGACTCCACGCCCCTCGCCGCCGCCTCCCTCGGCCAGGTGCACCGCGCCGTCCTGCGCGACGGCCGCGAGGTCGTGGTCAAGGTGCAGCGCCCCAACGTCCGCGAGCAGGTCCAGCACGACCTCGAGGTCTTCACCGAGATCGCCACCGAGCTCGAGAAACACACCGACATCGGGCGCAAGATGAACCTCGTCGGCGCCATCGAACAGGCCAAGCTCGTGATGTACAACGAGCTCAATTACCTGCAGGAAGCCCGCAACACCGAGACCATCCGCCAGAACCTCGTTCAGTTCCCCCAGATCTATATCCCCTCGGTGATCCACGACTTCACCTCCCCGCGCGTGCTGACCACGGAACTGGTGAAAGGAAAGAAGGTCTCCAAGCTCACGCCGCTGGCGCTGGTGGAAGGGGACTACGCCGAGCTGGCGGGCGTGCTCACGCGCGCGTACCTCAAGCAGATCTGCGTCGACGGCATCTGGCACAGCGACCCGCATCCGGGCAACGTCTTCGTGCGCGAGATCGAAGGGGAGCCGCAGCTCGTCCTCCTCGACTTCGGCATGGCCAGCCGCATCAGCCACGAGTTCCAGGACGAGGTCATCAAGCTCCTCCTCTCCATCTCCAGCAACCGCGGGACGGAAGTGGCCGAGGCCTGCGTGCGCATGTCCGAGATGCAGGAGCGCTTCGATCCCGTCAAGTTCACGCGCGACATCTCCACGATCGTGGCCGCGGTGCACGACGTCAGCGCCAGCGAGATCAACACGGGCCAGCTCATCTTCAACGTCATCGCCATCGCCAACAGCAACGAGCTGAAAGCACCGTCCGAGCTGACCATGCTCGCCAAGACGCTGCTGCACCTCGACGCGATCACCAAGAAGCTCGATCCCGACTACGACCCGCAGCGCGTCATCCGCGACTACGCCGAACAGCTCATCAGCCAGAAGCTGGCGCAGAAGTTCAACCCGCGCAACTTCTATCCCGCCCTGCTCGACCTCAACCAGCTCGTGCTCGACCTCCCTCACCGGGTGCGCGAGATCGTCGACCTCACCTCGGCCGGCCGCCTCTCGTTCGGCATCAAGCTCACCCAGGCCGAGGAGTTCCTGGCCGGCATCCATAAGATCGCCAACCGCATCACCGTCGGCGTCGTCATCGCCGCGCTGCTGGTCTCCTCGTCCATGATG
>DASPMO010000178.1:0-18200 GCA_035627015.1 Thermoanaerobaculia bacterium | reverse complement strand
GCCGCGGGAGCTGCGATCGATGAGACCGTTCATCGATCGTCGCCAAAAAAGCGTCACTGTTGACGACTTTGTCGGCGATGTTGATGGAGGTCGTCATCGATGTGAGGGAAGTCGTCATCAATTCTCACGTCCGCGACGCTGTGATCGATGGAGTCCTTCATCGATCGAGCCTCCGGCGGTGCCACGATCCATGACGCGTGTCATCAAACGTGGACACCGGCATTACAAAATCGATGGAGGCCTCCATCGATCGTGACGCGCCGGATCGTACGCTTACGGTCGCACGCGGTACGGTCGATGACCGCCTTCATCGATCGCGGCAAGGGGAGCATGAATGGCAGCGGCGTCGCTCGCGCGCGTCGATGCGTCATGACATCCATCGGGAAGTCTGTCCTCCCGCGTTCAGGTCCCATGGCATCATCGGTCATGCAAGACGATACCGAGGTCGAGGTCGCAACCATCGCGCCGGACGCGCAGGTGGTCATCGCCGAGGAAGTTCTCCCTCCCGCGCCCATCACCACCGACGCGCTGATCCAGGCCTGCCGTCTGCTGCAGCAGCGCATCCCGGGCTTCGATCAGCTGTCGACGGAGGAACGGCAACGGCTCCTGCGCGTGGCGTCGCTGGACCCGGAGTTCCTGGCCGCCGGGATCGAGGCCATGTGCGTCTGCGATGACTACAGGGCGGCCGTCGGGTACTCCGGCGAGGAACTGCGCGATCTGTCGGCCCGCATCGAGCGCAGGGCGGAGCTGCAGCGGGAGTTTCAGCGGCTGGCGGACGGCGTGGGCGCGGCGCTCCTGAAGGAGCGCCACGACCTCGGCAACGCCGTCCTGGTCTTCTACTCCCTGCTCGGCAGGGACTTGCGCCACCCGCGTAACACCAGGCAACGCCACATGCGGCCGTACTACGAAGACATGAAGCGCGCCTACATGAAGAACCGGAAGACGCGGCGCAAGACCGCCTCGGAACCGCCAGAGTCCTGAGCGCTGCATCCGTCCACGCGCCGCCGGCGTCTCCGCGACTTGGGTTGCCGTCTTCGGCTTCCTGCAGGAGGGCGCGCGCGGCGTCGTGCTGCTTCTGGTTGCGGCCTCCGCCATGACTACGCGTTTCGCCGCGCGCTGCTCATCCCGGAGCGTCTGCGGCCGTGACGCGTTCTCCACGCAAACGGCTTACGTCTTTCGTCGGCGCGCTTCCGAAGAAGCGGCTGTACTCGCGGCTGAACTGCGCCGCGCTCATGTAGCCGACGCGGCGTCCCGCAGATCCCACATCGATCATCGCCGTCAGCATCAGCCGGCGCGCCTCCTGCAGCCGGAGCGTTTTCTGGTACTGCAGAGGGCTCATCCCGGTGACCGCCTTGAATTGCCGGTGGAACGACGTGACGCTCATGTTCACCAGCGTTGCCAGCTCTTCGATGTTCGCGGGCTGGTCGTAATTCGTCCGCAGCCAGGACACCGCGCTCGCGATTCGCTGCATGCTCGATCCGGCCTTCCCGATGTGTGCAACGCGACTCCCCATTGGACTGCGCAGCAGCCGGATCAGAATCTCGTCCCGGACGAGCGGTGCGAGGAGCGCGGATTCGGCCGGCTGCTCGATCAGCTCAACCAGTCTCGCTGCCGCGTCGATGATGTGCGCGTCAGCATCTCCGACGTACAGCGAGCGGGTGTCTCGCGGTTTCGCGAGGCCGTCCGGAAACACTTTCGGGACCAGCTCGGCGAGCTTCTCCGCATCGAGGTCGAGCATCAGCACCAGATACGGCTCGGCGTAGCTCGCGTGCGTGACGCGACCAGCGATGGGGACATCGACTGAATACAGCGCCATCTGCCCAGCCTCATAACTGTAGCTGTCTCCGCCGATCACAACGCTCTTTGCGCCCTGCGCGACAAGGCACAACGACGACTGCTGTACGAAATGCACCGCTTCCTGATTCGGCTGCGACACTCTGGCGGCGCGGACGCCCGGCAGTCGAAGCTCGACGGTTGCGTCACCTGGGACGACAGCCGCGATGAACTTCGCCAGCGTGGCAATGCCGGTGGGTTGTCTTGCACGCATCGTTTCTCCGACCAGACTACCGCGGGCGCGTCAGCTACGCGCAACGCATGGTGGCTTCGAATCGAGCTCACAGGTTGCGCGCTCCGAACGCCCCAGGGCGCGCGAGCGCGGGTCTGACCACATTACCGCGTTGGCTTGCGAGGCAGCGGAGACAGGCCGTGGCCGCCCTTTGGGCGCGAGCTCGCGCGTGCTGTTGATGGCCGATATGGCTTGCTTCGTCATGAGGCCGATGTGCGCGCCATCGGCGCGGTGCGTCAGCGGGCCTGCGGCGGATCGAGTGCGAGCGAGGACGACAACTCCCGCCAGGCGTTGGCCTGCGCCTGGAGCGTGGCGATCTTCTGCTCCGCGGTAGCGATCGCGTCCTCTCCGGCGATGAAGCGCTGCGGCGGCGGTTCCTGTTCGGAGATCGTGATCAGCGCGCGTGCGAGCTTCACTGGATCACCGGACTGCTTGCCGTTCATGGCTTTCCACGATTCGATGAGTGGCGCTCGGCGGTCGTCGTAGTCCGCGATCGACGGCTCCGCGTAGCGCGTCGACTGATCCGTGAGGAGCTCCGTGCGGAAGAACCCCGGATTGACGATCGTGGTCGCGATCCCGAACGGCGCGACCTCCGCGCCGAGGGACTCCATCCAGCCCTCGAGGCCGAACTTGGAAGCGGCGTAGGCGCTTACGAAGTCGTAGCCGGCGCCGAGGCCTGCAGATGAGGAGATCGTGATGATGTGCCCCGAGCGCTGCTTGCGCATGACCGGCAGTACGGCGCGG
This sequence comes from Thermoanaerobaculia bacterium, assembly GCA_035627015.1. Lineage (GTDB taxonomy): Bacteria > Acidobacteriota > Thermoanaerobaculia > Gp7-AA8 > Gp7-AA8 > QHVT01. The sequence continues at coordinate 15,391 of DASPMO010000178.1, read as the reverse complement.
GTGACGTTCATCGGGCCGAACAGGCTCGTCGCCAACTGCCGCTCGATCTGCTCTGGCGTCAGCTCCTCGAAATAGCCCGCATAGAAGCTCGCGGCGTTGTTGACGAGGACGTCGATGCGCCCGAAGCGCGTGACCGCGGCCTGCACCGCCGCCTCCGCATCGGCTCGGCTCGTCACGTCGAGCTTTACCGCGAGCACGTCTTCCGACTCTCCCACGGCCTTGCGGACGCGCTCGGCATCGCGGCCGGTGGCGACGACGGCGTGACCCGCCGCCAGCACGGCCCGGGCGAAATCGAGCCCCATGCCCCGACCGGCGCCGGTGATGAACCAAATCTTCTTCTTCGTCATGACTGTCTCCTTGTTCAACTGCCGTATGTCGGCAATCGTCGCTACACCCAACGTAACGTCCGGGAGGTGCGCGATCGTTGACCGATCCTTCCAAGGTTTTGCACGATCCTTCCAGAAGTCGGGGGCGGGCGGTTTGGGGTGCAAGCCGCCGGGGCGGGCGGTGTCAGGGCGGAGTGCCCCGGCGGCAGGGGATTCACTCCAGAGGCCGCCGGAAGTCGCCCGGAGGCGAGCGGACGGGAGCCCGGAGTGCCGGGATCGATCCCGCCCCGGTCGCTCCCTGTGCCTCGCTCCGTCATCTTCGTGATCACGGCGTTTGACGACATCCACGTCGGCAAACTGCCGTCACATCAGGTTCACGCCGTCATCCGCAAGCCGTTCGATGTTCGACAACTCGTTACGATGGTCCGCGAAGTCGCGTTGATGTGGCACGCCCAAACAACGATTGTCGCGGAACTGCTCCTCCCGCTGCCATCGGCCAGCGACGAGAACGCGCCCGAAGACGCACCCAGCTGATCGTCCTCGGCCTAAGTACTCCATTCGCTAAGTTCGATCACAGAGCGTGCGGTCAGTTCCCTCTCCCCACCGCAGTGGGGAGAGGGTCAGGGTGAGGGGTTGTGGCGCTCGGGAAAGAGGAGCCCCTCACCCTAGCCCTCTCCCCACTGCGGTGGGGAGAGGGGACTGGCAGCGCGCCGCCGCACGCTGTGTTCGAACTTAGCGAATCGAGTACTTAGCCGCCACGGGCGGCAGCGCTTCCTGGCTCAGCCTCGACGCACGCCTGTCGCCCGAGGTGCAGCGGCGACGAAGTAAAATGAGCACCATGAGTCGAGACGTTCGTGATTTGTATGCGGAAGCGGCAGAACTGCCGCCGAGCGACCGGGCCGAACTTGCCGGGTTGCTCCTCGAGAGCCTCGAAGACCACCCTGCTGTGGATCATGAAGAGGCGTGGGCCAGAGAGATCGAGCGCCGGATGGCAGACTACCGAGCCGGCCGGGTCAAGACGCTTTCGTGGCAGGAAGTTCGGTCGCACCTTCACCGCTCCGGCAGATGACGTTTCGCATTCGTCTGTTCGAGGAAGCCGGGCTATTGGCGGGATCGAATGCCGAAGAGACGCTGAATCGCCGTCCACCTACTCACGACAGCTGACGGCGATCTGGGCCGCGTGCAGCGTGACACGTTTTCACCCCAGCGCGATCGCCAGCTCGCGCACGCCGCGGCGGATCTCGCGGGCGTCCACCGCGGCGAAGCCAAGGTGCAGGCCGGGGCGCGGGAGGGTGCGGCGGCTGTGGCGGCTCAGCGGCGTCACCTCGACGCCGCGGGCGGCGGCGGACGCGGCGAGGGCTTCGGCGTCCGTGCCGGCGGGGAGCCAGGCGGCGGTCTGCAGGCCGGCCTCCACGTCGGAGAGCTCCAGCAGGCCGGAGAGGCGCTCGCGCGCGCTCTCCATCAGCACCGCCAGCCGCTCCGCGTAGATCTGCCGCATGCGGCGGAGGTGGCGTCCGAAGTGTCCCTCGGTGATGAAGTCGCACAGCACGGCCTGGTCGAGCAGCGGCGCGTGCCGCCGCGTGATGGCCATCGACGCGGCGAAGCGGTCCACGAGCTCCGGCGGAATCACCAGGTACGCCAGGCGCAGCGACGGGAAGAGCACCTTGTTGAACGTCCCGCAGAACAGCACGCGCCCGCCCGCGTCGAGGCCCTGCAGCGACGGGATGGGGCGTCCCGAGTAGCGGTACTCGCTGTCGTAATCATCCTCGAAGATCAGCGCGCCCGACGTGCGCGCCCACTCCAGCAGTTCCAGCCGCCTCGCCAGCGACATCGTCATCCCCATCGGGAACTGATGCGCGGGCGTGACGTAGACGAGGCGTGCGTCGCGCAGCCGCGGCACGGTCATCCCCTGCCCGTCCAGCGGCACGGCGTGCACCTTCGCGCCGAGGCTCTCGAACGAGCGCACCGCGCCCTGATAGCCCGGGTCCTCCATGCAGACGCGATCGCCGGGATCGAGCAGGAGCCGCGCCGTGAGGTCCAGCGCGTCGGGAAGACCGGAGACGATGGCGATCTGCCCCGGCTCGCACTTCACGGCCCGCGACGCGGTGAGGTAGTCCGCAATCGCCTCGCGCAGCGGCGGGTATCCGAGCGGCTCCGTGCCGAGGAGCAGGTTCACGGAGAGACGGCGCAGGCGCTTGGTGGCCACCTGCGTCCAGAGCGTCGTCGGAAAGAGGTCCAGCGCCGGCAGGTCCGTGCGGAAGGCGCGGGCGCGGCGCGCGTCGAAGTCCGGCGCGGGCGGCAGGCGTGTCGCGTAGCTCGCCACCCGGTAGCGCGGCTTCCCCTGCACCCGCGGCCGCGCCGGCGAGGCGGTCTTCAGCAGATCGTCGGGCAGCACCTTGCTGACGTACGTCCCCGAGCCGACGGTGCCGTCGACATAGCCCTCGGACTGGAGCTGCTCGAACGCGCTGACGATCGTGCCGCGCGACAGGCCGTACTGCGCCGCGAGGTCGCGCGTGCCCGGCAGCCTCGCGCCGGGGTGCAGCCGTCCCTCCAGGATCGCGGAGCGCAGGGCGTCGTACAGCCAGCGATAGGCCGGCAGGCGCCGGTCGCGCGGCGGGAGCATGAGCTCGAACGTGGCGGTCTGTCTGGCCATGAAAGTGGTCCAGTCAGAATAGCCTAAATGGACCTTCTGGACCGGACAACTGCGGCGTAACTTGATCGTCACCGAACGCCGTCCGCATTGATGGTGTTTCAGGAGAAGGAGAGCTCATGAACCGCCCTTCCACCATCGACTGGCTGCTGCTGATCGTCCCCGGCGTGATCTGGGGGACATCGTTTCTCTTCATCGCCGAGGCGCTGCAGGCGATCGGGCCGAACGGCCTGACCTTCGTGCGGCTGCTGATCGGCTTCGCCACACTCGCATTCTTCCCCGCGGCCTGGAAGCCGGTGCAGAGGCGCGACTGGGGCGCCATCGCGCTCCTCGGCGTCGTGTGGATGGCCTTTCCGCTGAGCATGTTCCCGCACGCCGAGGAGCGCGTCTCGTCGGCGGTCACCGGGATGCTCAACGGGGCGGGTCCGCTGCTCGTGGCCATCGTCACGTCGTCGCTCAGCCGGCGCCTCCCCTCGCGCGGCGTCATGACGGGACTGCTGGTCGGACTCACCGGCGCGGTGCTGGTGGCATTGCCGGCGGTGAACGAGGGACGGAGCAGCACGATCGGCGTCCTGCTGATCGTCGCGGCGCTGCTCTCTTACGCCTTTGCGTTGAGCATCGCACAGCCGCTGCAGCACCGCTACGGCGCGCTGCCGGTGATCTGGCGCGCGCAGCTCGTGGCCATGATCCTGACCGCGCCCCTCGGCGCGCCGGAGCTCGTCGACGCGCGCTGGACGCGCGGCCCGCTCTTCTCCATCGTGGCCCTCGGCGCCCTCGGCACCGCCATCGCCTTCGTGCTCATGGCCACCGCGGCGGGCCGCGTCGGCCCGACCCGCGCCTCCGCGACGGTGTTCCTGATCCCGGGCGTGGCGCTGCTCCTGGGCGTGCTGGTGCGGCACGAGCAGGTGGCGCTGCTGTCGGTGATCGGCTGCTTCGTCTGCGTGGCCGGCGCGGCGCTGATGCGGCGCGTGCAGAAAGCACCCGCGGCGGCGGTGGAGACGCCGGTCCGGGAGCTGGAGAGGGCCGCGTGAGCGGTCACTCCTCCGGCGTTTCGGGCTTCTGCTTCGGCGCCTTGCGCGGTTTCCGCGGCTTGCGTCCGTACGTACGCTTCATGTCCTCGTAATACGGCCGGAGATGGTGGTACCGCGGGTCGCTGAGGAGCGTGCCGATGACGCGGTAGATCTGCAGGATGGCCACGCCGATCCGATGCTTCTCGCTCAGGATCGCGCCGGCGATGCCCTTGTCGAGGGCCTGCAGCTGGCGGCGGACGTCTGCCCACGAGACCGTCGCGTCCATTCCGGCCCGCATCTCCTCCGCGGTCATGCCGGTGAGGGTCTTCGACTCCGGCCACACGCCCGCGGCGTGAATGCCGGCATTGACGAACTCGGGCTCGAGGTGCGCCGCGTTGCCCATCGACTGCTGCTCGTCGAGGCTCAACTGTCTGAAACCGGGGATGCGCTGCTGGAGGAACTGAAGTCCCTGCACGAGCGTGACGGGCTTCACCAGCGCGGGCAGTCCCTGCTCATCGACATGAAGGATGTCCAACTCCGCGGTGCGGTCCTCCTTCACACGTTCGTCATCGCCAGCCATGACGTTAATGATGCCACGTCTCACGCGCACACGCGGCCATAGGTCCATCGATGTGGCGGGATATCGACGTTGTGGTCTCACGCGACATCGTTGATATGCGGGGATATCGACGTTGAGACCCGAGGTCTCACGGTTGATATGGCGGGATATCAACGATGTGGTCCGGGATGACAACGTTGATATGGCGGGATATCGACGTTGATATGGTCGGATATCGGCGTTGATATGGCGGGATATCAACGTTGTGGTCCCGCATCGCATCGTCGATATGGCCGCATATCAACGATGAGGCGGCGCGCCGCGCGATCACTTCAGCCGTTCATCACGGAGGCGTAGCACGGCCTCTTTGGTGAAGTCTTCGCCGGTGAAGGTGATCTGCTTGACCGGTTTGCCGGGATTGGCTTTCCGCGCGGCGTGAATGGCTTCCGTGGCGTTCATATAACGGATGCGGCCGTCGCTGGTGCGGATGATGAGCAGGACGGGGACGGTGTCGCTGCCGGCCCAGAGCTCTTCGTAGTGCGCTTTCATCGGGAACTTCTCGGTGCCGTCCCTGAGCTTCCGCAGATGGGAGTCGCCGGACTTGAGCTGGACGCGGTACGTCCGCCCCGAGGCTTTCTTTCCCTTGCGGAACTCGATCTCGCCGTCGATTCCCTCGTCGGGCTCCGCAACAGTGCGGTAGATCTGGTCCGCGGCGAAGACGATGGTCTGCACTTCGCCGACCATCACGCCTTCCTTCGAAGCCGCGCTGATCTCCTCGATGGCCTTGCGCCGGGCGCGGTCGGCTCCCGCCTCGGCTGCCTCGCTGACGAGCTGCTGCTCCAGGACGTCGTGCAGGTCGATCCCGCTCCCGCAGAGGGTGCAGAAGATCCTCGGCCGCTTCGCCTCCAGTGCCGCGCGGTCGGCCACTTCGTGTCCGCACTGCGGGCAGAAGAAGGTGCGCAGCCGTTCGAGATCGGCCGCTCGCGCCTTCAGGTGATCGTGGACGAAGCGCTGGAAAGAGGCCTGCACGTCGGCATCGAGCTTCTCGCCGAAGTAGATCTCCAGCTCCGCGCGTTCACCCTGCTCTTTCATCGTGAGGGCGGCGAGCTTGCCGGTGGCGGTGTGGAAATCGACGGCCTGGCGGTAGAGCTTCGTTTTCGCAAAGAGGCCGCTGTAGTGGAGACGCACGACCAGCGTGCTGTAGATCTCCTCCAGCGGGCCGGAGAAACGGTAGAGCACCGTGCGCCCGGGACGCGGCGGCGGCTCCGGACGCGGCAGGCGCACGTAGTTCGGGAAGACGAGCATCGTTCCCTTGTCCGTGTCCTGCTTCCAGGCCAGCGCTCGCTCCAGGAAAAGCGCGATCAGAGCCGGGAGGAGTTGCCGTTCATCTTCCAACGCGAGGCGCGGCGTGCCGTCGTCGGGAAGCTGGCCGGCCTGGATCGACGCCAGCGGCACGTGGCCGAGGTGGTTCTCATCTTCGCCCGCCATCTTCACGAGCGTCGAGGCGTAGCTGTTCACCCAGCTCGGCTGGAGCACGACCAGATCCCCGTACGGGAGCGCGTGCAGGACTCCCTCGCCAGCAAGCAGACCGGTCACGGCGCGGAGATCGTCCGAAGTGAAGGCGAGCTTCGGGGCGGCCTTGCGCACGCGGGCTTCGAGCTCCGCCGGCGTCACCACCACGCCGGCGTCGCCGCGGACGGCAAGGATGGCGTCCTTCAACGCGGGGAAGTTCTCCATCGTGCTGCGGAACTCCATCCGGTCCCAGGGCAGGAGCTTCGCGATGAGCTCGCGCAATGCCTCGGCCCCCCCATGCTTCTTCAGCTTTGCGGCGGTGAGAATCGGACCGCGCAGACCTCGGGCTTCGGCCCACGCACGGATCTCGTCCATCGTGAGACGCAGGCCGGGACGATCGCAACGCGCGGCAACCAGCACACCAGGCACCTCGCCGGCGCGCGCCACCTTCCGCAGGGCGTTCTGCCAATAACCAACCGTTTCGAAGACATTGGGATCCTGCGGATCGAAGACCAGCAGCGCCAGCGAGGTCTGCTCCATGAAGAGCTGGTGCGTGAGACGGTAGTCCGGCTGGCCGGCGAGATCCCAGAGCCATATTTCACGCTCGATGTCCGGGTCGCTGTTGGCCTGCGGCAGCGACAGTCGTTGGATCTCCATGCCATGCGACGACTCGGTTTTTCTCCACCGGTCGTGCCACAGGCGTAGCGCCAGGCCACTCTTACCAACTCCGGAGTCGCCTAGGAGAACCACCTTAGCATTCACGTAACCACGCTTTCGCGTCGTACCAGCACGAGCGAGGATCTCCTTGGGGATATCCCACACGCGTAGCGTGCTATCCGTTCCTACGGAAGCCACGCGACGGCCATCCGGAGTGATAGCGACCCCGAGGACCCACCCAGTATGTCCGTGCAGGATGGCTAAGCATTGGCCGCTATCCGTTGCCCAAAGACGAACGGATCGGTCATCTCCACCGGAGACGCAAAAGCGCCCATCGGGCGTTACCGCCACGGCATTCACTTCCCGACTGTGTCCCTCGAACACCGCGACTCGCCGACCCTTGAGTAGATCCCACTGGGCAACCTTCCCATCGACAGTACCGATGAAGGCAACGCGGCCATCGGCGGGAAGACTGACGCCAGAGGCGGCACCTACACTCTCTTTGAAAACCTTCACGCTCTCGCGTGACCAGAGCACCAGACCTTCTCGATAGGCTGAAATCACGATCTGCGTGCCATCAGCCGAAGCCCCAATGCCGAACGAAATTTCGACCGGCAGCTTGCATCGCCAGACGGGCTTACCGGTTTTGGCGTCCCAGCGCCCCACCCCACCAGCTACTAGGCCCAACAGCTCGCCGGCTTCAGGAAGAAACAAGAGGTCGCCTGTCAGCGTGACGTTACTCGGCGATTTCCAAAGTTCCCGACCGGAAGGAATGTCGATGAGATGAATGGAGCCTGCTCCATCTGCAGCGGCAACGTGGCTACCGTTCGGTGTCATTGCAAGAGCTATAAACAACTTAGCCTTACAGACGATCTTCGATTTCGTTTCGCCAGCAAGTTCCCACTTCCGCACCGTGCCATCGGCACTGCTTGTGAGCGCAAACCGCCCATCCAATGGCATCACTACGCGGAAAGCACGGTCCGTGTGCCCTTTGAACACCCGCACCCTCACATCCTTCTCCGTCGCGGGCTTCTCGGCTCTGCCTGCCATACCTATCCCCAAAGTCTAACCCTTTGCATCAAACGCACACCCACCGGGTAGGGGAATCCCCCGCTCGCGGCACTCCGAGATATGGGGCCCCTCCTTCGCGCTCCTGCCGTCGCGGTCGCCCTCAGCGCCGCTGCTCTTTTGTTGCTCGGCAGCAGTCCATACGCCCGCAAGCCCTCCCTGAGCACGCTCGGGGCCCGCTCCTTCGTCATCACCGACGCCGAGACACTGGCGCCGTTCACCTTCGAAAGGGTGATGGAATCCCTCTCCGCCGGTCGATCCGCGGCATGGCTGGAAACGCTCGTCGCTCCGCAGAACAGCGGGCGACAACCGGTGGTCATGCCTCTGTCAGGATTCATCGTCGCGCCGCAGGACGGCCACTGGCGACCCGCGGGCGCACGGTGGTCTCACGTGAGGCCGATTGCCATCGTGAACCGGTTCGACCTCGCGCCCGCCGACTACCGCCATTGCGGAGAGTACCGGCTGATTCTCACGCGACGCACCGACGGTCTGGCCCGACTGCACATCGCCGTCGAGGGCGTGCTGCCGAACCCGCATCCCGACCAGGGGAAAGCAGGTTGCGCAGCGATCGCCGCGTTCTGGTGGGATCTGGCCGGAATCGGGCCGGCCTCGGCGCGTGGCGAACGACTGGAGCGCTTTTTCTTCGACGGCGGGGTGCTCGAGCGAGACCACTTCGCGCGCAACGCGGGCAGGATCCGCACGAGCGAGATCGGCGCGGGTCGCCCGAGGTTTCGTCAATTCGAGCTCGTGCGCGTTTGCGCCAGCACGCACATCTGCATTCGGGAACTGACCCGAGTCCCGCTGGACAACACGCCGGACGGCGCGCTCTTCGACGCCGGCCTTGCGGGCGATCGCGGGGCGTCATTCCGCCGCGAATTCCTCCGCCAGGTGGCCTCTCTGTCGATTCGCGATGCGAACCGCTATTCCATGACCATCGACCGCACCTTTTCCGCCAGTAACGTCGAAACCTTCGTGCCGGTATTCAACTACCGCCTGCCGTTCCTCAGGTCTCAGCGAACGGCTGCAGGTCGCGAGTTCCGGGCCCGGATCGCCGAAGAGCTCAGGAAGACCAGCACCGGGTTGACGCCGGAAGACGTCATCGCCCGTGCCGAGACCCAGAACTGCATGGGCTGCCACGGCAAGTCCGGTCCTGTCGGTGACGGCGTCGTGTTCCCGAAGGCATTCGAGCAGGGCGAGCAGATCGCCGACGAGTCGATGGCGAAGAGCCCTCGCTTGTCCCCTGCCCTGGAAGAAGTGTTCGTGCCGTATCGCATTGAGGTGCTCAGGGAGTACCTGCGGACTGTTTCATCGACCGCACCGAGAAACGCAGTAACAACCGGAGAGACACAGAATGAATCGATGGATGGCGGTTCTCGCGGTATTCCTTTCATGGAACGTCCTTGCCGGCGACCGCGTCGATCGCGGCGAAATCGATCGCCGGGCCCCTCAGGCCCGCGCCGATCGGGAACTAGTCGATTTGTATCTCTCGCTCACCGACCTGGCGCTGCAGGATCAGCGGGAACAGACCTGGGGAATGCCGTCGCTGACCAAATCCGCGCTCTGGGGATATAACATCGAGCGTTACCTTCGCGACCATCCCGGCCTGAGTCCCGAGGCTCAGGCGATCCTGCGCGAGGGAATCGGGCTGGTCTCGGCTCCGGCCTGGTTCGACATCGGGCCGGGAGCCTTCGGTTATGAGATGAAGACGATGGCTCTCGACGGATTCAGAAAGCGCGCGGAGCGCGTGCTCTCCGCCGAGACCATCTACGAAGTTTTCATTCGCCTCGGCCGCGAGCCGGAGGTTGCAGCAGAGCCCCGAAGATCTCCCGGCGGCAAGGTGGAGACCCATGGTTTCTCGTGTTCGTGCGGCTCTTACTATGACTGCGGCCGGTCGGATCGTGACTGCTTCGGCTCGTGGTGCTTCATCGTGTACCACTGTGGCTTTTACAGCGATGAGCCGTGCTGGGGCAATTGCAAGTCTACCCAGCCGTCGTGACAGTGACCGAAATGCCGATCGAAAGGCGTTACTCTCACGAGATGAAGCGGGCCATGTTCTGGGCCGCTCTCGCAGCACAATGTGCCGGGGAGAGGTATGTGGCCTCGAATCGGATCGTCGCTTCCCTCCTTCGCACTCCCAGCGTCCGCGAGCTCTGTTCACGCGCGCAGATCGATCCTGCGCGCGTGTTCGGCGCCGTTGACGACCCGCAGGCCCTGTCGTTCGAGGAATGTGAGCGCGAGGTGATGCAGGACCTCGCCGACAAAGGTCTGGAGCTCGGCTCGCAGGAACATCTGGCAAGCGTCGAGCGCCGCCCTCTCGAACCGGCCATGAAAGCAGTGTTCGACGCCATCGAGCAACGGCCTGACCGCTCCGCCATCGCACCGCTCGAGTTGTTGGCCGATCTCATCCGTGCGGATCCGGCACTGGCGGAGCGGCTCGCGGCTCACGGCTTGACCGCCGGCGCAATCAGCCGGTAGCACGCAGGGCCATCTTGCATTAAATGCAAACCGCACGGGTAGGGAAATCCCCGCTCGCGGCACTCCGAGAGGTATGGCCCTCCTCCTCCCCCTCGACTCCGAATACGTCCTCAACCAGTGCACGAAATACCTCGCCCGCGACAACACCGACCCGCGCCATAACTACGGCCAGTACACGGGCAACGACCCGCGGGGCACGATCTGTGAGGCCTGGCGCTTCCCGGTCGTGGAGACGTTCCGCGGAGAGACGCCGGCGGAGGCCGACACGCGCTTCAACGCCGTCACCTTCGTCTGGCCGTCGCGGAAAGACGAGGCGCCGCAGAGTGTGGCCGTGGTCGGCACCTTCGGCGCGTTGTACGAGACCATCCCGCTGCAGAAGGTCGGCGACAGCGGGCATTTTGCCGTCACGGTGCAGGTCCCCAAAGGCGAGCTGCACTACTACCGCTTCATCGTCGACGGCCAGGTCGTCAACGACCCGGTCAACCCGCAGCAGGCCACGCTCGACAACGGGCAGACCTGGTCGCGCTTCTTCACCCACCTCTGCACCCAGCCGCTCTCGTTCGAGGAGTGGGAGATGGAGATCCTCGGGCGGCTCACCGACCACATCCTCCCCTTCCGCACCGAGGAGGCGCAGAACTTCTTCGACCGCTTCTACAAAGACTCCGACAAAGGGACCAAGGAGACCCAGTACGCGCGCGCGTACCGGCTCGACCAGCCCGTCGGCGTCGTCAACTACATCGACAAGCTGCTGGCGAAGGAAGAGTCGCACCACCTCATCGACTACAAGATCTGCATCCGCCAGATCGACAACGTCCTGAACGCGTGGCGTCCCGGCGTGCCGCGCGTGCTGCGCAGCCGCGAGGTCTACATCGACCTCTACAACGCCATGGCCAACACCTCGCAGGAGCTCCTCGGCTGGGACTACGGCGCCTACCAGAACCCCCGCTACTTCCTCCAGCTCCTGCGGCGGCACACCTACACCGGCGCCTTCGCGCATCCCAAGTACGGCGGCAACGTCGGAGCCATGGGGTGGGCGTACCTCGAGGAGACGGCGCGCGACGAATTCGGCAACAGCGCCTTCGACTGGCGCCGCGCCCTCGAACTTCCCGTCGGCCGCTGCGCCGATTACTTCGGATAGGAGACCCGGACCATGGCTGAATCCTTCGACGCCATCATCATCGGCAGTGGCGCGGGCGGCGCCCCCATCGCCCACACGCTGGCCAACGCCGGCAAGCGCGTGCTGGTCCTCGAGAAGGGACCGGTGCTGCGCCCGCAGTACCAGCGCAAGAACGGCATCTCCGACTTCAAGCGCGACGAGCTGTACGCCACCGGCACGGAGAAGCGCATCCAGGTGCCGGGCATGGCCAACTTCAACGGCTCCTACTACTCCAGCCACGTCGAGCCCGACCTCAACGACGAGCCGCACGTCTACGACAAGGACGGCACCGACTTCGCCACGATCGAGGGCTACACCGCGCAGGTGGTCGGCGGCGGCACGCAGTTGTACGGCGGAGTGTCGCTCCGCTTCACGCCGCGCGACCTCTCCCTCAAGTCGTTCAACGAGGGACGGCAGATCGACCGCGACCCGAACGGCGACATCAAACGGGAAGCGCGCGACTGGCCGTACACCTACGACGACCTCGAGCCGTGGTACACGATGGCCGAGACGCTGGTCGGCATCAACGGCACGCAGGAGAACCAGGTCAAGAAGTTCAGCGACCCGAACAGCTACCAGCCTCCCCTCACCCCCAACCCGATCAGCACGCACGTCGAGCAGGGGATGGACGCCCTGGGGATGAAGCGCTACCGCACGCCGCTGGCCGTCATCACGCGCGACCACGCCCCGAGCGGCCGCAAGGTGCCGAAGGATCCGGAAGAGGCGAAGACGTCGTACGTGAACCGCTACGGCGATCCCCTCGGCCTGAAGTCGAGCACGTGGGTCTCGCTGCTCTCCCCCATCGAGGAGAAGTTCGAGCTGCGCGCGAACTCGGTGGTCACGCACCTCGAGTCCGACGGCGCGAAGGTCACGAAGGTCCACTACCGCGACGGCGCCGGCAACCCGCGGGTGGTCGAGGGGAAGATCGTGGTGGTGGCCTGCTCGGCGATCGAGAGCGTGCGCCTGCTCAAGCTCTCCGGCCTCCTCGATCAGGATTTCAACCAGCGCATCAACGCCAGCGGCCTGCTCGGCAACTACTTCCTCACGCACTCCTTCGGCGGCGCGTCGGCGTACGTGGCCAACCCGAAGCGCTACGACAAGTCGATCTCCCTCGACTCCGACTGGGCCACCGACTTCTGCGGCAGCGACGACTTCCTGAACGAGAAGAAGCTGTGGGCGGGCGGCGCGATCTACAACAACACCTCCGACCGCGCGCTGCCGCTGTCGCTGGCGCGCACGCACCGCAGCCAGGACCTTGACTCGTTCTGGAAAGGGTTCACCGACAACATCGAGCTGACGGGGGAGGCGCTGCGCGACTTCCTCCTCCTCCGCCTCGGCCGCGGTCTCTCGGTGAGCTTCATGGCCAACCAGGTGCCGCTGAAGACGAACCGCATCGAGCTGCACCCGACCGTGACCGACAAGTGGAACCGCCCCGTGGCCTACATCCGCAAGCGCTGGCACGAGCACGACATCTATCTGATGGACGTCCTGGCCGAGCAGTGCGCGGAGATCCTGCGCAAAGGAGCCACGCTGGAGGAAGGACACGGCGGCGTCTATGCCGGCGACACGGCGCTGGCCCGCTGCGCGAACCACATCCTCGGCGGGGCGCGCTTCGGCACCGACCCGAAGGACTCCGTGCTCGACGTCTGGTGCCGGGCCTGGGAATTCGACAATCTCTACGTCACCGACGGCGCGTTCATGCCCACGGCCGGCGGCGCGAATCCCACGCTCACCATCCAGGCGAATGCGTTCCGCGTCGCGGACGAGCTGACCAGGAGAATCTGATGGATCCGAAGTTCAACGACATCCAGACCAGCATCGCCAACCAGATCTTCAAGGTCGTCTTCTTCCCCGACCGCATCTACCACGCGCAGTACCTCAACGCCACGCGCAGCGCACGCTACCGCTACAACGTCATGGAAGTGCGCGGCTACACGGACATCAACATCATGAAGGGAGAGGTCTACATGGACGGCCTCTTCTACACGAACTTCCTGCGCATCGAGTACCGCGCCGGCCGGCTGGTGGAGCAGATCCGCGAGGTGGACCGGATGCTGGGGTGGGAGCTGCTCTGCTGGATCCGCCTGACCATGGCCGACGAGAAGACGCAGGCCGACACGATCGTGCGCCTGCACTACGACCCGTGGGTGCACTCGTTCCAGACGGAGATCTGGGAGACGCTCGAGCCGCCGAACAACAATTTCCACGACCTGTCGGTGCTGGAGATGATGGGACGCAGCGGGCCGATCACGCGCGTGCGCAACTTCAACCCGCTGCTGCGCGACATCAAGGGGATCAAGCACGTCGAGATCGCCTTCCGCGAGGCGGAGACGACGCCGAGCTCGAACCACACCGTCACCGATCCGGTGTGGGACAACAATTTCTCGCGCACGCACCAGGAGCCGCGGCAGCCGGACGTCCCGAGCTCGGACCAGAACACGGTGCGCGACAACAATTACCGCCTCGACTTCCAGCGCGGCTATCACAAGCACACGGACGACGTGGTGCCGGTGAAGTACCTCAACGCGCTGATGGAGCCGGAGAACCCGGAGTTCGACAAGACGGGGCAGAACATCGTGGAGATGAAGTGGATGCTGCAGCGCGAGCTGGGGAGCTCGCTGATCTTCTTCCACGAGGTGACGATCCCGCCGGGCAAGACCGAGGGGACGCACCAGCACGTCGGCTCCGAGGAGCTGTACTTCATCACGCAGGGCGAGGGGGTGGCGTACATGCGCGTGGGCGACGACCCCGACATCGACAACGTCTTCCCCACCGAGTCGCGCCACGTCTTCGGGATCGGCTTCCGCGACTTCAAGGCCATCCCCGTGCGGCCGGGCAGCATGATCTACACGAAGAGCGGCGGCATGCACGGGATCCGGAACACGAAGAACGCGCCCGGGGACCCGCCGTTGAAGTTCGTGGCGTTTCTGTATCACAGCACGTAGAGAGGCGTTGCTGGTTGCTGGTTGCTGGTTGCTGGTTCGTGGTGGCTTCAGGCGAAAAGCCACCACGAACCAGCAACCAGCAACACAGCAACCTGGGAGACTTCCATGTTCCTCATCGACACCGACACCGTCCGTCCGGGCACTCCGAATTACGACTCGAACAACTCCATGCTCGCGTTGATGCGAATCGTCGAGCGTTCCGAGCTCTCGGCGGAGCGTGACTTTTATCTTGCCGAGTCGCTGCAGTACCTCGTCCCCTTCTCGCACCTGGAGCTGTACGGGCCGGCGGCGGGGACGAACACCGACCCCAAGTCGCAGGACGACAAGAACGACTTCCAGAAGCAGAACGTGGCCTCGTTCCTCACTACCGACACGATCCTCACCCGCGGGCTGGCCAGCACCGGCGACTGGACGGGGCCGTTCGTGCGGCTGTCGTATCGGGCCGGACCGGACTCGAAGCTGTCGCAGCTCACGAACATGGGGGTCGGCGACCGCATCCGCGTCTGGGCGAACATCGGCGGCACGTCCGTGGGGCAGCCGCTGGTGGTGCCGTACAACGCGCGCAGCGCGCGCTACGAGATCGAGCTGTGGGGCTACCCCGGCGGCGACCTGCGCAACAAGCTCGATGAGAAAGGGCAGCGCGCCTTCGACAGCGGCGCCATCGTGGTCCGCCCCGACCTCATCAGGAGCGCCGACTTCTCGCTCGAGGCGCTGACCGGAAAAGACGTCGCCAACACGTCCAGGGACGCCGCGCTGCACCCCATCGCGCCGCTGCACATCGAGCTGGCCTGGGCCAACGACGCGCAGAGCGTGTGGGACTCGCAGGGCGGCGCGAACTACCACTACGAGTTCAACATGATCGTGCGCGGCTGGACGGCCTACGAGCAGGCCGGCACGAGCGGCAACCCGCACGGCGGCGTGGGGACGCTCGAGTTCCGCAACCTGCTCTCGAACTACTTCATGTTCGCCGGCCGCGGCGAGCTGGCCCGCACCATCGAATCGTGGATGTTCGACGCCTACGGCAACAAGGCCC
>DASPMO010000177.1:0-57549 GCA_035627015.1 Thermoanaerobaculia bacterium | reverse complement strand
CAGGGTGAGGGGTTGTGGCGCTCGGGAAAGGGGAGCCCCTCACCCTAGCCCTCTCCCCATTGCGGTGGGGAGAGGGGACTGGCACCGCACCGCCGCGCATTTTGTAACCGAACTTAGCGAATGGAGTACTTAGCGAATCGAGTACTCAGCGCGAGACCTCACCGACAACCGACAACCGACAACCAACTCAGAACTTCTCGCCGAGCACCTGCTCCAGCACCGTGTGGTACGACGGGCCGAGGGGGATGGTGGTGTCGTTGTAGAGGACGATGGAGAGCGAGCCGTCGGGGGAGGGGATGAGCTTGCGCACGCGCTCGAGGTTCACGATGGCGCTGCGGTGGACGCGGATGAAGACGGCCGGGTCGAGCTCCGCGGCGATGTTCTGCAGCGACTCGCGGAGGAGGTGGGACTCGGTGCCGGAGTAGAGGCGCACGTAATTCCCGGCCGCGGCGATCCAGTCGATCGAGGCCACCTTGATGAAGACCACCTCGCCGCGCAGGCGCACGCCGAAGCGTTCCCGCCCGCGGCGGGCGCGGGAAGGGGCAGCCCCCTTCCCCTCGACGAAGCGGCGCACGCGCCCGAGCGCGCGGTCGAAGCGCTCCTGCGAGAACGGCTTGACCAGGTAGTCGATGGCGCTGGCCTCGAACGCCTCCAGCGCGAACTCCTGGTGCGCGGTGATGAAGACGATGGCCGGGCGGCTCTCGATGGCGGTCGTGCGCACGAGCTCGAAGCCGCTCGCTCCCGGCATCTCGATGTCCAGCAGCAGCAGCGCGGCCGATTGCGTGCGCAGCAGCTCCGAGGCCTCGCTGACGCTGCTGCACTCGGCCACGACCTCGATGTCCGGGTGGGGGCCCAGCATGGCCCGCACGCGGCTGCGCGCCAGCGGCTCGTCGTCGACGATGAGGGCGCGGATCATGCGGCTGTCTCCTCGAGCGGGATGTGCAGCGTGGACTTCATGGTCACGCCGTCCGGCGCGCGCGTCCAGCCGACCTCGATGTGCGTCTCGTCTTCCTCACCCGAGCAGCGCACCTCGACCGAGCCGCCGGCGCCGGACGTCAGGTCGAGCACCACCGTCTCGATCACCGGCTGCAGGACCAGCGCCGGGACGCGGCGGGAGAGGACGTCGTCGCCGGCGACGTAGCGCACGTCGACCGGGAAGCGCCCGCCGGCGCGGCAGAGCTCGAGGCAGCGGTCGAGATGTTCCAGCTCGTCGCCCAGCCGGACCCGCTCGTCGCCGCCGCGCTCCATGCTGCGCCGCAGGATGCCGCTGAGGGTGACGATCAGGGCGTCGGCGGCGCGCGGCTCGGCGCGCAGGACGCTGCCGATGTGGCCGAGCATGCGCACGGCGAAGCGCGGCTGCAGGCGGCTGCGCAGCTCCTCGATCTTCGTCCGCGCCAGCAGCGTCTGCGCGTGCATCCGCTGCCGCTCCCGCCGGGCCGCCTCGCGCTGCGCGTCGACGAGATAGATGACGAAGAAGATCGCCGCCAGGATGGCGATGTTGCGGTGGGTGCGGATGCGCACGGAGAGCAGCACGAAGTCGGCCGAGACGGAATGCCCCTCGCCGAGGCTGTGCACCGCGCCCCCCACCGCCGCGCGCACGACGGCCAGCAGCGGGAGGAGCGCGATGACCGCGGCCAGGTTGCGGAGGCGGTGCGGCGGCCGCACCGGCAGGCGCATGGCCAGGAACACCACCAGCGGCGTCAATGCGGCCCAGTTCAACGCCGTCACCATCTGCACCGCCAGCACCTCGTTCCACTGGGCGCTGCTGCCCATGGCGATCGAGCGGCGGTAGAACTCGCTGGTGGCGAACAGGCCCGTCAGCACCCAGACCCCCAGGTTGCAGGCGGAGGCGAGGAGCAGCATGCCCAGGCGGCGCGGGGAGGGAAAGGAGGCGGTCATGTCGGTTGCACCGGAACCCGCAGCTCGGCCACGAACTCGCCGCCGTCGCGGCGGTAGCGGAGCCACGGCGCTTCTCCATAGAGACAGTCCAGCCGGGCCACGGTGTTGGTCACGCCGACGTGGCCGTTGGCGAACGGCGTGGCCGGATCGCAGCCCGGCCCCGTGTCGCGCACCTCGAAGCACAGCTCGCCGTTGACGCGTGCGGCGCGCACCGTGATCGTCCCGCCGCCGGCGCGCTTGCGGATGCCGTGGACGATGGAGTTTTCCACCAGCGGCTGCAGCAGGAGCGCCGGGATGGAGAGCGAGAGCAGCTGCGGATCGTCGACCTCGATGCTCGTGCGCAGGCGCGGGCCGAAGCGCAGTTTCTGCAGCTCGAGGTATTGGCGGATGAAGTCGAGCTCCTCCGAGACGCGCACGTGCGAGCGCTCCCCCTCCGCGCTCCGCTCCAGCAGGTCGGCCAGCTGGGAGATGGCCTTGGCCGCGGCCGCGCCGTCGAGCGAGGCCAGCGCGGCCACGACGTTCAGCGTGTTGAAGAGGAAGTGCGGCTGCAGGTCGCTGCGCAGCCGCCGCAGCCGCGCGTCGGCCAGGTTGGCCTCGGCCTGCGCCTCGCGGCGCCGCTGTTCGTCCGTCCTGCGGCGGATGCGCACGTAGTTCACCACCGCGGCGATGGCGATGAAGAAGAGCAGGTCGGTGTGGAAGCCGGCGATCTGCACTTCCAGGAAGCGCCGCCCGTCGAGCGGCTGCCGCCCGACGGCCATGGCCACGGCGGCGTCGATGGCGCCGCGCACGGCGGCGAAGACGAGCCCGATGGCCAGCAGGACCAGGGTGTTGCGGACGGCGTGCGGCCGCTCGACCGGCAACCGTTCGGCGACCCAGAGGATGGACGGCGTGAGCAGGGCCCAGACCATCACGCCCACCGTCGTCTCGATCATCCGCGCGTCGAGGTCGACCGTCTCACCGCGCGCGAACGACACGGTGCGCTGCTGGCTGGCGAAGAAGAAGCCGAGGAATGTCCACGCGGCGGCGATCAACACCGCGAGCCTCACGAGGTGGAAAAATCTTCCTCCCACGATGGCCACGGTTTCATCTTCGGTACGCCTCCGGGCAAAGGCAAGCGAACTTCGTGTGGCGTTTTTGGAGTGCGGCAGCGCCAGCTGCCGCTTTCAACCGCGGAGCAGCCGCACCAGCGTCTCCCCCTTCGGGCTGCCCCAGCCGGTACACGCGTCCCACCCCTTGCAGGCGTGGAACTGGCCGGTGTTGCCTTTGACGATGTCGCGCAGGCCGGGGGCCAGCGTGCCGTCGTAGAGGGGGGCGTGCAGGAGGCCGAGGCGGCTCTTCGTCCCCTCGTTGAGGAGCGCCGCGAGGGCGGCCCAGATCGGGGCGGCGGTGCTCGTGCCGCCGGCGGGAGCCTCCACGCCGCCGACGATGACCGAGTAGGCGCTCTCCATGTTCGCCTTCGCGGCGATGTCGGGGATGGCCCGTCCCTTTCCGCTCTCCGCGCCGCGGGGGATCCACTGCCGCGCGCTGATGCCGGCGGCGCGCTGCCACGGCGGGAGGGGAAAGAACGTGCTGAAGCCGCCGCCGCTGCCCGTGAGCTCTCCGTTCCGCACCTGATGCCACGCGATCTCGGTGCCGGCTTTCGGGTGCAGCGTCGTGCCGCCGACGGTGAGGACGTGCGGGCTGCTGGCGGGGAACTGGATGATGAACCTCTTCGGGGGGGCCGGCACGTACCCCGTGCCGTCGGCCATGTCGCCCGACGAGTAGCAGACCGTCATCCCCAGCACCGCCGCGGCCTGGAACCAGCGGTCGAGCGCGGGCATGAGCGCCGGCGTCTGTGAATACTCCGGCCCTCCCCAGCTGCAGGAGAGCACCGACGGATCGTTCCTGGTGTCGGCGATGACGCTGGAGACGGCGTGGTATTGCCCCTGGTCCGAGCCCGAGGTCAGCACCAGGAGGATCGACGCCTCCGGCGCGAAGGTGCCGACGATGGAGACGTCGGTCGTGGTCTCGAGCGTCCACTCCACCTGGCTCTGGAGGCTCGGGTCGCTGCCGGAGAGGGTCCCGTCGAGGAATTTGCGGATGTCGGCACGCGGGACGGGGTTATTTTTGACCTCGCCGATGCCGCGGATGCGCAGCTTCGGCGGCGCCAGTTTCAGCTGGCGGAAGTACTGGCGCAGGTCGCTCCGGTGCACCCCTCCGCCGAGCTCGATGATGGCGATGCATTGTCCCTTGCCGTGCAGGCGCTTCGGGACAGCATAGGCGTCGAGCAGGGCCTGCCGGTCCATGCCGCCCCGGCCGGCGGCAGCCGCCGCGTGGGGACGGGCGGCAGGAAGCGTGTCCAGGCCGAGGATGCACTCGACGAGCGGCAGGAGCGGGGCGGGGAGGTGGGGAACGCCGCGATGGGTGCGGAACGTGCCGAGGGGATGCCGGACGCCCTGGAGCTCCACGCCGAAGACGCGGGCGAACTGCCGCAGTGAGCCCGAGACCACCACGCAGCGGCGGAAGGCGTCGGACGACACGACCCTCAGTCGCTGCGAGGCGGCGAATTTCCGCACGGCCTCGAGATCCTCCGGCGAGGCGGCCCACTGCTTGGCCAGCTCGGCGCGTGTCAGATAGCGGCGCTCGTGCGGCAGTCCGCGGGTGGCCTGCTCCACGAGCGTGCGCCACTCCTCTTCCGGTCCGCGCGAGCGCACGACGATCGTGAGCTCGGCGGTCTCCGCGAGGTCGACCGCCGCCCGGCTCCGCCTGGCTTCCGGCGGCAGCCGGCGCGGCTCCCCGCCGGCGAGGGGCTGTTTCACGACGCGGTGCCGACGGCCGCCCCGTGGGCGAGCATCGCCTCTTCGCAGCGGCGCACGTCGTCCTCCGTGATCTCCCACATTTTCTTGCTGCCGAGGATGTCCGCGAGCTGGTGGAAGAGCGCCTCGTCGATGAACGGCGTCACGTTGCCGCTCTGGTACTCGCGCTCCTTCTCGCCGTAGAGGCCGAGGAACGTCTTGTCGTTGAACCACGACTCGCGGTTGCGCTCGGCCATCTTCTGCAGCAGCTCCTCGCTCGGATTGCGCTGCAGGAACTCGAAGAACATGCCGCTGGCGGGGGAGCCGGGGAAGAACCATTCGCCGCTGAAGACCTGGATCACGTCCTCGCTCTCGTCGCGGAGCACGGGGGTGATGAAGTTCACGCCGCGGGCGGTGGCGTGGGCGTGGAACGAGAGCAGGTCCGTCGTGCGCAGGGCGATGTGCTGCCAGTGCGCGGCGGCGCGGTGGCCGTCCAGCATCTCGCGCACGTGCGAGCGCTGGGAAAGCGGCTCGGACGGCTGCACGACCGCGATCATCGTCGTGGCCAGGTCGGGGCTGGTCTCGACACCCTGCCCGACCTGCATGGCGTACGTGAGCGACTGATCGCCCTCGCCCGGCACCCACTCTTTTCTCTTCTCGTAGACCACGTGCTCCGGCGTGCAGCCGAAGACCGTGCGGAAGAGGACGTAGGCCACGTTGTAGAGCTGCGGCTGCACGAGCAGCGTCATGTGATCGACTTTGAAATTCAGGAAATCAGGACGTGCCATGGGAGCGCTCAATATCACGCTTCCTCCATTGCTCACAAAAGAATCGCGCTCCTTTCACATATACTCCGGATACTTCAGTTCGGTCCCCGGTCGACTCCCTGAAACAAAGGACGGATGTTCATGAATCGTATAACGCGCGCGCTCCTCGTGTCTGCCGTACTGCTGTTCCCTTTCGCCGCACACGCGGCGCTGACCATCGAGCCACTGACCTGGAACATCATCGGTCTGGACAGCAACGATCCGGCGACAGGGCCGAACCGGTTCCCGGTCGGCGCGCGCGTCTGCAGCAGCACGGCCACGACGAACGTCAGCGTCAACTTCGTCTGGGACTCGGCCAACCCGTACATCGACCTGCGCCCCGGCTCCCTCAGCAGCATCACCTTTCCGGTGCTGAACGCCGGCGAGTGCGCCGACGCGTACTTTGAAGTCGAGGTGGATCGCGATCCCAACGCCTACGAGACCGCGCGCCGCTATCACATCACCGCCACCGACTCGACCGGCACCGTCTCCACGCCCACGCCGCGCGAGCTCTACGTCGAGTACCTCATCTCGCAGAGCCGCAACTCCATCAGCGACGTCAGATTCGGCACGTCCCTCCTGTCGCTGACCTCCGTCGCTCCCGGCGGCTCGATGGACCTCGTGGTCGGCAACACCTACTACATCCAGCTCGTCGGCGGCACGGCCACGCAGGGCTACAACCAGTTCGAGGAGTTCATCAACTTCCCCAACACCGTCTTCCAGGTCCTCGAAGTCGATACGACCTACTCGGCCGACAACTCCCCCTACGTGCCCAACCCGAACGACCGGCTCTACGCCGACGCCTGCCTCTGGGAGAACGACCCGAACAGCCCGAACTACCGGGCCTGCGTGGGCGGCGACTTCAAGGCCGGCGGCAATACCGTCATCACCACGTACACCGTCAGGATCGTCAGCGGCGGCGGCACCACCGAGGCGCTGAGCTCGCTGCTCTACGACTTTTCCGGCAGCAGCTTCCACTACAACGCCGATTTCGGCACCAGCGCGCGCATCGCCACCATCAGCGATCCGACGCTGGCCACCATCGCCAAGAACTTCAACCCCGATCCCGCCTCGGTCAACGGCACGTCGACCCTCACCTTCACCCTCGGCAATCCGAACCCCGGGACGATGACGGGCTACGCGTTCGTCGACAACCTCCCGGCCAACCTCGTCGTGGCCGCGACGCCGAATGCCACCACCAGCGGCTGCGGCACGCCGTCGCTCACCGCCACCGCCGGCTCGGGCACCATCACCTTCTCCAACGGCACCGTGGCCGCGGGCGGGAGCTGCGTCATCAGCGTCAACGTGACGCCCACCGCCACCGGCACGCTGACCAACACCACCAGCACCCTCATCGTGGCTGGCGTCGACACCGGCAAGACCGCCACCGACACGCTCACGGTCACCAACGAGCCGGCGGCGCCGGCGCCGGTCTGCGGCGTGACCATGGCCTCCTGGCCGGTTCCGGCGGGCAGCCCGAATCCACCGGTGGCGACGCTGGGGCCGCAGGTCGCGGCGGCGAGCGTGAGCGCGTTCATCCCCGCCGACACGCAGATCACCACCAGCGGCCACAACGACACCGGCGCGTGGCAGACGTACGGCTACAGGAACGACAACAACACCCTCGCGTTCACCGTCGACACGACGAACTACAGCAACGTGCAGCTCACCTTCTGGATGGCCAATCCCAGCCCGGCGAACGGACCGACGTCCGTGACGTTCGAGGTCAGCACGAACGGCGGGGCGTTCACCCCCCTGCCGGCGGAGACGATCACGAACCCGGCACAGGCCTACACGCAGTATTCGATCGACCTCTCCTCCGTGACCGCCAGCGCGTCGGCGCCCACGCCGCGGACGACGACGGTCCGGATGATCCCGACGGGCGCGAATGCCGACGCCCAGGGCGCCTCGCTGGACCTCGATGACATCGCCTTCACCGGCTGCGCCACGCCGGTGCGGCCCACGATGACCAAGTCGTTCTCGCCCGATCCGATCGCGGTCGGCGCGACCTCGACGCTCACCTTCACGCTCACGAACACGAATGCCACCGCCCTCACCGGGGCTGCCTTCACCGACACGCTGCCGTCCGGCGTGCAGGTGGCGGCGACGCCGTCCGCGGCCACGACCTGCGGCGGTACGTGGGCGGCCACGGCCGGGGCGACGACGCTGACCTTCGCGGGCGGCACCATTCCCGCTGCCGGCTCCTGCACCGTCACCGTGAATGTGACCGCCACCACCGCCGGCGCGCATCCGAACGTCAGCGGCTATCTCTCCACCACCGAGACGGGGCAGACGACCACCAGCGTCGCCAGCGACGTCCTCACGGCCATCGCGCCGCCGGTGATCTCCAAGAACTTCGACCCGTCGCCGATCCTCCCCGGCGGCATCTCCACGCTGACCTTCATCATCGAGAACCCGAACACCGACCTCGCGCAGAGCGGCGTGGCCTTCACCGACACGTTCCCGTCGGGCATGGTGGTGGCCGCGGTGCCGAATGCCACGACCAGCGGCTGCGGCTCGCCGACGTTTGCGCCGGCCGCCGCCGCCTCGTCGGTGTCGTTCAGCGGCGGGACGATCGCGGCGGGCGGCACGTGCACCGTCACGGTCGACGTCACCGCGCCGTCGGCCGGCTCGTACATCAACACGACCGGCAACGTGTCGCACGTCGTCAACGCGCAGACCGTGAACGGCAACACCGCCACCGACACGCTCACGGTGGAGGCGCCGGCGCCGTCGGTCGCATTCCTCAAGCAGGTCGGCCCGACGGCCACCGGTCCGTGGACGCCGTTCCTCGCCACCACGGCCGGCGCGGAGGTCTTCTACCGCTTCACCATCGAGAATACGGGCGACGTCGCGCTGACGAGCCTCGTCGTCGACGACGACACACTCGACGTCTCGTCGTGTAACGCGTCGCTCTCGGGCG
Organism: Thermoanaerobaculia bacterium; assembly: GCA_035627015.1. Taxonomy (GTDB): domain Bacteria; phylum Acidobacteriota; class Thermoanaerobaculia; order Gp7-AA8; family Gp7-AA8; genus QHVT01. The sequence goes on along the minus strand of DASPMO010000177.1, from coordinate 49,147 downwards.
CCACCCTCCCGGCCCCTGTCGCGGCGAACGAGAACCACATCGTCCAGTGCGTCGTCGGACCCGTCACCGCAGTCACCGGGGCGCACGTCAACGAGGCCGACGTCGACACGATGTTCGGCGCGACCGAAGTGGATTCGGAGGAGTCGAGGGCCGAGTACGCGACCACCGGCCTCACGCTCGACAAGAGCGTCTCGCCCATGACGTATGCCGCGCCAGGCGAGACGCTGAACTACAGCTACCTCGTCACCAACAGCGGCTTCGCTCCGCTGGAGGGACCGGTCACGGTGACCGATGACAAGGCCACGGTCACCTGTCCGGCGGTGACCACCGTCGGCGATCTCGACAATTTCCTCGATCCTTCCGAGTCGATCACCTGCACGGCGTCGTACCTGACCACCGCCGGCGACGTGACGGCGCTCTCCGTCACCAACACCGCCACGGCCACGGTCGACGGCGTCAGCTCGAACAGCGACACCGCTACCGCGACGGTGACCGGCGTCACCCTGGCCGACGTCTCGGTGGTGAAGACGCTCGTCACCGCGGGGCCGTACGCCCCCGGCCAGTCGATCAGCTATACGCTCCTGGTCGCCAACGGCGGACCCTCCACCGCGACCAACGTGCAGGTGACGGATACCCCGTCGAACCTGACCATCACCGGCGTGAGCGGCGGCGGCTGCGCGGCGCTGCCGTGCACGATCGCCAGCCTGGCCTCCGGCGCGAGCGTGACCGTCAACGTCACCGCCACCATCATCGCCTCCGGCGCCTTCGACAACAGCGCCACCGTTGCGGCCACCGAGACCGATCCGAACCTCACCAACAACACCGACAACACGGGCAACGGCGGGACGGCCACGCCGTCTGTCGACGTGTCGCTGGTCAAGACGCTGACCACCTCCGGGCCGTACACCCACGGCCAGGTCATCAGCTACTCGCTGCTCGTCGCCAATGCCGGCCCGTCGACGGCAACGTCCATCCAGGTCACCGACACGCCGTCGAACCTGACCATCACCGGCGTGAGCGGCGCCTGCGCGGCGCTGCCGTGCACGATCGCCAGCCTGGCCTCCGGCGCGAATACGTCCATCACCGTCACGGCCACGATCAACGGGCCGGGCGCGTTCGACAACTCCGCCACCGCCCTCCCCGCGGAGAACGACCCGAACCTGGCCAACAACACCGATAACACCGGCAACGGCGGCACGGCCGGCGCGTCGGCGGACATGGCCATCGTCAAGACGCTGGTCACCGCCGGGCCGTACTCGGCCGGCCAGTCGATCGCCTACACGCTGCTCGTGACGAACAACGGCCCCTCCACCGCCACGACCGTGCAGGTGACGGACACGCCGTCGAACCTGACCATTACCGGCGTGAGCGGCGGCGGCTGCGCGGCGCTGCCGTGCACGATCGCCAGCATGGCCGCCGGTGCGAGCGTGACCATCAACGTCACGGCCACCATCGTCGCCGCCGGCGCGTTCGACAACGTCGCCACCGTCTCGGCGGTCGAGACCGATCCCAACCTCAGCAACAACGTCGACAACGCCGGCAACGGCGGCACGGCCGCGGCCTCGGCCGACCTGTCGATCGTGAAGACGCTGGTCACGCCCGGGCCGTACCTCCCCGGCCAGTCGATCAGCTACACGCTCCTCGTCGCCAACGCCGGCCCCTCCACCGCCACGACCGTGCAGGTGACGGACACGCCGACGAACCTGACCATTACCGCCGTGAGCGGCGGCGGCTGCGCGGCGCTGCCGTGCACGATCGCCAGCCTGGCCTCCGGCGCGAGCGTGACCATCAACGTCACCGCCACCATCGTCGCGCCCGGCGCGTTCGACAACGTGGCCACCGTCTCCGCCACCGAGCTCGATCCGAATCTGACCAACAACACCGACAACGACGGCAACGGCGGCATCACCGGCGTCTCCGCCGACGTCTCGCTCGTCAAGACGCTGGTCACGGCCGGTCCGTTCATCCCCGGCCAGACGGTGAATTACACGATCGTCGTCTCGAACGCCGGCCCGTCGCCCGCCACGAACGTGCAGGTCACCGACACGCCGGCGAACCTGACCATCACCGGCGTGAGCGGCGGCGGCTGCGCGGCGCTGCCGTGCACGATCCCGGCCCTGGCCGTGGGCGCCAGCGTGACGATCAATGTCTCGGCGACCATCGTCGCCGCCGGCGCCTTCGACAACGCCGCTGCCGCGATGGGCGTGGAGCCCGATCCGAATACGACCAACAACAATGACTCCAGCGGGAACGGCGGCGTGGCCACGCCATCGGCCGACGTCTCGCTGGTCAAGACGCTGACCACCGGCGGTCCGTTCGCCCCCGGCCAGAGCGTGACTTTCACGCTGGTCGTCTCGAATGCCGGTCCGTCGACGGCCACGACCGTGCAGGTCACCGACACGCCGGCGAACCTGACCGTCACCGGCGTGAGCGGCGCCTGCGCGGCGCTGCCCTGCACCATTGCCAGCATCGCCTCGGGGGCTTCGGTGACGATCAACGTCACGGCCACGATCGTGGCCGCGGGCGCGTTCGACAACTCCGCCACGGCCCTGGCCACGGAGCCCGATCCGAACCTCGTCAACAACACCGACCCGAGCGGCAACGGCGGCGTGGCCGTGCTGCCGCCGTCGTCGGCGGACGTGCGCGTGACGAAGAGCATCTCCGGCCCGATCGTGGTCGGGCAGCCCTTCGACTACATCCTCACCGTCGTGAACGGCGGCCCGGCGACGGCGACGAGCGTCACGGTCACGGACGTCCTCCCGGCCGGCTTCTCGCTCGCCTCGGCCACGTCGACGCAGGGGACGTGCAGCGGCACGGCCACCGTGACGTGCAGTGTCGGCACGATGGCCCTCAATGCCACCGTGACGATCACCATCCGCGGCACGGCCACGCAGCCGGGCTCGTACGCGAACACGGCCACCGTCACCGCCGCCGAGCCCGACCCGGTGCCGACGAACAACACGTCGACGATCGAGATCTCGACGGCGGTGGGCATTCCGACGCTCGAGTTCTACGCGCTGGCGGCGCTGGCCGCGCTGCTGGCGCTCGTGGGGGTGTTCATGCGGCGCTGACGGATCATGGCAAAGACGGTGCAGGCTCTTCCGGCGTGTATCGCTATCTTCGCTACGTTCCGAAAAACCACCTCAGCCGCACAGCCGGGCGTCTCGTGCACGCCCGGCTGCCGCGGCCGATCGCGCGCCGCCTGGTGCGCTGGTTCGCCCGCACGTACCAGATCGACGTCGGCGCGGCCGCGCTGCCGATCGAGGAGTACCCGTCGATCGGGCACTTTTTCATCCGCGACCTGCGCGAGGGGCTGCGTCCCATCGAGGGCGACTTCGTCTCGCCCGTCGACGGCGTCCTCCGCAATTACGGCGCGGTCGGCGACGGCCGCCTGGAGCAGATCAAGGGGAAGACGTACACCGTGGCCCGCTTCCTCGGCGACCCGGAGTACGCCGCCCGCTACGAGAACGGCGGCGCGTTCTTCAACCTCTATCTCTCGCCCCAGGACTATCACCACGTCCATTCGCCGGTGAGCGGCAACATCGTCCGCAGCGTGCACATCCCCGGCATGCTCTGGCCGGTCAACGACTGGTCGCTGTCCAACGTCGACGAGCTGTTCTCCATCAACGAGCGCGTGGTGACGTACATCGAGTGCAATTACGGGCTGGTGGCGGTGGTGATGATCGGCGCGACGAACGTGGGGAAGATGTCGGTGGTCTACGACTCCTTCATCTCCAACGCCACCAACGTGGACCGCACCGTCACCCGCGACTACGCCCCCCCGAAGCCGATCCACGCCGGCGACCGCCTGGGCACGTTCCACATGGGCTCCAGCGTGGTCATGCTCTTCGAGCCGGGCCGGGTCGACCTCGAGCGCGTACGCCTGCACGCGGGCAAGAAGGTGCACTTCGGGGCGGCGGTGCTGCACGGGGAAGCGGTGCCGACCGAGTAGATTGCGCGATCATACCCGATCTGGGTACGATCGTACCCGGGATGGGTACGCGCCTCAGTCTGGCCGATGCGCTGTTTTCCGGCACGCGGCAACGCGTGCTCGGCCTCCTGTTCGGGCATCCGGAACGGTCGTTCTTCGCGACCGAGATTTTTCAGCGTGCCGGCTCCGGGCGGGGAGCGGTGCAGCGCGAGCTGGAGCGGCTCGTCGACAGCGGGCTGGCCGTCGTCACGCGCGTCGGAAACCAGAAGCACTATCAGGCGAACGCCGAGGCTCCGATCTTTTCCGAACTGCGGTCCATCGTTCTGAAGACGAGCGGCCTCGCGCAGCCGTTGTGCGACGCTCTCGCTCCGCTGGCGAAGAAGATCGAGCTGGCCCTGGTGTACGGCTCGGTCGCACGCGGCGAAGCTCACGCGGGCAGTGATGTCGACCTCCTCGTCGTCGCCCGGGACCTTTCGCTCGCGCAGCTTTACGCGCGTCTTCTGCGGGCCGAAGGGAAGATCGGCCGCAAGATCAACCCAACGCTCCTTACCCCCGCCGAGCTCCGGGATCGCCGCGCGGAAGGCAACCCCTTTCTGAAGAAGGTGCTTTCCGGCGATACGATCGCGTTGATCGGAAAGGTGAATGACGCACCGTGAGCTCGAAAAACTGGTCGCGACCGGGGTCCTGAAGGCGGAGGCTCCTTCCTCCGCGGAGATCGCGGGTCTCATTCGCTCGGGCGAGACTCGGCTGCGCGATGCAGAAAACGCTGCGCTCTCGATCGAGAGCCGCTTCGATCTCGCTTACAACGCCGCGCATGCTCTCTCGCTTGCTGCACTGCGATGGCACGGCTACCGCCCAGACAAGCGATCCATCGTCTTTCAAGCTCTGGCGCACACCCTGGCCCTGCCCACGGCGCAATGGAGAATCCTCGATGACGCTCACCGCCGCCGTAACGCCATCGAATATGAGGGGTTCATTACCGTTGACGAAGCCCTGTTCGACGGGTTGCTCACCGTGACGCGCGAGGTTGCGAAGCGGGTGCGTGGGTTAGTCGAATAAGACTCTCCTTTTCAGTCCCTCTTGTTCCTTTTTAGACCTTCTGAAGTATCATTGGGGACATCAAGAGGAGAAGGGCAATGGATCTCGTACTGAAGCTCCGGGAACTGCGGCGGATGCGCGGATTGACGCAGAAGGATGTAGCCCGTCTTTCCGGTATTGGTGTGAAGACCATCAGCTCGTTCGAGACCGGGGAGCGCATCGGGTCGCTCAAGTTCGCGCAGCTCGAGCGGCTGCTCGCGGTCTATGGCGTGACGCCGAAGGAGTTTTTCGGCCGGACCGTCGAGAAGGACATCGCCGCCTGGCAGTTCGACGAAGACGAAGTGGCGGAGAGACGCCTGCTCGAGGAGGTCGGCGCGCTGCCCAAGCCGCTCCAGCGCACACTGTTCGCCCAGTTCGAGCTCATGGTCAAGACCGCCGCGGCGGTGTACGGAAACCACCTGGTGCCGCAGCCCGGCACGTTCGAACAGGAGCATTCGCGAAGCAGCAGATACTGATCCCTCGGCCCGGCTTTCCCTTGCTCCTCCATTGACGGAAGTCGATGGAGGATGCAAGAGTGCGGAATGTCCTGAAAAGGACATTCCGGGAGGGCCGATTGAGCGCGACAGCCGTGGAGCGTTGCCCCTGGTGCGGCAGCCAGATCACTCACGCGAAGTTCCTGAAGGTCCAGGCGGCCATCCGCGAGGACGAGCGGAAGCGGCTCGCCGAGGCGGAGCGGCAGGTCCAGCAGAAGCTCGTGAAGGAGCGGCAGGCCTTCGAAGCCGAGAAGGCGAAGATCGTCAAGCAGATCGAGCTGGCCAGGCAGCAGATGGAGCTGCAGCGGAAGAAGGAGCTGGCCGACGTCCGCAAGATCCTCGAGCAGGACCGCCAGAACGCGCTGCTGAAGCGCGACGCCGAGTTCGCCCGCGAGCGCGAGGCGCTGCAGAAGAAGATCGCCGACATGAGCCGCCGCATGAAGAAAGGCGGCGACGTCGGCGAGGGCGCCGAGCTCGATCTGTACGAAGAGCTGCGTGTCGCGTTCCCCGAGGATGCCATCGCGCGCGTGAAGGGCCGCCCCGGCGTCCTGCTCCACGACGTCCGCTACAAGGGGAAGTCGGCCGGAAAGATCCTCCTCGACGTCACGCCGCGCGCGTCGTGGCAGCACGCCTTCGTGGTGAAGCTGCGCCAGGCGCAGACGGAGATCGAAGCCGACCACGCCATCCTCTCCACGCCCGTCTTCCCCGCGGGGAAGCGCGAGCTGTTCATCGAGTCCGGCGTGATCGTCGTCGCGCCGGCGCGCGTGCGGCCGATGATGGAGGTGCTGCGCAAGTCGCTCATCGCCATGCACGCGGCCAGGCTGGGGGAGGCCGAGCGCGCGGACAAGCTGGGGCGCCTCTACCGCTTCATCACCTCGCCGTCGTTCAAGCGGAAGCTCGGGGAGGCGTCGGACCTGGCCGGCGAGGCGCTGGAGATCGACGTCCAGGAGAAGCGCGCGCACGACACGGTCTGGAAGAAGCGCGGCACGGTGCTGACGCGCATCCGCCACATCCTCCGCGACATCGACACCGACGTCGCGGCCATCATCGAGTCGCGGGACGATGAGGAGCAGCCCGCGCCGAAGCCGCTGCGTCCCGCGGCGTGGCGGGTGATCACCAAAGATGACGAGTAAGCATCCCTGGCAGGAGCGGCGCCTCGGCCGCACGATCCTGCGCACCTACCGCGACACGCGCGACCTCTACGAGATCGTGCCCAATCCGCGGCAGCCGCGCCTGGGCCCGAAGGAAGACCTCGAGCTGCAGCGGCAGATCGAGGCCAACGAGGGGATCTTCGAGCCCCTCCTGGTCGAGCCGCATCCCGACCTCGAGGGGAAGCTGCGCATCATCGACGGCGACCGCCGCTGGACGAACTCCAAGGTCCTGGTCGAGGTGCACCACAAGGAGCAGTACCGCCGCATCCCGCTGGAGATCACCGACCGCACGCTCACCGACGACGAGCGCCTGCGCGTCTGGATCTACATCCACCGCCAGCGCAAGGAGTGGGACGCCAAGGAGAAGGAGATGGTGGCCTACGGCCTGGTGGACATCGTCGGCCGTGCCAGCGCCGCGAACATCCTCGGCGTGACGGTGCGCGAGCTGGACAAGCTGGTGGAGATCTACGAGCTCTCCGAGAAGCTGACCAATCTCCCCGAGCCGGGCTCCTCGATCACCTGGGCCCGCGAGATCAAGAACATCAACAGGAACCTGCTCACGCCGTCCGTGCTCGACACGATCGTGCAGAAGGTGAACGAGAACGAGATCACGAACTCGAAGGACGTGCGCAAGCTGCGCATCGTGCTGCGCGACCCGGTGGCGCGGCAGAAGTTCGTCGAGGGGGCGCCGCTGGAGCGCGTGCTCGACTCCATCGCGCCGGCCGAGGAGAAGAAGAGCGGCCTCGCCGGCGACCTGCAACAGCTCACGCACGCCCTCAAGCGCCACTCCTGGACCACCCTCGTCGACAAGCGCGGCGACCCCGCGCTGCTGGAGCAGGTGCAGGAGGCGGAGAAGCTGCTCAAGGCGCTGAAGAAGATGCTGGGTTGATCTGGAGTGCGGCAGCGCCAGCTGCCGCTCTCAATGCGGCAGCCGCAGCTGCCGCGGGCGGGCGGAGGCTGGCGCCTCCGCATGGAAAGCGGCAGCTGGCGCTGCCGCACTCCAGAACGACACCGACACGCGCACCGCGCGCCGCTGGTCCGGATAGGCGAAGCCCGACCCTTCCAGCGCATACCCGAGGGCGGCATTGCGGCGATCGAAGAGATTCAGCACGTCGACGAAGACGCGCGCGCGGCGGAAGCGCTGCTGCGCGCGGAGCGACACGGCGTGCGTGTCGGGAGCGGCGACCTGTTCGGCATCGTCGAAGAAGCGGCCGGTGTTCCAGCTGTAGAGCAGCGTCACGTAAGGGAGTGGGAGCAGCACCGTGCCAGAGTGCAGCGGGATGTTCTTGAGCTGCGTGCCGCCGTCGGTGACGCGGGTCCACGCGTACGTCACGCGCGCGTAGCGCGACTGGAGCAGCAGCTCGACGCCGCGGTGCTCGCTGCGGGCCAGGTTCTGGTAGCGGAACGTCGCGGCGTCGAAGTCGATCTCGTCCCTCACGCGCGACCAGTACGCATCGACGCGGACGATGCCATACGAGAAGCCGGCCTCGAGGCCGCGGGCGCGCTGCGGTTTCAGCTCCGGGTTGGCGAGGGTGAAGGAGCCGCCGAAGAGGCGGATGGGGCGGGAGTCGTAGAGCTGCTCGAGCGTCGGCGCGGTGAAGCCGTGCGCGGCGGAGAGGTACATCGCCGCGGCGCCGCGCTGCATGGAGAGGCCCAGGCGCGGGGAGAGCACGCTTTCGTCGATGTGGTCGAAGCGTGCGCCGCCGACGAGCATCACGTTCGCGGTGAGCGGCACGCGCGCGGTGGCGTGTGCGGCGGCGACGTTGCGGTGCGCGTCGGTCCGCGCCAGCCCGATCCACTCGGCGTCGAAATGCTGGCGGGCCAGATCGATGCCGCCGTGCCAGCGCGCGCCGTGCAGTTGCAGCGACCCGCCGAGCTCCCCCGAGTCGAGCGACCGCGAGGCGGTGTCGAGAAACAGGAACGTCCGGGTGGCGTCGCCGCGCTTCGAGGTGGCGTGCAGCGAGGCGCGCCAGTTCGTCGCGTCGAACGAGGCGGCCAGCTGCGCGCGCGTGTGCTCGTCGAAATCGCCGGGGACGAGGGCGATCGGCTCGTCGAGCTGCTCGAGCGGCAAAGGCCCGGGATCGTTGCGGTCGTGGTTGCGCAGCGAGCCGCTGAGCGTGAGTCCGTCGCGACGCCAGCGCAGGCGCGCGCCCCCCTGCGCGCTCTCGGAGCGCGGACGATCGCCGTCGCTCCCGCGCCAGTCGGCCAGCACGGCCAGCTCTCCCTCCGCCACGCGCAGCCACGCGCCGCCGCTTCCCTCGGCCGTCCCATCGCTGCCGCCGGTGAGCGTCAGGCTCCAGTCGCCCGGCGCACGCGTGCGCGTGAACAGCTGCACGATGCCGCCGAAAGCCGCGTCGCCGTAGACGGGAGAGGCCAGCCCGCGCACGACTTCCACGCGCTCGACGTCGTTCGCCAGGAGCTGCTGCCACGGCGCGGCGTTCGACTCCGCGTCCGCGACCGGCACGCCGTCGACGAGCAGCCGCGCGTAATCCGCCTCGCCGCCGCCGTAGAAGCCGCGCATCGTCAGCGTCGCCGGGATGGTGCTCCCTCCGCCGAACATCGTCACGCCCGGCACGAGCGCCAGCACCTCGGCTGCATTCGACGCGGGGAGCGCCTCGACGTCCGTCCGCGTGAGGACGGTCGTGGCGGTGGTCAGCTCGTTTTGCGGAACGGCATTGCGCTCGGCGGTGACGACGATCTCCTGTTTCAGCACCGGGGTGGTCGCGAGGAGGAGGCAGACGAGCCAGGACACATTCGAGGAGTGACGTCAGCCATGGGTTTCCCTACCATGCGGGATGATGGGTCGCTGGATCACTTTCGCCGCGATGCTCGCGCTGACGCTCCTGGTGATGTTCGGCGTCGCGTCCGTGTCGGGACTGGAGATCGAAGATCCCACGCCGCTGCTGCGCGGGGCGGCCATCGCCGGCGTGCTGCTCCTCATCGCCGACGTGGTGCTGCCCGTCCCTTCGAGTCTGGTGATGGCGGCGCATGGCGCGTTGTTCGGCATCGTGCCCGGCGCACTGCTCTCGATCCTCGGCTCGACGGCGGCCGCGCTGACGGGCTTCGCCCTCGGCCGCGCGGGCAACGACGTCATCCGCCGCTTCGTCACGCCCGCCGAGCACGATCGCGCCGGGGCGATGCTGCAGCGGTGGGGCGTGCTGGCCATCGTCCTCTCGCGGCCCGTGCCGATCCTCGCGGAGACCGTGGCCATTCTCGCGGGCAGCTCGCCGCTGACGTGGCGGCAGACGGCGCTGGCCGCGGCGGCGGGGTCGCTCGCGCCATCGGTGGTCTACGCGTGGGCGGGTGCGTACGCGAACGGGGCTGCCAGCCACGTGGTGATCTTCTGCGGCGTGCTGGGACTGACGGGCGTGTTGTGGCTCGTTGGGCGGATGGGCGGGCTGAAGCCCGCCCTACGTCGACCGCGCTGAACGTAGGACGGGCTTCAGCCCGTCCCCCCGTCAGCCTGACGCCGTCTTCGCGTCGTACAGGAACCGCGGCCCCGCGTTTCCCGTCCCGTTCGGGATCGGCATCGACACGAGGTCCTGCGCCTGCAGCCGCAGCGAGTACATCAGGCCGATCGCGGCATCGAAGTGCTTCGGGTCGCCGTCGAACGTCTGCTGCAGCGCGTCGACGAGCGCGCTGAACGTCTCGTCGCACTGCTGCGACACGAGCGCCACCCGCGAGCCCGCCGGCAGCGGCACGTCGGGCGGGTTGTCGACCACCGGCCAGACGCCGGTCGTATCGAGCACGATCGGCGGCGCTCCCCACGAATACCCCTGCGGCACGCTCGGATCGATGTTCAGCGTCTTGCCGCGGGCGATCTCCTCGAAGCGGTAGTAGTGCGCGACCATTCCCTCGCCGCCGGCCGGACTGGTGGCCGTCCCCTCGCCCTGCGTGACGATGATGTGGATGGCCGCCTGCGCGGTGGCCACGCTGTCGATCGGGAAGAGCTCGTCCTTGGCGAACCAGCCGGTCACCTGCCGCGATGGATCGCCCTTGAAGATCTTCTCGCCGAGGTCCGCGATGAGCTGCGACACGGCCTCGTAGAACTCGCCGATGGTGTGGTAGTCCGGCGCGATCTTCTCCAGCGTCTTGGCCTCGGGGAAGACCAGCGGATTCTCCGGCTCCTCGATGACCATGAAGACGTTCCGCACCGTGTCGATGGAGAGCTTCTTCAGCGGCACGATGAACGGCTTCCCGGGCTCGCTCCCGATGTTCATCGGCAGCGGCCCCGGGTACTTCGGCACGCTCCCCGGAAAGTCAGGAGTCCCTTCGACGGCGTTGAGGATGTTTGCCGCCAGCGAGAGGTGCAGCATCTCCTGGATGACGATGCCGCGGATGATGCCGGCGATCTGCTGGTTGGACCCTTCCTTGATCGAGTAGAGCGCGGTCAGGTATGGCGGGATGGTGCTGAACTCGAGCTTGATCGCGTTCGCCAGCGCCTTGCGGAGGTCTTCGACGGTGTCGAGTTTCTGCCGTTTGACGTAAAGCATGACTACGACTCCTTCCGCAGGCCGCTCTTGATGGCGTGCAGCTCGCTCGTCACGGCCTCGGTCGTCGGCACGTGGCGTTTCGCAGCCGCCTCGGGCTGCGGCGCCTCCGTGCCCTTGAGCGGCTTGCCGTCCGGTCCGGGCGTGTTCAGCCACTTCAGGATCGCGGCGCGCTTCGCGGCCGAGAGATCGCGCGTGACCGGCATCGAGTTCGGATCCGTGATCGGCAGGGCGAAGACGAAGCTGAGCACCTGCACGTTCGCGGCGATGGCGTCGTAGTCGGTGAGGTCGATGAGGCGGTCCATCAGGGGATAGAGATTGCCGTACTGCGTGAAGATCGGCTGCATCTCGCCGAACCAGGTCGGCTCCGCCGCCTCGAACGCGTCGAACACGAGGACGCTGATGAAGTCCCACGGGTCGACCCACGAGCCGGGCGGGTTGCCGACGACAGCCTGCGGGATCGGCCGCACGCCGTACACTTGTCCGTCGATGTAACCGCGCGGGTTGTCGGGATCGTGCGCGGTCAGCTTCAGCGTGGCACGCCCTTTCTTCGCCACGATCGGCGTGCTCGCAGCGAAGCCGGTGAGCGCGGTCGTGGGCGTGGCCACCGCCGGTCCGTTCGACTGCTGCAGTCCGGTCGGATCGAACGACACGTTGATCCGCGCACCGTCCTGCAGCTCGCCGTACTGCGTCGCCCACAGCTCGACCTCGGCGGTGTCTCCCGGACTGAGGCGGTACGTGAAGTTGTCGGCGCGGACGTAGAGTCCGTCGATGTTCTCCTGCAGCAGCGTCTTCCCGTTGCTGGCCACGGCGACGGGATTCGAGGCCAGCGCCTTCAGTTCGTCGTTCGTCAGGTCGCGGTCGGCGGGCAGCTCGACGATACCCGCGGTCGACTCGTAGAAGTTGGGGGTCTGATACGGCACGTCCCCCAGGGACTGGAATGTTTTCGATGCGTCGAGATAGCCGAGGGTGAGCGCGCCGAGGACGGGCGCCAGGTTGCCGCCGGGGGCGACGGTGGGGAGGGAATTGCCGAAATCGGCGAGGATGCGGCGCGCTTTTTTGTCGACGACGCAGGGCATGAAGGTCATGAGCCGGGTTGTCCCGCCGAGGTGCCGGCCGAGGACGAACTGGCGGGGCTCGTCGTCGTCCGCGGGACCGATCGTCCCGACGATGCGGCCGAGGGTGAACGTGGCGGAGGTCGAGTCGGAGTCGTAGCCGTCGAGGTTGAACTTGATCGACAGCATGTCGTGCTTCGCCGCGGCGCGCAGTTCGCGAAGGAAGCGCGACTTGCGGTCGTCGCCCCACAGCACCGGCGCGAGCACCGACTGGTAGAACACGCCGAGGGGCATCTTCGTGCCGACCGGCGCGGAGCGCATCCAGAGGTCGGAAAACGAGGCGCGCTCGAACGGGCCGGAGAAGGCGTCGTTCACGCCGTCCGTGAGGCGCACCAGCAGGCCCCAGATCTGCGAGACCATCTGCTGCTGCGGGTCGAGGTCGACCAGCTTGCCGGCCACGCGCTTGTTGGCGTCCATGATGCGCATGCCGACCACCGGATCGGCCGCCACGTCGTTCGTCGACGAGCCGTCGACGTAGCAGACGCGCGTGACGTGGCAGTCCACCAGGCGCCACGACGCGGAGCCGTCGGGGTTCCACCAGCCGTTCGCGCTCGTGTCCGTCTGCGGCAACTGATATTCGGGGAGAAACGTGGCGTTGTCGTAATGGGTCGGGTCGTTGTTCACGGTCGACGGATCGGCCTGGAACTGACCCGAGAAGTGAAGGCGTACGCGGTCGAGGTAACTCATCACTCACAGGAGTGACGCTCGTGGACGTTTCCCTACCGCACCCGCCAAGCAGGAATCGCATGCTGCGCGTATTACGTAGATCTTCGTAGATTCTGGAGTGCGCGAGCTGGCGCTCGCGCACTCCAAACTGGTATACCTACCGTTCGGTAGGTCATGAGAAACGCCGCCACTGACAGCCGCGCCGCAGAGGTCTACCGCACCGCGGCGCAGATCATCGTCGCCAAGGGGTACGACGCCACGTCGGTCAGCGACATCGCCGACGCGCTGGGGATCACGAAGGCGGGGCTCTACCACTACATCAAAGGCAAGACCGAGCTGCTCTTCGAGATCATGAAGTACGGCTTCGAGGAGCTGGAGCGCGAGGTGATCGCGCCGGCGCGCGGCATCGCCGACCCCGAGGAGCGCCTGCGCGCCATCATCGCCGCCCACGCGCACCTGGTGCTGCGCGGCGATGGGGCGGTGACGATCCTCGTCGACGAGGCGCGGGCGCTGACGCCGGCGCAGAACCGCACCATCACCCGCCTCAAGCGGCAGTACATCGACACCGTGCGCGGGACGCTCGACGAGCTGCAGCGCGCGGGGAAGCTGCGCGGCGTCGACACGACCGTGGCGGCGTTCTCCATCGCCGGCGCGATCAACTGGCTTTCGCGCTGGTACAGGCCCGAGGGGAAACTGAGCGCCGGGGAGATCGCCGCGAACGTCGCGGAGATGGTCTTCCACGGGGTGGTGAAGCGGAGACGATGATGCACGTACAGGAACTGTTCGACCTGAAGGGACGCGCCGCCATCGTGACCGGCGGCTCGCGCGGCCTCGGCCTGGAGATCGCCGAGGCGCTGGCGGAGGCGGGGGCGTCGCTGATGCTCTGCGCGCGGCGCGAGCAGTGGCTCACGCCCGCGCTCGAGGAGCTCCGCGCCAAAGGCATCCGCGTGGAAGGCCTCATGTGCGACGTCACGGACGAGCAGCAGGTGCACGCCGTGGTCGAGGCGACGGTGCGTGCGTACGATCGCGTCGACATCCTCGTCAACAACGCCGGCATCTCCTGGGGAGAGCGTCCGGAGACGATGTCGCTCGACAACTTCCGCAAGGTGCTGGACACGAACCTCACCGGCGCGTTCCTCTTCGCCCAGGCCGCGGGGCGGGTGATGCTCGAGGCGAAGCGCGGCGTCATCATCAACATCGCCTCGGTGGCCGGGCTGCGCTCGTCGACGCACGGGCCGCATTACGCCGCGTACGTCTCCAGCAAGGCCGGCCTCATGGGCCTGACGCGCGAGCTGGCGGCCACGTGGGGGCCGGAGGGCATCCGCGTCAACGCCATCGCGCCCGGCTTCTTCCACTCGCGCCTCGCCGACCCGGTCATCAAGTGGGTCGAGCCGGAGATCCAGCGCCGCAATCCCATCCCCCGCATCGGCGCGTCCGGCGAGCTGAAAGGGGTGGCGCTCTTTCTCGCCTCGGACGCGTCGAGCTACGTGACCGGGCAGGTGATTGCGGTGGATGGGGGAGGGACCATTGTCTGAAATCTGGAGTGCGGCAGCGCCAGCTGCCGCTTTCGATGGCGGAGGCGCCAGCCTCCGCCCGCCCGCGGCAGCTTGCGCTGCCGCAATGGAAAGCGGCGGCTGGCGCCGCCGCACTCCATATCGGAGGAGGAGGCATGCCTGACACGCGCCCCTGGTACCCCCACTTCGACTACTGGGTCCGTCCGAACCTGAACTATCCGCGGCGGCCGCTGACGGACATCCTCCGCATCGCCGCCTCGGACGTGCCGGACAAACCGGCCACGGCGTTCCTCGGGCAGACGCTCACCTACGCCGAGATCAAGGACCGCGCGGACCGCTTCGCCACGGCGCTGGCGCGCATGGGCATCGTCAAGGGCGACCGCGTCGGGATCATGCTGCCGAACTGTCCGCAGTATCTCGTCGCGGTCTTCGGCATCCTCCGCGCCGGCGCGATCGTGGTGAACGTGAACCCGCTCTACACGCCGCGCGAGGTGGGCGTCGTCGCCCAGGACTCCGGCATGCGCGCGCTGGTCGTGCTCGACGCGCTCGCACCGGCGGCACAGAGCGCGGGCATCGAGACGCTGCTCATCACAGGATTCGCGCAGCCGGGCTCCTTCGAGCAGGCCATCGCCGGCGTCGCCGTGCCGGAGCTCCCCACCGTGCACATCGACCCGGAACAGGACGTGGCCGTGCTGCAGTACACCGGCGGCACGACCGGCACCCCGAAGGGGGCCATGCTGACGCACTACAACATCTTCGCGAACGTGGTGCAGACCACCACGCTGCACGTGCCGGCGCTGCGCCGCGGCGACGAGCGTTACCTGCTGGTCATCCCCTTCTTTCACATCTACGGCTTCACCGTCGGGCTGATGTCCGGCGCGTGGCTGGGCGCGCTGCAGATCCTCATCCCGAAGTACGACGTCGACGCGCTGCTGAACGCCGTGCGCGATTACCGCCCGACGTACTTTCCCGCCGTCCCGACGCTCTTCATCTCGCTCCTCAACCACCCGCGCTCGCGCGAGTACGGCCTCGACCGGATCCGCGCCTTCAACAGCGGCTCCGCGCCGCTGCCGGTGGAAGTGCTGGAGCAGTTCGAGAAGCTGACCGGCGGCATGCTCAGCGAAGGCTACGGACTCTCCGAGGCCTCGCCGGTGACGCACACCAGCCCCACGCTGAGCGTGCGCAAGCCGGGGACGATCGGCATCCCGCTGCCCGACACGGACATGAAGATCGTCGACCTCGTCGACGGCACGAAGGAAGTGGAGGAAGGGGAGCTCTGCATCGCCGGCCCGCAGGTGATGAAGGGGTACTGGAACCGTCCCGAGGAGACGGCGCAGACGATCCGCACCGACGAGCGGGGCACGCGCTGGCTGTACACCGGTGACATCGCCACGGTGGACGCGGACGGCTTCACCACCATCGTGCAGCGCAAGAAGGACATGGTCATCGTCTCCGGCTTCAACGTCTACCCCTCCGAGGTCGAGTCGGTGCTGTTTACCCACCCGGCGGTGATGGAGGCGTGCGTGATCGGCATCCCCGACGCCTACCGCGGCGAGGCGGTGAAGGCCTTCGTGGTGCTGAAGCCCGATGCGCGGGCGAGCGTGGACGACCTGAAGGCGCACTGCGCGCGCGACCTCGCCGAGTTCAAGCGGCCGGCGCACATCGAGATCCGTGAGTCGCTGCCGAAATCGGCGGTGGGAAAAATTCTGAGACGAGTATTACGAGAGGAATGAACTGTCATCCTGAGCCGCGCAGACGGCGAAGGACCCCCTGCCGGCGGAGCGGGCATGGGTTCCAGCAGGGGGTCCTTCGCCGTCTGCGCGGCTCAGGATGACAGGAAGAGGAACAGTTCAATGACGAGAACCATCAGCCGCGCCGTCGTGATCGGCGCCGGAACCATGGGCGGCGGCATCGCCGCGCATTTCGCCAACGCCGGCATCCCGGTGTACCTGCTCGACGTGGCCCCGCAGGGGGTGCTCGAGCGCCTGAAGAAGCACAAGCCGCCGATGTTCTTCACGCCCGGCACGGCCGACCTGGTCACGGTCGGCCACGTGGAACAGAACGAGGCCTGGATCGCCGAGGGGGACTGGATCGTCGAGGCGATCTTCGAGGAGATGAACGCGAAGCGCGACCTCGTGGCGCGCATCGACCGTCTGCGCAAGCCGGACTCGATCGTCTCCTCGAACACCTCCGGGCTGCCGATCGCGCAGCTCGCCGTGAACGCGTCGGACGATTTCAAGGCGCACTTCATCGGCACGCACTTTTTCAACCCGCCGCGCTACATGAAGCTGCTCGAGGTCATCCCCACCAGGGACACGTCGCCCGAGGTCACGCAGTTCGTGCGCGACTTCGCGGAGCAGCGCCTCGGCAAGGGGGTGGTGCTGTGCAAGGACACGCCGAACTTCATCGCCAACCGCCTGGCCTCGGTCGGCGGCGCGTCGCTGAACGACTTCGTGCTCAACCGCGACTACACCATCGAGGAAGTCGACGCCATCGCCGGGCCGCTCATCGGCCGCCCCAAGACCGCGGCCTTCCGGCTGCAGGACCTGGTCGGCTTCGACGTCGCCACCGGCGTGGCCCGCAACCTCTACGACCTCATCCCCGACGACGAGTCGCGCGAGGTGCTGCGCTCCGAGAAGTTCGAGCAGCTGCGCATGTCGCAGCTCGACCAGAACCGCCTCGGCGACAAGACCGGGCAGGGCTTCTACAAGAAGGACGGCAAGAACATCCAGACCCTCGACCTGAAGACGGGGCAGTACCGCGAGCGCATCGAGCCGCAGCTCCCGTCTCTCGCCGAGGCGTCGAAGATCCGCTCGCTCCCCGAGCGGCTGAAGCACGTGCTGCAGCTGGACGACAAGGTCGGCGAGCTGGCGCGGCACACGATCTATAACAATCTCGGCTACGCGGCGCGGCGCGTACCGGAGATCAGCGACGACCTGGTGAGCATCGACCGCGCCACGCGCTGGGGCTTCTCGCACGACCTCGGGCCGTTCGAGCTGTGGGACGCCCTCGGCGTGCAGGAGACCGCGGAGGCGATGGAGCGGCACGGCGTGGCCGTGGCGCCGTGGGTGCGCGAGATGCTCGCCGCCGGCCACACTTCCTTCTATCGCGACGGCCACGTCTACGAGCCGGCCTCGAAGTCGTACGCGGAGATCTCGAAGGACCCGCGGCAGATTTCCCTCGCCGACCAGCCGGTGGTGAAGGAGAACAAGGGCGCCAGCCTGCGCGACCTCGGCGACGGCGTGCTCTGCCTCGAGTTCCACACGAAAATGAACACGCTCGACGGCGACATCCGCGAGATGGTCATCGCCAGCGTCGAGGAGCTGGAGCGCGGCGACTGGGCGGGACTGGTCATCGGCAACGAGGGGGCGGACTTCTGCGTCGGCGCGAACCTCGCCGGCGGACTGGCCGGCAATCCCAACGACGCCGTCAAGGGGATGCAGGACGCGCTCATGCGCGTGCGCTTCTCGGCCAAGCCGGTCGTGGCGGCGCCGTTCGGCCGCACGCTCGGCGGCGGCGTGGAGGTCTGCCTGGCCGCGTCGCGCATCGTCGCGGCGGGGGAGACGTACATGGGCCTCGTCGAGGTCGGCGTCGGCCTGATCCCCGGCGCGGGCGGCTGCAAGGAGATGGTGCGGCGCATCGTCTCGCCGGCCATGAAGCTCACGCCGGGCGCCGACGCGCTGCCGTTCGTGCAGCGCATCCTGGAGGTCGTCGGCGCGGCGAAGGTATCGAGCAGCGCGGCCGAGGCGCGCGACTTCGGGTTCCTCGCCGCGGCCGACCGCGTGGTCATGAACCGCGATCACCTCCTGCACGAGGCCAAGCAGGAAGTGCTGGAGCTGGCCTCCGCGGGCTACGCGCCGCCGGTGCAGCACGACCACTGCTACGCGGCGGGACGCGACGTGCGCGCGGGACTCAAGGCGGCCATCTACGTCCTGCAGCAGGGCGGCTACATGAGCGAGTACGACGCCTTCATCAGCGGCCGCCTCGCGCACATCCTCTGCGGCGGCGAGCTGTCCAGCGGGCAGTGGGTGAGCGAGCAGTACCTGCTCGACCTGGAGCGCGAGGTGTTCGTCGACCTCCTCGGGCAGCAGAAGACCATGGACCGCATTCAGTACATGTTGAAGAACGGGAAGCCGTTGAGGAACTAGCCATAAGTCCCCTCTCCCCGCGCGCGGGGAGAGGGTCAGGGTGAGGGGCAGTGCCTCGCAGCGGGGCACGACCCCTCACCCCGGCCCTCTCCCCCTGCCGGGGCGAGGGGGAAACTGCATTTAAGGAGAGACCATGAACGAAGCAGTCATCGTGGCCGGCCTGCGCACCGCGGTCGGCAAAGCGCCGCGCGGCTCGCTGCGCACCACCCGTCCGGACGACATGGCCGCGGAAGTGATCCGCGCGCTGATGCAGCAGCACCCGCAGATCGACCCGCAGACGATCGACGACGTGATCGTCGGCTGTGCCACTCCCGAGGGAGAGTCGGGGACCAACGTCGCCCGCATCGCCGCGCTGCGGGCGGGATTGCCGGACAGCGTCGCCGCGGTCACGGTCAACCGCTTCTGCTCCTCGGGATCGCAGACCATCGCCAACGCGGCGGAGCGGATCATGGCCGGCATGGCCGAGACCATCATCGCCGGCGGCACGGAGTCGATGAGCCTCGTGCGCGGCAACAACAAGTTCCGGCCGAACCCGACGCTGGTCGAGGAGCGCCCGGACGTCTACCTGAGCATGGGGCTGACCGCGGAAAACGTCGCGCGCAAGTACGGCGTCTCGCGCGAGGACGCCGACGCCTTCGCGTTGCGCAGCCATACTCTCGCCATCCAGGCGCAGCAGTCCGGCAAGTTCGCCGAGGACGGCATCGTGCCGCTCGACGTCGAGATCCGCGACACGGAGCACGTCGAGCGCTTCACCTTCGACAAGGATGAAGGCCCGCGCGCCGACACGAACGCCGCGGCGCTGGCGAAGCTGAAGCCGGTCTTCCACGCCAAGGGCGTCGTCACCGCCGGCAACTCGTCCCAGACCTCGGACGGCGCGGCCGCGGTGATCGTGATGTCGCGCAAACGCGCCGAGGAACTGGGGCTGAAGCCGCTGGCGCGCCTCGTGTCGTACGCCGTGGGTGGCGTGCCGCCGGAGATCATGGGCATGGGCCCCGTGGTGGCGGTGCCGAAGGCGCTGAAGCTGGCCGGGCTGAAGCTCGACGACATCGACGTCATCGAGCTGAACGAGGCCTTCGGCTGCCAGGCGCTGGCGGTGATGCGCGAGCTGGGGATGGATCCGGAGCGCGTCAACGTGAACGGCGGCGCGATCGCCCTCGGCCATCCACTCGGCGCCTCGGGAGCGAAGCTGACCGTGCAGATCCTCGGCGAGATGCGCCGTCGCAAGTCGAAATACGGCATGGTTACGATGTGCGTCGGCGGCGGCCAGGGCGCGGCCACGGTCTTCGAGAACCTGCAATGAAGACGGTCTGGATCACCGGCGCGTCCTCGGGCATCGGCGAGGCATTGGCGGTCGCGTGGAGCCGGGAGGGGGCGCGGGTGATCCTCTCCGCGCGCAACGCGGCGGAGCTGGAGCGCGTGCGCGCGCAGTGCCACGAGCCGTCGCGGCACGTGGTGCTGCCGCTGGACGTGACGGACATGGAGGCGCTCCCAGGCGCGGCGCGCGAGGCGGGCGAGGTCGACATCCTCGTCCTCAGCGCCGGCGTGAGCCAGCGCTCGCTGGCGGCGGAGACGGACTTGGCCACCGACCGCCGCATCATGGAGATCAATTACTTCGGAGCCATCGCTTTAACGAAGGCCGTGCTGCCCTCCATGCTGGCGCGGAAGTCGGGGCACCTCGTGCCGATCAGCAGCGTGATCGGCTACGTCGGCGTGCCACTGCGCAGCGCGTACGCGGCGTCGAAGCACGCCCTGCACGGCTTCTTCAACACCCTGCGCGCGGAGACGCACAAGGACGGCATCCGCGTGACCATCGTCTGCCCCGGCTACATCCGCACCAAAGTCTCGGAGAACGCCCTGACCGGCGACGGCACCCCGCACGGCCAGCTCGACGACACGCACGCCAACGCCATGCTCCCCGAGGAAGCCGCGCCGGTCATTGTGCGTGGCGTGGAGGGGGGAAAGCGCGAGGTGCACGTGGGGGGGAAGGAGATTCACGCGATCAAGCTGCAACGGCACTTGCCGGCCCTGACCGCCCGCGTCCTGCGCGTGAAGTCTGGAGTGCGCGAGCGCTAGCTCGCGCTCTCCATGCGGCAGCCGCAGCTGCCGCGGGCGGGAGGCTGGCGCCTCCCGCATGGAGAGCGGCAGCTGGCGCTGCCGCAGTCCAGACCTACGGTAATGTTACGTCCTTCAACGCAAACGGCATCCGGACCACGTTCTTCGCCGTCTTCATCTGCACGCGCAGCTTCCAGTCGGGCTGCGGCTTGCCGCTCACGTGGAGATGATGGTGATCCCCTCGACGCAAAGAATACTGCGGAACGGCGGCTCGTTCTGTGATCCCGATGACGTCGAACCGTCCTCCCCTCGGCACCGTGCTCTGGCGCGGCATCCGCGGCCGCTGCCCCCGCTGCGGCGAAGGGGAGCTGTTCCAGCGCTGGATCGTCACGCACGAGCGCTGCTCGTCGTGCCGGCTGCTGCTGCAGCGCAACTACGGCGACACCTGGATGTTCACGAACATCATGGATCGCTTCCCGGTCCTGTTCGGCGTGGCCGCGCTCTTCTTCGGCTTTCGCGCGTACAACCTGATGACGGGAATCGCGTTCCTTGCGATCATGGTGGTCCCGATGGTCGCCACGATCCGACACCGGCAGGGCCTGGCCCTCGCGCTCGACTACCTGATGCGCGTGCACCTGCCCGATCCGTCGGACGAAATCCATGGCGGGCATGAGCTGTCGCAGTCCGAGGCCGAACAGCTCACGTGGGGACGCGCTTCAGCCCGTCCGAGCGGGCTGAAGCCCGCTCCACATCCTTGAGCGCGCTGCTCTACGCCGCCACCGCCTTCGCAATCCTCTGGCTGACGCATCGCCATGTACGGCCGATGACGCGCGGCGCGGCGCTGGTGCTGCTCGTGCTGCCGCTGGCGCTGACGGGCGTGGCGCTCTTCACCGGCGGCGTGTACGGCCCGGTGGACCATCTCTATCAGCACGATCCGCTGCGCGTGTACGCGCAGAAGTACGGGATCGGTCCCGCGGGGAACGCCTCCGCGACCGACATCGCCTCGGAGTTCTTCCCGTGGCGGCGCGCGGTGCAGGAGTCGCTGCGCCGCGGCGAGTTTCCGGCGTGGACGGCGTACAACATGTGCGGCGAGCCGCTGGTCGCGGAGGCGCAGTCCGCGCCGTTCTCGCCGTTCACCTGGCTGGCCGTGCTGCTGCCCGCCGCGCAGAGCATGACCTACACCGCGGCCATCGTGCTCTTCCTCGCCGCGTGGGGGGCGTTCCTGCTCGCGCGGGAGCTGGGGCGCAGCGAGGCGGCGTCGCTCGTCGCGGCGATCGGCTGGGCGTTCTCGGCCAGCATCGTCGTCTACACGCAGACGGCCATGGGTTTCGCCGCGGCGCTGCTGCCGCTGCTGCTGGCGGCCGTGCACCGGCGCTCGTTCGCGCTGCTCGTCCTCGCGCTCGCGCTCATCACCACGGCAGGTCACCCGGAGTCGCTCTTCCTGAACGTGCTCGTGGGGGCGGCGTACGGGGTCTTCGAGCTGGTGCGCCGCCGCGAGCAGACCTGGCGCACGATCGGGATCGCCGCGGCGGCGGGAGCGGCCGCGCTGCTGCTCTGCGCGGTGGCGCTGCTGCCGCTGCTGGAGGCCATCCTGCAGTCGTACGAATACCAGCAGAAGAGCGGGGCGGGATGGATCGAGCCGGACTCGAATGCGGTCGTGCTGGGCACGCTGGCGACGAACTTTTTCCCGCACCTGCACGTGCGCCCCTGGATCGTGCCGAGCCTCGGGCTCCTGCCGGTGGAGACGGCGGCCGTGGGGAGTATCGTGCTGGCGCTGGCCCTCTTCGCCGTCTGGCGCGTGCGCTCGGCGCACACGTGGTTCTTCGCCGCGCTGGCCGTGGCCGGCATCGCCGTCGGCACGCGCTGGCCGCCGCTGATCGACTTCCTGCGCTCGCTGCCGCTCATGCAGATCACGCTGATGGAGCGGCTCGCGTTCTCGGCCGCGCTGGCGCTGTCGATCCTGGCGGCGTTCGGCGTCGACGCGCTCCCGCGCCGCGGCGTGCGCCCGACGATGCTGGCCCTCCTGGCGCTTCTCGGCATTGGCATGTTCTGGCTGTCGCGCAACGTCGTCCTCGCGCCCGCATACGGGCAGTGGCGGCCGGCGGCGGAGCTGCTCTTCCTGGCCCTGGCCGCGTGGCGTCCGCGGGCGGGGATGCTCGTCGCCCTCGTCTTCGCGCAGCGTGCCGTGTCCGAGGTCGAGACCTTCCGGACCTATCCCGCGCGCGCGGCGTATCCGCCGGTGCCGGTGCTCGAGCCGCTGCGTGGCGTGCGGGAGCCGTTCCGCCTGGTCGGGCGCGGCTCCGCGCTGCCGCCGCACATGAACACCTTCTACGGGGTGGAAGACCCGCGCGGCTACGAGGCGCTCACGCTCGCGCCGTTCTTCGCCACCGAGCCTCTGTGGTGCGGACGGGAGGCGCGGGTGTGGTTCAACCGCGTCGAAGATCTCACGCGCCCGTTCCTCTCGTTCCTGAACGTGCGCTTCGTGCTGCAGCGCGACGAGGAGAGTGTGCCGCCCGGCTGGCGGCGCGTGCTCTCGCGCGACGGGTTGACGCTGCTCGAGAACGAGCGCGTGCTGGAGCGCGTGTTCGTGCCGGCGCAGGTGGCCATGACCGACATGACCGGCCAGCAGATCGTCGAGCGCATGCAGGACGTGAAGGACTTTCGCGGTATCGCCTGGATCGACTCGCCGAGGCCGGGCATGCGCGAGAACGGCCCCGGACGCATCACGCTCCGCGCGTACAGCCGCGGCGGGGAGTACGCGTTCGACGCGGAGATGCAGCGCGACGGCTACGTGGTCATCTCCGACGCCGCCTGGAAAGGATGGCGCGCGTTCGTCGACGGGAAGCGCGTGAACGTCGATCGCGCCAACGCCGCGTTCCTCGCGGTGCACGTGCCGCGCGGGAAGCACGAGGTGCGTGTCGAGTACCGGCCGTGGACGTTCGTGGTGGGAGGGTGGATCTCGCTGGGGACGCTGCTCATGCTCGCGATTCGAGGCGGGCTGAAGCCACGCCCTGCGTCTGGCCCACGCCGCGCCTGAGCTCAACGTAGGGCGGGCTTCAGCCCGCCGGGCTCTTGCGAATCTTTTTCACGTTCTGCACGTCCACGCTCGTCGCGTCGCCCACCGACCGCACGCCCCGTAACGTCTCCGATGCCGCGAGGTCGCCCTGCTCCTCGTCGTACAGCGCGAACCATGGCAGGCCGGCCTTCGTGTATGCCGCGGCGTCGACGGGGGTGGGCGGCGGGGCCTCGCCGGTGAGCGCGTGCCACTCCTCGCTGTTGACGATGCGCACGCGGAACGAAGTGCGCCGCGACGGGTCCCACGACGCGATGCCGTACGGGTCGGGATAGATCTTCTGCGTCATCTGCCCGCCGGCGGCGAGGCCCATGTCGATGCTCTCGAGCGCGAACGCCCCTTCCTCGGGAGGTCCGGGCTCCGGCTCCTGGTCGGGGAAGCGGCCGGGCTTCGGCTCGAAGACGACGAACTGCAGGCCGCCGACGCTCTCTTGGCCGGTGAGCTGCCCTTCCACGGTCACGCCGGAGCCGAGGGGCATGGCCACGAACTGGCGGACGGTCTCGTGGCCGCTGTTGATGCCGTCGAGCCACGGCTGATCGGGCGCGACGAGGTAGTTCTGCGGGTCGCTCTGCAACTCTTCCGACCACGCCTGCCCGGTGAGCGCGTCGATGCCGCCGATGCCCACCTTCACCGCGTTCGGCTTCCACCACGCTCCCTCGAACGCGATCCAGAGTGCCTCGCGCTGGTACATCGGGATCATGTAATCGCCGCCGCCGACGGGGCGGATGGGAAAGAGGCCGAGGCCGGGCGGGAGCGGGTACGCCTTCCCGTCGTCAGGGATGCGCAGCGTGCGCTCGAAGGAGATCGTCAGGTGCTCGCCCACGCGCACGCTCACGGCTTTTTCTCCACGCCCTCGATCCATGCGTCGATGGCCGCCATCGGGATGCCGAGCTGCTTGACCAGCTTCCGCCGGGCCGACGCGTTGAGCCGCAGGCGCAGGCGCTGCGCCTGAAACACTCCCTCGTCCGCCGCCTCGAGGTAGATCAGCATGCGTTTGGCGTTGGCCTGCCACGCCGCCTCGCGGTCGATGCGGTCGGTGGCCGGGTCGAGCCACTGCAGCCAGGCGCCGTCGCCCCAGAGGCGCATGGCCACCTGCTCGCCGAGCGACCCGCGCGGGATGAGCTCCGGCTGCAGCGCGGTGGCCTTGAGCAGCAGGCGCCAGCTCACCGTGAGCATCGGCGGGATGTCGAACGCATAGGTGGGGTCGCCCACGCCCGCGCCGATGGCGATGGTCTCGACGTCGGGATGCCTGCCGATCGTGGCGCGGAGGTTGGCGATGACGCGCCGCACCTCCTCGATGTTGTTGACCTCCGGGATGGCCTCGGCCGGGTTCTGCTCGCGCGCCTCCTTGTTGCGCTTCCCCTCGCGGATGAGGAGGTGCATGCCCAGGATGCCCAGCATCGGCGAGGCGTTTTCGGCGGCGATGCGCGCCCGCAACTTGGAGGAGAGGACCTTGCGTCCATGCCCGATGGCCTGGCGGGCGATCTCCTCGAGCCGCGCCTCGGTGTCGTACGGATCGAACGGCGTGCCCTCGCGGCGCATCGTGCCGGCGGTGTTCTCGAGCGGGACAGCCGAGGCGAAGGGGAGCGGCGCGAACTCCACCTTCTCGTCGCCGCGCACGATCACCAGCCGCTCCTCCTGCTGGATGCCGGAGCGGGCCTTGATCTTGTAGATGCCGGGCGTGACCTGGAACACCTTCGAGCCGATGCCGCGGTCGACCAGGTTGAAGTCGCCGTCGATGACGTAGAGCTCCGTGGCGGCATCCGCCGCCGTCACTTCCAGGCGCACCTCAAAGCTCGACATCGACACCTCCCGACGATCCCGTGACCCCGGCGATCATGGGCTCCTCCGGAGCTGTTGTCGGTTGTCAGTTGTCAGTTGTCTGCGCCGCATGGCCTGAAACCGATGCAGCGCAGACAACCGACAACCAGCAACCGACAACAACGGTTAGCGGTATTCTCCCACTGATGCTTTCCCGGTGGGGCACCGTCGCCGCGGTGCTGGCGGTGCTCGCCGCGTACGTGTACTTCGGAAGCGGCCGCACGTGGGCGTTTCCGCGCGTGCCGTGGGAGCGCTCGCAGGAGCAGCAGCTCACGGAGCGCTATTACGCCGGGCTGGCGGAGAGCTTCCTGCGCGGGCGGCTGGACCTGCCGTATCCGGTCGACGCGCGCTGGAAAAACGTCACCAACGCGTACGACTTCGCCGCCCGCGATGCCCACGGGCTGGCCTGGGAGATGTGGGACGCGAGCTATTACAACGGCCGCTTCTACCTCTACTTCTCTCCCGTGCCGGCGATCCTGTTCTACATCCCGTTCCGGCTGGTCGGGGGAGGGTATCCGTCGGATGCGCTGGCGGCGACGTTCTTTTTGTCCTGGGCGTTTCTGGCGAGCGTCGCGTTTTTGAGGCGGGCTGAAGCCCGCCCTACGTGGATTCTGTTGATCGGGCTGGGGAACGTTGGGGTGTTTGTGCTCGGGTTCGTGCGGGCGTACGAGGTGGCGGTGACGGCGGGCATGGCCATGACGGCCATGTTCGCGTACGCGCTCCTGCGCTGGTTCCAGACGGGTGCGACGAAGCACGCGGTGTGGGCGGGCGTCTGGCTGGCGCTGGCCATGGCCACGCGGCCGAACCTGATCGTGCTGGGCGTGCTCCTGCCGGTCGTCCTGTGGAAGCATCGCCGCGCGCTGCTCCTGGCGCTCCTCCCGCTGATGGCCGTGGGGGGCGCGATGATGCTCTACAACTACGCGCGCTTCAGCAACCCGTTCGAGCTGGGGATGACCTATCAGATCTCGTACGAGCCGCTGTGGCGCGCCGCGCCGTGCAGCCTCTGCGACGTGCCGACGGCGATGCGCTTCGTCAACAACACCGTGCATTACGTCTTCTGGGCGCCGCGCTTCGCCGGGCAGTTTCCGTACGTCTTCCTGCAGAACCACGCGCTCGACCGGCCCATCTCGTTCGCCGGCGGCGCGGAGCCGATCCTCGGCATCGCCGCGCTGAGCCCCCTTACCCTCCTCGGCAGCTTCCTGGCCCTGGCGCTGCTCCTGCGCCGCGGCGCGAACGGCCGCGGCGTGCAGGCCGCGCTCGCGGTGATGGCTTGCGCGTGGCTGGTGCTCTTCGGCCTGTCCACGTGCCGCTGGGTGACCGCGCGCTACGCGCTCGACTTCATGCTGCTCATGACCGTG
Source organism: Thermoanaerobaculia bacterium (assembly GCA_035627015.1). Classification (GTDB taxonomy): domain Bacteria; phylum Acidobacteriota; class Thermoanaerobaculia; order Gp7-AA8; family Gp7-AA8; genus QHVT01. Next base: position 22,257 of record DASPMO010000177.1, on the reverse strand, counting down.
GCCGCGGTGGTGTGTGTCGAGGAGGCACTGGGGCTGCTGGCGCCGCACGTGCGGACGCGCGCGCTGTCGCTCGCCCTCGGCGGCGTGGCGCTCTACACCATCGCCACCGCCCTCCTCCTCGGCTTCCGAACGTAGGGCGGGCTTCAGGCTTCAGCCCGCCTCCCCCGGGGTGGGCGGGCTGAAGCCCGCCCTACGTTCTGCTCCGCAAGACCATCGCCGCGCAGAGCCCAAGCGCCATCAGCAACAGCCCCCACTCCGACACCGTCGGGATCCCCGGCGCCTGCGCCACCGCCTGGACCGTCACCGTTCCCGCGTTGTTGTTCGGGGTCGGGTCGGGGGTGGTGCTGGTCACCGTGGCCGTGTTCACCACGGGGCCGACGGTGGACGGCAGGGTCACCGTCAGCGTGAAGGACGTCGACGCGCCGGCGGCGAGCGTCCCCACGTTGCACGTCACCGTGGTCGTGCCGGTGCAGCCGGGGGCGGAGTGCAGCGTCGTGCCGGGCGGGAGGATGTCCGTCACCACCACGTTCTCGGCCACGCCGGGGCCGGCGTTCTGCACGAGCAGCGTGAAGATCGCCGTCGAGCCGGCGATGAGCTCCGGCGCGTTGGCGGTCTTGGTGATCGACAGGTCCGCCGGCGCGATGCCGATGCCGGTCAGCGCCGTGGCCGTGTTGTTCGTGCCCACCGGATCGGGCGTGGTCGACGAGACCGTGGCCGAGTTCGTGATCGTCCCGGCCGGTGCATTCACCGGCACGGCGAAGGTGAGGTCGAACGTGGCCACGCCCGGATCGAACGTGGCGCGGGTGCAGGTGAGCGTCGTCGCTGCCGGCACGCACGTGAACGGCGCGCCGGTCGTCTGCGATGACGAGACGTAGGTGACGCCGGCCGGGAAGGTGTCGACCAGCGACACGTTCGCCGCCGTCGACGGCCCGAGGTTCGTCAGCGTGACGGTGTACGTCACATTCGTCCCGGCGGTGGCCGCGGCCGGACCGCTCTTCGCCACCGCGAGATCCGCCGAAGACGTCACCGTCGTCGAAGCGGTGGCGGTGTTGTTGCCGCCGTTCGGATCGGCCGTGGCCGTGCTGGCGACGGCCGTGTTGGTGATCGTCCCGCTGGCCGCCGGTGAGATGGCCACGGTGATATTGAACGTCGTCGCCGCCAGCGGCGCCAGCGTCGCGCGCGTACAGGTCACCGAGGTCACGGCGGGCGTGCAGGTGAACGCCGGTCCGCTCTGCGTGAGCGAGATGAACGTCGTATTCGCGGGGAGCGTATCGACCAGCGACACGTTCGCCGCGGTCGACGCGCCGTTGTTCGTGAGCGTCACCACGTACGTCGCGTTGGTGCCCGCGGTGGCGGTGGCCGGGCCGCTCTTCGTCACCGAGAGGTCGGCGCTCGGCGTGACGATCACCGTCGGCGCGGTGGAGCTGTTGTTCGTGAGGTCGTTGTCGAAGGTCGACGTCGTCACGTTGGCGGTATTGCTGATGCTGGTCGTGTCGCCGGCGCGCAGGACCAGCGTGTACGTCGACGTCTGACCGTTCCCGAGGACGTTGAACGTGCACGAAAGGCTTCCGCCCGTCGAACAGCTGCTCGCCGCCACGCCGCTCGTGTGCGTGAGCGAGACGAATGTCGTGCCCGCGGGATACGCGTCGGTGAGGACGACGTCGTTGGCGGGGTCCGGCCCCTCGTTCGCCACCGTGATCGTGTACGACACGTTGCTCCCCGCGGGGACCGCGGTCGCGGCCGTCGTCTTCGCCACCGACACGTCGACGGCAGCGACGATGAGCGACGACGTCGAGACGTCGTTCTCCTCGTTCACGTTGTTGTCCGCGGAGACGGCGGCCTCGTTCTCGAATTCGTCCCCTGCCCCGGTGCCCGCGGGGATGTGCCCGGTCAGCGTGAACGTGGCGATCGTGCCGGCGGCCAGCGTCGGAGCCGTGCAGGTGATCGTCCCGCCGGCGCCGACGGCCGGCGTCGTGCACTCGAAGGGCGTGCTCTCGTCCAGCGACACGAAGGTCATCGCGTCGGGCAGCGTGTCCGTGAGCGTGACGTTCGTCGCCGCGTCGGGGCCGAGGTTGCTGACGGTGATGCTGTAAGTGACGTCCGTGTCCGGGCCGGCCGAGCTCGGGCCGCTCTTCGTCACGGCGACGTCCGCATCCTCCTCCGGCACGGTGGTCGGGACGCTGCTGCTGTTGTTCTCGCTGTTGGGGTCGTTGGTCTGCGTCGACGCGGTGGCCTGGTTCACGAACACGTCGCCGGGAGAGGCCTCGTCGGGGATGTGAAACGTGAAGGTGAACGCGATCGTGGCGCCGGGCGCGAGAGCGGCGCCCGTGCACGTCAGGATCGGGAGCTCCTCGTCTTCCGTGCAGGTGAAGCCGGCCGGCGGTGTGGCCGACACGAAGCTCATGCCGTCGAAGCGGTCCGTGACGGTGACGGCCAGCGCGGGATCGGGGCCGAAGTTGTGGACGGTGACGGTGTACGTCACGTCGCTGTCCACGGCTGCCTCGGACGGTCCGGTCTTCAGCACCGACAGGTCGGCCTGCGGTCCGGGCGGCGGGTCGTCGGGCGGCGGATCGCCGGGCGGCGGGTCCTGCGCGAGCGCGACGGAACAGACGGCGAACAGGAGGAGGAACACTACGGCGAAGGTTTTTCTCATACGGAGCGCCCGGCAGCCCTTTTACGCTGAAGCGATGTGCCGCGCAAGCGCAGGCGCTGTCAGCGGAGCCGGACGGTGGACGAAGAAGCCCTGCGCGTAGCGCACGCCGAGGACGCGCAGGCGCTCCATCGTCTCCTCGTCCTCCACCCACTCGGCGATGCACTCGATGCTGCGCATGCGCGCGATGCGCACCAGCGAGCCGACGATCACCTCGCCCGCCGGATCGCTGCGCAGCCGCTGCACGATGCGGCCGTCGATCTTCACGTACGTCACCGGCAGGTCCTGCAGGTAGGCGAAGCTGGCCACGCCGGCGCCGAAGTCGTCCAGGGCCAGGTCGAAGCCGTGCGCGCGGAGGCGCTTCATGGCCTCGATGGCCTGCCCGAGGCGGTGGATCATCACTCCCTCGGTCACCTCCAGGCAGAGGCGCCGCGGGTCGAAGCCGTAGCGCTCCGGCATCTCCGCCACCGTCTCGTAGAACGACGGGTCGTTGAGCGTGGAGCCGGTGACGTTCACGCTCAGCCGCAGCTCCGGCTCGCTGCACTGCGCGAGGTGGCGGCAGGCGTTGTCGAGCACCCAGCGGTCGATGCGGTCCATGAGGCCGAAGCGCTGCGCCACGGGGAGGAACTCGGCGCTGGTACGCACCGTGTTGCCCTCGGCCAGCCGCAGCAGGACCTCGGAGAAGTGCGCCGGCGCGCGGCCGTCGATCTCGCAGATGTCCTGCCGCCACAACTGCAGGCTGCCGTTCTCCATGGCCATCTCGAGCCGCGAGACCTGATGGAGCGACGAGTGCCAGCGCAGCATGGCCTCGTCGCGCGGGAAATAGACGTGCGAGCGGTGGCGGCCGTCTTCCTTGGCCACGTAGCAGGCCACGTCGGCGCGGCCGAGGACCGCATCCGCCGTGTCGCCCTCGGCCGGGAAGAAGGTGATGCCGATGCTGGCCCCGACGGCGAAGCTCATCGAGCCGAAGCGGAAGCGGTAGTGGCTCAGCGCGTCGTGGATGCCGTCGGCCACGGCCACGGCCTCGTCCTTCGAGACGTTGCGCACGATGCACGCGAACTCGTCGCCGCCGAGGCGGGCCAGCTTCGCCCCCTCCGGCACGGCACGCTCCAGCACCCGGGCCAGCTCCTGCAGCATGCGGTCGCCGGCGATGTGGCCACAGGTGTCGTTGACGAGCTTGAACTGGTCGAGGTCGAGGTAGAGCAGCGCGTGCGCGGAGGGGGGGCCGCCGGCCACGGCCTCGTGCAGGCTGCGCTCGAGCTCGTGGCGGTTGGACATGCCGGTCAGGGGATCGTGATGGGCGAGGGCGAAGAGGCGCCGCGCGTGCTGCTCGCGCTCGCCCCAGACCACGGCCAGGATGTAGCCGGTGGCGGTGGCGGTGCCGACGAAGACGATGCGCACGATGCCCTCGGTGCTGGTCGGCTCGTAGCCGAGATGCATGCCGACGAAGATCAGCAGCAGCACGGCCCCCGAGGTCGCGGCGCCGGGGATGCCCGCGGCGATGGCGGTGAAGATGACGATGGGGAGCAGGAGGAAGAGCGCCGCGGAGACGGTCTCGCCGCCGAAGGCGAGCACCACGCCGAGGACGATCAGGAGCAGGGTCGGCGCGAGCCAGCGGAAGAAGCGGTCCCGCGTCGGGAACGGCCAGCGCCGCCACGCCAGGACGAGAGGCACGAAGACCAGGATGCTGATCAGGTCCGAGAGCCAGAAGGAGAGGCCGTCGGAGACGAGCGAGCGCAGCGTGTGCTCCTCGGCCACCCACATGCCGGCCATGGAGGCCAGGCCGCCGACGGAGGTGGTGACGACGGCGCCGCCGGTGAAGACGGCCAGGTCGCGCAGGCGCTCGAGCTCGCGCGAGACCCGCAGCCGGGTCATGGCGGCGTAGAAGAGCATCGTCACGACCGTCTCGATGACGGCCACCAGGAGCACCACCCCGGGGGGGTTCTCCGCGCGGATGCTGAGCGCACACTGCGCCAGGAAGATGGCCGGCCACCACCGCGCCCCGAATCCCCACACCAGCGCCGCCCCCCAGGCCGGTGGCGGGATAGACGAGGCTCACGCGCTGCGTCGGCTGGAGGAGGAGCACGGCAAGGCTGACGAGGGCCAGCGCTGCCGCCAGCGCCACCACCGTCGCGACGTACCGCAAATGACTTCTGACCCGCATTCCGGACTGACCGCCGGAGTGTAGCAGGGGTAGGGGAGCTTACGTCTGCTGCCACCTCTCGTCCGCCGTCGGCCCGTAGATGGAGGGGACCGGTTGCTCGTTCAGCCGGAGATAGACGCTCAGCTGCCCGCGGTGGTGGGCGAGAGATGTTAGCCTTGGAACGTGGACGTGTCGGTCTCAGCGTAAGGCGGGCGGCAGTCGCATTACTCGGTGAGTTGAGCAATCAGGAGCGTCTCGAGGTACTTGGCAAGATCTTCTACATTGAAATGGCCATCCGCCCAGTGACGATCTGCGGCCTGCAGCGCTTGATAATACGGCTGCCGGTTTTCACGAATGCGTTCAGGCACGATTTTCTTGCCTGGCAAGAGCGTTCCTTGCCGTAAGCACATCAACAGATAACAGGCGGCGCGCGCCGTGCGCCCGTTACCCTCAATGAACGGATGTATCCAATTGAGACGCCAGAGGGCATACGCTGGCAGAACCGTAGGATGCGTTTCTATCTCCCAAAGCTCATGGATGACTGAAATGAACTGATCAATCAGAGTAGGGACTTCTTTGAAGTGCGGTGGGATGTGATTTCCGACGTAGATGGGCTGTTCGCGGAAACGACCGCCGAACTGCGCGATGTTTGCAACTGCTGCGGCATTCAGGGACCACAGCGTGTACTTGTCGAAAGCCTCGATTCCCTTCTTCAACCCAATTTCGACGCAGTTCGCCAGCAGATCGTACTGACGGAGTAGGTTCTGCTCTTGGATTCGGGCGAAGAGCTCGGGGTCGTCGGCTTCCCGGACAGACATTCTCTGTCGTTCCGCTGCACTACTTCAGTCTGATGTTCTGCGACGATCGCCGCACGGAATCTTTCGTGATCAAGTCAGACTGTGGCGCATTTCCGTATGCGAAGCTGACGCGCTGCTCCCGCAGTTCCTCTTCGGTGACCTCGCGGTTGCGCGCTTCTTCGAGCAACCGGCTGAGCTCAGGTGGTATGGTCAAGCGAGACTGAAACTGTTTCCGGGCTGCCATGCGGTCACCTCTTCGAACGGACATCCGCAGGGTACTCCAGCGCCCGAGCCTCCGCAACCGAGGGGCCTGCTCCCTCAGTCTCGCGAGCGTGCTCCTTGGATGCTGTCCTACTGGTGGTAGAGCTACCTCAGCGAGTCACCGCGAAGCACGCGGGTGATCGCTTGCGTTTCATCCGAGAAGAGCGCGATTTCGTCTTCCGTCAGGAGCCCTTCGACGGCCGCGCGCGTGATCTGAAAGAACGCGTTCGATCGCCGCTGATCGTCGAACACCGCCGCGATGACGTCGTCCCGCTCGCGGAGCACCTGGAACAGCTTCCGGTAGCGTGCATGCGCGTCACCGCCAGGCTGCGCGATCCGGCAAACTTCTTCGAGCACTCCTGCGCAGAAGCGTTCGAGCGCGACGGCGGACAGCTTTCGCCACAGCTTCCAGTCGCGCTCGGGGATCTGTCGGAGCATGGTTCCGTCCGATTATGCTGGTAAAACGCTCCCTATGCGTTTCGCCAGGATCGTATTCACCGTCGCCGGTGTGTATGGCGTGCTCGCGCTCGCGCCGCAGTATTTTCTCGAAGAGCGCATCGGGCGGGACTTCCCGCCGCCCATCACGCATCCCGAGCACTTCTACGGCTTCATCGGCGTCGCGCTCGCGTGGCAGTTGCTGTTCTTCGTCATCGCCCGCGATCCCGTGCGGCTGCGGCCGGCCATCGTGCCGGCCATCTTCGAGAAGCTCGCCTTCGCCATCGCCGCGCCCGTGTTGTACGTGCAGGGGAGGGTGCCGGGGGCGGTGCTCGGGTTCGGGATCGTCGATCTCGTCCTGGCAACGCTCTTCTTCATCGCCTTCCTGCGGACGCCGCGTGAGCCGAGTGACGAAACGGTTTCGCGAGGGGCGTCCTGAAGAGAGGACGTTCGCGTGATCGCGGACTTCACGCGTGCAGTCGCGCCAGGAAGTCATTCACGGCGCCGGCGTGCGTGATGTTCAGCAGATGACCGGCTCCGTGAATCACACGATCCGGCTGCACACGACGGAGGGGAATCAACCGGTCCCGGCTCCCGTGCACGTGGTGGATCGGCATCGGCAGCCGGGGAACGCCCTCCCAGGTAAAGACGGCGTGCGATGCCCAGCGGATGAACGGAGCCGGAGTCGTGGCGAGCATGTCCGCGAAGAGTTGCACGTGCGCGGGCGACGTCGCTCCGAACCATCGCGCGACGAGCGGCCGCGACCAGCGCCACGGGCGAACGGCAACAACGGAGCGAGCCTCCGAAGCGCGCGGAGCCCCGGCGCGATCGCGCGCGGAGAGCGGCAACTCCCGAACAGGAAGACGCGCTGCGGCGCGACATGGCGCGCCAGCTCGAGCGCGATCATGCCGCCGAACGAGGAGCCGCCGAGATCGAACGGCTCGCGGACCGGAAGCTGCAGGGCGAGACGCTCCGCATACCGGGCCAAGGGCTCGCGTGAATCCGCCGGCGGAATCCAGCGGACAGGCCGGATGTCGCGAACCGCGCGTTGCGCATCGAAGAGGCGTTCGTCTCCGCCGATGCCGGGGATGACCAAGAGCGGGGGCGGCACGCGTGAATCGTAACCTCCGGGCCATTATCATCCGCGCGCATGCAGCAGATCGTCGACTTCATCCTCGAACTGGACAAGCTCAAAGGCGTCACGCGGAAGACGCGGCCCATCGGGCTCGATCGCTACGAAAACTCGGCCGAGCACAGTTGGCAGATCGCATTGCTGGCGGCCTCGCTGGCGCCGTATGCCGAGGAGCCGATCGACGTCGACCGCGTCATCCAGATGCTCCTCGTCCACGACATCGGTGAGATCGACACCGGCGACACCATGTTCTACGTCGAAGAGGGGCTGAGTGACCGCAAGACCGCCGAGCGCAACGCCGTCACGCGCATCTTCGGCCTGCTGCCCGAGCCGCAACGCGGGAAGTTCCTCTCCCTCTGGAACGAGTTCGAGGAGGCGCGGACGCCCGAGTCGCGCTTCGCCAACGCCGCCGACCGGGCCATGCCCGTCCTGATCAACCTCGCCAGCGGGGGACAGAGCTGGAGAGAGAACCGGATCGCCTACGAGCGCGTCGTGCAGCGTGTCGGACCTCCCATCAAAAACGGCTGCCCGGCGCTGTGGGACTACCTCGAGGCGAAGCTCGAGGAGAAGCGCCGCGAGGGGTGGTTCGGCCAGATGGTGTAGAAGACGTCATCACCTTCCTCTTCCCCGGTACCATCACCTTCGCGCTGGCCGGCACCAGACTGCCTGTTCTCCACTTACAATTCAGACATGACTGTGGATCAGGTCATTTCCTCGGACCCGGAGGTTCAGGGTGGCGCGGTCGTCTTCGCCGGTACGCGGGTGCCGCTGAAGAACCTGATCGATTACCTCGAGGCCGGCGACTCGCTCGAGGAGCTCCTCGAGGACTTTCCTTCCGTCTCGCGCGAGCAGGCCATTGCCGCCCTCGAACTGGCCAAGGACGCACTGGTGACGCCTGCTGGTGCTCGTTGACGAGTCGCTGCCCAAGCGACTGCGTCGGGAGATGCCGGGCTTTCAGGTGTTCACTGTCCAGCAGCGCGGATGGTCGCGACCAGGAACGGCGCGCTGGTACGACTCGCCGAAGCGGCTGGATTTGAAGCGTTTCTCACAGCCGATCAGAGTCTTTGATACCAGCAGAACCTCGCAAACTCCAGGCTGCGGATCATCGTATTCGAGGCACCGTCGAATGGCCTGGAGCACGTCGGTCCGTTGATGCCGCAAGCCGTTGCTGCACTTCGAGAAATGCAGCCGGGTGAGCTCCGCGTCATCAAGAGCAACGACTGATCTGCTATGGCCGGCAGCGCGCGAACATGTTCGTCAAGACCTGCAAGGACGTCCAGGATCTGCTCGCGCGGCTGCACTGATCCTCATGAAGCGGCGGACCCCCGCTCCGCCGCTTCTTTCCTCGGCGGATATGATCCGCGGACATGCACGTGACGCCCCGCACGATGAAAGCGGTGCAGCTCGACGGGCCCGGGCCGCCCGAGGCGCTGCAGATCCGCGAGCTGCCGCTGCCCGAGCCGCCGCCGGGGTGGGTGCGCATCCGCGTCGAGGCATTCGGCCTGAACCGCTCGGAGCTGCACCTCCGCCAGGGCCACGCCACGAACGCCACCTTCCCGCGCGTGCCCGGCATCGAGTGCGCCGGCACGCTGGAGGACGGGCGGAAGGTCGTGACGATGATGGGCGGCATGGGGCGCGCGTTCGACGGCGGCTACGCGCAGTACACGGTCGTGCCGGAGTCGCAGGTCATTCCCATCGAGACGGAGCTGCCGTGGGCGCTCGTCGGCGCGCTGCCGGAGATGCTGCAGACGGCGTGGGGCTCGCTCACGACCGGCCTCGCCCTGCACGCGGGGCAGACGCTGCTGATCCGCGGCGGGACGACGTCGGTCGGCCTGGCGGCGGCCGCGCTGGCAAGACGCATGGGCGCGACGGTGCTGGCCACGACGCGCAGGCAGGAGCGGCTGCAGGAACTGGCCGCGCGCGGCGTCGATCGTCCGCTCCTCGACGGTGGCGCGATCGCGGGCATGGTGCGCGAGCTCGTGCCGGGCGGTGTCGACGCGGTGCTGGAGCTGGTCGGCACGACCACGCTGCCCGACTCGCTGCGCGCCACCAAGGTGCACGGCACGGTCTGTTTCACCGGCATGGTCTCGAACGAGTGGACGGTGCGCGACTTCTATCCCATCGGCTACCTCCCGAACGGCGTCCGCCTGACCGCGTACGGCGGCGAGGCCAGCGACCTGCCGCGGCCCGTCCTGCAGGAAGTCCTCGACGACATCGCCGCGGGGCGGCTGTCGATCCCCATTCATCGCGTCTTCGCGATGGAGGAGATCGCCGAGGCGCACGCCATCATGGAGGCGAACGGCGCGGTGGGGAAGATGGTCTGCCGGGTGGGCTGAGTCGAGGTCCGCGAGTGGCTCAGGCCCTGGTGGCCGTCCTGGTTTCCCTCGCTTCGGTGAGATAGCCCACGGCGGTAATCGCCCGCGTGCTCAACCCCGCTTTGGTGAATTCGTCGATGATCCTGCGGGCGAGGTTTTCCGCCTGGGGAGCCTTGCCGAGGGCGAGCATGGCCTCCACGATCTCGAGGCCGCAGAGTCCCGCCTCCTCGGACATGCCCGCCGCGAGGAATTGCCTGCGTACGGACCGCAGGTGGTCGATGGCCTGCTGATGTTGTCCCCTCCGGGTCAGGAGCTTTCCCCGCCCGAGCTCCACCTTCATCACCTCGACCGGCTTTCCGAGTTGCCGGTTGAGCGCAAGGGCGGTCTCGAGGTTGGCTTCCGCGGTCTTGAAATCCCCGAGCTCGATGGAACAGAAGCCGATGGCCTGGTGCAGCGCCGCGAGGCTCTCCGGTTCGATGTTTCTGGTCGAGGAGAGGAGGATGAGGCACGTTTCCCGCGCCTCCCTGAACTGCTTGAGGCGCTGCAGGAGGACGCCCTCGAAGATCCCGCAGTGGACGAGCCGTTTGGTGTCTCCGTGCCCGCGGAATACCTCTTTCGACTCTTCGAGGTATTCCATCGATTCCGTGTACTGCCCCAGCTCCTGGAGCGTGATCGCGAGGTCGAACCGGACCATGGCCCGGTCGTGCATGAGCGCACTATGGTCGTCGAGATAGCGATCCGCGCGCCGGAAGGCGTCGACGGATTCCTGGTTTCGGGCGAGCTCCCGGTACGCTTTCCCCGCGTCTCTCCAGGTATTCGCGTTGAAATCAGCCGCCGTGTTCCCTGTAGCGCCGCCTCACATCCGCGACCGAGGCGGCGACCAGCTTCCGGAGCACCGCCCTGTCGAGGTCGGCCAGCCGCTTGAAGTACAGACAGGACTTGGTCTTCTTGTGCGGGCCGAGACTGGACAGCAGAGACTTCTGCTCGTCCTCCTCGGCCAGCAGGTAGAGCACCAGCTCGCGGCCACGGATGGCGAAGCCCGCCAATGGAGCCTCCCCGGTGTGTCCGCTCTCGTAGGTGTACCGGTAGGAGCCGAAGCCGACGATGCTGGGTCCCCACATCCTGGGCGGCTGCCGGGTGACCTTCTGGAGGAGGACGATCAACTCCCGGCAGTCGGCCCGCTGCTGCTCGCTGCCCCGGGCGGCGATGTAGTCCTCGACGCTTGCGTCGGTGAACCTGGTCTTCGTGGCGGCCATCGGTCAAATGCCTCAGCGATTGCTTTTAATGATCAGAAATTACTTTTTAGTGGCTCGCGAATCTTTTCAGGGAGTCCCCGCTGACTTTTAAGTGATCTGCGAATGCTTTTAAGTCATCCAGGAATGCTTTTAAGTCATCCAGGAATGCTTTTAAGTGGTCTGCGAATACTTTTAAGTCATCTGCGAGTACTTTTAAGTCATCTGCGAGTATTTTTAAGTCATCTGCGAGTACTTTTAAATGGTCTGCGAGTACTTTTAAGTCATCTGCGAGTAATTTTAAGTGCTCCAGGAATACTTTTAAGTACTCTGCGAGCACTTTTAAGTGCTCCAGGAGCACTTTTAAGTCATCCGCGAATCCCTTTAAGTTCCGTCACTTTCAAATGTCTGCGGCTTGACGCGCACGGCCGTACCCGTCGCATAGACGCCAAACCCCATGTCGAAATCTACGGGGACGAAGCGGATCCAGATCACGCCGTTGGCACCGAGCGCGAGCGCGGCGCGGGCGAGATCATCAACAGCCGTTTTCGTAACCGTGGAAAAATCCGGTTCCAGGAACACTCGTATGCTTGCAGATACGATATTCATCGTCTCATACGGCTCGCGAATGTCTCCTGTCGAAATCCAAAAGCGCTCGCTGCTCATTTTGGCTTGCCTCCTCATCACTCTTCAGCGGCCGGCCCAGCGCCCCGCCCGACGGTTGACGCGCAGCCACAGCAGCGGCAACGGCAGGCCGACAAGGACGATAGCCCAGTAGGGTGACATGATCATCCGCGCCCGCACGACGACCGGCCCGCGGGCCCCGCCGCGGTCGTCGACCGCCTGCTGCGCGTCGGCGTCCCACGCGAACCCCAGCCGCCGCGCCCACGGGCGAGAATCCGGCACTCGACCGAATGCCACGGCCCGCGCGCGCGCCGGCCCCGACAACTCGACGATCAGCGACGGCGGCGACGCGTATACCCCGCGCAGGCTGCCGTCGTAGTCGATGGTTTGCGCGACCAGCGTCAGCCTCCCGGACTGGCTCAGCGCCCACAACGCGTCCCAATACCCGTGAGGCGGGGCATTGAATGAGGTGACGGGCATCATGACGACGCCCGTGTGCCGGTCGAGGTGGACCCGCCTCAAGTCCGCTGAGTGCGCGATCCCGAGCAGATGCCAGTCGTGCGGCCGCGCGTAGCTCATCGCCCAAGCCGCAGCGGCCGCGAGCGACAGCAGCAGCGAGAGCGCGGCGGCGAGGTTGAACAGCCACCGCCTCATCAGTCGCTTCTCAGCCGCCCGCGCGCGCAGCCGGCGGCCACGAGTCGACCAGCTCCGCCATGCGCTTCCGCGTCGCCTCATTCGGCAGGCGCCCCGTGCCGGCGGCGAGGTTGTCGAGCATGTGCTTCGACTGGCTCGTCCCCGCACGGACCACGGTGACGGCGGGATGGCTGACGACGTACTTGAGGAAGAACTGGCCCCACGTCCGGGCATCGAAATCGGCGGCCCACTCCGGAAGGGGCGTGGTGCCCGCGCGCCGGAGGAGGCTGCTCGTGACAGTGCCGCCGGGTCCGATGTTGCCGCCCATGGGGAAGTACGCCAGCACGCCGATCTTCCGCTCCCGGGCGAGCGGCAGGATCGTCTGCTCGACGCCGCGATTGTCCACGGCGTAGTCGACGCCGATGAAGTCGATCGGCTCGTTGCGCATGATCGACTCGAGCCTGGTGTACTGATGGTCGGAGATCGCCTGCACGCCGATGTACCGGACCCGCCCCTCCTTCTTCGCCTCCTTCAGGACGTCCAGGAGCGACGGGTCGGCGAGCGCGGGCACCTGGAGCAGGTCGATCTTCGGCACCTTGAACTTCGCGAACAAGGTCTCGATATACGCTTTCGCCGCGGCGGCGGGCTGCGGCGGACCGGGAGGCGAGCCCCGCAACGACCAGAAGATCTTGTTCTGAACCCCGAGCTCGTTGGCGATCGTGCTGGTGATCTGCTCCGCCGGCGCCCCGCCGTGCTGGATGTCGAGGACTCTGCCGCCGTTGTCGACCAGCGTCTTGAGGACCTCCCGGAATGCGGCGGGATCCACGGCGTCGTTCCCCCGACTGAGACCGATGACCGGGAGCATCTCACCGGAAGACGGAATGGCACGCTGAATGAGCTTTCCGCCCGACTGCTGCAGTGCGAGGAGCAGTTCCGGAGTGAGCGCCAGCGCAGCGCCGGTGCCGGCGGTGATTCCCAAGAATTCGCGGCGATTGATCATGAGGGTGCAGGTTGGGGTTCAGAGAAATCCAGGTTCGGGGCGGGGCTCCTGCCGCCGGCGGAATCAGCGAAACCAGTCTGCCATCAGGTCTCAGAATACCATGTGGCGAAAAGGTGAAATACGCTGAGCCAGACGAAGAAGACCATCCTGCTGGTTGCCGGATTCAATGACGCATGATTCCGAACGGAATGCCGTTGGGATCAGCGAGGATGGCCACGTGGTCGCCATCCGGAAGAACCGCTGGCGGCACGATCACCGAAGCTCCCAGCCGCATCGCGTCTGCAACCGCCTGCTCGACATCCTGCACGCCGACGAACAGTTGCACGAAGCCTTTGGTGCCGGGAGGTGCCGGCCATAGTCCGCCGCTCATTCCAGGCCCGGTATCGATCTGACGATACCCGAGTGCATTTGCATTCGTGACTGTCCACCCGAATAGCTCGCGGTAGAAACTGCTGGTACCTTCAGGATCGGAGGCGACGATCTGCCACTGCAATACCGGATTATTCACTCGCGCTCCTGTTGATGGTCCAGGTGTTTGGGGCAGCCATTGTGAGAACACCACGACGCAATAAGCCTTGCAATGCGACATTGACAGCGTCGACAGGGAGGCCCGTAACGGTGGCCAGCCATCGCGATGATGGGCGGAAGGTGACACCACGAATGGCGAGAGCCACCGCGGCTTCATTTTCGGCCAGGATCAGCGCGTCGAGCTCGTCGCTGCGCATGCCGAGACGCATCCCGATGGATCGAACGGTGCCTGCCGGTGCCGGTCGTGACGCTCGGAGCCAGCGAGAGATGGTGGCGTGGTGAACCCCCACCTGCTGCGCGAATCGACGGATTGAATAACGCTGGTTCCGCGACTTCCGTCGCGCGAGCTCATCGCGCAGCACCTGGCTGAAGTTCACGAGCGGCAGGTTGGACGTTCCGCACGCCGCGCTAGTGACACGGAGAATCTGGCGCCGCGTTTCTTCTCAGTTCGTAGATCGTCGGCACGATCCGAGCGGTCGCGACAAGTACGACGATGATGGCGACGCCAAGTGCTGCGCGCGCGGAGCGCCTTCGACTTCGCCGCATTGCACCACCTGATCCCACGATGGCAAGCAGGCCGAAAAAGATACCAGCCGCCGCGAAAGTGAGAACAACCACCGGTCCGTCGCAGTCGTACGCTCCCGCCATCTCGTCGCCGAATGCGGAGACGTACTCATTGACGGAAGCGAAATACGATACGAGCGTCAGCAGGACCGCTATCGCGATGCCGATGCCCGAAACGACAGTTGCTGCATGGGAGCGCGACTGTTCTACCGGCACAGCGCTCAGCATAACGGATCGACGCACATTGATCGAGCACTCCCCGCTATGTCGCCACTTCCGCTGCCGTCGTGTCAGAGCTGCGGTGCTTGGAATTGCGCTTAGACCGATAAACGACCTTTGTTGCACCGTCCCCAGGTGAGAGGAAAGCCATCTCGGCAGCCGGGCCGAAGCCGGGCCGCACGGTGAAGTGAGCCGGCCCAGCAGCCGCGACGAGCTTTGGTTCAAAAACTCGTGTCATCCACACGGGAGCAGTTGCTTAGGAGGCAGCGGCGCGCAATACCTCTACTTCTTTGCGTTCAAGCTCCCTTGGCGGCAGTTCGCCCGCTGTGCGGAATGCGGGAGACTGCCCGCGGCGAGCAGTCTCCCCTCTCCTCACGTGCGGGCATCCCTCTATTGGCAGCTGCAACCCTGCTTTCCGCCGTGCGAGCTCAACACCCGCCGTTGGATCTCGAGGATCTTTCTGAGGCGCGCGGCGTCATCCGCCGACAGCTTGTTGGCCTTGTAATCGGCCAGAGAGCTGGTCGGAATGCAGATCGGACCGGCAGAGTAGACGGTGATGCAAGCAAATGCGCAGATCTTGAACGTGACGTTGAAGCAGACCTGCGTGGACTGAACGCTCCAGTTGTCGAAACAGATCTCCAGTCCTAAATCATCGAGCCCGATGGGGATGCAGGCAAGGTCAGAGAAATCGACCGAAAAGCAGTCCTGATCCGGCCCATAAGAGACGCAGACCTGCACCTGCGTCGGCTGGTCGGGGTTGTAACTGAATGAGACGCAGATCTGATCCAGCAAAGGCGGAGTGAAGCAAAAGTTCGCGATCGAAGCGGTACTGTCGCCCTGTCCGAGGGTGTACGTCTGCCCCTTTTCTACGTGAATCGCAGCCATACGAGACTCTCCTTTCATGTCGGCAGACCGGCGTGCCGCGTCGTTCGTTCCGCCAGGCGACCACTCTCCGCGCGCTGGAGCCTGCGGTCGGAAGACGTCTGGCGCGAAACAGCGCGCCTCTCAGGGGAACACGAGGCCTCGTTTGCCCGCCGGCGTGCCGGCTCACATCCTTTAGTCCGACGCACCCGAATCATTTCCACGCTTTCGACGCCTGGCAGGAATACTCCCGCGGTCGGTCGTTCGCGCCCGCGCTCATTGCTATGAGCGCATCAAGAGCTACCGCCGAGATGCTCCCGATTCGGCTGCTCCGAACAGAAGCAGCCCGCGCGCACCGCGCGCAGCTCGCTCCTGGGACAGGGGAAGGGACTCAGCCCGCTGACGATCAACCATGGTTGCCAGAGCGGCCAGCTGAGTCCAGGCTCGTGCCGATCTTATGGTGCCCATGGGCTCATTAGCGACGTTTAATGATGACCCCGTGCCGAAGCGCGGTTGCCGGCAAGGAGTTGGGAGCCACGACTGGCGAACTGCAACCACCGTGACGCCGTCACGCTGGCGATGATGTAGGCAGCTCGGCTATAGGGCCGAAGCCGGGCCGCACGGTGAAGTTGGGCTGCCGGCACTCACGACGGTCGCCGCTCTTCGCGTATCGTTTCGAGTTCCGCGATAGTCTCCAGATCTTTCGGGCGGCCAGCGGCTTTCTTGGACGTGATGAGCCCCTCGAGGTCGATAAACAGGTATGCGCCATCGAACATTGTTGCGGTGTTCGCTCGGCCGCGGACAGCTTCATAACTACCGATGCCGGAAAGTTCGCCGAGAAGGTCGATCGGGCCGACGGATGTGGTGAATGTGAAATTCAGTCCGCGTTTCAAGGTCTCGACATCGAACTTGAAGGGCAACCCTTCCGGCGCGCCGCGCAGGTACGGCCGATAGGGCGACAAAGCAGCAACTATTTTCGCGAGGTTCTCGGGCGTACGCTTATAGACGATGTCGAGATCATACGTAACACGCGCGGAACCGTGAAGCGTTGCCGCGAGCCCGCCGATGATGACGAATTCCACCTTGTTTGCGGCCAAAGCGACGAGGAGCGTCTTGAACTGCATTACTTCTGCTCGCCCCGCAGCGCCTTGCCGGCACGTCTAACTTCGAGGACGACCTCGAGCGCTGATTCCAACGCGAGAACCCGTTCCTCATGCGATTTCTTTAAGTTCTCCCGAATCAACGTTCGATCGACATCTTTCTTGTAGGCCTCGATGACAGGATCCGGAGAGCGGGCGATGTCCAGCGAGAGCGTTTCACTCACGCGGCAATTCTATCCGAACCACGGCGTGGATGCTGACGTCGAGTGTGTCGTCTTCGTTGTCGGTGGGGCGCGTTCTTCTCGCACGTCAACGCCTGCGGAGAGCGCGGTTCGGTCTGCCCAACGGATCTCTCACTCAGCCGCGGCCATAGTTAGGCCGTGCCCGGGTTGATCCCGCTGTCGTTAGACGCGTTATGCACACGCACTGCGTCGTAGCTAAAGCCGGCGCGGGTCCAAAACTGCCACGAGGTTATTCAAAAGACTGGTGACTCGCAGGTAGTCCTGCGCTGCCTCTTCGTGACGGCGCTCGGCCGAACGTATCCATTGTTGTATCTCGTCGTAAGCAGCACGTTGCTCGTTTGACACCGCATCAGAAGCGAGTGCCGACTCATAACGACGGAGCGCTTGCTTTAAACGGGACGTGAGCAAGGTTTCGAGCAGATGCTGAAGCCGCACCTCGTAGGATGCAAACGCCCCAGACGCGCGAAGGTCTGCTGGTATACCACGTAGATATGCCGACAGATCGTCGATCTCCGCGGTCAGTTCTGTTTCGTTTTCAATGTCGAGCGTACTCATCGAATCCACCAACTGATGCCCAAACACGGCCCTTCTCGACTCCGAGGCGAGTACGGCCAAACCATTTCATCCAATAGCGCAGACCCGCAACAGTTACCTTCTCGTACGCCGGATCATCTTCCGGAAGCGAATAGAGCGGGTACGCATCGCAGTCGTAGTCCGACTTCACGAGACGACCTTGAAGCAGTCGAACGATCGGTGAGGTCGGGGTGAGCATGGAAAGGTCCATCGAGGTAACAGGGTACTCCACGACGATGTCAATATCGCGCGGGTCCCATCTGGATGACGTGAAGCTTCCATCGAGCAACTCCCGGGCCGACGGAGCTAAGCCGTCCTGCTGCAATTGGTTACGATGACGGTTCCATCCAGCGTAGATCTCGGCTCGTCGAGCTGCGTTGCCGACGTAAACGAACGGCCGCTCGAACTCAGCACGAGCGGGAGCGTAGTCACCGGGTGGCAGCAGACCTTCATGAGTGAGAGGCGGTAGGCCAGATATCGTGTTCGGAAAAAGCGCCATTGCGGTGCGCATTCTCGCATGACGTTCCGCATCGGACCAATGTGGCTCCGTCTTGCGATCGCCGCGATCGTTGCGTCAAGCGCGCAGGTACGTGAAGCCTCATGGAAGCGTGGCCCCACGCCGACGGTGATTCATCGGCCTAACGGCCTTGGTGTAAGCTGCACGGCCGGTTCCGCGTGCCGAAGCCGCAGCGGCGCGGCGGTTGGTGCGCCAGGCAAAGCCTGGCAAAGGGGGAACGACGTAATGTGAAGTGACATTGCGAAGCGAAACCTTTGATAGCAGCCCAGTGGGTCAAATCCTGCCCCGCCAGGAGTGGCCGTCAGCGGGAAGCGAGTCTTGCGTGGTGTCGAATCGGAGTAATCCGAGCTGCGAAGCGTAGACAGCGAGCGAACAGGCCGTGTGATAGAGCCTCGAAAGGTGCCAGAACGCGGAGCCGACCGAGTCAACCGTAGGGAAGGCAACATTGGATGCGTCGTAAAGGCCTGACGCATCCGGTCCGCCGGGGTCGAAGAGCAGAGCATGTTCGCGAAGGGGCTGCCCAGGAACCTGGGAGATCCTGCCGATCTCCACGAGCGCGACGAAGGAAGAGGACTGAGGCACCGGCGCGGTACCGACGAGGAGCCGGCCAACGGCAACTCCCCGCTTCCCCCGCGTGGCAGGAGTGCGTGGTATCGCCCGACGAGCGAGAGCGAGTTGGGTGAGACGGACGACAGGAAGTCGGAGCGCCTTGATGGTACCGAGGAAGCCGGAGAAGCGATCCCCGCGCGATCCGGTGGAGGGAAGCGAGGCGTCGGGTCACGGAACTGCTGAAGGGAAACATGAGCGAGACGTTGGGCTCAGCAGGAGTGTCAACGAAACTGCAGCGGATAGCAGAGCTGGCGAAAGGGAAGCCGGAAGCGGTGCTGACCACGCTGTCCCACCACATCGACCTCGAATTTCTGAAGGAAGCGTATCGACGAACGCGAAAAGACGGTGCGGCAGGCGCCGACGAGATGACCGCAAAGGAGTACGCGACAAGTCTCGACGAGAGACTCGCGTCACTGCTGGAGCGGTCCAAATCGGGAACGTACTGGGCACCGCCCGTGCGACGAGTGCACATACCGAAAGGTGATGGCACGAAGACCCGGCCGATCGGCATCCCGACGTTCGAAGACAAAGTGCTTCAACGCGCGGTGACGATGGTGCTGGAAGCCGTCTACGAGCAGGACTTTCTGGACTGCTCGTGGGGCTTTCGACCGGGTCGGGGCGCACACGGGGCGCTCGAGACGCTCTATCAGGGCCTGAGGAGAATGCACGGGGGATGGGTGCTGGACGTGGACATCAAGTCGTTCTTCGATACGATCGACCACGGGCAGCTGCGGCTCGTTCTCGACCAGAGGGTGCGCGACGGAGTGGTGCGACGCATGATCGACAAATGGCTCCAGGCGGGAGTTCTCGAAGAAGGAGCGATTCACTATCCCGACGGCGGAACGCCGCAGGGTGGAGTGATCTCGCCGCTTCTGGCGAACGTCTATCTGCATCACGTTCTCGATACGTGGTTCGAGAGCATGGCCAAACCGGTCCTTCGTGGAGAAGCGTTCATGGTTCGGTATGCCGACGACTACGTGATCGTTTGCGCGGTGAAGAGCGATGCGGAGAAGTTGATGGCCGTGCTTCCCAAGCGGTTCGGGAAATACGGCTTGACACTGCATCCCGAGAAGACCCGTCTGGTGCGGTTCATTGAACCTGACTCGAAGTTGAACTCTGATGGGGGAGACGGAGGATCGGGAACGTTCGATCTGCTCGGGTTCACCCACTACTGGCGGAGGGGCCGCCGCGGAAGCTGGGTGATCGGGCAAAAGACGGCAAAAAGCCGGCTGACACGAGCGATCAGGAAAGTGACCGAGTGGCTACGGTACAACCGGAACCGGAAGGTCGCTGACCAGCACCGGGAGCTCATTCCGAAGTTGCGAGGACATTACCAGTACTACGGCATCACCGGGAACTGGCGTGCGCTGAGCAGCTTCTATGAGACGGTGCGCTGCGCGTGGCATCGTTGGCTCAACCGCCGTTCGCAACGCAACACCATGGTGTGGGAGTCCTTCGAGCAACTGCTACGACAGTACGTGTTGCCGCGGCCGAAGATCGCCCACTCGTACGTAGCGCAGCGAACCCGTGGCCTGCGGAGCCGGATGCGGTAGTCCCGCACGTCCGGATCTTTAGAGGGGCCGGGGCGAGTAATCGCCTCGGTCTACTCGACCCGCCAATGACGTTCGCAGAATCGAGTGGCGAACTGCAACCGGCGTGACGCCACCGCGCTGGCGATGAGGCAGGCAGCTCGGCTGCCGGACCAACGCCGGGCCGCACCAGCTTCAGCGTGAAGTTAGGCCGGGCGGCGACTTTGAGTGGAGTATGCCGGATGTCCGACGACTCGGAGGAACCGGCGAAAGGATCTAGAGTTTTCTGCCATGTTTGCTGCGGTGGCGTGCGACATGATGCGGACGGCGTCTTTCACCTTCTCGTAGTCGTGTTGCCTGACCACGATCTTAAGCAACGCGAGCGCGTCAATCGTATCGGCTTTATTGGGTACAATCTGTCGCCGCTGGCCGTCCGTCAGCCGGAACCTTCCTATCTGCGCGCTCAACGCATCCGGATCCGCGACGAGCCAGTTTTCGAATTGGCGGTTCTTCACAACCACATCGAACGAAGGACCGGGACAGACACGCGCCAGCGTGTCCGCAAGCGACGCAGCGAATCCGCCAGGGCACTCGTCGCGGGTTTCACGATCGAGGAGTACGATGGCACGATCGACGCGCTTGGCCATCAGAATTTTTATCGCGGGCTTTACAGAAGCCGCGATTTGCCCGATCGGGGCCAGCGGCTGTATGTCTGCTTTCAGCGGCGTGAGCAGCACGTTGTTAACGCCGATTGATGCGAATAGGCGCGGCAATGAGCGATATTCCGCCTCGCCGTCGACTACGAATCCGAGCCTCACGCTGACTCACTCTCGCTTGGCGCTGGCGGAAGCGCCTGAGGCACCGCGCCGGCATCGATATAGTCGAATGTAGGAATTTCGCCGTGCTCCCACATCGGCAGGAACTCTCGATCGATTTCAGTCATACGGGCAATCTTTGACTCTCCATCTGCGCGCCAGAGGACCCAAACCTGATCTGGTCGCACGGCATTAATGACGATTGGAGAATGCGTCGTAATCATAATCTGCTTACGCGCGGAAGCCTCACGACACGCATCTACGATGTGGCGAATGATCCAAGGGTGCACGGAGTTCTCCGGCTCTTCTAGTACGAGGGCCGTCGATTCCGGATCGAAAAGCGCCACCAGCAGAGCCAGCGTCTGGAGGGTTCCATCGGAGACTTCGTCGACGCTCCACGGTCGGCCAACTCCCTCCTCCTTGAAGAATAATCCCAGCGTACGACCGGACGTATAATCTACCGTGATGGCAGATAGATCCGGCAGAATACTACGCATCGTCTGCAGGACAAGCTTCCACTGCTGCCGGTGCTTCTTCTGCATTAGATCGATCACGGCTGGGAGGTTGCCGCCAGTACGGCCCAATTCGGGCGTCGGTGTGGGCACGCCGAACTCGCGCGATTTGGTCGGACTAATCTGAAACACGCGAATACCCTCCAAGCCGCGCGCGAAGGAGTATAGCGGCAGAAAGCGACCGAGGATCGTAATGAGAAGCTCGGTTTTGGCGGCAACGAGTTCGCCGTGCTGCCGAAATACGAGCAGATCTTTGACAGTAAATTGCTCATCAAATTCGCTGTCGTTCGCTCGCTGATTCTCGTCCGCATCTATCGAGAACGAGTTGTCCCGCCTTCTGATGGTGGCGAGGTG
Organism: Thermoanaerobaculia bacterium; assembly: GCA_035627015.1. Classification (GTDB taxonomy): domain Bacteria; phylum Acidobacteriota; class Thermoanaerobaculia; order Gp7-AA8; family Gp7-AA8; genus QHVT01. The sequence goes on along the minus strand of DASPMO010000177.1, from coordinate 612 downwards.
TACCCAATCGCGTTCAGTACGTCGGCTGATGCGTATCTCCTCGTCCGCCACCTCAAATTCGGCACGGATGGAATACCCCTTCGCAATAAATGAGAACGAGTGCTCGAAACGGACCTCCCCAGATGCCGGCTTCTTACGTCTGCGGGTGTAGTATCGAATCTCATCGGCGTTGAACTCTGCGATGAGACTCACCCGCACAGGCTGTTTGGATCGGCGCATCTTCCGAAAGGCGATGTTCTCGTAGCCACCTTTCCGCCCGATCGCAACTTCGAGGCCGTGCCGGTAAACCTCAGAAATGAAGTCGATGCAGTCAGCGAAATTGCTTTTGCCTGCTGCATTCGCACCCACCACGACAGTCATGTCCTCGGGCGCGAAGTCGAACGCCTTCAGCGACTTGTAGTTCTGGACGGAGATCTTGGTCAGGCGCATCGGACCTGAGTATATCGTTCCGATGACCAACGCGCATCAGCATCGGCCTAACGCATCTTGAAAGCACGCCCGGACCTGCTACCGTGGAGGCACGACTCCCCCGGAAGCAGAAAGGAGCGGCTGCGATGAAGAACGAGCCGATTCACTACCTGGGGTTGGATGTGCACCAGTCGACGACCGTGG
>DASPMO010000176.1:0-60283 GCA_035627015.1 Thermoanaerobaculia bacterium | reverse complement strand
GGAGAGCCGCCGCCCCCGCGAGCCCAACGGCCCGCTGTTCAACGACCCCGCCGGCGAGTACCTCCCCATCGCCTTCCTCCGCGCCGGCACGCTCGGAGTAGTCACCCCGATCCAGAACGTGCCGGAAGGGCGGACGGGGTTTACCTGGTGGCGGCTGGAGGGACGGTGAGTGCCGCCAGTCAAGCGGACCGCCGGCGTCCTCGCCGGCTGTCCGCGCAGGCGTCCCGCCTGCGCCCGGGTGGGTGGCGGCGGGACGCCGCCACAGACAGCCGGCGGGACGCCAGCGGTCCGCTTCCGGAACGCCTACGGCTCCCCCCGCAGTTCCGCAGCGCGGCAATGGCTGCTCAAGCCGCACCGCGCTTCCCTGCTCGGCGTGCCTGGCGATGGATGAGCTCCCGCGCGTCGTCCACATTCGCAAGGTCGGTAAGCTCCTGGCCATTCAACTGAACGTTGACGTGGGGCCGATGGGCGTTGAGACGCGGGTCGCCGGATTCCACCACGAGGCGAAGCGCGTAATGCGTTCCTGCATCCGCATGGAACTCGCCGATCTCGTGAGGCGTCGGCTCGAAGGTAAACAGGCTGTTCCGGCAAACCCAGGAGAGGCTTCCGCCCACGATCACCAGCGCGACACCCAGAAGGTAGAGCCCCGTACGCATGGTGACGCGCCTACGGCTTCCCCTGCAGCTTCCGCAGCGCCGCCTGCTTGAGCGCCATGCTCGTGCCGGCCCGGGCGATGGCGCGTACCTCGGCGTCGGGGAGGGTGGGGAGGATGCGCAGGGCGAAGGCCTGGGGCGTCTTCGGGTTGTGCACCAGGCCGAGGCGCACGTCGAGGCTGGACATCCACTGCGTCGCCTTCAGGATCACGTCCGCGATCTGGAAGGTGAGGTGCGGAGACTTCGCCAGGCGCGCCACCTCGTCCACCGTCAGCCGCGGGTTGCGCAGCAGCGAGAGGAGCACGCGCGGATCGTTGTCCTGCAGCAGCAGCGCGCGCTCGGTGCGGTCTGCTTTCACCGCCAGGAGGATCTTCTCCATCTGCGACAACGCGCGCATGCGGTCCCACGGCGTCTGCGCGGACGGCGAGGCCAGCAGCCGCCGCAGCCGCTCCTCGGGGTCGCCGTCGACGGCCAGCGCCAGGCCGTCCGGCAGCACCGCCACGACCGTGGCCTGCACGTCCACCTCGCCGCCGTGCGGGCCGCGCAAGGTGACGGTGAGGGCCGTGTGCAGCGGCACCGGCTCGGAGGCCGGCAGCCGCAGCGCGCCGAGGGAGAGATTGTCGCGATGCTCGCCCTGCAGTTCCTCTTCGCTCTCGAACTGCGCGACGAACGACGCCGCGCCGCTGCGCTGCACGTTCACTGCGAGCCCCACGGCGCCGGCGGAGCGGCCACCGGTCTCGTCAGGTCGAACTCCACGCGGAAGCGGCGGTTCTCGCGCCGCAGCGCGTACGTGAACGTCTTCCCCGGCTCGATGGCCATCGTCCAGATGTTCGTGGCCGCGGCCGGAATCAAGGCGGCGGTGTGTGCGTCGGCGTAGAAGTCGAGCGAGAGATCGTCGTCCCCGGTGCGCGTGTCGCCGCCGTACTGCGTGATCCGGTCCTCGGAGCCGTCCTTGTGCCGGTGATCGTGCTTCAGGCGCGTGCGCGTCAGCACCCACGTCCGCGAGCGGTTCTCGCCGACGTGGAAGGGGATGCGGATCTCCGAATCCGAGCACGACCGCACGTGCATCACCAGCCGCTGTTCCCCGAGGGCCTGGTCGGATGCTTCGGTTCCCTCCACCAGCCTCCCTTCGAAGGCCTGGCCGCAGAGTGGACGCAGCGCGTCGAACAAGGTCGCCGGCGCGGCGGTGCGGCAGCCGGCGAGGAGGAGGAGAAGGAGGAGGATCGCGAGCGACACGCGCATGGCCGGATGGTAGCGCAGCACTCGCGGGCGCGATTCACGCATGAGCATGATTGGAGGTACAACATAACGTTGTACTCTTACTCCGACAGATGTCTTCTCGACCCGAGCTTGGACTCCCCGCCGAAAATCTTGCATTCCTCATCGATGCGATCGAGGATTACGCCATCTTCCTCCTCGGCCCTGACGGCGAGATCCGTTCCTGGAACATCGGGGCGGAGCGCATCATGGGCTATCGCGCCGAGGAGGTGATCGGCTCGAACTTCTCGCGCTTCTACGGCCCCGAGGATCTCGCCTCGGCCAAGCCGCAGACCGAGCTGGAGATCGCCGCGCGCGAGGGGCGCGTGTACGACGAAGGGTGGCGCATCCGCAAGGACGGCAAGCGCTTCTGGGTGAACACGGTCATCACCGCCTTGCGCGACGATGGCGGCCACATCATCGGCTTCGCCAAGATCACGCGCGACCTCACCGAGCGGCGCGCGGCCGAGGAGCGCCTCCGCCACAGCGAGGAGATGTTTCGCCTCCTGGTCAGCTCGGTAAAGGACTACGCCATCTTCCTCCTCGATCCCGAGGGCTACGTCGTCACCTGGAACGCCGGCGCGCAGCGGATCAAGGGCTACGCTCCCGAGGAGATCATCGGCAAACACTTCTCCTCCTTCTATCCCGAGGCCGACCTGTGGAAGCCGGCGTACGAGCTCGAGGTCGCCAAACGCGAGGGGAGCGTCGAGGACGAAGGGTGGCGCATCCGCAAGGATGGGACGCGCTTCTGGGCGAACGTGGTCATCACGGCGGTCCGCGACGAGCATGGCGAGCTGCGCGGGTTCACCAAGGTCACGCGCGACCTCACGCAGCGCCGCCAGGCTGAGGAAGAGCTCCGGCAGAGCGAGGAGATGTTCCGCCTCCTGGTCAGCTCGGTGAAGGACTACGCCATCTTCATGCTCGATCCCGAGGGACACATCGCCACCTGGAACGCCGGCGCGCAGCGCATCAAGCAATACACGCCGGAGGAGATCATCGGGAAGCACTTCTCCACGTTCTATCCCGAGGAAGATTTGTGGAAGCCGCCCCAGGAGCTGGAGATCGCCAAGCGCGACGGAAGCGTCGAGGACGAAGGGTGGCGCATCCGCAAGGACGGTACCCGCTTCTGGGCGAACGTCGTCATCACGGCCGTGTACGACGAGCACCGCGAGCTGCGCGGCTTCGCCAAGGTCACGCGCGACATGACCGAGCGCAGGCACGCCGAGGAGCAGTTGTTCAAGCAGCGCGAGGCGCGCTTCCTGGCCGAGGAAGAGCGCCGCCGCGCCGAGGCCTCGTATCGCGTGGCGCAGGAAGCCAACCGCGCCAAGGACGAGTTCCTGATGACGCTCTCGCACGAGCTGCGCACGCCCATGACCGCCATCCTCGGCTGGGCGCGGCTGCTGCCCGTGTTGCCGCCGGAGGACGAGACGTTCCGCGAGGCCGTGGTAGCCATCGGACGCAGCGCGCAACTGCAGTCGCGGCTCATCGACGACGTGCTCGACGTCTCGCGCATCGTCTCCGGCAAGCTGCGCCTGAGCGTGGAGAACGTCGAGGTGCTGCGCCTCCTGCAGGCCACCATCGACACCGTGCGCCCGAGCGCCGACGCGAAGTCGATCACCATCTTGACCGCCTTCGCCCCCGGCCTCGGCACGATCACCGCCGACGGCACGCGCCTGCAGCAGATCCTCTGGAATCTGCTCTCGAATGCCATCAAGTTCACGCCGAGGAACGGCGAGGTGAAGGTCAGCGCGCGGCGCACCTCGTCGCACGTGCAGTTCGTCGTCTCCGACAGCGGCGAGGGGATCGATCCCTCGTTCCTGCCGCACGTCTTCGAAGCGTTCCGCCAGGCCGAGAGTCCGAACACGCGCGTGCACGGCGGCCTCGGGCTGGGGCTGTCGATCGTGCGCTATCTGGCCGAGGCCCACGGCGGCACCGTGGCCGCGGAGAGCACGGGGCGTGGGCAGGGCGCGACGTTCACCGTCACTCTGCCGGTCGGTGCCGTGGCCGCGCCGCGCGAGCCGCAGGCGCCGGCCGCCACGGCGGCGACGCCCGAGACCATCGAGCAACGTCTCGAAGGGACGCGCATCGTGCTCGTCGACGACGACGAGGAAGGGCGCCGCGTCTTTCGCACCGTGTTGCGCCGCGCCGGCGCGGAGGTCGTCGACGTCGGCTCCGCCGCCCTGGCCCTCGAGGCCATCGCGCTGCGGCGCCCGGACGTCGTCCTCACCGACATCGCCATGCCGCAGACGGACGGCTACGTCCTGGCGCGCCGCCTGCGCCAGGAGAACCCGGGCCTGAAGATCATCGCCGTGACGGCGTTCCCCGCCGGGCGCTCGCCGTCCCGGGACAGCGTCTTCGACGCCTACGTGATGAAGCCGGTCGAGCCGGCAACCCTCGTGGACAGCATCGCCACCGTCCTGGCCGGCTGATCTGGAGTGCGGCAGCGCCAGCTGCCGCTCTCTATGCCGCAGCGCCAGCTGCGGCGGGGGGCCGCGCTACGGCCTGCAACACCCGCCCGGCACGTACCCCGCGTCGACCGCCTCCTGCCGCGTCCTGAATTTCGCCGTGCAGTTCTTGCAGGACGCGTAGCGGCACGAGCCGCGATGGAACTTTCGCGAATTCGTGTTCCCGGAGTACGTCTCCTCAGCCTTGGCGCGAGGCGCGTCGTCACCCGGCGCGCAGACGCCGCACGGCCGGTAGCCGTGCTTTTGCGCCTCGGCCGCGGAGCCGAACGTGGCCGTGCAGTTCTTGCACGAGTAGTAGCGGCAACTCGACTGGTGGAAGACCCGGCTCTGCGTGTTGCCGCGGTACGTCTCGGCGAGCAGCGCAAGCGCCGGCACGAGGAGCAGCAGGACGAGAAGCGCGCGGCGATTCCGCATCACTCCATTAGACACGGATTGGCGCGTGCGGGTAGCGCTATGGAGTGCGGCGGCGCCAGCCGCCGCGCCGCAGCTGGCGCTGCGGCATAGAGAGCGGCGGCTGGCGCCGCCGCACTCCAGATTATGCGGTGCGTGCCTGCCGTGGCGGCAGCATGGTGTGCCAGCGCGTCAGGGTCTCCTGCGGCAGCACGAACTCGACCGTGCGGCTCGAGCTGCGCAGGCGCAGCACGCGTCCCACCTCCACGTGCTGGCCGGTCACCAGCTCCGTGTCGTACTCGATCTCGCGGACCCACTCCAGATCGAGCGAGGCCTGCAGGTCCGAGTTCTCGTAGAACAGCGTCGAATCGGTGAGTGCCAGGGCCACCGCCATGTGGCGGTTGCCGTCCACCAGCTCGCCGCGGCCCACCATGCGCGAGCCCGTGCGGCGCTTCTCGATCAAGCCCGCGATCCGGTCCGAGGCGAACCGGCCGTAGAGATTCCACCCCAGCAACCCGGCCGCCACTACACCAGCCAACGAAAGCCACATCATCATGAGTGCCTCCTAGCGCTGGCGCGGACGTGACTCGTTGACCTTGAGCGACTGCCCCTCGACGTCGCGGCCGTCCAGGCCGGCGATCGCCGCGCGCGCCTCGTCGTCGTTGCCGTACTCGAGGAAGCCGAAGCCTTTCGACGCGCCGGTCGAGCGCTCGGTGGCGACGTTCGCCGAGACGAGCGCGCCGTACTGCGCGCCGAGCTCGTTCAACCGCGCGTCATTGACTTGTTTGGAGAGATTGCCCACGTAAACTTTCATGGAAACTCCTGCTGGCCGTGAAACGGCCGGGAGCTAAGAGGGGTGAGTCCAGAGGTCCTGACTTAGTTCAGAAGGACTGAAGGGCCGCGGAAGGTTCCGCGGCCGTGGTCTCACCATATCACGGACGGCCACGTCCGCGGCGCGGACGGCCTCCGCCGGGGCCGTGTGCTTTCGGCGCTCCGGACGAGGGACCGCGCTGCGGCGCCGGCCTGGGCGCCGGTTTCGGCGCGGGCGCCGGACGTGCCGCGGCGGACGCTTTCCGCTCCGCCTTCGCCTTGGCCCGCGCGCGCTCTTCCGCTTTCCTGGCGCGGATCGCGGCGATGCGCTCCTGGATCGGGATCTCCAGCTTCTCGGCCGGCCTGCTCTTGTAGTCGAAGTCGGGGACGGTCACGCGGGGGAGGCGCTTGCCGATGGCGCGCTCGATGGCGCGGAGGTCGTTCTCCTCGTCCGGCGCCACGAAGGTGATGGCGTCGCCGGTCAGCTCGGCGCGCGCCGTGCGGCCGACGCGGTGGATGTAGTCCTCGGGCAGGTTCGGGACGTCGAAGTTCACCACGTGCGACAGCGCCTCCACGTCGATGCCGCGCGCGGCGATGTCCGTGGCCACGAGGATGCGGTACTTGCCCGACTTGAAGCCCGCCAGCGCCTCGGTGCGCTGCAACTGGCTGCGGTTGCCGTGGATGCGGGCCACGCTCACGCGCCGCTTCTCGAGCTGCTCGAAGACGCGGTTGGCCCGGTGCTTGGTGCGCGTGAAGACGATCGCGTTCTGGATTTCGCCGCGCGACAGCAGCGTGTCCAGCAGCAGCAGCTTGAGGTCCTGCGGGACGGGGAACACCGACTGCGTGATCCCCACCGCCGGCGCGGCCTTGCGCTCGATCGAGATCGTGGCCGGGTTGTGCAGCATCTCCCCCGAGAGCTGCACGATGGGGGGCGGGAGCGTGGCCGAGAAGAAGAGCGTCTGCCGCTTCTGCGGCAGGTGCCGCAGCACGCGGCGGATGTCGGGGAGGAAGCCCATGTCCAGCATGCGGTCGGCCTCGTCGAGGACGAGGATCTCCAGCCCGTCGAGCTTCGCGTACGGGTGCTGGAAGTGGTCGAGCAGGCGTCCGGGCGTGGCCACGAGCACGTCCACGCCGGTGCGGAAGGCGTGCTCCTGCGGCCCCATCCCCACGCCGCCGAAGATGGCGGCGCCGGAGAGCGGCGTGTGCACGGCCAGGTCGCGCAGGTGCTCGTCGATCTGCGCGGCCAGCTCGCGCGTGGGCGTGAGGATCAGCGCGCGGGTCTTCCCGCGCTTCTTTCCCATCAGCCGGTGCAGGATGGGCAGCAGGAAGGCCGCGGTCTTGCCGCTCCCCGTCGCCGCGGCGGCGAGGATGTCCTTGCCGGCCAGGGCCGGCGGGATGGCGTCATTCTGAATCGGGGTGGGGCGCGTGAAGCCGAGCTCCTTGATGCCGCGCAGCAAATCGGGGTGCAGTCCAAAATTCGAAAAAGGCATTTCGGGCGGATCGTCTCACATCACCAGCGAAAGCGCGCGGAGGCGAGGGTGGTGAGCGGATTGAGCGCCGCGCTGAAGCGGTCGCGCGGCTCGGGGTTGAAGGGGAGGTACGACAGCTCCAGGCCGAGGGCGAAACGGCGCGTCAGGTTCACGTCCACGCCGGCGCCGAAGATGCCGAGGACCTGCGAGTCGGTCTGGCCGACCCCCGCGAACTCGTCGTGGAACCGCGCCGCGGCCAGCCCGCCGGCCGCGCGTGGCGAGAGGAGACGTCCGCGGAACGGGTGATATTCGACCGTGGCGTACACGGTGGTGAAGCGTGTCTCGCCGTGAAACCCGTCGGCGTTGCGATCTTCCCCCGCGGAGAAGATGCCCGCCCGTGTGGAGACGTAGCGCGTCCAGAAGCGGTTGTAGCTCGCGCCGACGGCGGGGGTGTCGCCGGCGGTCTCGAATTCCGTGCGTCCGAACGAGACCGCCACTTCGTTGCGCTGCTGTGCCGTCAGGGGGAAGGAGAGGAGCAGGAGGAGGAGGGCCAGGGGTTTCATTCCACGGGTAATACGGGCGCGCGATATCCTCCGCCCATGAACACCCGCCGCCTCGGTCCCCTGGAAGTCTCCGCGATCGGTCTCGGCTGCATGGGCATGAGTCAGTCGTACGGGCCGGCGGACGAGCAGGAGTCGGTGGCCACGATCCATCGCGCCATCGACCTCGGCATCAACTTCTTCGACACGGCCGAGGTCTACGGGCCGTTCCACAACGAAGAGCTGCTCGGGCGCGCGCTGCGCGGACGGCGTCACGGCGTGGTCATCGCCACGAAGTTCGGCTGGAAGATCGAGGAGGGGAAGGTGAACGGCGTGACCAGCCGCCCGGAGCGCATCCGCGCGGCGGTGGACGGCTCGCTCCAGCGCCTCGGCATCGACACCATCGATCTCCTCTACCAGCATCGCGTCGATCCGGAGGTGCCGATCGAAGAGGTGGCCGGGACGGTCTCGGACCTCGTGCGCGCCGGCAAGGTGCGCTGGTTCGGGTTGTCCGAGGCGGGGGAGGAGAACATCCGCCGCGCGCACAAGGTGCATCCCGTGGCCGCGCTGCAGAGCGAGTACTCGCTGTGGGAGCGCAACCTCGAGGAGCGCATCATTCCGCTGCTGCGCGAGCTCGGCATCGGCCTGGTCCCGTTCAGTCCCCTCGGCCGCGGCTTCCTGGCGGGCAACGTCAAGCGCGCCGAGGAGTATCCGGAAGGGGATTTCCGCCGCAACGACCCGCGCTTCCAGGGAGAGAACTTTGACGCCAACATGCGCGCCGCCGCGGTGGTGCGCACGATCGCCTCCGCGCACGCGGCCACTCCCGCGCAGATCGCCATCGCCTGGCTCCTGCAGAAAGGGGATGACGTCGTCCCCATCCCCGGGACCAAGCGCCGCGGCTATCTCGAGGAGAATGCCGCCGCGACGCAGCTCACCCTCGCCGCGGACGAGCTGGCGCGCCTCGACCGCGCCCTCGCGCCGGAGGCCATCGCCGGGCCGCGCTACAACGAGAAGGCGATGCGCTGGGTGGACCGGTGATGTTGCTGGTTACTGGTTGCTGGTTGGTGGTGGTGTTCCACGCGAAGGTGCTTTCGGCGAAAAACCACCACGAACCAGCAACCTAGCAACCAGCAACCTCCAACGCTGGTCCGCCCCGTGCTACACCCCCTCCCCATGGCTCGATACAAGATGCGGCAGAAGCTGATCTCCCTCGGCGAGGACTTCACGATCGAGGATGCGGCGGGCAATCCCGCCTTCGAGGTGGACGGCAAGGTCATGACCCTGCGCGAGACCTTCGAGCTGAAGGACCGGCAGGGGAACGTCGTCGCCACCATCCGCGGGAAACTCCTCTCCGTCCGCTCGAAGATGGACGTGCTGCGCGACGGCGAGGTCGCGGCCACGATCACCAAGGCGCTCTTCGCGCCGCTGCGGCAGAAGTTCAAGGTCGACATCCCCGGCGGTGAAGACCTCGACGTCGACGGCAGCATCCTCGACCACGAATACACCCTCCGCCGCGGCGGCGACGTCATCGGCCAGGTGTCGAAGCGCTGGTTCACCTTCACCGACACGTATGGCATCGAGGTCGCGGAAGGGGAGGACGACGCGCTGGTCCTGGCCATCGCCGTGGCGCTCGATGAGATGGCGCACGACAAGGACGACTGAGAGCCGATGCGCGCATAAAATGCCGCCCATGCGTAAGACCTTCCGGTTGCTGCTGCTCTCCACGCTGCTCGTCACCCTGCCGCTGCTGGCGCAGTGGAGGCCCGTCGGCGACATGCCGCGGCCGTCGCGGCAGGGGAGCGCGCTGCGCTTCGAGAATGGGGAGGCGGTGGCCATGGTGACGGCGCTCTCGCCCGAGGTCATCCGGGTGCGGGTCACCCCCGCGTCGCGCGAGCCGCGCGATCACTCGTACGCGGTCATCAACCGCGCGCTGGGCGAGGCGGGCGCGACGTTCGACATTCAGTCGGCGCGCTCGACCCTCTCCACCTCCGCGCTCCGAGTCACCATTCAGCACGCGCCGTTCCGCGTCGCCTTCGCCACCGCGGGCGGGCAGTCGCTCGACGAGGACGACCGCACGCGCGGCACGACCCTCGGCGCCGCCGGCGGCGGCCGTGTGTTCAAGCGTCTCCGCGACGACGAGCAGATCTACGGCCTCGGCGAGAAGAACGGTCCGCTGAGCAAGCGCGGGTGGAAGCTCGGCGGCTACAGCTTCACCATGTGGAACAGCGATACGTTCGGTTACAACGAGAGCACCGACCCGCTCTACGTCTCCGTTCCCTTCTACATCTCCATGAGGGGCGGCGTCGCGCACGGCGTCTTCTTCGACAACACCTTCCGCAGCAACTTCGACATCGGGCATCAGTCCGAGGGCGTGCTGTCGTTCGGCGCGGAAGGAGGAGCGCTCGACTACTACTTCATCTACGGTCCCGAGCCGAAGAAAGTGCTCGAGCGCTACACCGCGCTGACCGGCCGCATGCCGCTGCCGCCGCTGTGGGCCCTCGGCTATCACCAGTGCCGTTACAGCTATTACCCGGAGAGCCGCGTGCGCTTCATCGCCGACAACTTCCGCGAGCGGCGCATCCCGGCCGACGTGATCTGGCTCGACATCCACTATCAGGACCGCTATCGCCCCTTCACCTGGGATCCGAAACGCTTCCCCGATCCGGCCAGGATGATCGCCGACCTGCGGAAGCAGGGCTTCCGCACCGTGACCATCGTCGATCCGCATCCGCCGGCGGTGCGCGGCTACGCGCCGTACGACACGGGGCTGGCCGGCGATCACTTCGTGAAGAACGCGGACGGCTCGATCTACCAGGCGCCGGTGTGGCCGGCGAAGGCGGAAGACGGCGACGCGCCCGACTGGTCGAAGCCGCCGGGCGTGCCGAGCGTATTTCCCGACTTCAGCAAGCCGGCCGCGCGCGCGTGGTGGGGGAGCCTCTACGCCGATTTCGTGAAGCAGGGCGTGGCCGGCATCTGGAACGACATGAACGAGCCGGCGGTATTCGACACGGCCAGCGGCACGATGCCGCTCGACGTCCGCCACGACAACGAGGGGCAGCCGACGGATCACCGCGAGATCCACAACGTCTACGGAATGCTGATGACGCGGTCCACGTTCGAGGGCCTCTCGAAGCTGCGGCCGGACGCGCGGCCGTTCATCCTCTCTCGCGCGTCGTTCGCGGGCGGACAGCGCTACGCGGCGCTGTGGCCCGGCGACAACGTGAGCGACTGGACGGCGTTCCGCTCCAGCATCCCCATGCTCCTCGGCCTCGGCCTGTCGGGCTTCCCCTTCGTCGGCGTCGACATCGGCGGCTTCGCCGAGGCGCCCACGCCCGAGCTGTACACGCGGTGGCTGCAGGCGGGCGTGTTCTACCCGTTCATGCGCACGCACACGACGTTCGGCACCCCCGACCAGGAGCCGTGGTCGTACGGCGTGGAGTACGAGGCCATCAACCGCCGGGCGATCGAGCTGCGCTACCGCCTCCTGCCGTACATCTACTCGGCCATGCGCGAGGCGGCCGAGAGCGGCGTGCCGGCGATGCGGCCGATGTTCGTCGAGTTCCCGGACGAGGGGGCAACGTGGGGGATGGACGATCAGTTCCTCTTCGGTCCGGACCTGCTGATCGCGCCGGTGCTGCGCGCCGGGGTCACCGAGCGCGGCGTGTACCTGCCGAAGGGGGAGTGGTACGACTTCTGGACCGGCCGGCGCTACACCGGCGGACGCGGGATCACGGTGCCGGTGACCATGCAGGCCATTCCGATCTTCGTGCGCGGCGGAGCGTTCGTGTTCGGCCAGCCGGTGGTGCAGCACACGGGTGAGATGGCGGGACAGCCGCTGGAGGTGACGCTCTATCCGTCGGGCACCTCGGAGCGCACGTTCTACGAAGACGCGGGAGACGGCTTCGCCTACGAGCGCGGCGGCTTCGCGCGCCGGCGCTTCCGCGCGCGGAAGGAGGGCGCGGCCACGATCGTCGAGATCGGCGCGCCCGAGGGCTCCTACCGCCCGCGCCCGCGCGCGCTGCAACTGGCGGTGCGGGGAGTGGAGGCGTCGCGCGTGAGCATGGGGGGCACGGCGCTGCCGCGGAGCGACTGGACGGTGCGGGACGGGACGGTGGTGGTGACGTTGCGCGATGCGTTCGAGAGGGTGGAGATCCGCATCGAATGACGTGGGGCGGGCTTCAGCCCGCCCCACGCCGAAGCTCAGAACAGGTAGCGCACGGCCAGCTGCACCTGGCGCTCCGTATTCAGCCGCGTCCCGGTGATGCGGCCGAAGTTCGGGTCGCCGACGACGTTGTTCGGCTGGCTGTAGATCGGCTTGTCGAACACGTTGAAGGCTTCCACGCGCAGCTCGATCTCGCCGGCGCGTGCCAGGCCGAACGTCTTGAACAGCGACAGGTCGAGCGTGCGGAAGCCGGGGCCGCGAACGGAGTTGCGGCGGGCCGTTCCCTGCGCGCCCGCAGCGGCGCGGAACACCGAGGTATCGAACCACTGATCCGTCGACTTCGGGCCGTCGTTCGGATCTCCGGTCTGGTCGGCGCGGCGAATGCCGTCGAAGCCCGAGTAGACCGTGAACGGCGTGCCCGACTGCACCGTGTACACCGCGTTCACCGCCCAGCCGCCGAGGAGCGGATTGTTGGCCATGAACGGCAGCCGGTACGTGCCGGCCACGGTGAAACGGTGCGGGATGTCGAAGTCGGCCGGACCTTCGTCCAGCGAGAGATTGCAGTCCTGGTCGGGGCGGATGCAGTCCGCGTCCGTGACCGTGCCGCCGCGCGAGGGGTTGCCGGCGAAGAGGCCGGGCGTGTTGTTCGTGGCCTGGCTGTACGTGTACGCGGCGAGCAGCGACAGGCCGCGCCACTCGGACATGCGGAACGACGTCTGCAGCGCGTCGTAGCTCGACTCGCCGATGTACATGACCGTGGTCAGGCGATCGGCCACCGCGCCGGCGAAGCCGGCCGAGGTGATGCGCGCCGACAGGTTTTCCGCGCGCGTGCCGACGTACGCCACCATGGCCGACGTCCGCGCGAACAGCTCCCGCTGCAGGCTCAGACTCCACTGCTGCACCTGCGTGTTCTCCGAGTCCTCGGGAATGTAGACCAGCCCCGAGCCCTGCGGCAGCACCGGGTTGTTCGCATCGACCGGCGTCGGGAGCGGAATGGGATCGGAGATGCGCACGCGCGCGCCCGCGGCGGTGCCGAAGCGGTACTCGGTGACGACGGCCGGCGGGTTCTCGGTGAGCTGGTTGTCGATGCCGCCGCGGTCGAGCGAGTAGAAGATGCCGTAGCCGCCGCGCACGGCGGTCCTCTCGTTCAGCAGATAGTTGAAGCCGAGGCGCGGGCCGAAGTTGTTCCAGTCGGTTTCGAGCGTCGAGCGCGACCGGCCGTTCTGGTCGGGGAGGATCAGCCGCTGCGAGACCGGGTCGTAGTTCGCGAGCTGGTCGTCTTCCTCGTAGTAGGGCGTGAAGATGTCCCAGCGCAGGCCGAGGTTCAGGGTCAGGTTCGGGTTGACGCGCCAGTCGTCCTGCACGAACAGCGCGTTCTCCCAGTGGATGGCGTTGCGCGGCACGTAGCCGGGGATGCCGGTGGCGGTGAACTCGGTCGTGCCCACCAGCACGTCGGCCACTTCATAGCCGCTGAAGCCGAGCTCGGGCCGCGTGCCGAACGCGGGGATGGCGTCGCGGAAGAAGTAGAAGCCCTTGCCGACCTGCGTGCGCTGCTGGGCGAGCTCGCGGCGCATGGCCGTGCCGCCGAACTTGAACGTGTGATTGCCGTTCAGCCACGTCACCGCGTCGGAGAGCTGGATGGTGCGCTGGTTGATGACGTACTGGCCGAAGTCGCCGAGGTACTCCATGTAGAAGCCGTTGCCGCCCCCGATGAGCGAGATGCCGTTCGGCGTGGTGATGCCGCCCGGGCCGGGGATGCCCAGCTCCTCGTTCTGGTTCGTGCCGAAACCGACGGGGAGGAAGCCGAAGTGGAAGTCGGTCCAGCCGGCGCGGAATTCGTTGATCAGGGCGCTGGAGAAGAGGTGCGTCTCGCCCACGCGCAGCGTGTAGCCTTCGTTCTCCGAGGTGCCGGCGCCGAAGCCGGCCTGGAATCCCGGGATGCGTCCCGGATCGCTGAACGAATCGGACCAGCTGCTGCCGCTGGCGAAGAGCTGGTCGGTGGCGCTGATGGTGAAATCGATCTTCGCGTCGAAATCGTCGTACGTGCTCTGCTTCTGGCGCTCGGTCAGGTAATTGCGGGTGATGCTGGCGTTGGTCGGCGCCGGGAACGCGTTCAGATAGGCGCGTCCGACCGGGTTGATGCGGTTCGCCGGGATGACGTTGTTGGGAAAGGGATTCCCGGTGAGCGGGTCGTAGATGATCACCGGCCGGCAGGTGCCGGTGCTGTCGCGCAGCAGGCAGTGGCTCGGATCGAGGAGCTCCGAGAAGTCGCCGTCGCGCATCTTCAGGGTGGGCACGGTCACGAAGTTCCCCGACTCCACCGGAATCGAGTTGCGCAGGCCGTGGTAGCTGCCGAAGTAGAACAGCCGGTCGCGCAGGATCGGCCCGCCCACCGTGAGGCCCCAGTCTTCGTTGTTGAAGTCGGGCTTGGTGGTGGCGAACGCGGGCTGCTCGGCCAGACTCTCCGGACGGCGGAAGTAGAACAGGCTGCCCTTCAGATCGTTCGTGCCGCTCTTGATGACCAGGTTCTGCACCGCGCCGCCGGCGCGCCCGAACTCGGCCGGGGCGCTGGTGGTGATGACGTTGAACTCCTGGATGGCCTCGGGCGAGGGGAGGTAGGCGATCGAGTTCACCAGCGTCTCGTTGTTGTCGACGCCGTCGATCATGTAGTTGTTGAACTGCTCGCGCAGGCCGTTGACCGACAGCGCCGCGCCGCCGAACTCGGAATAGCGGAAGGTCTCCGAGTCCGTGCCCGCGCCGCCGCCCGCGGCGTTGCTGCCCGGGATGCCGCGCGTCACGCCGGGAGAGAGCGTGGCCAGCTGGGTGAAGTTGCGGCCGTTCAGCGGGAGGTTCTCGACCATCTCCTCTTCGATGACCGTGCCGATGAAGGAGGTGGTCTTCTCGATCACCGGCGCCGCCGCGACCACCGTCAGCGTGTCGGTGAGGGCGCCCAGCTCCAGCTTCACGTCGACGCGCGCGACTTCGTTCACCGTCAGCTCCACCGGTGCCTCGGTGGGGCGGAAGCCGTTCAGCTCGAAGCGCACGCGGTAGTCACCGACCGCCAGCGGGGTGATGGTGTACGCGCCGTTACTGTCGGTGACGACCGTGCGCGTGACGTTCGTCTCGGTGTGCGTGGCGGTGACGGTGGCCCCCGGCAGCGAGCTGCCGGTTCCGTCGGTAACGATGCCCTCGATGCGGGCGGTGCTCTGGCCCCACGCACTCACGGCGACCAGAAACAGGAATGTGGCGAACCCGGTTCGCAGGGATTGCAACAACCTCGTCATGGCTCCTCCTGTTGGTGTGGATCGACAGCCGGGGCTGATGTGCTGAAAGATGGAGATGCGACGCGGAGTATAAGGCGTATGTAACCGGTTTCGGCGCGGCAACGCGGGATGGCTTCAACTCCCCGGACCGTGACAGTTTCCGCCTACCGCAAACGCCAGGCGGCGCTGCCGTAGGCGGGAACCGACACGCGCCATGCGCCGCGCGATCCGTTCGGCGCGGGGACGTTGCCGTGGATGTTCTCGAAGCCCGCCGCGTCGACCGGGAGGGCCACCTCGGACGGCGAGCGCCCGAGGTTGTGCACCACCAGCACGCGCTCGTCCCCACTCTCGCGGACGAAGGCCAGGACCGAGACCGGCGCTTCCAGCGGCGCGATGGTTCCCTTCGACAGCGCACCCGTGGCCTTCCGCGCCGCGATCCAGCCCCGGTAGTGCGAGAGCAGCGAGGCGGGGTCGTTCGCCTGCGAGGCGACGTTGTCCGCGGCCACGCCCGGCGCGTAGGCGTGCCACGGCGTGCCGGTGGTGAAGCCGCCCGCCGCGCTCCACGGCATCGGCGTCCGCTTGGCCTCGTCGTTCGACCCAGGGCCGTTGTCGAGGCCGACTTCCTCGCCGTAGTAGAGGAACGGCATGCCGGGCAGCGTGAGCAGGATGGCCGCGGCGCTGCGCAGCTTCCCGTCGTCGTTGCCGAGCACGGTGGCGATGCGCGTCTGGTCGTGATTGGTGAGGAACGGTGCGTCGATGGCGCCGCGCGGGTAGAGCCGCAGCACGTCGCGCAGCACGTGGACGATGCCGGTGGCGCTGCCGTTCTTCACGCCCTCGACAATCGCCGCCGCCAGCGGAAAGTTGAAGTTCATCGGCATCGAGTCGTAGTACGTGGCCAGCTTCGCCGTGTCGACGGTGTTCTCCGCGACCAGCACCGAGTCGGGGCGGACCTTCCGCACCTCGGCGGACAGTTCCGCGAGCACCCGGCGCGTGCCCGCTGTATCGGCCTGTCCCGCCTCGCCCGGACCGGTCTCGACGAGATAGCGCGTGGCGTCGAGCCGGTAGCCGCTGACGCCCCGCTCGAGCCAGGAGCGCGTGATGCGGAACATCTCCGCTTTCGCGGCGGCGTTGTCGTAGTTGAGGTCCGGCATGCCGCTCCAGAACGCGCCGTAGTAGTACGCGCCGTTGCGGAAGTGCCACGACGGATCGTAGCCGCCCCACGGCTGCTTCCACCCCGGATCGGTGGCGCGCCAGACGTACCAGTCGCGACGCGGCGAGGACGGCGACGATGCCGACTCGACGAACCACGGGTGCTCGACGCTGGTGTGGTTGAGCACGAGATCGACGATCACGCGGATGTCGCGTTTGTGGGCCTCGTCGAGAAAGCGCTGAAAGTCCGCGTTCGTGCCGTAGTCGCGCTCGACGTTGTCGTAGTCGGTAGTGTCGTAGCCGTGATAGCTGGTCGACTCGAACATCGGCATGAGCCAGATGCCGTCGATGCCGAGACTGTCGAGGTAGTCGAGCTTCGCGGTCATGCCGTTGAAGTCGCCGACGCCGTCGCCGTCCGAATCGGCGAAGCTGCGCACGAAGATCTCGTAGAAGACGGCGCCGCGCGCCCACTCGTGGTGCCACGGCGCGCGCGGCTCCACGGCGCGCCGCTTCGTGGCCGCGCAGGAGACGAGGAGCAGCAGCGCCACCGCGAGCGTTTTTCTCATCCCTTCCTCCGTCCGGCCATGTCGAATCCTACCGCGGCGACGAGCACCGCCCCCTTGATGATGTACTGGGTGGCGTTCTCCACGCTGAGCAGGGACATGCCGTTGTCGAGACTGGCCATGATCAGCGCGCCGAGGAGCGCGCCCGCCACCGTGCCGCGTCCGCCCATCAGACTCGTGCCGCCGATGACGCAGGCGGCGATGGCGTCGAGCTCCATGAGCGACCCTGCGTCGGGCGACGAGCTTCCCACGCGGCCGGTGTGCAGGATCGCGGCGACGCCCACCATCGCGCCGAGAAAGCAGAACGCCCCGAGGATGTGCCGGCCGATGCTGATGCCCGAGAGCCGCGCCGCCTCGGGGTTGCTGCCGATCGCATACAGGTAGCGTCCGAAGGTCGTGCTGCGCGTGACGAACGCGCCGAGCAGCGCCACGACCAGCAGCACCAGGACCGGCAGCGGCACGCCGCCCTGCAGGTTCATGTGGTAGACGAACAGCACGGCCAGCGCCGAGGGGAGGACGATGCGCGCGAGCGTCGCGGCGGCTGACGACGGCGCGAGCCCGTGCCGCCGCCGCGTGGCGTTGCGGCGCAGCGTCACCCAGACGATGGCCGCGATGGCCACCGCCGCGAGCGCGAGCCCCACCGCCGGATGGACGAGCGACACGCCGATGGAGCGGAACACCGGCAGGCGGATCGGGATCGTCTCTCCTTTGCTGAGGTAGAGGATCACGCCGCGCCAGGTGAGCAGCCCGCCGAGGGTGACGATGAAGGCGGGGATGTTCCCCCACGCCACCAGACTGCCCTGCAGCGCGCCGACGGCGAGACCGATCACGATCGCGGCGAACAGCGACGGCACCAGCCCCAGCTCCTGCGCCATCGCCGCCACGCCGCCGGCCAGGCCGAGGAGCGAACCGATCGACAGATCGATCTGCCGCGCCACGATGACCATCAGCATTCCCACCGCCAGCACGCCCGTGACCGACATCTGCTTGAGCAGGTTGGCGAAGTTCAGCGGATGGAGAAACAGCCCGTACGGATAGAGGTCGCTGACCGTCTTGTACTGGAAGAACATCCAGATCACGACCAGCGCGAAGAACATCGTGTACGCGCGGAGGGCCGTGAAGGAGACGCGCCGCTGTGGGGCGGTGTCGGAGATGGTCGTCATCAGGCCGCCTTTCCGTGTCCCGTCGCCGCCGCCATCACCCTCTCCGGCGTCGCCTCGGCGCGCGTGAACTGGCCGGTCATCCGTCCCTCGTGCAGCACGAGGATGCGGTCGGAGAGGGCCAGCACCTCCGGCAGCTCCGACGACACCAGCACGATGGCCAGCCCCTGCGCGGCGAGACGGTTGATCTCCGTGTAGATCTCCTGCTTCGCGCCGACGTCGATGCCGCGCGTCGGCTCGTCGAGGAACAGGACCTTCGGATTGGTCAGGAGCCACTTCGCCAGCACCACCTTCTGCTGGTTCCCGCCCGAGAGCGTCATGGCGTTGACGAAGACCGACGGCGCCTTGATGCGCAGGTCCCGGCGCGCGCGCTCGCCGGCCGCCGTCTCCGCGTCCACGTCGACCAGCTTCCTGCCGGAAAGGTGCAGCATGGCCAGGGTCATGTTCATCGTCAGCGTCTGGTCGAGGAGCAGTCCGTACCGCTTCCGGTCCTCGGTGACGAAGCCGACGCCGCGGGCGATGGCGTCGTTCGGATGGCGGACCGTCAACGGCTTTCCTTCCACGCGGATCTGCGCGCGCGAGGGGCCGGGATGCGCGCCGAAGAGCGCCATCAGCAGCTCGCTGCGTCCGGCGCCGACCAGGCCGGCGATGCCGAGGACCTCGCCGCGGCGCACGCTGAAGCTGACGTCGTGGACGAGCAGCTTGCCCGGCACGTTCGGGTCTTCCACCGTCACGCCGTCGGCCTCGAAGACGACGTCCCGCGGCGTGCGCGCGGCGGTCGGGAAGAGGTCCTTGATCTCGCGCCCGACCATGCGCGCGATCACCTGCGCCTTGTCGAGATCGGCCGCGGGGTCGGTGCTCACCGTCCGCCCGTCGCGCAGCACGGTGATCCGGTCGGCGAGGCGGAACACCTCGTCGAGCTTGTGGGAGATGTAGACCATCCCCACGCCCTTCGCGCGCAGGCGCTCGAGGATGCGCACCAGGATCTCGACCTCGGTGTCGGTGAGGGCGGCCGTCGGCTCGTCGAGGATGAGGATGCGCGCCTCGCGCGCGAGCGCCTTGGCGATCTCCACCAGGTGCTGCTGGCCGATTCCGAGATGGCCGGCCGGCTTGGCGGGATCGAGGTGGAGCTGCAGGTCGTCGAGCACCTGCTGCGCGCGGCTGAAGAGCGCCTCCCGCTGGATCACGCCGAAGCGGCGCGGCTCGCGGCCGAGGAAGATGTTCTCGGCGATGGTCATCTCCCGGACCAGCGAGAGCTCCTGATGCACGACGGCGATGCCGGCTCTCTCGGCATCGCGGATGCCGGCGAACTGCTGCACCTTGCCGTCGATGAGGATCTCCCCGCCGTGCATGCCGGTCGGGTAGACCGCGGCGCAGACTTTCATCAGCGTCGACTTGCCGGCGCCGTTCTCGCCGCAGAGCGCGTGTACCTCGCCGCGGCGGAGGTCGAACGAGACATCGTCGAGCGCGCGCACCCCCGGAAAGGTCTTGGAGATGCCGCGCATTTCCAGCAGCGGGGCATCGCTCATCACTGCCCCGGCGCGTACACCTCTTCGCGCTTGTGATAGCCGGCCTTGATCACCGTGTCCTCGACGTTGGCCTTGTCGACGGCCACCGGCGCGAGCAGGATGGCCGGCACGTCGATCTTGCCGTTGTTGATCTTGTCGGCGGTCTGCACCGGCTCCTTGCGCGCGAGCTTCACCGCGGCGTCGACGGCACTGGTGGCCAGCGGCTCGATCGGCTTCCAGACGGTCATGGTCTGCGAGCCGCGCACGATGCGCTGGATGGCATCCTTCTGCGCGTCCATGCCGGTGACCACCACCTTGCCGACCAGGCCCGCCGCCTCCAGCGCGGAGATGGCGCCGCCGGCCGTGCCGTCGTTGGAGGCCACGATGGCATCGATCTTGTTGCCCGTGCGGGTGAGCGCGTCTTCGGTGAGCCGCAGCGCCTCCTCCGCCTTCCATTCGCGCGCGAACTGCTGGGAGATGATTTTGATGTCGCCGCGGTCGACGGCCGGCTGCAGGACCTTCATCTGCCCGCGGCGCAGGAGCTGCGCGTTGTAGTCGGTCGGGGAGCCGCCGATGAGGACGTAGTTCCCTTTCGGCTTCCGCTGGAGCGCGTAACCGGCCTGCATCTCGCCGACCTGCTCGAGCTGGTGGGAGAGGTAGAGGTCGACGTCGGCGTTGCGGATCAGGCGGTCGTACGAGATGACCGGGACGCCGCGCCGGTGCGCGGCCTCGACGATGGACGCCGCGATCTCGCCGTTGTGGGGCGCGACGATGAGCACGTCGACGCCTTTGGTCAACATGTTGTCGGCCTGGCGCGTCTGCACCGCGTCGTCGCCGTTGGCGACCTGGATGTCGAGCACCGCCCCCAGCTCTCTGGCCCGCTTTTCGACCAGCCTCCGGTCGCGCTGCCACCGCTCTTCCTTGAGCGTGTCCATGGAGAAGCCGATGCGCACGGGCCCGCCCGCGCCCGCGCCGCCCCCCTGCTGCGTCCCGCTCCCGCTGCCGGTGGCCTGCTGCTCGGGATTGACGCACCCGGCCAGACCGAGAATGGAGACCAACACCGCCCAGACAAGCTTCGCCATGCGCATCTCTCCTCCTGTGCCGCCTGGAGCCGGTTTTAACAGATGGAACTGCGGAAAGTCGAGTGGGTGGTTGCTGGGTTGCTGGTTGCTGGTTCGTGGGGCTGGCCCGCCTGAACGTGCGTTTCGCGGAACGCCCATCACGCGCTGACAAGCGGTTGCTGTGTTGCTGGTCGTTGGTTCGTGGTGCTGCCGCGCCGGAGCGCGCGTTTCGCGAAAGGCCACCACGAACCAGCAACACAGCAACCAGCAACCGCGCGCAACCGCGCGCCAACGCGCGCGCTACGCGTTCTGCCACCCCCGCACGATGTCCTCGGCTTTCGCGATGGCGTGCGCGAACGTCGGCGCGTTCGCCTCCATCGTGGCCTGCCACTCCTCCCAGCGGAACGCCGCCGTGGAGTCGCTGGCGATGGTGACGTGGTACCCGATCTCGACCGCGTAGCGCGCCGTCCCTTCCACGCACGTGTTCGCGCGCATGCCGCAGAGCACCAGGCGCTCGATGCCGCGCGCGCGGAGGAGCATGTCCAGGTCCGTGCCGACGAAGCCGTTGTGCAGCCAGTGCTCCTGCACCACGAAGTCCGCGGCATCGCGGGGAAAGTCGGGATGGAGCTCCGCGCCCCAGCTCCCGCGGAGAAAGGGGCGGATGTGCTTCGCCCTGGCGTGCGACGGGTTGAGGAACTTCCACCCCTCCAGGTCCCCCTCCTCGAACTGGCGGTGCGGCACGTACACCACCAGCACCCCCGCCTGGCGCGCCGACGCCAGCAGCCGGCGCATGTTCGGGATCATCCCGATCCGCTCCGCCACCTCTTTGCCGTACGGCCAGAGTTTCCCACCCTCGGAGATGAAGTCGTTGTACGGGTCGACGATGAGCAACGCGGTCTTCTCGATCATGACGTCCTCCAGTTGTTCTGAACCGATTGGTTCAGAAACGCTCAAAATTTTTTCAGCCGAGCTGCGCCAATGCGGCGTCGGCAATCGACTGCAGGGTCTTGCGGTCGCGGTGCATGCGGGCCATGACGTGGATTCCGTACGAGACCGCCACGAGCATCAGGGCCAGGGCCCGGACGTCGACGGAGCGATCGAGCTCGCCGGCGGCCTGGGCGCGCTCGAGCAGCTCGCGCATGGCCTGGTCGGCGATCTTCGAGCGCGAGGTCAGCCGCTCCGCCGCCTCTTCCGCCACGCCGTCGATCTCCAGGGCCGTGTTGACGACCAGGCAGCCCGCGGGCGTGCGCGGATCGGTGGCCACGCGGATGTGATGGGCGAGGAAGTCGCGCACTCCCTGCCGCGCCGACTCGGCCGTGCGCAGGATGCGCACCCGCTCCGCCGACACTTCCCGCACGTACAGCTCCATGGCCCGCGCGAACACCGCGTCCTTGTCCCCGAACGCGGCATAGAGGCTCGACCGCCCGATGCCCATGGCCTCGGTCAGGTCGCTGACGGAGGTGGCCTCGAAGCCTTTGGTCCAGAAGGTGTCCATGGCCTTGCGGAGGGCGGTCTCTTCGTCGAATGCTCTGGGGCGTGCCATTGACGATCAATATGGATCGATCGGTTCAAAATGTCAAGATGTTGCTGGTTGTTGGTTGCTGGTTCGTGGTGGCGTTATGCCAACCGCACCCTCGGGCGAGACACCACCACGAACCAGCAACACAGCAACCAGCAACCTCCCTAAATCCCCCGGCCGTCCCCTGTACGGATACGGTAGGCCAGCACCTTTCCATTCAGCGTCCCGACGTAGAGCATCCCGCCGGCGGTACCGAGGCCGCGGGGGATCTGCGGGACGGGGGTGCACCAGCGGGTCGCGCCGTCGGCCAGGGCGAAGGCGCAGAGCGTCTTCTCCTCCGTGCCGGCGATGACGGCGCCGTCGTGGGCGAGCGGCTTCATCGTCGTCCACTCGCGCTCGGCCGTGCGCTCCCAGCGCACCTGGTGCGTGGCCAGGTCGAGGGCGACGAGCCTGGCGGGCTTGCCGTTCACCAGCGCGAGCAGCAGCGGCGGCGCGACCACCAGGGTGCCGTAGGGCATGCCGCCGGCGGGGATGCTCCGGCGGCCCTCCCGCAACGGCTACCGGATCCTGGCGGTGACGGTGGAGGCGCCGAAGGTGGTTGCGGCCGGGCAGAAATCCCCCGCCGTCCACCCGAAGAAACTGAAGACGATCACATAGCCCGCGCGCCAGGCCGCCACGAAGGAGGGGACGCTGCACCGCGGCGTCCCCTTTTTCTTCATGCCTCCTTGAACGGGTTGCGCTCCGGCGGCAGGTCGGGCTCGGGCACGAAGCAGCGCAGGCCGTGAGGGCCGGCACCGAGGCGGGCCTTCGGCTCGAGCGCGGTGCGGCCGAAGGAGATGCAGCGTGCCCGCAGCGCGATTGCGTCTTCGACCACCGCTTGGAGCAGCCGCAGTCGCGGAAGGTCGACCAGATGATCCCGGAGCCGGCGAAGCACGTGGGCATCGTAATTCCTCGGAGAGACGACCAGCCCGGAGGCCCTCGTCGTTCCCCATGGGTCAGGCCCGCACCCCGGCGCACATCCTGACCCGTGATTTCGCCGTTTAAGGGTCAGTAAAGCTACCGGGAAGGGCGGAACTCCGCCCTTTTCGTGCGGCATCGTTCTTGATCTAGGGGCAGCAGATTCCCCGTCCAAATCGGTACGCATCAGGAAGGAAGCACGTGAAGAAAACCTCTGTCCTTTTGACAGGACTCCTCCTCTTTTTCGTCAGCATCGCCAGCGCCGCCACCGTCCCCCCGCAAGCGAAAGTCCCCAAGTTCCCGAGCGTCGAAGAACAGCTCAAAGCCGCACACGCCAAGCCCGGCAGCGCCCTCGAGAAACTCATCCGCGCCAACCAGGAGTTTGGCCGTCTCAAGGCCCGCGACGCCGGCGACCAGGTCGTCCCGCCGTGGCTCAAGGTCTACTGGCAGAAGGGGCATCCGCAGGGCAACTACGACAACCCCGACGACCCGACCGGCGGCTATCCGCACGTCCTCAAAGAGATCCTCGAGTGGATGGTCAGCCACCAGGACCTCAAGCCGGGAAACCCCGAGGCCACCATGCCGCCGGGACGGGAATTCCGCGACCGCGATGACGAGTCCATCGAGCACCACTCGCTCAAAGTGGCCACCACCGCCGCCACCGCCGGCACGAACGTCCGCACCTCGGGAGCGCAGACCTCGTCGCGCAGCGAGTCCGACATCCGCGTCAACTACTGGGACCCGAGCAAGATCATCGCCGGCTCGAACAACATCTCCGGCTCCGGCCAGCAGGGGATGTACTACAGCTCCGACGGCGGTGTGACCTGGGGGCAGACCTACCTGCCGCTCACCGGGACCGACTCCTTCCACTCCGATCCGACCGTCGACTGGACCTCGGACGGCACGGCCTGGTCGACCACCATGGGCATCAACGGCAACGTGCTCAAAGTGCAGTCGTACCGCTCCACCAACGGCGGCGCCACGTGGGTCTTCGACGGCACCGTCTCCGGGAGCCAGACCCAGACCGACAAGCAGATGCAGTGGATCGACCACAGCGCCACGTCGGCCTACAAAGACCAGAACTACGTCATCTGGCACAACGGCGCGCCGGCGTACATGAACCGCCGCACCTCGTCCGGCTGGGGCACGCCGATCAAAGTCAGCGGCACTGAGACCACCGGCACCGCCATCGGCGCCGACGTCAAGACCAACTCCACTGGCGACGTGTTCGGCTTCTGGCCCGACACCGGCTCGCGCGGCATCTACATGGTCAAGTCGACCAACGGCGGCGCGAGCTACGCGGCGCCGGTGCGCATCGTCACCACCTACGACTCGTACGACATCGGCGTGCCGGCCTTCAACAACCGGCGCATCCTCATCTACGTCTCCGGCGGCACGTACCGCACCGGCACGACGAACAACGTCTACGCGCTGTGGGCCGACCTCTCGGGCAACACGGGCTGCACCACGGCCTCCAACGAGCCGGGCGCCAGCACCAGCTCGACCTGCAAGACGCGCATCTGGTTCTCCCGCTCCACCGACGGCGGCGCCACCTGGAGCGCGCGCGTGAAGATCAACGACCAGAGCGGTCTCAACGACCAGTTCAATCCCTTCATCGCCGTCGACGAGACGAACGGCAACCTCGGCGCCATCTACTACGACACCGTCGGCGATCCGGGCCGCAAGAAGGTCGACGTCTACTACCAGCTCTCCACCAACGGCGGCGTGTCGTGGGAAGCACCGGTCAAGGTCACCACGGCCATGACCGACGAGACGGTCTCCGGCGCCGATTCCGGCAACCAGTTCGGCGACTACAACAGTCTCTCCGGTTACGGCAACGCTTTCTTCCCCTCGTGGACTGACCGCCGCAACAACGCCAAGGAAGAGATCTGGACGGCGAAGATCACCGCCTCGTCGACCCCGACGTACTCGATCTCCGGCAGCGCCGGCACGAGCGGTGCGACCGTGACCGCGGGCACGGCCTCCGCGACCAGCGACGCCTCGAGCGCGTACACGGTCTCCGGCCTGGCCGCCGGGACGTACACGGTGACGCCGTCGAAGTCCGGCTGCACGTTCTCGCCGGCGTCGAGCTCCGTGACGATCACGGCCTCCAACGTCACCGGCGTGAACTTCACGGCCACGTGCACGGCGCCGACGTTCTCCATCAGCGGCAACGCCGGCACCTCCGGCGCCACGGTCGCCGCCGGGGCGTCCTCGACGACGAGCGACGCCTCGGGCAACTATTCGATGTCGGGCTTCGCCGCCGGCACGTACACGGTGACGCCGTCGAAGTCCGGCTGCACGTTCTCGCCGGCGTCGTCATCCGTCACGATCACCTCCGCGAACGTCACGGCGAACTTCACCGCCACGTGCGGCAGCGGCGACATCCAGCTCACGAGCGGGGTCGCGGTGACGGGGCAGAACGTGGCCCAGGGCGCCTGGAAGTACTACTTCATCAGCGTGCCCGCGGGAGCGACGAACCTGACCTTCGCCACCACCGCCGCCACCGGCGACGTCGACATCTACACGCAGCACAACGCCAAGCCGACGCTGAGCGCGTACATCTGCCGCCCGTACACGGCTTCCGGCAATGAGACGTGCTCGGCCTCGAATCCCGCCTCGGGTACCTGGTGGGTCGGCGTCTACGGCTACGCCGCCGGCGGCTACACGATCACCGGCACGGTGACGACGCCCGTCGCCACGTACTCGATCTCCGGCAGCGCCGGCACTCCCGGTGCCACGGTGACGGCCGGCTCGCAGGGCGCGACCAGCGACGCCTCGAACAACTACACGATCGGCGGCCTCGCCAACGGCACCTACACGGTGACGCCGAGCAAGAGCGGCTGCACGTTCTCGCCGGCCAGCACGTCGGTGACGATCAGCGGCGCGAACGTGACCGGCACGAACTTCACCGCCACGTGCAGCAGCAGCTCGACGCTCTTCTCGAACGGTTTCGACAGCAGCACCGGCTGGGCCGTCGTCGATCTCTCCGGCACGGCCGGCAACTGGACGTTCGTGACCTCGGGCACGCTGCCGACGACCGCGCCGCATGGCGGCACGGGCATGGCGAAGTTCAATTCCTACGACGCCGCCAGCGGCTCGCAGACGCGCGTCTACCGCACCACCGGCTTCGCCATTCCGGGCACGGCCGCCACGGCCACGCTCAAGTTCTGGATGTATCACGACACCGGCTACTCGACGTACCTCGACAAGGTGCAGGTGCAGGTCTCGACCGGCACGACCTGGACGAACGTCGGCGCGGCCGTGAACCGCTACGACGGCTCGACGGGATGGAAGCAGCACACCATCGACCTGACGGCCTACAAGGGCACGACCGTCCAACTCGGCTTCGTGGGCATCAGCGCCTACGGCAACAACGAGTACATCGACGACGTGACCGTCACCACGCCCTGATCCCCGGGAAGGGGAGGACACCCGTCCTCCCCTTCCACCCGCACCTCGAACTGGAAGTAGTAGGGCTCGTACTTTTTCGCGAACTTCGACGCGGGGAGGTACTCCGCGGCGTCGCTGTGAAAGGTGAAGGAGCGCGACCCGGCATACTGCGCCCCGCACCCGGTGACGAGCTCCCCCGGCTGCGCCACGAACCAGTTGATGGAGCTGTGCGCCCGCTCCCGCGGCCGGCCGACGATCAGCCAGTACAGGCCCGGCTCGAGGTCGAGGCCGGAGAAGAGGTCGACCCACCCGTCGTGCGGATACTGGAGGTCGAGCGACGTGCGCGCGATCTCGTCCTCCTCGGTGGTCCCTGGCCCGATGGCTCTCATGAGGTAGGCGTCGAGGTACGCGTGCCCCCCGCCGTTCCCCAGCCGCGCCGCGACGGTCACGCCATGCTGCGGCTCGGGGAGATACCACCCCACGGCCTGACCGTGGATCCCCACCGGCCACACCGACCCACCCCCGGAAGCCTGCAACAACGTACGCGGCGGCGCGAGGAGGACGAGGAGCAACCCGATCGCTGGCGTCATGCGGCCGCAAGGAGCGGCCGGCATGCCACGCCGCCGCTCTCACGCGAGGCCGCGATGGGCGGTCAGACTCTCCTCGAAGAGGGACGGTGACGACTCCGGGAGGAGACACCGATCCCGGCCGCGGCGAGCATCGCCGCCGCCCGCCGCACCCTCCGCTCGCGCCGCACCTGCTCCCCCGCGCGGACGCGGTCCACCGGAACGACGTCGGCGAGGGAGAGGAGGCTGCTGACGCCGGGCATGTGCTCTCCCACCTGGTTGCACTCGCGAAGCATCCTGCCGAAGCTGGTCATATCCGTATAGACGGACAAAGTGCACCTATCGGTTCCGAAAGACGGTCGACAAACGGTGACATCCTGTCTCCGCGCCCAGCTTCCCGCTGAAGCGTGTTGGCTACAGCGCCGCCTCAACGATGGTAGGGAAACTCCATTTCCGGTCACTCCTGCGAAAGGAGAAGATGCGCGACACTCGTCAACAACAGCATGAAGATCTCTGTTACATGGCAGCCTCCACTGCGACTCCCGCTCCCGATGACGCGGCTGCACGCGCGCTTCGATCCCGCAGAACTTCCCGACGAACCCGCGGTGTACCTCTTCGCGAGACGCTTCGGCCTGCGGATGGAAGTGTTGTACGTGGGCAAAGCTACATCCCTGCGCCGGCGAATCAGGCAGCAGTTGAATAACTTGAAGCTCATGCAGGCGATCGATGAAGCCGCGATCGGACCTCGCATGCTGTTCTACGGCACGTTCAACTGCAAACCAGGGCAGCGGGTGGAAACGATCCTGGAGATCGTGGAGCGAGCGCTGATCGATCACTACACGGAAGCCGGCGATCAGCTCATCAACAAACTCGGAACGAAGCTCCCGGTGGATGTCATCGAATTCGACGGGAACCTCCTCGCCCGGCGCAGCAGCAGCCGTCAGTTACGTGTTCCCAAACGCCGCGGCAGAGGCGGCGATGTCGATTGATTCCGGGGCAGAACGCCGATTTTGCATGTGGTTCCGGAGCGCGGGGATCACTTCTTTGTGTCGGCCGATGGCGAGCTCGATGCCGTTTCGTTCAGCGCAGCGGTTCGCGCGAATCGTGCTGGACAGGGCGCGCGTTCGATCCCATCCGGTGGTTTTATGCGGATGACGAGTTGATTCGCTTCGGGGGGCGGACCTGCGCGGTGTCGAATCAATGGGGAAGTAATACGGGCGCTCGTGACGAACTTTCCACAAGCACGCGTGACAGCGGAACCGTCCCTCGTGGACTGAACCTCTGCGCTCCATGCGACGATAGACACGCATGCGCGGCTATGTCGCCAACACTGACTTTGACTGGTTCACCTATCTCCGGGCCATCGAGCCGCCGATCGATGAGGTGAACTTCTGGAAGCCGGGGTCGGGGACGAACTTTGCCGCGCTCGTGCCGGGCGAGCCGCTCTTTTTCAAGCTCAAAGCGCCGCACAATGCCGTCGCCGGCTTCGGCTACTTCGCGCACTTTTCACGGTTGCCGGTCTCCATGGCGTGGCAGGTCTATGGAGTGGCGAACGGCGCGCGTTCCTACGGCGAGATGCGCGAGCGGCTCGTGCGCATTCGAACGCGGTTCGACCGGAACACCGATCCGAAACAGGATTTCTGGATCGGGTGCATTCTCGTGAATCAGCCCGTCTTCTTCGATCGCCGCGACTGGATTCGCGTCCCCGACGACTTCAAGGGACCGACCGTGCAGGGGAAGACCTATGACCTCACCAGCGGAGAAGGGGAGCGGCTCTGGCTGGAGTGCCGCGCCCGCGCTACGCGCCGCCAGCACGGTGGTTTCGTCATCTCCGACGCAACGATCGTGAGCGGGTACGGAGCACCCATGGCGGTTCGTCCGCGTCTCGGACAGCGCAGCTTCAGGGTCGTCGTCCTCGACACGTACGGCCGGCGTTGTGCCGTCACGAACGAGAAGACGCTTCCCGCACTCGAAGCCGCCCACATCCGCGAGTACCGCGACGTTCAGGAGCATGCGGTCAGCAACGGCATCCTGCTCCGTGCCGACATCCACAAACTCTTCGACGCCGGGTACGTCACGGTCACGCCGGACTACCACTTCGAAGTCAGCCGCCGGATCAAAGAGGAGTTCGAGAACGGACGCGATTACTACGCTCTGCACGGCTCGCCGATTCGCCTTCCACAGGATGTCCAGCACCGTCCCTCGACCGATGCCTTGATCTGGCACAACGAGCAGCGTTACCTCGGATGACACCAATCCGCCTGATCGGCGCCGACTGGTCGGCTGAAGAGACGAAGCGCGGGATCGCCGTCGTAGACTATGCGAACGACACGGCGTCGCTCGTCGCGCTCTCCGGTTGCAGCGCGAAGCGAAAGGCGCTGCGCGTGATGGCCGATGCGCTGGCTGTCGCGCCCGGATCCTGCGTGATCGCCATCGATGCGCCGTTGGGATGGCCGGTGGCGATGGCGCAGGCGCTGGCGGAGCATGCCGCGGGCGAGAGTCTTCCGAAGACCGCGTCGGAGATGTTCTCTCGCGACACCGATCGGTTCGTTCAGACAACGCTGACGAAGCGACCGCTCGAAGTCGGGACAAACCTCATCGCCAGGACCGCGCACTCCGCAAACCAGTTCCTGCGGGTATTGCGCGAAGAAACGCGTCGCCCGATTCCATTGCTCTGGTCGCCGGACGAACTGTCCGATGCGGGGGTGATCGAGGTGTACCCGGCCGCAACGAAGCGCGCCATCGCTCCGCAGTCCGCGACCGATGTCCTCGGTCTGGACGCCGCGGCGATCGCCGGTGCGAATGCGCACGTTGCCGATGCGTTGTGGTGTGCCGTCGCCGCGCTGCATTTCGTTCGAGGTGAATGCGCGGCACCGCTGGACCCCATTACCAGCAGGCGAGAAGGCTGGATCTGGTTCAGACGTCCACAACGATAGCCCCCGCCCCGCCCCCTGTTTTCATTTCTGTTGCCTCGCGACGAAACGACTGCGCGCGCCGAGCGTAGTAACGAGTGCCGTGCACGCTGCCGGCGCGTGTGCAGCACCAAATTAAATTTGAGAGGTTCGATCCATGAAACGTGTGATCCCCGCCATTGCTCTGCTCACCCTCGTCGTCTTCGCCTTTGCGTGCGCCAGCACGTCGTCCGCTCCGACGGTTTCGGGGAAAATTGCCTCGGTCAACGGCAAGGCGCTCTCCGTGACGCCGGCGGATGGCGGTCAGCCCGTCACCGTCAATGTCGGCTGGGGCAGCAAGATCTACTGGAACAACGGTGTCGAGGCGAGCGGCCCGGCGGTGCTGGTCCCCGGCCAGGACGTCCAGGTCTGGGCCAACGGCGCGTCCGTCATCAAGATCGTCGTCGCGCAGTAACGCGGTAAGTGAGAGCCGGCGGGCGGAAGCCCGCCGCTTCATCGACGTTTGGATCTGGTTCAGAGCTCCGCAGCGGTAGCGGAGAAAAACGGCAGGCGCGTCTCTCCCATCCAATGAGTTCACGCCCATGCCGACCATTCGACCGTTTCTGATCGAGTACTTTCTCCTCGGCCGTACGCACCAGGACGCGCTCGAGCGCTACACGCAGGATGGCGGCATCGTCACTGACGTCTGGCTCGCGTTCGCCGCTGCCCCTGACGAGCCGCAGCGGGTGCTCATCGCACCGACGCGGCTGGCGGGGACGGTCGTACTGGGGCACGGCCTCCATCGGGCGATCACCGATTACCGTGCGTGGAATCAGAACACGGCGCGCGAGAGTCCACGCGTGTCGCCGCTCGAGAACTTCGTGGCGGTCACGGTGTATTTTGACGAATTGCTGCAGATCATCCTGCCGCTGACGACGTGGTGGCACAAGAAGGAGCTCAACGCGTTGCGGCGCAAGGTGGCGCGCTCGGGCGACATCCTGGAGGCGAAGCTCAAGAACGCGATTGTCGACAAGCTCGGCGGCGGCAGCAGCAGCATGCAGGCGCATGCCGAGGGTATGACCACGGCTACGGCCGCAGATGAGATGAGTCCCGACCGGCGCATCATTCAGGCCGCGCCGCTGGCGGCGCTCATCGGGGTATTCAAGCTCGCGGGCACGAACCCCGGAGCGTTCGCGCCGATCCAGGCGCTCGACCCACGGAACAAGCCCGGGGATGCCGACAAATTCATCGAGTGGATCGTGCTCAATGCCGAGGCGATCGCCGAGGCTTCGCGCCAGGAGCTGTCCCGCGAGACCGAGCCGGCGCTGATGGCCCTGCGGAACAATCTGCCGGAAACGGTCAAGGCACAGCTGCACCTCGACGTCGAGGATCCGCCGGAACTGATCCAGCGTGTTTTCCTCGACCGCCAGGCCGGTCTCGCGAACACCGACGCGAACTGCACCATCAAGGCGGATGCGGCGACGCGGGTCTTCGACGTCTCCTGCCGCGATGTCACCTGGGCCATGATCGACTCGGGGATCGCGACGTCGCATCCGGCCTTCCTCGATCACGGCGCGAAGGACCGGCATGGGCGGCCGATCGTGCCTCCGCCGAGGCGGATCAAGGCCACGCTCGACTTCACGAAGATCGACCTGATCCGGAACTTCGACCTGATCGCGCATGATGAAGGCACTCCGGAACGGGCCGCCGCGATCGCGAAGACCGTCGCGGAGCTGGAACAGCTTCCCGGCCGTCTTCCCGATCCCGCGTTCCAGGCGATTGCCACGCGGAATCTGGAACTGATCGCGCGGCAACTGGAACAACGGATCCCGCCGGACTGGAACCTGATCGAGCCGCTGATCATGATCAAGGACGCGGACAACGGCCTGCAGCTCGTTTCGGATCACGGGACGCATGTCGCCGGCATCCTGGCGGCGGACTGGCGGTCGGAGAAGCTCGGTCCCGACGGGAAGAAGCCGATCCTGCTGCAGGGCGTCTGTCCGGACATCAGCCTGTACGACCTGCGGGTGATCCATCCGAGGCTGATCAAGAGCACGGAGTTCGCGGTGCTGGCGGCGCTGGAGTATGTGCAGTTCGTCAACGCGCGCGCCGGAAGCAACGGACCGCTCATTCACGGCGTGAACATCAGCATGTCCATTCCGCACGACGTGCGCAATTACGGGTGCGGGGCGACGCCGGTCTGCGTGGCCTGTGACCGGTTGATCAATGCGGGTGTCGTAGTGGTGGCGGCGGCGGGAAATCACGGCTGGAACGAGCGAGAGCTCGGCTTCGGAAACTTCGTGTTCTGTTCGATCACCGATCCCGGAAACGCGCGCGAGGTGATCACCGTCGGCTCGACGCACCGGGTCAAGCCGCACATGTTCGGGGTGAGTTATTTCTCGAGCCGCGGTCCCACCGGCGACGGCCGGGTGAAACCGGACCTCGTCGCGCCGGGCGAGCAGATCCGCGGGCCGATCCGCGGCGGAGCGGACGACGAGCTCGATGGGACGAGCATGGCCGCGCCATTTGTCAGCGGTGCCGCGGCGATGCTGATCGCGCGCAACCGCGAGTTGATCGGAAACCCGGCGCGGATCAAACAGATCCTCTGCGCGAGCGCGACGGACCTCGGGCGTGAGAAGTATTTCCAGGGCCACGGACTGGTCGACGTCCTGCGCGCCATGCAATCGATCTGAAGAGGGAGAGAACGGATGCTGTTCACACTCGAAGTCCTGCCCGCCGCGGAAGGCGACTGTCTGCTGCTGCACTGGAAATCAGGCGACAACCCGAGGATCGCGTTGATCGACGGCGGCCCCCGCGGCATCTACGACGAGCAGCTGCGCGGGCGTCTCGACGACATCGTGGCCAACCTCGGCGTGCAGCAGCTGGCGCTCGAACTGGTGATGGTCAGCCACATGGACGGCGATCACATCATCGGGATCATGGAACTGCTGCGCGATCTCAAGCGCGAAGTGGAAGACCAGCTCCCGAACCGCCCGCTGCGCGTGAAGCGGCTCTGGCTGAACGTCTTCAACGACATCCTCGGCGACGCGATCGACAAGTACTACAAGAAGATGACGGCCTCGCTGCAGGCGAGCGTCGACGGCGGCAAGCCGAATCCGGAGCTCGTCGACAAGCTGACGGAGCAGTTCATCAGCCGCCAAAACGAGCCGCCGCAGGAAGCGCTGGAGGATGCGTGGGCGGTTTCGCTCGTGCTCGCGGCACACGGCGACGGGCGCAATGTCCGCGACGATCACAAGTACCTGTTCGAGCAGAACCAGACGGCCGCGCTCAACAGTCCATTCCAGGACAACCAGGGACGGCCGACGCTGATCACGCTCGAAAAGACACCCGATCCGACGACGATTGCCGGCCTGAAGGTCAGGATCATCGGTCCGATGTGGGACGAGATCAAGGCGCTTCAGGAGGAGTTCGATGCCTACATCGCGAAGAACGGGCTGACGGTCGAGGCGGTGCTCGCGGCGTATGCGGACAAGAGCGTGAAGAATCTCTCCAGCATCGTCTGCATCGCGGCACTCGGTGAGAAACAGATCCTCTTCACCGGCGACGCGCGGGGCGACAAGATCATCAAGGGACTGGTGAAAGCGGGACTGCTGCAGGAAGAGGGCGGGCCGCCGCTGTTCGTCGACATTCTGAAGGTCCCGCATCACGGCAGCGACCGCAACGTCACCAAGGGCTTCTTCCAGCGGCTCACCGCCGACATGTACGTGCTGTCCGGCGACGGTCAGAACGGCAATCCCGACCGGGCGACGCTGGAGTGGATCATCGAGTCGCGCGGCGCCGACGCGGAGTTCGACATCATCCTGACCTACAGCGTGGACGAGATCGACGAGACACGGCGGGCGTACTTCAAGAAACGGAACATGCAGTGGGACGACGATGAAGACTCACTGGCGGCGCTGTTCGCGCGGACGACGGCGGAGGGCTACGCGTTCACCCTGAAGGCAGGCGCGCCGGTGACGTGCGACCTGGGGGACGAGACGATCGACTGGTGAAACGTAGCGAGTTTTCATTTCTGTTGCGTCGCGAGGAGGATTCCACGCGATACGGTTGGCGTGCGCGCCGCTCGGCGCGTGTGCGGCACCAATCCATTCTCGAGAGGTTCCTCTTCATGAAACGCGGTATTTCTGCCATTGCTCTGCTCACCCTCGTTGTCTTCGCCGCCGCCTGCGCCACCACGCCGGCGGATCCTGCCGTTCGCGGCACCATCACCTCCCTCGAGGGGAGCTCGATGGTCGTGACGCCCACCGGCGGCGGCCAGCCCGTCACCGTCAACCTCGGCTTCGGGACGCAGGTGTACTGGGCCAGCGGCGTCGAGGCCAGCGGCACGTCCGTGCTGACGACGGGACAGGCCGTTCAGGTCTGGACGAAAGGCGACGTCGCCACGCGCGTCGTCCTGGCGCAGTAAGCGGAGCTGGCGGGAGGTCTCACGGAAAGTTGCGGCCGGTGATCTCCCGCCACACCTCGGCCGCCGAGACTTTGCGCTCGCGGCTCCGGTTCACCCAGCGCGTCGGCTGCAGGCGGATGCCCCACACCGGCACGTAGCGGTTCGCGTAGAGCGAGTAGCGCGCGTCGCCGATGAGCGTCGCGTCGTCGGGAGGGCGCGCCACCCAGCCGTCGGAGAACCAGGCGAAGCGGGTGAAGTCGCGCCCCGACCCGAGGGCCAGCGGCAGGGCAGGGCCGGGGGCCCACTCCGCCTCGCCGCGCCACGGCACGCGGATGCGGTCCATGCGCACGGTGCCGTTCGTCGCGTAGAGCGAGCGCCAGACGATCGTGTTGCCGATGGTGGGAAAGACCGCGGCGCGGTCGATGCGCTCGCCGCGCGAAGCCGCCAGCCGCGCCTGCGCGGCGAAGGCACGCTCGCGCTGCACGTAGCCGAGGGTCAGCCAGACCACCGTCAGGGCCAGGGCAGCGTACACGAGGCGCGGCCGGTTGCGGAACGCGGCGATGCATCCGGCCAGCACAATCAGAGTAAAGAGCGGGTCGATGATCGAGATGATGTCCAGGCCCACCCTCAGCCGCGAGAACGGCCAGAAGAGCTGCGTGCCGTACGTCGTCGCGGCGTCGAGGAGCGGGTGCGAGAGATAGGCGAGGATGCCGGCCAGGATTCGCCCCCGCAGCAGCAGCGCGGTGAGCGCTCCGCCGGCGGGGACGAAGAGCAGCGAGTGCGTGAAGCCGCGGTGGTGCTCGATGGCCAGCAGCGGATCGCTCGCGCTGCGGATCAGGACATCGAGGTCGGGGAGGAGCCCCGCCGCGGCGCCGACCAGCAGCGCGCGGCGGCCGCTCGTCTGGCCGCGCACGGCCCAGGCCACGGTGGCGCCGGCGAGTGCATGCGTCAGTGGATCCACGTCCGTGCAATGGTATGTTGCGGGAGATGAACGTGCAGAGAATCGCCGCGTTTTCCGATGGGGACACTGGCGGGAATCCCGCCGGGGTGGTGATCGCCGACGCGCTTCCCGACGCCTCGGAGATGCAGCGCATCGCCGCCGAGGTCGGCTTCTCCGAGACCGCCTTCGCGGCTCCGGCGGCCGACGGCTGGCGGGTGCGCTATTTCTCTCCCGAATCCGAAGTGCCGTTCTGCGGCCACGCCACGATCGCCCTCGGCGCGGCGCTGGCGCGGCGGTCGGGCAACGGCGTGTTCGCGCTGCAGCTCAACGACGCGCGCATCACCGTGGCCGGACGGGCCAGCGACGGAGTCATGGAAGCGACCCTGCAGTCGCCGCCGACGCGCAGCGCCGCGGCCCCGCCGCGACTCGTGTCCGAGGTGCTGGAGCTGTTCGGCTACCGCGAAGAGGAGCTCGACCCGCGCATTCCGCCCGCGGTGATCCACGGCGGCGCCGACCATCTGCTGCTCGCCCTGAAGACGCGCGAGGCGCTGAAGGCGATGCGCTACGACCTCGATGCCGGCCGCACGCTGATGCGCCGCGAGCAGCTGGTGACGATCGTCCTGGCCTGGGCCGAGACCCCGCAGCGCTTCCACACCCGCAACGCCTTCGCCTCCGGCGGCGTGTACGAAGACCCCGCCACCGGCGCGGCCACCGCCGCCCTGGCCGGCTATCTGCGCGACCTCGGCTGGCCCCATGGGGGCACGATCGACATCGTGCAGGGAGAGGACATGGGGAGCCGCTCGCGCTTGCGCGCCGAGATCACGGACGAGCGGGGAAGCTCGGTGCGCGTGTCGGGCACGGCGAGGGCGATGTAGGACGGGCTTCAGCCCGTCCGAGGGCGCGGCGCGGCCATGTCGCGCAGCGCATCCAGGAACCGCTGCCGGTACGGTGGCGTGCGCTCCTGGCGCAGTGTGGCCGCGTACCACTGGCGGCGCACGCCGGCGCGGCTCACGGGGATGGCGCGCATGCCGCGGCGCTCGTAGCCGCGGACCACCCAGTCCGCCATCACCGCCACCCCCATGTTCGCGCGCACCAGCTCCACGATGGCCTCGGTCAGCTCCACCTGCGACCAGCGCTCCGGCGTGATCCCCGCGGGCTTCAGCACGTTCTGCACGAAGCCGTTCTCCTCGGGGGCGGTATGCATCAGCAGATGCTCGCCCGCGAGCTGGGCCGGGCGCACCCACGTGCTGCGGGCCAGCGGGTGCTCCTCCGCCACGAGCAGCAGCAGCTCGTCCTCGAAGAGGGGAGTGAGCTCCACCGCCGCGTCGTCCGGTTTCGCGTTGATGATCGCTACGTCGAGCCGGCCGTCCAGCAGGGCGCGCAGCGCGTGGCGCGTCGCGCCGACGTCGATGCGCACTTCCACGTGCGGATAGCGCTTCCCGAACTTGCGCAGGATGGCCGGCAGCCAGTGATAGCACGTGTAGCACTGCGTGCTCAGGCGGATCGTGCCGCGCGTCCCGTCGCTCAGCAGGCGGATCTCCTCCTCCGCCGCGGCCACGTCCTGCAGGACGCGCCGCGCCAGGCGCACCACCGTCTCGCCGGCGGGGGTGATGACCATCCGCTTCTTCACGCGGAGGAAGAGCGGCGTGCGCAGCCGGTCCTCCAGCTCGCGGAGCTGGTGGCTGAGCGCCGACTGCGTCACGTTCAGGCGCTCGCTGGCGCGGGTCACCCCGCTCTCCTCATGGATGGCCAGCACGAGCTGCAGACTGCGGACGTCGAGGTTCATGAGCGTGCACCATCGTTCCTGCCATGAACGATGACCTGCGCTCATCTTAGCATGCACGATTTGCCATGCACCGCGGGGGCCGGCGGGCATATCGTCGGGGCATGAAGAAAGTCATCTCCACTCCCAACGCTCCGCGTCCGCTGGGTCCGTACTCGCAGGGCATCGTCGCCAATGGGTTCCTCTACGTCGCGGGCCAGGTGCCGATCGATCCGGCCACGGGCACGCTCGTGGAAGGCTCCATCACCGAGCAGACCACGCGCGTGCTCGACAACGTCACGGCCATCCTGGAGGCGGCCGGCGTCACGCGCGCGGACGTCGTGCAGGCACGCGTCTACCTGCGCAGCATCGCCGACTTCCCGGAGATGAACGCCGTCTATGCGACCTACTTCGCCGACGAGCCGCCGGCGCGCACGACCATCGAGGCCGGCCTGCGCGCGGGAGTGAACGTCGAGATCGACGTCGTGGCGGTGGCGGGATGATCCGCCTCTTCCAGGTCGACGCGTTCACGCGCACTCCCTTCACCGGGAACGCGGCGGGCGTGGTCCTCGGCGGCGACGCGCTGTCGAGCGAGACCATGCAGGCCATCGCCCGGGAGCTGAACAACTCCGAGACTGCCTTCCTCCTCGAGCCGCGCTCGGACGATCACGAGGTCTTCGTCCGCTACTTCACGCCGCTGCTGGAGGTGCCGATCTGCGGCCACGCCACCATCGCCGCGCACTACGTCCGCTCGCGGCTCCTCGACCTGCCGACCTCGCGCGTGGTGCAGCGCAGCGCGGCCGGCCTCTTTCCCATCGACGTCATCGCCGGCGACGACTACCGCATCGTCATGACCCAGTTGCGCCCCACGTTCGGGCCGCGGCTGTCGCCGCAGTGGCGCCTGCAACTGGCCACGGCCCTCGGCGTGGAGCTCTCGCAACTGGACGAGGAACTGCCGGCGCGCACGGTGTCGACGGGCAGCCCGAAGCTGCTCGTGCCGATGACGTCCAGCGAGGCCCTCGACTCCATCGTGCCGAACCTGCGCTCCATCGAGACGCTGACGCGGCAGGCCGGCGCGAACGGCGTGTTCGCCTTCACGCTGCGGCCGTCAACGGACGGCGTGCTGGCCGAGGCGCGGATGTTCGCGCCGGCGCTGGGCATCGCCGAGGATCCGGTGACGGGGAACGGGAACGGACCGCTCGGTGCGTATCTCGCGACCGAGGGAGTGCTGGCCGGGGACGGCGTGCACACCTTCGCGGCGCTGCAGGGGAAGGCCATGGGGCGGCCGGGCATCGCGCGCGTGGAGGTGACGGTGCGCGACGGCAACGTCGAGCAGGTGCGCGTGGGCGACGAAGCGGTGATCGTGTTCGAGACGACTTATGCCGCTTGATGCCTTCGCCTCGCTCACCACTCCGCACGTGGCCGACGCGTGTATGCGCCTCGGCCTGCCGGTGCGCATCGCGCCCGCGGGCATCCGCCCGGTGGCGCCGCATCAGCGCCTGGCCGGCCCCGCCGTCCCGGTGCGGCACTACGGCAGCGTCGACGCCTTCATCGAGGCCATTCACGGCGCGCCCGCCGGCGGCGTGCTGGTCGTCGACAACGAGGGGCGCACCGACGAGGGATGCGTCGGCGACCTGACCGCGCTGGAGGCGCAGGCGGCCGGCCTCTCCGGCATCGTGATCCTCGGCCTGCACCGCGACACCGCGGAGCTGCGGGTCATGGACTTTCCGCTCTTCAGCTACGGCACGCTGGCCGTGGGGCCGCGGCGCCTCGACTCCGGCCCGCAGCCGCCGGAGATCGACTTCGGCGGCGTGCCGGTGTCGCGGGACGACGTCGTGTTCGCCGACGAGGACGGCGTGCTGTTCGTCGCCGCGGCGGACGTCGAGCCGGTCCTGCACACCGCGGCCACCATCGCCGCGCGCGAACGGGAGCAGGCTGCCGCCGTCGCCCGCGGCACGAGCCTGTACGACCAGCTCCATTTCGCGGAATACGTGGCGCGCCGCGCGGACGATCCGTCGTTCACATTCCGCCGCCATCTGCGCGAGATCGGAGGGGCGGTAGAGGAGTGATGTAGGGCGGGCTTCAGCCCGACACCCCCGGGGGCGGCGGGCTGAAGCCCGCCCTACATTACGCTGGCTTGCCCCAGAGATAGCCCTGCCCGTACTCCACGCCGAGGGACCGCACCACCTGCAGCTCCGCCGCCGTCTCGATTCCCTCGGCCACGACGGTGCTGCCGAGCGTGCGCGCCACCTGCACGTAACGCCGCAACTGCGCGATCCGGGCCGGGTCGCCGTCCACGCCGATCACGCAGCGCTTGTCGATCTTCACGATCTCCGGCTGCAGCAGGATCAGGCTTTCCAGGCAGCTGCTGCCGAAGCCCACGTCATCGATCGCGATCAGCAGCCCGGCCGCGCGCAGCGCCTGCACCGCCGGCAGCAGATACGACGGATCGCCAATGATCTGCTGCTCGCTGATCTCCAGGCAGAACGTGCCCGCGGGCACCGGTTGCGGGAAGAGGTCCAGCAGATGCTCGACCGGCACCGCCAGCAGCGTCGTCGGGAAGACGTTCAGGTGAAAGCGCGCGTAGGGCGGCAGCTCCATCGCCGCGCTCACCGCCGAGCGGAGGCAGGCGTGGTCGACGAGCGTCAGGATGTTCCGCTCCGAGCAGGCGCGGAAGAAATTCTCCGGCGTCTCGAACATGCCGTTCGAATAGCGGCTCAGGAACTCGTAGCCGATCGGGCTCTCGTCGCGCAGGTCATAGATCGGCTGCTTGACCGTGACGATGTGCCGGCCGCGCGCGAGATGCATGCACATGTCCGTCTGCGCGCGGTGGCGCTGGTCGGTGTCGTCGAACTCGCTCGACTGGAAGACGACGCGGTTCTTCCCGTGGCGCTTGGCGCGGTCGAGGAGCAGGTGCGCGCGCGCCAGGAGCTGGTCGACGGCGGGCATGTCGCTGGTCAGGAGCAGGGTCGCGATCGACGCCGTGAGCGTGATCGGCCCGGTGCTGTGCTGGATGATGGCCGTGGCCACGGCCAGGCGGATGCGCTCCGCGACGCGCACGACCTCGGAGGGATCGGTCCCGGGGAGGATGAGCATGAACTCGTCGCCGCCGACCCGCCCGGCGTAGTCGATCCCGCGGATGGAGGTGCGCAGGCGCCGCCCCACTTCCTGCAGCACCACGTCGCCGGCGGCGTGGCCGAGGCTGTCGTTGATCTGCTTGAAATCATCGAGGTCGAGCACCAGCACCGCGCTGCCGGTGGCGCCGCGCGTCAGGTGCTGCACCTCGCGCGAGAGCACCTGCTGCAGGCCGCGGCGGTTGAGGAGCTCGGTGAGCGGGTCGATCAGCGTCAGCCGCTCCAGGTCGCGGTTGGCGCTCTCGAGCTCCCGTTTCACGCGGGCCAGGTCGCGCACGCCGCGATGCCGCTCGACGGCGTAGCGGATCGAGCGGATCAGGGTGTCGAACGCGATCTCGCCCTTATGGAGATAGTCCTCGGCGCCGAAGTGCAGCGCGTCGGTGGCCTGCGACGCGTCGCCGCGGCCGGTGACGACGATGACCGGAATCTCGTGCACGGAGGCCTCGAGCCGCACCAGCGCCTGCAGGTCCGTGGCGTCGGGCAGGCCGAGGTCGAGCATGACCACGTCGATCCCGCCGAGGCGGACCGCTTCCACCGCCGCGGCCGCGCTGGTCACGTGCCGGATGGCGAAGCGTGGATCGTCGGAATGCTCGAGCAGCTCCCGCAGCGAGCGCGCGGAAGAAAGATCGTCTTCGACGATGAGCAGACGGAGCGCGGACGCGGGGGGCGCCGCCGGCAACAGCATGGAATACGGATACGCCTGCCAGGGCGGAGCTTTTGTGACGCAGGTCACGCCGGATGGAACCCGCATTGGACGCCGCGCGCGGGCTGTCCGTATTATTTGGTATGCGCGCCCGGGTCTGCAGGCTTGCGGTCGTCGTCCTCCTCGCCTTCGTTGCGTTCGCCCAGCCTTCTCACCTCGGTGACGCCTTTCCGCTCACCGCCACGCGCTACGGAACCGCGCGCGGACAGCAGCCGCTGCTGCTCTCCAACGGCCGCGATCCGGTCCTCTTCTGGAAAGGCGAAGGGGGCATTCGCGTCTCCCGCCACGTCAACGGCCGCTTCGGCATGAGCCGCTTCGTCGCCGCCGCCGACGGCTTCGACGGCTCGTACGACGCGCTCTGGACCGGCACGCACTTCCTGCTCGTGTCGCGGGGAAGTCAGGGGCTGGCCGCCTGGCTGCTCGACGCGACGGGCGAGCCGCGCGGCGGGCCGTTCCACCTCGCCGAGGGATACCGGCCGCGCATCGCCTTCAACGGCCGGCACGTCCTGATGCTGTTCGCGGGACCGGTGGTCCTCACCCAGGACGTCCAACTGCACGTGTTCCTGCTCACGCCCGACGGCCTGCCGGCGGAAGCGCAGCCGCGCCCGCTCGGCATCACGCCCGACGGACGCGCCGCGCTGGCGAGCAACGGCGACTCGTTCGCCGCGCTCGTGCCGAAGGCGTTCGATCCCGCCCTGCTCATCTTCGACGCGAACGGGCGGCTCCAGTCGACGAGCGTCTTCGCCACGCACGGCACCGGCGTGGCCATCGCCAGCGACGGCCGCCGCTACCTCGGCGTGGCCGCCTGCGGCGAGAACGGGCCGTGCTCGCCCGCGGTCTCGCGGCTGATCGACGCCGGCACGGCCGGCCCTCCCGTGGAGCTCGACCCGCCGTTCCACACGAGCCCCACGGTGGTCTGGAACGGCACGAGGTGGGTGATCGCGTACATGCGCGACGTCCATCTGGAGGAGGCGGCCACGCTGCAGGTCGTGCAGCTCGACTCCTCGGCGCGCGCGATCGAGCGGCGCGAGGCGCGGCCGGCCGTGGAGTCGTCCCTCGCCGCCATCGGCGACCGCGTGCTCGCGGCGTGGACCTTCGGCCGCTTCGTCGACACGATCCACGTCGGCCCGATCCCGTTCGACACGGCCACCTCCGTCCCGGCTTCCTTCACCGCCACGCGGCAGACGCTCTCCGCCATCGAGTCCTCCGCGCGCGGCACGCTCGTGGTCTGGCAGGAGACGGGGGACGGCAAGACGACGCTGTACACCGGCTTCCGCACGCTGAACGGCGACTGGAGCGAGCGGGCCATCCTCTCCAGCGCGCCGCGCGACTGCTTTTACTGCTATGAGGAGGGGGTGCACGTGATACTCGCTGGCGACGGCCAGCAGTTCATGCTCTACACCTCCGGCGAGGCCGGTCCCGTCCTGCGCCGGCTCGACGGCGACGGGCAGCCGGTGGGCGAACCGTTCTCGCTGCCTTTCTTCGCGTCGCACCTGCTGTGGAACGGCCGCGAGTATCTGCTCCTCCACGGCGACCGTGCGGTCACGCGCATGACGGCGGACGGGACGCTCGGCTCGACAGGCACGCTGCCCTCGATCTTCCCCCAGAGCGGTATTTTGGCGGCCGGCGGCGACGGAGGGCTGATCGCCGTGCGCATCGACACCGTTTACATGAATCACTATCCGCACATCGCGGGGCTGTCGGTGGTGCGGGTCGACCGCAATCTCAATCTGATCGACACGACGCCGCTCCGCCTGGCCGCCGACGACCAGGCGCTCTCCACGCTGGCGGCGGGGTGGGACGGCCGGCAGTACGTCATCGCCTGGAACGGCACGCCGGGAATCATGGCCGCGCAGATCGCCGAGTCGGGTCCGGCCAACCCGAAGACGGTCACGATCGCCGCGGGCGAGCGCGCCAATGAGATCTCCATCGAAGCGGTCCCCGGCGCCGCGGCGATTCTCTGGAACAAGGCGTGGGAGTCGAATTCCCTCGCGTTCCTCCGCCACGACGGCTCGCGCACGACACCACTCACCGTCAGTGCGAATCCCGACCGCGGCTATGAGAGCGGCCGCATCGCCCCGCTGCCCAACGGCGATCTGGCCTACGTCGAATCGTCGCAGCTGGAGCCCGCGCCGTTCGAGAATACGCTGCGGGTGACGTTCCGCGTGATCGGCGGCGCGCCGCTGCCCCCGAGGCCCGCCGCCCCGCGGCTCACCGTGCAGGGCGACATCCTGACGTGGGAGGCCCCGCCCCAGCCGGTCGACGGCTTCTGTCTGGAGGCGCGCCTCGACGACGGTCCCTGGATCGAGATCGCGGTGCGTCCGCGCGACGCGCGGACGTTCCGGCTGCCGCTCACCACCGGCTCGCGCTACGCGTTCCGCATCCGTGCATGGAACGAGGCGGGGACCGGCGCTTACTCTGTCGCCGGCGCCACGCCGCTCAAGCGCCGCGCCGTGCGGCCCTGAGTGGCGCGGGCGACGGCGAGGGTCAGCGTGTCGAGAATCACGTACAGGATCCCCACGCCGCTCGGCGGATTGGCGGAGTGCAGCCCGAGGCCCGGCACTTCCGCCGCCCAGCGCCAGTTGCCGAGGCCCGTGCCGAGCCATTCCAGGAGGACAGTCATGGCGAAGCAGATCGAGAGCAGCAGCGCGTTGCGCGAGCGCGCGATCAGCGCGGCGGCGGCGATCCACCAGAGCAGCCCCCATTCATCCTGCATGGCGAAGTAGCTGACGGCGGCGAGGACGCTGCCGGCGAGCAACGTGCCGCGGACGATGCGCTGCTCGAGCTCGCGCAACCGCGGCGCCGCGATGGCCGCGAGCGCGTAGAAGACGCCGTGTCCGAACGGCACGTACAGCGGAATGGCCGCGTGGCGGTACTCGTACAACCCCCACCCGAGGGACAGCACCATTTCGCCGGCCGTGGCGATGACGATGGCCATCGCGACCTGCTTTCCGTCGACGCGGCGGATCAGCAGCGCGAGGAACAACGCCGTGGCCGCGCCGAGCGCCGACTGCCGCACGAGGCCGGGACCATCGAGCAGCAGCACGGCGGGGACGAACAACGCGGCGGCGAGGAACAGGCGCACGAGGACACTTTAACCGGGTGGATGAGACGCTGCTGCAATACACCATCACCGCGTTCGCCGTCAGCGGCGGCATCCTGCTCTTCCTCATCGCCCTGCCGATGCTGTTCGGCCACCGCCCCCGCCGCAGCCCGAGCCTGCCGGCGCGGCGGAGGACGTGGCCATCTTCCCCGCGTCCTCGGCATCATCCTCGCCGCCCTGGCCGTGCAGTACGTCTTCAACGGCATCACCGGCTACTATGACTGGCTGGTGGGGGAGGCGGGATGAATGGACGGGCTTCGTCGCACTGAGAGGAAGGGAAGAAACGTGAGCTGGAGAGACAGGCTGGCTTCGGATCCGGAGATTTGTCACGGAAAGGTCTGCATTCGCGGGACGCGTATTTTTGTCTCAGTCGTCCTCGACAACCTGGCGGCCGGACTCACGCCCGAGGAAATCGTGAGGGAGTATCCGACGCTGGAAGTCGAGGATGTGCATGCCGCAATCGCGTATGCCGCGGAGCTTGCGCACGAGCGGATGGTGCCGATCCCCAGAACGGCCTGATGCGATTCAAGGTCGATGAAAATCT
This sequence comes from Thermoanaerobaculia bacterium, assembly GCA_035627015.1. Classification (GTDB taxonomy): domain Bacteria; phylum Acidobacteriota; class Thermoanaerobaculia; order Gp7-AA8; family Gp7-AA8; genus QHVT01. Next base: position 15,917 of record DASPMO010000176.1, on the reverse strand, counting down.
TCCCGATGCGCTCGCGGTACTGCTCCGCGACAGCGGTCATGATGCCTGCACGGCCCGCGAGCAGACGCTGAACGGTCGCCCTGATCGCGATCTTGCTGCGCGATGCAGAGAGGAACGGCGCGCGATCGTCACGCTCGATCTTGATTTCTCCGACATCACCGCGTTTCCTCCGGAGGAATACCCCGGCATCATCGTCCTTCGAGTCCGGAGCCAGTCGAAAGCAGAAGTGGTGTCAGTCTTCCGGGCGGTCGTGCCGCTGCTCGATACCGAACCGCTGGACGGACACCTCTGGATCGTGGAGGAGAATCGCGTCCGCGTGTGGCATCGACGCTAGCGCGATGTCGTAAACTGCCGCCTCCATTTCAACCCGGGAGGATACGACCATGCGAAGACACACCGAGGACCACTCCTTTTGAAGTGAGCAGCAAGCGCCGGAAAGGCTATCCGTCCGAGACGCGCGTCAAGCGCGGCGAGCGGATCGTGCACGGCGACAAAGAACTGCTCGAAAAGCTCGGCCGCAACGACCTCTGCCCCTGCGGCTCCACGCGCCGGTTTCAAGAAGTGCTGCATGCGCACCGGCCGCTACGACGGCACACCGCGAGACCACTACTTTTAGATGAGATCCGCGTGAGGGCGCGGCGCTGAAGCGCCGCGCCTTCCCCTTTGTTCCGGGAAATCGATTTCGCCGATCTTCGCCAGCCGCAGGGGTGGCGTTCCGGGGTGAGGGACGAGAGCGACGAAGAAATCGCTCTCACGTTCAAGGAGCTGTCGTGAGTGCGCGGAGTCCGCTGCTCGGCCGCAACGACCTCTGTCCCTGCGGCGCCACGCGCCGGACCACTACGTTTAGATGAGATGGGCGTTAGGGGCATTCCTGTAGGAAGTTGGGAAGCCATGCGTCGGGTGGGTGGGCAGGGGGCATACCGCTGGCGGGCGAGTGGCACTAACATGCACCTTGAATGCGTCCATTCGCGCTGATCGCCGTGCTCGGCCTGCTCGCGGGGAACGCCCACGGGCAGGTGCCGGAGTGGTTGTCGAAGTTCTCCCTGCACGGGTACATCAGCCAGGCGTATGCGGTCAGTGACGAACATGAGATTCTCGGCATCCCCACCGACGGGACGACCGACTATCGCGACCTGGCGTTGCAGTTCCGGTACGACCAGGACCGCAAGAACACCTTCGTGCTGCAGTTGCGGCAGGAGCGGATGGGGGACAGCCCGCGCGAGCACGACGACGTGGAGCTCGACTGGGCCTTCTATCAGCGCAACTTCTCTGACCGGCTCACGCTGAAGGCCGGGCGGATTCCTCTCCCCCTCGGGATCTTCAACGAGGCCGGCGGTCCGGGCGGCGGGTCGCCGTTCTTCCGGCCGCCGAACGAGTTCTACGACCGGCGCTACTCGAGCAAGACTCTGGAAGGCGTCCTCGGCTCGCTCGAGCTCGGGGGGCCGGGCGGGTGGACCTTCGATGTCGACGGCTACTTCGGCCAGTGGAAGGTCGACTACGGCCTCGAGGGAGAGCAGTCCGACGCCCGCAACGCGTGGGGCGGGCAGGTGTGGGCCAACACGCCGCTGTCCGGCGTCCGCGTCGGAGCGGGGGCCTATCGCTGCGACGTCGAGCCGCCCGAGGGCGTCGCCGCCGACTACGTCATGCTGCACGCCTCCGTGGAGGCGGACCTCGACCGCTGGCGGCTGGCCTCCGAATACATGAGCGGCAATCTCGATCAGTGGGGGCGCTATCGCGCCTGGTACGCGCAGGCGGGATATGAAGTGACTCGGCGCGTCAGCATTCACGTCCGCGGCGCCGTGGCGCGCATCACCATGCCCGCCGGCGATCACATGGCCAACGCTACCCTCAGCGAGGACCTCGGCGTGACCGTCAATTACGCCATTCATCCCTCGATCGTCTTCAAGCTCGAGGGGCACACCAACGAGGGGCTGATGCGCGAGGACATGCCCGAGAACCTTTATGGAGAACCAGCCGAGACCCGATATGTGATTGCCAGTGTCGTCGCCAGTTTCTAATACTGTGACGCCGAATGCTCCGCGCGCTCGTCCTACTGATGATGGCTGGCCTGTCTGCGGCCGGCGTGCGCGCGGAGGAGCTTCCGTTCCGGGTCGTGGTGCATCCGTCCAACCCGATCGTCTCGATGAGCCGCGCGGAGCTGTCGGCGATTTACATGAAGCGCACCCGGAGCTGGCGGGACGGCCGGGAAATCGTGGCGGTCAACCAGCCGGCGACGACACGAATCCGCGAACAGTTCTCGCGCGCGGTGCATGGGAAGAGCGTTTCTTACGTAACACGCTACTGGCAGCGGCTGATCTTTTCCGGCCGCGCCGTGCCGCCGCGCGAGCTGCGGTCCGACGCGGCGGTCCTGAAGTTCGTGATGACTAACTCCGAGGCCATCGGATACGTAGGAAAGGAGACGCTGCCTGGTGATGGCGTGAAGGTGATCGCGGTGACTCCATGAAAGCGCTCTCGTTCCGCATCCGGCTCGCGCTGACCATGAGCGCGCTGATCCTCGTGATTGCCGCCGCGATCTATCTTTACCTCCCGAGGAAGCTGGAAGAGGAAGCCATCGCCTTGATCTCGCACAAGGCCGAGACGCTGGGGCAGCTCACGGCCTTCACCATCCACCCGGCCATCTACTTCCGCGACCTCGGGGCGCTGGACGAGGCCCTCAGCGGCACGCGCCGCGACAAGGACGTGGCCTACGTCCTGGTCATCGATCCGGGCGGCAGGACGCTGGCCAGCGTGCATCCCGAGCGTGCCACGGGCGGCCGCGGCGTGTCGCCGGACGGGGCGCTGTACGAGGTCATGACGCCGATCCGCGACGGCACGCGCGAGCTGGCGCGGCTCCACATCGGCATGTCGCTGGCGCGGCTGAACCGCGAGCTGGCGGAGATGCGCGTGGCCATCGGCCTCCTCAGCGCGTTCATCCTCGCCGCCGGCCTGGCGGCGGCCATGGTGGTCAGCAACCTGCTCACGCGGCCGCTCCGCGAAGTCACGGCCGGCGCGCAACGGCTCGCGGCGGGGGAGCTGGGGCATCGCGTGCCGGACGGCCGCGGCGACGAGATCGGACAACTGGCGGCCACGTTCAACGAGATGGCGGCGAGGATCGCCGAGCGCGACGCGTCGCTGCGCCAGTTGTCGAAACGCCTGCTCTCGGTCCAGGAGCAGGAGCGCGTGCGCATCGCCCGCGAGGTCCACGACGAGCTGGGGCAGGCGCTGACGGCCACGAAGATCGACCTGCAGCAGCTCGGCTCCCGCCATCGCGAGCTGCGCGACTCGCTGGGCGCGATCGCACACACCATCGACGACATCGTGGAGCTGGTCCGCCGCATCGCCGCCGATCTCCGCCCGGCCATCCTCGACGATCTCGGCATCACGGCCGCGCTCGAACAGCAACTGCGCCGCCTCCGCGAGAGCAGCGGCATCCAGACCACCCTCACCGTCGCCGAGGAGCCGGAGATCGAGATGCTGGACATGCTCACCGGGGCCACGCTCTACCGCATCGCGCAGGAGGCGCTGGCCAACGTGGTCCGCCACGCCAACGCCACCACCGTGGAGATCTCGCTGGTCATTGCCGGCGGCGCCGCGGTGCTGAAGATCCAGGACAACGGGCGGGGCATGTCCCGCGAGAAGGCAAAAGATCCCAAATCCCTCGGCCTGATCGGCATTCGCGAACGGGCCGAGCTCCTCGGCGGCAGCGTGACGATTGACAGCCCTCCCGGCGAAGGTACGATGGTCATCGCCACGCTCCCGCTGACCAAACCAGAGGCCGAACATGCGCATCCTGTGCATTGACGATCACGCCATCTTCCGTCAGGGCGTGAAGCAGATCCTTCTGCAGTACGACCGGCAGGTGAAGATCGGCGAGGCCGCGACGGCGGCAGCGGCCATCCAGCTCGCCCGCGAGGCGCACTGGGACGTGGTCATCCTCGACCTCTCGCTCCCGGACCGCAGCGGCTTCCAGCTCCTCACGGAGCTGAAGCACGAGCGGCGCGACGTGCCGGTGCTCGTGCTGAGCATGCACAGCGAGGATGAATACGCGCTGCGCGCCCTGCGCAACGGCGCCTCGGGCTACCTGACGAAGGAGAGCGCGCCCGAGGAGCTGATCGCCGCGATCCAGAAGGTCACGCGCGGCGGCCGGTACATGACGCCGGCGCTGGCGGAGAAGATCGCCTTCGCCTACGCGTCGCCGGCGGCGCAGGCGCCGCACCACGCGCTGTCGGAGCGCGAGCTGGAAGTGCTGCAGCTCATCGGCGCGGGGAAGAGCCTCAAGGAGATCGCCGCCCAGCTCTCGCTCAGCGTGAAGAGCGTGAGCACCTATCGCGCCCGGCTGCTGGAGAAGATGACCATGAGCACGAACGCGGATCTGATCCGGTACGTGGTGGAGAACAATCTGCGGCTGTGACTTTGGTTGCTGGTTGCTGGTTGCTGGTTCGTGGTGGTGGATGGATTCAACACGCGCCACGGCATTTTCGCCAGACACCACCACGAACCAGCAACCAGCAACCAGCAACCAAAGTCACACGAACCGCATCCACGCGCGCGGCCGCTCCGCCTTGACCCGCGCGTACCAGCGGCAGGGGAAGTAGAGCGCCCAGACGACCAGCGCGGTGACGAGGTAGAGCAGGAAAAGGCTCCAGCGATAGCCGGGCGGGACGTCGGGCGGGAACATGGGATGGTTGGCGAAGAGCCAGCCCGTGCTCTCCGGCGTGCGCACGAGCGAGATCAGCACGGCGATGCCGTGGATGAGCGGGATGTGCAGGACGTAGTAGAAGAAGGGGACGCGTCCGAAGACGGCCAGCCACGCGGGGCCGTTCCGCAGCAACCCGATGGCGAGGAACATCGGCCCGAGGGTCATCAGCAGGAAGAGCAGCGAGGCGGGGTACTTTGCCGTGTTCAGGAACTGCAGCACGCCCCCTTCCCAGGGACGGGGATCGCCGTAGGCGTTGGTCAGGCGCAGGATGAAGAAGGCCACGATGGCCACGAAGCCGAGGTCGAGAGAAGCGCGCCGGAAGCGCTCGTGCCGCGTCAGCGCTCCGTACGCGTAGCCGGCCGCCATCACGCCGGCCCACGGGATGAGGGTGTAGAGCACGACCACATTGAACGGGCCGGCCTCGAAGCTCCAGCCGTCATGGAGAATCCTCATCAGCGGCGACGGCGACTCGCTCATCGGCAGGGCGTTGTGCCCCACGATGACAGCCACGCCGAGGACCGCGATCGCGGCCGTGGGGAGGAACACCAGCCCGGCCAGGATGACCATCGACCAGCCGATGACCCAGATCACGCCGGCGAAGGTGAAGTGCGCGTAGTCGAAGTTGAAGGTCCAGCCGAAGCGGAGGAGGGTCAGCTCGAGGAGCACGAGCCAGAGGCCGCGGGTGAGGAGGAACTTCGCCAGCTTCGCGCGCGACTCGACTTTTTGCCCGTAGAGATACGCCGAGGTCCCGGCCAGGAAGATGAAGACCGGCGCGCAGAAGTGGGTGACCCAGCGCGTGAAGAAGACCGCCGGATCCGGCCCGCCGGCCGGCACACCGGCATAGACGCGCACGTGGTCGATGGCCATCAGCACCATCACCGCGCCGCGCACGACGTCGAGGGAGGCGATCCGGCTGCGCTCGGCGTTCACCGCGCCCGGAATGATATCCGAACGTGTCACCGCGCCGTCACCACCGCTCATGGAGGCGTAACCGAAATGCTATCCGATCCCCGCGAAGGGCCAGAAGAAAGTGCTCATCGCGTACGACCAGGAGCTCACGACCGGCGACTACACGCTCGACGTCGGCTATCGCCACACGGTGAAGTCGTTCGACGTGAAAATCGACAGCGACGGCGCCGCGACCACGAAAGGATTCTGCGGTGCAACCGGACTCCCGACCGCATAACGTCCGTTTGCGTCGGTCAACGCTCCGGAGATGGCGCGGATCTGGAGGGCTTCAGCCCGGCCAGACGCGCCGTCGCGAGCAGTGGGCTCGTCGATCTGTCGTTGCATCTCGGGTCCGTGTCGGAGGCGATCACGGTGACCGCCGAAGCCCCGGTGATCCAGCCGACGGCCACCGCGACGGCGACCATGCTGAAAGACTCGGGCGAGGAGAAGGAGAACTTCGTTTTCGGGAGTCTCGAGATGCGCTGATAGGCGGCCGGTCCTTGCTGGCGCCGACACGAAACGTAGGGCGGGCTTCAGATGTCATCCTGAGCCGCGCAGACGGCGAAGGACCCCCCGCCGACGGAGCGAGCACGGGTTTCAGCAGGGGATCCTTCGCCGTCTGCGCGGCTCAGGATGACACTTCTGAAGCCCGCCCTACGTGATGAGTGGCGAGCGGTTACTCCGCGGCAGACGTCGTGGTCACTGGCGGCGGTGCCGCGGGCTCCGTCTTGCGTATCAGCTGCACGTTCCACGCGATCCACCCCAGCAGCAGGAGCACGGCCAGCTTCCAGAGCCAGTCGGCGAGCACCATGGGGTCGGGGGCGGGGGGGCGTGTGGCCTTGGGCGGTGGTGTGGGATTCGGAGTCGAGCGCACGTCACTCCTTTCGCGCGGCCGGGCGGGCTTCACCGGCTTGGCCGCTTTCGGCGGCCGCTGGCGCCGGGCCCGGAGCTCCTCGGCCAGGCGGAAGCCGGCCGCAACGTTCTTCGCCGCGGTGTCGACGATCGAGTCGACCTCGCGCGGGATGCCGACGTCGCCGCCGGACGGCGCGCCCTCCGTGAGGATGTACTGGTAGCCGGGGCCGTTGAAGCGGTTCGGCAGCAGCCGCGCCGCCGCGGGATCAACGGGGCCGAGGAGATAGAGCCAGGGGAGGAGGTCGAGCGTGTGCGGGGCGACCTCGATCTCCAGCGGCTGGCGATGCGGCAGCGGCGCCGTGTAGGCGCGCGCCAGCTCGGCCTTCAGCAGCTCGCGGAACGGCTCCTCGCGCAGCCGCGGCGCCTTCATCCCGCCGAGGACTTCGCTCCAGCGGTCGCTGTCGACGAGGAGCGCGGCATTCTCGTTCGCGCGGCGGATCCAGTCGTCGACGCGGGCGCGGTCCGCGAGCACGGGCCAGAACAGCGGCAGGGCCACGGCGGGCATGCGCTGGTCCGTCCACGTCCCCCACAGCGTCCAGCCGCCGAAGCGTTTCGACCGGGCGCTGACCACCCACCCCAGCGCGCCGATGGTGCGGCCGCCGCTGTCGGTGAAGTGGTGGACGAACGGGCCGCCCGCGCCGTCAGGCAGGCGCGCCAACGCGCTGCCGAGCGGCTCGAAGTAATCGAGATACTCGCGCAGGCTGAGCTCCTGCCCCGCATTCTCGACGTAGTCGCCGTGCAGCTTGCGGAAGAGGTCAGCCATGGCGCTCCAGGATCTCCAGCAGCAGCAGGTCGCCCCATACCGGCAGGCCGTCGTCGGCATCGTCGCTGCCGCCGAGGAACTCGATGCCGCAGGGAAGGACGGGGAAGCGCGACTCCGCCCCCGGCATGGCCGACTCGCGGATCATCGGCGCAAAGTCTCCGCGCCCCGCCCCATCCCAGGCGGCGAAGAGCGTCGAGGCGAGATTCATGGTGTGCTTCACGAGGAGCGACCCGATTCCGGTGTAGTAGAACTCGACGTTGCCGGTGCGCAGCCGCGCGGGAACGGCGCTGTAGCCGAGCATGATCCGGTACAGCAGCCAGGTGAGACTCTCCAGCAGATCGAGGGCCGCTGTCCAGTTCGATTTCTTCTGCACCAGGCGCTCGAGGTCCGTCACGGCGTCGACGAAGCGGCTGTCGAAGAGGTCCTCGCCGGCGATGGCCCGCTTTGCCAGCGCCAGCGCCGGCTCGCTGCCCTGCAGGAGCTCGAGCAGGCCCGCTTCCGTGCGGAGCTGGGCGCGGTCGAGATGCGTCCAGATCACCCCCTGCCACGTCCCGCGGGAGCCCGGCTGGTGGACCAGATGCGCGGTGAGCTGGCCGATGTGCTGCCGCGCGCGCGAGGGGTCGAAGGGGATGACGAACATCATGAAGAGCTCCGCGAAGGTCATGGCCCGCAGGTTCTTCAGGATGTCGAGGACGCGCATGTACTTGTCGGGCGTGGTGGTGCGCTGGTGGAACACCTCGCCCTTGATGTCGATCCCGGCGATGTCGATCGACTTGCGCTGGAAGGTGAGCTTCATGCCGTGCAGCAGGATGGGCACGGCCGTGCGCGGATCGGGATTGGCGATCGTGTACGGCTCGATGTAGTAGTACGGATCGCGGCTGATGAGCGAGGTCGGCTCGGCGATGAGGTGCTTCTTCTGCGCGGGATGGAAGAGGCATTTCAGCCAGGTGGTCTTGCCGGCCTGCGGCATGCCGGCGGTGATGAGCAGGACGCGCGACTTCGACTGCCCGAGGAACTGCGGCGGCAGCAGGGAGACGCACGTGCCGCAGCGGACGTGCTCCGTGAACTTGTCCGCCGGCTCGAAGGTCGGCTGGTCCCATTCCAGGCGTGGCTCGGAGAAGGCCACGCCGGCGTTCTCGGGCAGGCCGCGGTAGCGCTTCCACTGCGGATGTGCCTCGAGCTGGCGGTACCACGCGTCGGCGCGCCCGAGGGGGACGCGGTAGAACAGCGTGCCGCCGCAGACCGGACAGTGCGCGTCCTTGGCGATCCCCCCCTCGTACTTTTTGCTGAACAGTCCCATTCCGCTATCGTCCCCCGCTCTCCAGAAGGCGTACCAGCTCGGCCTCGTGCCGGGCGATGAACTGTCCGGCCAGCGCCGTCGCGAAGCCGGACGAGGAGCGCTCGGCGACGAACGACAGCGTAATCGCATTCCGCACGTTTCCCTCCTCGTCGCGGGCCACGATGACGATGAGGATGCGCGAGGTGGGGCGGTTGGGATCGATGGTGACGAGCGTCCCGGTCTTGGCGTAGAGGTCGTAGCGCTGCTCGAGCGAGGCCACGCGGCCGCGGATGGTCAGGGCCGTGCCGTCCTGGAGCACGCGGCGCAGGCCGCCGTTCAGTTTCGCGGCGGCGGCGGTGGCGCGCTCGTCGAACGCGCCGGCGCGGGAGGGGAGGGCCACAGGCGCTTCGTCGCGCGCCACGATGTGTGGCACGACCGGCTTGCGCAGGGCCCACGAGGAGAACGCGCCCGCGGCGGCGACGTTCGACCAGCGGCTGGACGCGCCGCCGAGGAGGATGGCCACGAATTCGCGCGTCGACCGCACGCCGCTCAGCCGCAGGTCCACCGCCTCAGGGCTCACGACCGCCAGCGGCTCCAGTCCCTCGCTGGTGCGCAGGTCGTCGTGCTGGTCGCCGGACCAGAACGAGAGCAGGTGCCGCCGCGTCTCTCCCTCGGCCGGCGGCGCACCGGTGGCAGCGCCGAAGAGGTCGCGCATGGCGTTGGCCAGCGGCTGCTGGTGCAGCCTGGCCAGGCGGTTGGGATGCTCGCGCGTGTTCTCCGTCGAGTCGGCGAGCGCGGGATAGCGGTTCCACGGCGTGCGCGAGCCGTTCAGCGACTCGCGCCCGCCCGGCGCCGCGCCGCGCCCGTCGCTGACGATGCCGCTCGCGCCGGCCTTCGCCAGTCCGAGCATCCCCAGGCGCGTGTGATAGCGGTTGTCGGAGGCGGCCAGGTACGTGCTGAAGTCGACCCAGCGCGCGACCGGCGAGACCTGCCAGCCGCGGTTGGAGATCCTGGCCCCGAACATCTCCTGCTCGTAGCAGCGCTGGTTGGCGACGTGATCGCAGTCGCCGTTGCGGATGACCAGCGCGCGGTCGAGCGACGGGTGCACGGTCAGCGCCGCGGTGGCCCAGAACGGCTTCGCGGCGGAGCCCATCTCGATGGCGGAGAAGTTGTGGTCGACGGCCTGCCGCGACGCCAGCGCGCGCGGCGCGGAGGTGCCGAGCCACGACAGCGGCGGCTCGAGCTCGCGCCACGCCTGCGCCCCGTCGTTCACGTTGCGCGCGCGCCAGCGGTCGCCCGAGGCCGCGCGCGGCCAGGCGCCCATGGCCAGCACTTCGCCGGTCGTGGCGCGCATGATCGTCAGCGCCACGCGCGGCGGCAGCGCCGAGGAGGCGCGCGTGGTGAGGAGGTTGCCGAAGAGCTGGCGCCCCGCCCCTTCGACGGTCGACTGCGCGGCCTGCTGCAGCTCCGCGTCGATGGTGAGCTGCGCCGCGCGCTTCCGTCGTTCTTCGCTGATGCGGAAGAGCGAGTCGCCGGCTTCATGGAGCCACCCCAGCCCGAGCCGCCGGGCCTCGGTGCTCGGCGCGTAGACCCAGCGCCCCATCACCCAGGCGTGCCCGAGGACTGGCACCGGCCCCTTGCGTCCGCGGATGGCGATCGGCTGCAGGTCCTCTTCGCGCAGGTCCTGGGAGAAGGTGTGCACGACGTTGAAGTCGGGATTGCCGCGCACTTCGTACGCGAGCTCGTTCTCGCTCTCCGTGCGCTGGATGGTGAAGACGCTCGGCCGCGTGCGCTGCTCGCGCTCGGTGTGGTCCTGCCAGAGGCGGTACATGCGCGAGTAGTAGTCCTGCGGGGTGGCGGCGCCGGCGAAGAAGGAGGGGGAGAGCGACGCGCGTCCCCCGTCCATCCGCAGCGACTCGGGCATGGCGTTGAAGCGGAGGACTTCCGCCTCGAGCAGCGTCGCGCCGGCGGGACGGTCCGTGAGCTGCCCGTCCTCGGCGCGGAAGAGGATGCGCTTGGTCTTCGGGTCGAAGCGGAGGCGTCCCGCGTCGTACAGCTCGTCGACGCGCTTGAGGAAGCGCGACCAGGTGAGGATGTCGTACTCGTCCGAGCGCACGGCGCGAATCGAGCCGCGCACGACCAGCACCGTCACCAGCAGCGCGGGCATGAGCGCCAGCGCCGCGTACTCGCGCGTGCGCAGGGTCATGGCCAGCGGGATGGCGGCGGCGAAGGCGAGCCAGGCGAAGTCTCTCGTGGCCATGGCGGCGATCAGTCCCGCGGCGATGATGGCCGTGGCGGTGATCCACTTCCAGCGCCGCCGCGCGCCGTACGCGAAGGCGGGATCGAACACGCTGCGCCGCGTGACCGCGCTCTCCGGCGCGGAGGAGGACCAGAGCAGCGCCTGCGCCATCAGGCCGAGGAGGAGGCCCCAGCGCAGGATGTCGGAGCTGGAGGCGGTGGCCAGCAGCGGCAGGTTGCGTCCGGAGAACCAGAGCTGGGCCACGTTCATGGCCGCGTGCACGGCCGCCTCCCCGAGGAGCGCGGCCGCGATGGCCAGGGCGAGGATGTCGCCGATGTGCAGGCTGGAGCGGCGCATCAGCAGCACGATGGCCGGCGCGGCGAAGATGGCCAGCAGCAGCAGGCCGCCGAGGATGCCGTGCTCGCCGGAGATGAAGAAGCTGTAGACGCTGTCGTACTGGATGGTGTCCTGCCGGATGTACGACTGCGACGCCGGGGCGTGGTTGTAGCCGAGGCCCGTCCATCCTCCCTTGCGCACCAGGGCCATGTGCTCCCACTCGTGCACGAGCGCGTTGCGGACGTTCGAGGCGGTGACGGATTTCGCGTCGCCCGCCGACGGCGCCTCCAGGTCGAGCAGCCACTCCTGCGCCGAGGCGCCGTGCTTCATCACCTCGACGCGGCTGAGGATGTGCTCCGTCATCCCCGGGGCGATGGCGTAGGTCCCGAGGAGCGCCCAGCGCGCGGCCGCGAGCACGACCACGACCGCCAGCAGCAGCGTGGCGGCCATGCGTGCACCGGAGGTGAGCAGCAGCAGCAGCGCGAGCGGGAGCCAGAAGGCGAGGACGGCATAGACCGCGCCGAAGTCGCCGAGGACGGCGAACATCACCGCCACCGGCGCGAAGGCGAGCAGGAAGACCGTGGCGATGGTGTCGGGCAGCGGCGTTTCGGTGACCCGCGGCGCGTCGCCATCGAGCACGCGCAGCGCGTCCTCGGTGCCGGTGAGCGGGCGGGCCAGCAGCAGCAGCGCGGGGAGGCCGAGGATCCAGAACGGGGCCACGATCTGGCGGATGTACTCCGGCGCGACGCGCGAGGCCACGAGGATGAGCACCGAGCCGATCCCCCAGATCGTGAACGGCGTCCGCATCTCGGGCGACCGCAGCGCCGCCCAGACATGCAGCACAGGCTGCAAAAACCGATACGTAGGACGGGCTTCAGCCCGTCCCGCATCACCGAGAGCGCGCCAGAACGCGCGCCCCGCCGCGAACGTCACGCGATACGGCACCTGCCACAGCGCCGCCCCGGCGCGCGCGATGGCCAGCGCGGCGATGGCGTAGACGACCAGCAGCAGCCGGTCGAAGGGGGACGAGGTGAAGCGCGCGGCCACGTTCGGCAGCACCTGCTGCGGCATGACCGTGAACTCGATCGCCGCCACGGCCGCGAACGTCACCGCCATGACGATGGTGACGATGCGGTTGCGCGTGTCCGGCTCCGACCGATGATGGAGCCAGAGCCGCACCGCGAGCGCGATCAGTCCGGGGACGATCACCAGCGAGGCCAGCGAGCCGGCCAGTCCTTTCACCGTGACTTCGTCCACGGCGGACGGCGAGACGAGGTAGCGCACGGCCAGGAGCACGCGGAAGAGCAGCAGCGTCCAGACGGCCACCAGCACGCCGCCGATGCACCAGAGGTCGCGCAGGCGGAGCTGGGCGCTGCCGTACGCGATCGAGCCGACGAAGATTGCCAGCGCGCCCCACGCGCAGAGGAGCGCGACGAAGAGCGCGCGCGGCGTGGGGAGGTCGCGGACCATGGTCACGGTCAGGACCAGGCCGCGCTCCGCGGCGTCGGGGATCACCAGCGGCACGCGCACGCTGGAGAGGGAGCGGTTCAGGGTCGAGCGCAGGCTCGTCTCGCGCTTGACGAATTTCGGCGAGCTCGCGGCCGGCTGCGGGAGGAGGTCGGCGCCATCCCGGAAACGAGGCAGGCCGGCGGCGGAGATCTCCAGCGCCTCCTCGTGCCGGAACTCGGGCGCCCCGTGCCCCAGCGGGAGGAGGAAGGTGTGCTCGCCGATGGCCGGCTCGCGCGCGAAGGAGAGGGAGCTGGCTTTCCCGTCGAACGGCGGGAGCGACGTGGTGCGCGTCCACGGCGCCTCGAAGGTGAGCCGCGGGGCGCCGCCGTTCTCGGCGACGCGCATCCCCAGCCGCCGCCGCGGCCAGATGATCTCCACGCTCTCGCCGTCCGCGAGCTCGAGCTCGTGCCACGCCTCGCCGTCGGCGACGAGGCGCAGTTGTCCGTTCTCCGGCCGCAGGATGCGCATCGTGCGCGCCCACTCCTCGAGGGCCTGCACGGTGGCCAGATCGAACCGGCCGCCGCGGCGCAGGTCGTTGAGGCGCGGCACGAGCAGCGAGTCGAGGACGCGCAGCCGCGTGCCGTGGGCCGGCGGCGGATCGATCGTCACCAGCGGCTCGCCGATGGCGGTGCGGGCGATGATCAGCTTCGGCCGGAAGAGGATCCCTTTGCGCTTGAATTCGACGGAGAACCGTCCGAGCTGCCGCGGGCCTCCGCCGAGCTCGAAGAGCTCACCGTTCGCGTAGCGCTCGCCGGCGCGGACGATGGCCGTGCCGCCGCGCGTCCGCAGCCGCAGCTTCCCCGGTGTCGCGGGGGCGATGCTCACCTCCGGCCAGAAGTTCCCGTTCGGCCAGCCGAGGATGGCCGAGTGCTCGGGACCGCCGATGGCGACGAGGCCCGTCCCGCGGCCGGCCGCCTCCGCCCCCGTCCAGGCCACCTGCGTCGAGCGCGGCCATTCCGTGAGCGAGGCCAGCGGCGCGATGACGACCGGGATGGCCAGGAAGGTGGCCACGAGGACCAGCACCACGGCCGGCACGTGCCGCCCCTGCCGCAGCGCGGGCAGGCTCTCTTCCTTGTGGCGGAACTCCATTCCCCACGCCACCACCAGAAAGCCGAGCACGACGAGTCCCAGCAGGGGAATGGTCATCGACTACATTGTTACGAACGGGCGGGCAAAACGTTTACGCATGGAAACGGGGAACGGCACCAGCGAAAAAAACGAGCCTGCCGGTCCTATATCATGCAGTCGTTACTTCAGGAGAAATTTCGATGAAGAAACTGATGATGATCCTGGGCATCGTCGCCAGCTTCGCCATGGCCGCGCCTCTTTTTGCCGACGGCCCCTGCAAGAGCTGTGAGGAGCGCTGGCTGTGGCCGTGGCTGGAAGACTGCTGGTTCTGCGAGGACGCGGAATGCGGAGCGGTTCTCTGCCACATCGAGCAGTGGGAATCGGGGGAAGTCTGCATTGCCGAGGGCTCCGGTTGCGGCGAGGGAAACCCGAACTGTACGGACGAGGAATGGCAGGACATCCGATTCGAAATGCCGCAGCCGGGAGTGAGGGTCGCTCGGGCGTGTGAGCGTCCCCTGTCCGAATCGTGGCGTCTGACCGAAGTGCGGGTCTCGTCTCCACGCGGCAAGCGAGCCGGGTCCGGACGAGCGTGAGCACGGCGCGTCGGGCGTTGCTGCTGGCATTGTGGTGCTCCTTCGCACTCTGGAGCCAGGGGAGCGTCGCCTGCCTGGCGGCCGGCGAGGACGCAGGTGCTGCCGGAGAAACGGCAATCGTCTTGCGCGTCGCGAATTTCCCCAGGCGCGGGAGCGTGCGCCTCCGGCTCACGGATGAGGCGCAGCGGACGTGCGAGCTGCAAGCGCGGGAAAAGATGACTCTCCGCGTTCCAAAGGGGACCTACGCGGTCGTCGTCGAGGCGCCGCATTACCGGACGATCCGCAAGACCGTTCGCGCCGGGGACCAGCCGGAGACGCTGGCCGTCAGGCTGGAGCCGCTGCCGGTGCTGTCGGGACGCGTCCTGGAGCACGGCACGACCCGAGGCGTCGGCGGTGCCGTCATCGCCACGAATGTCGACACGATCGCCATCGCGGATGCGAGCGGCTTCTTCACCATCGAAGCCGATCCCGATCGATGGCCGTCGAAGATCGCCGTGAGCGCGGGAGGATTTGCCGAAAGCGTCTTGGCGGTGCCGAAAGCCCGCAGGCCGGCCACCCTCGACGATGTGTTTCTGAGCCGCGGGGGGACGATCGAGGTCGAGGTCGTTCACCCGGCTCCTTCGGAGGTGACCGGGGTCGAATTGCAGAGACTCGAGTCCGGAGCAATGACCGGTGCTCCCCTGAAGAGCGTCCCTGTCGCGGGTGAGCCGTTGCGCGCGAAATTCGAGAACGTCGCCCCCGGGCGGTATCTGGTCCTGGCCAAAGGAGCCGGTGTCTGCGAGCGGCAGGGCGAGGCCATCGAGCTCGCACCGGCGGAACAGAAGTCCGTCCAGTTGCGCATCACGCCACTGCGCATGCGTTTTCGCGCCGCGATGGCGGGGGAGCCGCTTGCCGGTGCCGGCGTCCGGTTCAGGAGCAGAGAGGGCTATTGGAGCGGCCAGCTCACCACCGGCGCGGACGGTGAGGTGGCCACGCTGCTCTGGCAGACGGGCCAGGCGACGGCCTCCGTGTTCGCCGAGGGGCTGATGAACGTTCCCCACCTCGAGACGCGGACGGTGCCGGACGACGAAGAAGAATTCGAATGGAGTCTCGACGTGGCGCCGCGGCGTATTGCAGGCGTCGTCGTCGACTCCGTGAGCGGCAGGCCGGTTCCGAACGCCGTCATTTCCCTCAAAGTGCAGGGCGAGATCTCGTTCGGCGTGCGCACGCGGGGCGATGCCGAGGGACGATTCCAGTTCATGCCCGTCCCGTATGGCAGACATACCATCACTGCCGCGGCCCCGACGCATCTCCAGCGAGAAATGAAGTACACCTTTGCGGCGCCGGAGGAGAACCGCGAGCTCGAGGTTCGCCTCGATGGCGGGACGTTCGTTCGCCTTCGCGTCCTCGACCCCGCCGGCGCGCCCGTCGCCGGCGCCATCGCCATGCAATACAAAGGCATCGTGCAGACCCGCCTGAGCGCAACGGACGCATCGGGGGTTGCCGAGATCCTCGTGCCGGACGGAGAAACGCGCGACGTGTACGTCATTCCTCGCGACGGGTCATTCGGCATCGCGCGTGTCACGTCGCAG
>DASPMO010000175.1:0-12895 GCA_035627015.1 Thermoanaerobaculia bacterium | reverse complement strand
GCCGTTGGCCGTCGCACGATCTTGCGCAGTTCTGCCAGCTGGTCGTTGGCGACATCCAGCCGATTCGCGGTTCGACCCATGAAACAAGGATACTCCCCCGACCGCTAACGGCATAGCTATTTGTGAGACACAACACTAGTGGAGCGCCGGCGTCCCGCCGGCTGTCGTGGCGGCGTCCCGCGCCGCCACCCCGGGCGGGCGGCGGTGCGTATACTTCCTCCGTGAACACCCTCGCACGCATCACTGCCGACCCCGAAGTGATGGGCGGCCGTCCATGCATCCGTGGCCTGCGGGTTACGGTGGGGATGGTGGTCGGACTGGTCGCCGCCGGCCACTCCCGCGAGGAAATCCTCCGCCTCTATCCGTACCTCGAAGCGGAAGACATCTCCGAAGCGCTCGCCTATGCGGCGTGGCGCTCCGATGAGTTCGAAGTGCCGATCTCGTCGTCGTGAAGCTTGTCGTCGACATGAACCTCAGCCCGGCGTGGACAGAGTACCTCCACGCGGCAGGCGTTTCCGCGGAGCATTGGTCTACGCTCGGCGATCCCCGGGCGCGCGATCGAGCGATCATGGCCTACGCACGCGAGCACGGATTCGTGGTGTTCACCCACGATCTGGATTTCGGCAACATCCTCGCCGTCACGCATGCGACGGGGCCGAGCGTCATTCAGGTGAGGACGCAGGACCCCGTGCCCGACACCGTCGGAGAGCTCGTCCTGTCCGCGATCCAGAGATATGGGGCGCTTCTCGAACGCGGTGCTCTGGTGACGATCGAGCCGGATAAGCTCCGCGCCCGGGTTCTGCCGATCGTGCCTGGTATGCGACGCTAACTAGAAGACCACAAGCGGAGCGCCGGCGAGGACGCCGGCGCTCCGCAGCGACGCCGGCGCTCCGATGCGCTAGCATCCGCACCATGACCGCCATCGCAGCCGAATCTACGTTCCAGAACAAGCTCTTCATCAACGGCGACTTCGTCGATGCCCGCTCGGGCGAGACCTTCGCCACGTACAACCCCGCCACCGAGGAGAAGATCACCGACGTGGCCTCGGCCGGCCCGGACGACGTCGACGTGGCGGCGCAGGCCGCGCGGGCGCAGATGGAGCCTGGCTCCGAGTGGCAGAAGATGAAGCCGCGCGATCGCGCCAAGGTCCTCTGGCGCCTCGCCGACCTGCTCACCAGCCGCGCCGAGGAGATCGGCCGCATCGAGACCATCGACAACGGCAAGCCGATCTTCGAGTCGCAGTTCGTCGACACCCCCGCCGCGGCGGAGTGCCTCTACTACTTCGCCGGCTGGTCGGGCAAAGTCACGGGCGAGACCATCCCCGTCGCCGACAACGCCTTCACCTACACGCTGCGCGAGCCGGTGGGCGTCGTCGGCTCGATCACCCCGTGGAACTTTCCGCTCATGCTGGCAGTGTGGAAGATCGCCCCCGCGCTGGCGTGCGGCAACACCATCGTCTGCAAGCCGGCCTCGAACACCTCCCTCTCGCTGCTCAAGTTCGCCGAGTACGCGCGCGAGGCGGGGCTGCCCAAGGGGGTGCTGAACGTCGTCCCCGGACGCGGCAGCGTGGTCGGCAACGCCATCGTCGACCATCCCGGCATCGACGCCATCGCCTTCACCGGCTCGACCGAAGTCGGCCGCGGCCTCATGGCCCGCGCCTCGAAGACGCTGAAGAAGGTGGCCCTCGAGCTGGGCGGCAAGTCGCCGAACATCGTCTTCGCCGACGCCGACCTCGACGCCGCCGCCAAGGGCGCGCTGAACGCGATCTTCTACGGAAAAGGCGAAGTGTGCGCCGCCGGCTCGCGTCTCCTCGTCGAGGAGGGGGCGCACGAGGAGCTGATGGCCAAGGTGGTCGAGCGCGCGAACAAGATGGTCGCCGGCGATCCGCTGCACCCGAAGACGCGCCTCGGCGCGATCGTCTCGAAGGAGCAGATGGAGAGCGTGCTCTCCTACATCGAGGCAGGCAAGAGCGAAGGGGCGAAGCTCATCGCCGGCGGCGAGCGCGTCGACATCGGCACCGGCAAGGGCTACTTCGTCAAGCCCACCATCTTCGACGACGTGCTGCCCGACCACCGCATCGCCAAGGAGGAGATCTTCGGCCCCGTCCTGGCGACCATCAAATTCAAGGACGCCGAGGACGCCATCGCCAAGGGGAACCACACCGTCTACGGCCTCGCCGCCGCGGTCTGGACCCGCGACGTCTCCAAAGCCCACCGCATCGCCCGGGCCATCAAGGCGGGGACGGTGTGGGTCAACACCTACAACCTCTACGACCCCGCCCTCCCGTTCGGCGGCTTCAAGGAGTCGGGCTTCGGCCGCGACCAGGGAAAGGACGCCCTGGACAAGTACACGCAGACGAAGAGTGTGTGGGTGAATTTGTAAGGGCGTGTGCGGAGCTACGGCTCCGCCGCGGCGTCGTAGAGCTCCCGCACGTCCAGCCGTGCGCCGGGCGTCAGCTCCGCGACGTCGCCTTCGCGCGCGATCGCTCGCGACCATCCATCACGCGCGCCGCGTGTCCACACCTCGATCGACCGTTCCTGCGATGAGACCAGAAGAATCTGCCGCAGCGATGCCACGCTCTTGTAGTGCTCGAATTTGTCGCCGCGGTCGTACTCCTCCGTGCTGCGGCTCAGCACTTCGATGACGAGCGCCGGATTCGTGACGGCATTCGGATCTTCAGGATCGCGCTCGCTCGGGCCGCAGATCACGGTGATGTCCGGGTAGGTGGCCAGGCCCGAGGGCGTTCGCACGCGCAGATCCGCGTCGTAGGCGCGGCATCCGGTCCCGCGAAGCTGGGGGAAGAGCAGTCCGATGATGGCCGCAGCCAGCGCGGCATGCTCCGGCGTGCCACCCGCCATCGCGTAGATCTGTCCGGCCAGGAACTCGTGGCGCACGTTGCTCGCGGACTCGAGCGCAAGGTACTCCGTGTACGCGTAATGAATTCTGTGCGCGGGGGCCGACATGGTGATCGATTATCGCACTCCCTGGTTGGCGGTTGGCGGTTGGCGGGGGACCGCCACCCCGCCCCTCGGTGCACGACACCGAGCCCTCGGTGCACGACACCGGCCCCCTCGGTGCACGACACCGGCCCCTCGGGTGCACGACACCGAGCCCTCGGTGCACGACACCGGCCCTCGGGTGCACGACACCGGCCCCTCGGTGCACGACACCGGCCCCTCGGATGCACGACATCCGCCCCTCGGATGCACGACATCCGGCCCTCGGATGTACGACATCGGCCCTCCGACGCACGACATCGGCCGCCCG
Organism: Thermoanaerobaculia bacterium; assembly: GCA_035627015.1. Classification (GTDB taxonomy): domain Bacteria; phylum Acidobacteriota; class Thermoanaerobaculia; order Gp7-AA8; family Gp7-AA8; genus QHVT01. The sequence goes on along the minus strand of DASPMO010000175.1, from coordinate 9,628 downwards.
ACGCACCCGCGCAGTGCCCTCGTTCGAGGACACCGCCCCGCCGCCCACCCGCCCCGAGAGCGGTGCCATTCGTGTCACTGAATGCGCCGCTCGTGTCCTCACGGCCGCCAACCGCCAACCGTCAACCGCCAACCAAGATAGAATCCCCGCCCATGAAGAAATTTTTGACGACCATCACGACAGCGATCCTTTCGCTCGTGCTCTTCGGGTGCCCGCCGAAGACCACGGAGACGGCTACCGGTACGGGCGGTACGGAAGGGGAGATCGTGGTCGGCGAGTACGGCTCGCTGACGGGGGCCGAGGCCACCTTCGGCCTCTCCACCCACAACGGCATCATGCTGGCCATGGACGAGATCAACTCGGCCGGCGGCGTGAACGGCCGCAAGGTCCGCGTCCAGACCGAGGACGACCAGTCCAAGGCCGAGGAAGCCGCCAGCGTCGTCCAGAAGCTGATCTCCCAGAACAACGTCGTCGCCGTCCTCGGCGAAGTGGCGTCGTCCAACTCCCTGGCCGCCGCGCCCATCTGCCAAGCCAACCAGCGCCCCATGATCACCCCCTCCTCGACCAACGAGAAGGTGACCCAGGTCGGCGACTACATCTTCCGCATGTGCTTCATCGACCCCTACCAGGGTGAAGCCATGGCGAACTACCTCTACAAGACCCTCAAGCTCACCAAGGCCGCGGTCCTCATCGACGTGAAGAGCGACTACTCGACCGGCCTGGCCGCGAACTTCGAGCGCACCTTCATCGCCAACGGCGGACGCATCGTCGGCAAGCAGAGCTACGCCAAGGGCGACAGCGACTTCCGCGCGCAGCTCACCACCCTCAAGGGCACCGCGCCCGACGTCATCTTCGTCCCCGGCTACTACAACGACATCGGCCAGATCGCCATCCAGGCCCGCGACCTCGGCATGAACATGCCGCTGGCGGGCGGCGACGGGTGGGAGTCGCCGAAGCTCATCGAGATCGGCGGCAAGGCCCTGGAGGGCTGCTTCTACTCGAACCACTACCACGTCGACGACCCGTCGCCGGCGGTGCGCGAGTTCGTGCAGAAGTACGAGGCCCGCTTCGGCGCGAAGCCCGACTCCCTGGCCGCGCTCGGTTACGACTCCGCGCGCGTCCTGGTCGACGCCATCAAGCGCGCCGGTACCACCGAGGGACCGAAGCTGCGCGACGCCATCGCCCAGACCAAGAACTTCTCCGGCGTCACCGGCAACATCACCCTCGGCCCGGACCGCAACCCGATCGGCAAGAAGCTGGTCGTGCTGCAGATCCAGAACGGGCAGCTCGCGCTGAAGGACGTCGTCGATCCGGCCGCGGGCGGCGCGGCGCCGGCAGCGGCCGCCGCGGGCGACACGAGCAGCACCGGAAACGCCCCGTCCACGGCGACCGCGCGGACGAACTGACACCGTAAAAACACTTTACATCTCACAGTCCGGCGAGTAGTTTTCGCCGGACTTTTTCTTTCTGCATGCAGACGCTCCTTCAGAACCTGCTGAACGGGATCGCCGCCGGCTCGATCTACGCGCTCATCGCGCTGGGTTACACCATGGTGTACGGCATCCTGAAGCTGATCAACTTCGCCCACGGCGACGTCTTCATGATCGGCTCCTTCGTCGGCTTCTACGCCGGCAACTACCTGGCCAAGCACAACGGCGACGCGCCCTCCGCGGTCAACGCCGCCATCGTCATGCTGCTGGCCATGATCGTCTGCGCGATCCTCGGCTTCCTCAACGAGCGCATCGCCTACCGCCCGCTGCGCAACGCGCCGCGCATCGCCTCGCTGATCACCGCCATCGGCGTGTCGTTCCTGCTCGAGTACGGCGGCCAGTTCGTCTTCGGTCCCGACCCGAAGTTCTTCCCGACGCTGATCGAGAAGAACGTCATCAACTTCGGCGGCGTGGTCACGACGAACTACCAGCTCATCGTCCTGGGCGTGGCCATCGTCTTCATGGGCATCCTGCAGTACATCGTCTACGGGACGAAGTTCGGCCGCGCCATGCGCGCCGTGTCGTTCAACTTCGAGACCGCGTCGCTGATGGGCATCCCCACCGACCGCGTCATCTCGACCACGTTCATCCTCGGCTCGATCCTGGCCGCGGTCGCCGGCATCCTCTACGGCCTCTCGTATCCGAAGATCGATCCGCTGATGGGCATCATGCCCGGGCTGAAGGCCTTCGTCGCGGCGGTCCTCGGCGGCATCGGCAACGTGCCGGGGGCGGTGGTGGGCGGCCTCGTGATCGGTATCGTCGAGGCATTCGTCGGCGGCTCGCAGTTCTCCAACTACCGCGACGCCATCGCCTTCATCATCCTGATCGTCATCCTGCTGTTCCGCCCCAGCGGGCTGTTCGGCAAGTACGAGCCGGAGAAGGTCTGATGAGGAAAATTGAAAATGGAAAATTGAAAATGGAAAGGGCGGCCGTCGCCAGCGCCCCCTTTTTCAATTTTCAATTTTCAATTTTCAATTCACTCCTCGCCGCAGGAGCCGGCAAGTGAGACTCCTCCCCCGCACCTGGTGGCTCCGCGACCTCGTCCTGCTGGTCCTCTACATCGGCGTGATCTACCTCGCCTGGGTCGCGCTCGAGTACGCGGCGGTGTACTGGCCGACGATGCGCTACTACAACCGCATCATCGTGCTGCTCGGGATCAACGTGATCCTGGCCGTGTCGCTGAACATCATCAACGGCCACGCGGGGCAGTTCTCCCTCGGCCATGCCGGCTTCATGGCTGTCGGCGCTTACGGGGCGGCGTATCTCACCGTCACGTACTTCGGGCCGTACGTGAACAAGTTCCCCGAGGGGATCCAGCGGATCGTCTGGCAGAACGTCTTCCTGCTCATCGCCATCCTCGTCGGCGCGATCGTCTCGGCCATCGCCGGCTACATCGTCGGCCTGCCCTCCCTCCGCCTGCGCGGGGACTACCTGGCCATCGTCACCCTCGGCTTCGGCGAGATCATCCGCGTGATCATCCTGAACGTGGAGGCGGTCGGCGCCGCGCGCGGACTGACCGGCATCCCGGCCTGGTCGAATTTCTTCTGGGTGTTCTTCTTCGCCGGACTGACGATCCTGATCTCGCACCGCCTGGTCATGTCCTCCGTGGGACGTGCGTTCCTGGCCGTGCGTGAAGACCAGATCGCCGCCGAGGCCATGGGTGTCGACACGACGCGCTACAAGGTCAAGGCGTTCATCATCGGCTCGTGCCTGGCCGGCGTGGCGGGCGCGCTCTTCGCGCACTACTCGCCCGCGTACCTCAACCCGACGATGTTCACGTTCATCAAGTCGTTCGAGGTCGTGGCCATGGTGGTCCTCGGCGGACTGGGATCGATCACCGGATCGATCATCGCCGCGATCATCCTGACCATCCTCCCCGAGGGACTGCGCTACGTGAAGGACATCTACCCGGGCATGCGCGACCCGCGCATGGTCATCTACTCGATCATGCTGATCGTGCTGATGCTCACGCGGCCGCAGGGGCTGTTCGGCCGCCGCGAGCTGTGGGATTTCCTCCCCAAGCGCAAGGACTCGATTCCGAAGGAAGGCCGCGACCAGGGCGACTCGAACGACAAGCTCGATCGCGACTCCGGCCCGCCCGTGACCTAAGACCATGGCCGACGACATCCTTCTGCAGGCGAACAGCGTCACTATCCGCTTCGGCGGACTGACGGCCGTGTCGAACTTCAACCTGGCCATCCGCCCGCACGAGCTGCTGGGCCTGATCGGCCCGAACGGCGCGGGCAAGACCACGATCTTCAACATGCTCACCGGCGTGTACAAGCCGACCGAGGGGGAGATCCGCATCGGCGGCGTGAGCACGAAGGAGATGAAGCCGTACCAGATCACCTCCCTCGGTGTGGCGCGCACGTTCCAGAACATCCGCCTCTTCAAGGAGCTCACCGTTCTCGACAACGTCAAGATCGGCGGGCATATCCACTACAAGTACTCCGGCACGTCGGCGGTGCTGCACACGAACCGCTTCCACGAGGCGGAGGACATCGCCGAGGTCGAGGCCATGAAGCTGCTCGAGATCTTCGGCCTGGCCTCGCGCGCGGAGAACGAGGCCAAGAACCTGCCGTACGGCGACCAGCGCCGTCTGGAGATCGCGCGCGCGCTGGCGGCGCGGCCCAAGCTGCTGCTGCTCGACGAGCCGGCCGCGGGCCTCAACGACTCCGAGACGCGGGCGCTGATGAACACGATCCACGACATCCGCGACCGCTTCGACATCGCCATCCTGCTCATCGAGCACAACATGGAGCTGGTGATGGGGATCTGCGAGCGCATCGTGGTGCTGAACTTCGGCAAGACCATCGCCGAGGGGACGCCGGAGGCGATCCGCGCGAACCCCGCGGTGGTGGAGGCCTACCTCGGCGAGCCGGCGGAGGCGGCGGGCTTATGACCGTCCTGGCGGTGCGCGGCATCAATGTCTCGTACGGCACGATCCCGGCGCTGCACGGCGTCGACCTGGACGTGAGCAAGGGCGAGATCGTCACACTCATCGGCGCCAACGGCGCGGGGAAGACCACCACGCTGCGCACGATCTCCGGCCTGCTCAAGCCGCGCGTCGGGTCGGTGCACTTCAACGGCGTCGACATCACCGGGGTGAAGCCACACATCATCACCGGACGCGGCATCTCCCACGTCCCCGAGGGACGCGGCATCTTCGCCAACCTCACCGTGCACGACAACCTCGAGCTGGGCGGCTACCTCCGCAAGGACAAGATCCAGCAGAAGGAGTACGAGCGCGTCTACTCGCTCTTCCCCGTGCTCAAGGAGCGCATCAAGCAGAACGCCGGGACGCTCTCGGGCGGCGAGCAGCAGATGCTGGCCATCTCCCGGGCGCTGATGGCCAAGCCCGCGCTGCTGCTCCTCGATGAGCCGTCTCTCGGCCTGGCCCCGCAGATGGTCCAGACCATCTTCCGCGTCATCCGCGAGATCAACGCGGAAGGCACGACCATCCTCCTCGTCGAACAGAACGCCCACATGGCCCTCGTCACCGCCCACCGCGGCTACGTCATGGAGACCGGCCGCATCACCGCCACGGACGACACCAAGGCCCTCCTGGCCTCGGACCGCATCAAGAAAGCCTACCTGGGCGGCTGATCTGGAGTGCGGCAACGCCAGTTGCCGCTCTCGATGCCGCAGCGCCAGCTGCGGCGCGGCGACTGGCGTCGCCGCAATCCAGAGCGGTAGCTGGCGCTACCGCACTCCATAGTAATCTCGCGTGCGCATGGAACAGCCTCCCACCCCCAAGGTCGACCTGAACTTGACGTCGCTGATCTGGATCGCGCTCATCGTCGGCGTGTGCGCGGGCGGCGGGCATCGCTCGCACAAGCGGGAGTTCCGCGAGCTGCGGGAGCAGGTCGAACGTCTCGAGAAGAAGATCGACGCGCTCAGCGCACAGCAGCAGCAGAGGCCAGCTTCTGCTCCGTCATCCGCTGCAGGGACGCCAGCTCGTTGATCTCCGGGGCGCTGGTGGGAATCTCCGCCAGGCGCTGGGAGATGTCGAGCGCGTTCTTGGCGCACTGCCAGTTCTCCAGCCGCACGTGGCTGCGGGCGATGTGGAAGTAGGGGTAGTAGTCGATCAGCCACATGCCGTACATGCGGGCCTGCTTCTGCGGGTTCGGGCGCTGGGCCACGGCGTCGATGAAGTGCGTCAGGGCACGGGAGTAGTCGCCTTTGCGCTCGAGCTGCAGCCCGAGCTCGTAGTTGGCGTACCACGGCGCGTTCTTCAGCTTCGTGTCCAGCGGGAGGTCGCACTTCGACAGCACGTCGTTGCGCAGGAGCCGGAACTCCTCCTCGGTCAGCACGGGCGGCTTCTGCTCGTACACCGCGTAGCTCCCCGCGCCGCGCAGCAGGAGCTGATAGGCGACGAGGAGTGGGCGTCCCACCTCGCTGCGCGTGGCCATCCCCGAGGTCTCGGCCAGGGCGAGCTCCTTCCGCGCGCGGTCGACGTCCCCCGTCATCTGGCTGGCGATGGCGAGATAGAGGTGGGGGAGGTAATCGATGTACTGCTGCGGCCGCGTGGGCAGCTGCAGGCCCTCGGACGCCCGCCCCTTCAGCGCCGCCTCGAGCGCGCCCTTTGCCGCCTCCGCCTCCCCCTGCTCGATCAGGCGCACGCCCTTTTCGTAATGCTCGTACCACTCCGCCGCGGAGGCGGAAAGGGAGACGGCCAGCAACAGGACGGCAAACAGAGCTCGCTTCATGGGGCCATTTTACGGGCTCGGCTAACTTTTGTTCGGCCCTCGCGTCTATCGAGCTACAAAGGAAAGGGGACCCTCACCGATGCGAAGAATCGCTCTCGCACTCACGCTCGCTCTCACCGCCACGTCCGCGCTCGCGCACGGAGGCCACACCGTCAACATCCGCAACAGCGCCGACGACTGCTCGCCGCGCAACGTCCGCTTCGGCGGCGACGACAGCTTCGTGAAGAAGGAAGTCATCGAGCCGGGCAACATCCGCTCGCTCAAGGTCAGCGTCAAGAACGCGCCGGTGAGCGTCGAAGGGGGTGCCGCGGCCTACTCGATCGTGGTCTGCAAGGCCGCGGAAGTGGCGTCCGATCTCGCCCTGATCCGCGTGACCCTGGACGGCGACGAGCTGAAGGCCACCGGTCCCGATCACGACCGCTGGACGGTCCTCTATCACCTGAACGTGCCGCGCGGCGCGGACCTCGACCTCTCGGCGAAGAACGGTCCGCTGTCGATCCGGAACGTCCAGGGCACGGTCGTGGCCCGCTCGCAGAACGGCCCGCTGTCCCTGCGCGACATCGACGGCACCGTCGACGCCGAGACGAAGAACGGCCCGATCAGCATCTCCGGCGGCTCCGGCACGATGAAGGTCACGGCTTCGAACGGTCCGCTGTCGGTCGACCTCGAGGGCCGCTCCTGGAACGGCACGCTGGACGCGTCGACGAAGAACGGTCCCCTCAGCGTCAATGTCCCACGCGACTACGCCTCGGGCGTGGTCGTCGAAGCGCGCGGCCGCGGCCCGATCCAGTGCCGCGCCGAGGGGTGCGAGCGCTTCTGGCGCAGTCAGAACGACGATGACGACGACGAGCCGCGCCGCATCGAGCTCGGCAGCGGCCCGGTGAACGTGCGCCTCTCCACGGTGAACGGCCCGGTCACGGTCAAGGACGAGTAATTTGTTGATCGGTTGTCGGTTGTCGGTTGTCTGCGACGTTTCGCCCGAGCGCGAGCTCCCGGACAACTGACAACCGACAACCGACAACACCTCGGCTAAACTGCGGCCCCGATGACGACCGCCTCCCGCGGGCACCTCCTCGCCGTCCTCGGCGTCGGCTTCGGCCTGGCGGTCACCATCGGCAATGCCGTCGGCGCCGGCATCCTGCGCACCCCCGGCGTCATGGCCGCGCAGATCCCCACGTTCTGGCCGTACCTGGCGGTCTGGGTGGCGGGCGCGCTCTACGCGCTCCTCGGGGCGAACGCGCTCGCGGAGCTGGCCACGCTCGTGCCGCGCAGCGGCGGACAGTACGTCTTCGTCCGCCACGGCCTCGGGGACTACGCCGGCTTCGTGGTCGGCTGGAGCGACTGGATCTCCACCTGCGGCACGACCGCCGCCGTGGCCATCGTCATCGGCGAGTATGCCGTCAGCCTCTTCCCCGAGGTGCGCACACAGCAGGTCGTGGCGCTGGTGGTCGTGGCCATCTTCACCCTCATCCAGTGGCTCGGCGTGCGCAGCGGCAGCGCGGTGCAGAACGCCACCAGCCTGATCAAGGCCGTGGCGCTGCTCCTCTTCGTGGCCGCCTGCTTCTGGTTCGGCACGCGCTCGCCGGCCGAGCCGACGGCCATGACCGTGCAGGCCGAGGGACCGATGCTGCTCGCGTTCATCGTCGCGCTGCAGGCCGTGATCTACACCTACGACGGCTGGTCCGCGGTCATCTACTTCTCCGAGGAAGTGAAAGATCACGGCCGCAACGTCCCGCGGGCCATGCTCAGCGGCGTGGTCACGATCGCCGTGATCTACCTGCTCATCAACGTCGCCTTCATGGCCGTGGTGTCGCTGCCGACGATCGCCGGGAGCAACTTCGCGGCAGGAGTGGTAGTCGAGCGGATGTTCGGCGCGGCGGGGCAGACCGTCCTCCGCGCCCTGGTGGTCCTGATCCTCCTCAGCGCGGTGAGCGCCAACGTGCTCATGGCGCCGCGCGTGATCTACGCCATGGCCCAGAACGGCCTGTTCTGGCGCGCGGCGCGCGAGGTCAACCGCGGCGGCACGCCCGACGTGGCGCTGATGATCAGCAGCCTCCTGGCCGCGGCGTTCATCATCACGAATACGTTCGAGACCGTGATCGCCAAGCTGGCCTTCTTCTTCGTGGCCAACTACACGCTCTCGTTCATCACCCTCTTCGTGCTGCGCGCGCGCGAGCCGGACGCTCCTCGTCCGTTCCGCGCCTGGGGGCATCCCTGGACGACCGGCCTGGCGGTGCTGGCCTCGGTGGCCTTCCTCGCCGGCGCCACGGCCAGCGACACGAGGAGCAGCCTCTGGTCGCTGGGATTGCTCGCGGTCACGGTTCCGGTGTATTTCCTGGTCAAACGGCGATGATCGATCCCCGCCTCGAATACGCGTCCACGCTCCCGTCGCGCTTCTACTTCGACGCGGCGGTGCTCGAACAGGAGCAGCGCAACGTCTTCGCGCGCACGTGGCAGCTGGTCGGCAACGCCGCCCAGGTGGCGGAGGGGGGACAGTTCTTCACGACCGTCGTGGCCGGGGAGCCGCTGCTGATCGTGCGCGGGAACGACGGCGTGCTGCGGGCCCTGTCGAACGTCTGCCGCCACCGCGCCGGCCCGATCGCGCGCGGCGAGGGGAAGCGCCCCGTCCTGCAGTGCGGCTATCACGGCTGGACCTATTCGCTCGACGGCCGCCTGCACACCACGCCGGAGCTCGAGGGCGTGCAGGACTTCGACCGCGCGAACTGCGTGCTGCCGCGGTTCCAGGTCGAGGTGTGGAACGGGCTGGTGTTCGTCAATCTCGACCGCAACGCCGAGTCGCTGACGGAGTTCCTCGGCGAGCTGCTGCAGGACATGCCGCCGCACGACTACCGCGGCTTCCGGCTCGCGCACCGCAAGACGTGGGAGCTCGACTGCAACTGGAAGGTCTACGTCGACAACTACCTGGAGGGGTACCACATCCCGATCGTCCACCCGGGGCTCTTCCGCGAGCTGGACTATCCGAAGTACCGCACCGACGTGAAGCGCAATTACTCGATCCAGGTGGCGCCGACGCGGCGGCCCGAGAGAATCCGCGGCGACGACGACGTCCGCTACTTCTGGATCTTCCCGAACCTGATGCTGAACGTCTACGCCGACAATTTCTCGACGAACCTGATCCTGCCGCTGGGCCCCGGCCGCACCGCCACGCTCTTCGACTGGTATTTTCCCGAGGGCGCGCAGGCGCAGGTCGAAGAGACGGTGGCCTTCAGCGACGAGATCCAGGTCGAGGACATCGACATCTGCGAGGCCGTGCAACGGGGACTGCGCTCTTCGACGTATGACGCCGGCCGCTTCTCACCGCGGCGCGAGAACGGCGTGCATCACTTCCACTGTCTGTATCAACAATACATGCAGCTGTCATCCTGAGCCGCGTAGACGGCGAAGGACCCCCTGCCTACGGAGCGAGCA
>DASPMO010000174.1:0-6142 GCA_035627015.1 Thermoanaerobaculia bacterium | reverse complement strand
GTTCTGGATCGGGGTGACTACTCCGAGCGTGCCGGCGCGGAGGAAGGCGATGGGGAGGTACTCGCCGGCGGGGTCGTTGAACAGCGGGCCGTTGGGCTCGCGGGGGCGGCGGCTCTCCAGCGACTGCGGCGCGGAGACGAGGACGCGCTCGCCGTCCATCCGGGCGGCGTACCACTGCAGGTCCTTCATCTCGTTCGTCGAGGCAGTGAACCACGTCGCGGCGAGCTGGCCGGAGCCGCGGGCGGTGAGATAGGGGAAGAACGCGGGGCTCGACCCAGCGCGGCGTCGCGTCACACGAATTTGCGCACGCACGAATTGTATGAGGGACTTTCCCTCTCCGCTGCGCGATCTGGATATGCACAAACGTCTGAGTGGCCTCCTGGCTGTTCTCTCCCTGTCTGTTTCCGCGTTCGCCATCTCGCCGGCCGACGTGGCCACGACCGACATCCGCAAGCTCGTCGACGTGAAGTCGATCAAAGGCGCGAAAGGCGCCAAGCGCGTGGCCGTACCGGGCTATCGCGTCATCTTCACCACGCGCAGCAAAGTCACCGCGCGCGCCGAGGACTGGCTGGGTGGCGTCGGCGGCGGCAGCAGCTCCGGGGCGAAGGCGTCGATGGAGGTGGTCCTCGGCAACGTGGAGTTCGAGACGCTGCAGAAGATCGCCGACGCGGCGTACGCCGACCTCATCGCCGACCTGAAAGAAGGGGGCATGGAGGTCGTGCCGCTGGAGACCATCACCGCCTCGCCGTCGTTCCAGAAGATGAAGATGACCGGCAGCACGGCCGACAAGCCGTACACGAAGAAGTCGCGCGACAAGAACACGAGCTACCTCGTCGTCTCGCCGAGCCAGATCCCGCTCTGGTTCACCAACTGGGACGGCGACATCAGCGACCAGGGGATGAGCCAGACCAACATCCGCGCGATCATGGCCATGTCGAAGGAGCTCGACGCGCTGATGCTCTACCCGATCATGCACGTCGACTTTGCCTCCCTCGGCGCCACGGGTGGCAAGTTCGCGCGCCGCGCCTCGGTGCAGGCCAAGGCCGCCATCTACGCGAACCCCGCCTACACGCTCTTCTACATCGCCAACGACAAGGGCGGCGCGTTCGCGCGCATGCACGACGGCATCGGCGTGGAGGGCGATCCGGGCGAGTTCGTGACCGCGGACCAGGCTTCGAACGAGGCCTTCATCGGCTCGATGCAGAAGATCGGCATCGACTTCGGTCCGGTGAAGTCGAAGAAGAACATGGTCCTGCAGACGAACCGGGAGAACTTCCACAGCCTCGCCTACGAGGCGCTGACCGGCACGAACGAGGCGTTCCGCCGCGCGCTGCAGGAGGCGCAGAAGTAACGTGCATTAGGATGGGCGCGATGCGGTTACCGTTCGATCCTCCGCTCGCGCCGATGCTCTCCGTCGCCGCCGACGCCTTACCCGGCGGCGACGGCTGGCTGTTCGAGCCCAAATGGGACGGCTTCCGGACGCTCGTCTTCCGCGACGGCGACGAGCTGCAGCTGCAGAGCCGCGACCTGAAGCCGATGAATCGCTACTTCCCGGAGCTGACGGCCTCACTCACCACCGCCCTTCCGGAGCGCTGCGTGCTGGACGGCGAGATCGTGATCGCCGGGCCGGGCGGGCTCGATTTCGAGGCGCTTCTGCTGCGCATCCATCCGGCGGCATCGCGGGTGAAGCTGCTCGCCGCGCAGACGCCGGCGTCGTTCGTGGCGTGGGACCTCCTCGCGATCGGCGACGAGGACCTGCGCGAGGCACCGCTGGAAACGCGCCGCGCGCGGCTGGAGCAGGTGCTGGGGGAGGGCGTGTATCTCTCCCCCGCCACGCGCGACCGCGCGCTGGCCGAGGACTGGTTCCATCGCTTCGAAGGGGCGGGGCTGGATGGCGTGATGGCCAAGCGGCTCGACTCGACGTACCAGCCCGGCGCGCGGACGATGATCAAGGTGAAGCACGCGCGCACCGCGGACTGCGTGGTGGCCGGCTTCCGCTGGCACAAGAACGGTCCGGGGACGATGGTCGGCTCGCTCCTCCTCGGCCTGTACGACGCGCAGGGGGAGCTGCAGCACGTCGGCGTCACGGCGGCGTTCACGACCGCCCGCCGGAAACAACTGGTGGAAGAGCTGGCGCCGCTACGCGAAAACGCGTTCGAGAACCATCCGTGGCGCGAATGGGCGGAGGCCTCGGCGCACGAGACGCAGCGCATGCCCGGCGCCCAGAGCCGCTGGAGCGGCGGCAAGGACCTGTCGTGGGAGCCGCTGCGGCCGGAGCGCGTGTGCGAGGTGGCGTACGACCATATGCAGGGGACGCGGTTCCGGCACGCGGCGCGGTTCGTGCGGTGGCGTTTCGACAAGGCGCCTGAGGAATGTCGCTATGACCAGCTCGAGGTGACCACACCATACGAGCTCGCGAAAGTGTTCGGAATGTAGGGCGGGCTTCAGCCCGCCTCCCCCGGGAGAGGCGGGCTGAAGCCCGCCCTACGTTTTGGTTTCGGACGGTCTGTCTTTTTCGGGGACGTTGCGCAGGTTGACGCGAACCCGCGTCCAGGTGCTGGAGCGGCCGCGCATGGAGTCGACGAGGATGTCGTCTACCGCCAATTTGGCGGCCACCTTCGGGTGCCTGGCTTTCCACTCCTCGAGCTGGGCGAGGGCGTCTTCCTTGCGGTCGGCTTTGGCAACGACGATGAGTGGGTGCTTCTCGCGGCGCGCTTTCGAGGGCTGCACGCGTTTCGGCTCGCCTGCCTGTTTCTTGTAGTTGGGGGGCCAGGGGGCGTCGCCCTGGCCGGCGGCTTCGTGGGCGGCGGAGAGTGCGAGGATCGACTCCAGCGAGCCCACCGCCTCGTCGATGCCGGCGGAATGGTCGGGGCGTGAGGGGGCGGTGACGATGGTGAAGGCGGCGGGATCGACGTCGGGGACTTCGTCCCAGGTCAGCGGCATGGAGACGCGGGCGTCGGGCGTCGGGCGCACGGACCACGCCGAGGCCACGGTGCGGTCCTTGGCGTTCTGGTTGTAGTCGAGGAAGACGCCGTGGCGCTCTTCCTTCCACCACTTGCTCGTGGCGAGCTTCGGCACGCGCTGCTCGACCTCGCGGGCGATGGCCAGCGCGGCGCGGCGCACCTGGTCGAAGGTCCACTTCCGCTCGATGCGCACGTTCACGTGGATGCCGCGCGAGCCGGAGGTCTTCGGCCAGCCGGTGAGCCCGTGCTCGTCGAGCACCTCGCGCACCACCAGGGCCACGCGGCGCACGTCGTCGAAGCCGACGCCCGGGCCGGGATCGAGGTCGACGCGCAGCTCGTCGGGGTGCTCGAGATCGCCCGCGCGCACGGGATGCGGGTTGAGGTCGATGCAGCCGAGGTTCACGATCCAGAGGAGCTGCGCGGCGTTGTTCACCACGATCTCGCAGGCCGTGCGCCCCGAGGGGAAGAACAGTTCCACCGTGTCGATCCAGTCGGGACGCTTCTCCGGCGCGCGCTTCTGGAAGAACGGCTCCTCGTCCGCGCCGTTCACGTAGCGCTTGAGCGCCATCGGCCGCCCGGCCACGCCGCGGATGGCCCCTTCGGCCACCGCGGCGTAGTACTTCACCAGGTCGAGCTTCGTGTACCCCGCCTTCGGGAAGAAGACCTTGTCGGGGTTGGTGATGGTGACTTCATGTCCGGCGATCTCGAAAATCATCGCCTTCTAGAATAGCCACGCGTACCCCAGTTTCACGAAGAACGTGCGGTCGGCCTCGGCCAGGCTGACGTCGACGCCCTCGAACGTGCCGCCCAGGCGGGTGCCGGAGTAGCCGGCGAAGAAGACTGTCTGCGGGTTGAGCTTGTACGAGAAGAGGAGCTGCGGGAAGAGGCGCTTCGCGCGCGGCTCGACGGTGTCGTGGAGGTAGAGCGCCGGGTCACGCGTGATGTCCGTGTACTGCAGGATGGCGCGCGCGAACATGCGGATGTTGAACTGGTAGACCGCGCGCAGCTGCGTGACCTCGGCGGCAAAGAGGCGGCCTCCCTCGACGTCGAGGTCTTCGTACGAGTGATCGAGGTCGATCTTCGTGCGCACGCCGATGTTCCAGCGGATGCCGCCGTTGATGCGGAAGCGCTCGCCGAGGCGCGTGTTGGCGAAGTCGATCTGATCGGCGAACGTCCCGCCGGCGAAGATGAAGAAGCTGCCCGTCGGACGCACCTCCGCGTTCCAGTGGAAGAACTGCTCGTCGAAGGTGACCTCGTTGAAGCGGCGGTTGCGGTCGCCCACCACGATCTGGAAGAACGACTGCATCGGTCCCTGCAGCGCGGCCCACGACTCGAGCTCGCGCTCGAGCAGCTCGCCGTCCTGCTTCGTCATGTGATCGAAGTCGCCGCCGATCCAGTAGCGCGAGTACCAGTGCTTCCCCTTCTCGCCGTAGCCCGAGTACTCGAGGCCGGCGTTGCCGTAGCGGTAGCCGACCTGCGGGATGAAGCCGGAGTCGGCGCGGAACTCGTCGCCGACGTGGTCGTAGCGGCCGCCCCAGTACCAGTGCTTGGAGTTGTGGCGGTACTGGATGCGCCCGCCGACGTCGCTCGTGTCGCCCGGCTGCTCGAAATCGGTCTGGATGATGGCCGGATACGAGCCGCGCGTGCCGAGGAGCTGGCCGGTGATGGTGTCCTTCTCCGTGACGCGGAAATTGCCGTCGATGCCGAAGACGCGGTTGTTGTAGCCGTCGCCGTCGCGCGTGGTCAGCAGCGCGCCGATGGACGACGTCTTGCCGACGTTGTAGCGGTACCGGAAGGCGGTGGAGCGGTTGTTCTGCGCGAGCGAGGTGACGCTCGATCCCTCGGGCCCCGGGATGATGAGGTTCGTGACTTCATCCTCGGCGATGAAGACGCCGACGGTCGAGCCGCCGAGGCGGCCCGTGGTCTTCAGGCCGAAGGCGGGATCGGCCACCGTGCGCGTGTAGACGGCCTGCATCGGCGAGGAGAAAAAGTCGGAGCCTTCGAGGAAGAACGGCCGCTTTTCGTTGAAGAAGAGGGCGAACTGCGTGTTGATGTCGAGCTGCACCGCGTCCGCCTCGATCTGCGAGAAGTCGGGATTGAGGGCGGCGTTGAGGGTCAGGTTCGGCGTGATGCCCCAGCGGGCGGTGAGGCCGAGGTCGACGTCCGTGCCGCCGGAGGAGAGACCGCCGGCGGGAAAGTCGGGACGGGCGCTGGTGTGCTGCGCGGTGAGGGTCGGATCGAGCTCGACGTCGCGGCCGGGGGTGATGCCGCGGAAGCCGGTCACGCGCGACGACTGGCAGAGATAGCAGTTGCGGTTGCGGTCCTGCCCCTGCAGGCCGAGGCGGTGCCGCGCGCTGCGCGGGTAGATGCGCACCATGTCCACGCCCCAGGTCTGCTCGGCGTCGGTGCGCGGGAAGCGGATGGAGGTGAAGGGGATGGCCATCTCGACGATGTAGCCATCGGCGGTGATGCGGCCGGCGGTGTGCCAGATCGTGTCCCACGAGTCATCTTCGACGCGGTTGGTGTCGTCCTGGATGAGGTCCATCTGCACGCCGAGGGGATTGACGAAGAACTCGAAGGCGCGGCGGTTGTCGTTGAAGGTGTCGAGGACCACGCCGACGAAGTCGTCGCTGAAGGCGGTGTCGCGGTCGGAGAGGTGGGCGCGGATGGCGTTGGGGTCGGGGTCGAAGGCGTGGAAGGCGACGTAGAGGTTCTTCTGGTCGTAGGTCATCCAGCCGACCGTGCGCGCCGGCGGGGCGATATTGTCGCCGGGGCTGGTCTCGGCGTCGAACTCCATCGGCTGGGCGGTTTGCCACGCTTCCTCGTCGAGGACGCCGTCGACTTTGATGGGCTCGGAGGTGGCCGCGACGCGGTACTCCTTGGCCTTGATGGGGACTTTCTGCGTTTCCTGGGCACCTGAGGCGAGAGCGAACAGAGTGGCAGCGATGACGGGAATCCGCTTCATCCAACGACCTCCAGCGATCCGTTTGCGCAGAAGTACGAACGCTTACGTAGATTGTTTCAGACCTGCTGAATGAGATTGGACGGCGATGGTGCGGCGAGGTTTGTTCCTCACAGCGGACCGCCGGCGTCCCGCCGGCTGTCTGTGCGGGCGTCTCGCCCGCACGGTGGCGGCGGGACGCCGCCACAGACAGCCGGCGAGGACGCCGGCGGTCCGC
>DASPMO010000173.1:0-19692 GCA_035627015.1 Thermoanaerobaculia bacterium | reverse complement strand
CCCTGACCCTCTCCCCGCGCGCGGGGAGAGGGGACTGTCGCTAAACTTTCTACGAATTCGTTCGTCTTACACTGCGACTCATGCGGATCCGGACCCAGATCATCCTCGCGGCGTTCGTGCTGGCGGTCGTGCCGCTGGCGGCGATCGTCACGTACTCGTATCACTCGTCGCGCCGCGCGCTCGAGACCGCGTCGCGCCGGGAGACGGACCGCCTCACCAAGCAGATGGACCGCCGCCTCGGCCTGATCCGCGCCGAGCTCGATCAGCGCCTGGCCATCGTCTCCGCCCTGCCGCTCCCCACCGGCTCCAACGCCGACGCCGGCTCGAACATCGTCACCGTGATGGGGGAGGCCGCGTCGTTCGTCGACGCACTCGAGTTCCAGCCGATCCCGAAACCGCCCGAGCCGGCCGACGAGCCGAAGGTGGCCGAGGCGCAGCCGCAGGCGGAGCCGGAGCCGCAGCCCGAGCCGCCGGAGCAGATCGCAGTCGTCCACGTCGCGCCGCCCGCTCCGCCGCCGCCGCATCCGGCGTTTCCTCCCGGCGAGCGCATGGTCATCGACCTGCCGCAGATCCCCGCCGTGCCGCACTACGTGATGTCGGAAGAGCAGAGGGAGCTGATCCAGGAGATCGCCCGCCTCGGCGCGCAGCTCGGCAACGGGCAGCTCGACGACCCCGACCGCGAAGACATCCGCAAGGAGCTGAGCGCCGCGCAGGAAGAGCTGCGCAAGGTGATCGCGCAGGACCGCAGGTCGTATCAGGTGCAGCTGGCCGAGGCGCGCCGGGCTACCGATGCCGTGCGCCAGGCGCGGCGGTGGGTGCGCGTCAATCCGACGCCCATGCCGGCGGCCACGCCCGCGCCCGCGGCCACTCCGAAGGTCGCCGAGGCGCCCGCCGTTGCCGCCGCGCAGCCGGCCGCGGCGGCGGCCGTGCCGCAGGTGAAAGTCCGCAAGGCCACGACCAAAGACGTCGAGAAGGCCGCCCGCACCGCGAAGAAGTCGTCGCTCATCCTCGGCCGCAAGTTCAACGTTCCGGTGCGCAGCCAGGGAGAGCTGATCGGCGAGATCACGGCGCAGATCAGTCCCACGGAAGTCATCCGCCGCGTCCTCGGCAGCGCCACCGAGGACGGCAGCGAGGTGCCGTTTGCGCTCGACCGCGAGGGCACCGTCTACACGCGCACGCCGCAGGAGCGGGACACGCTGAACGGCCTCGGCATCCCGCAGCGCGTGCGCGACGGCCACTCGCTCAAGGACATCGCCGGCTGGGTCGTCACCACCTCCACCGATCCGCAGAGCGGCCTGAAGATCGGCGTGGCCCGTCCCGTGGGCGACAACCTCGAGGAGCTGCGCCGCACCGCCGCGCGCAACTTCGGCCTGGGCATGGGGCTGATCGCCTTCGCGCTGATCGGCATCGTGCCGCTCTCGAATCACCTGACGCGCGACGTGAAAGTGGTCACCGACGGCGCGGAGCGCATCGCCCAGGGCGACCTGATGACCCGCGTTCCGGTGAAGACGAAGAACGAGCTGGGGCAGCTCGCCAAGGCCTTCAATCGCATGGCCGAGGATCTCAGCCGGCAGCAGCAGCGCCTCGTCGAGCAGGAGCGCGCGCGCAAGGAGCAGGAGCTGCAACAGCGCCTCATGGCCGTCGAGTACGACCGCAAGTCGTTCGAGCTCGAAGAGGCGCGCCGCTTCCAGCTCTCCATGCTGCCGAAGGAAGTCCCGCACCATCCGGCGTACGACTTGGCGGCCTACATCCGGACGGCCACCGAGGTCGGCGGCGACTACTACGACTTCCGCCTCGAAGAGGGCGTGCTGGCCGTGACCATCGGCGACGCCACCGGCCACGGTGCGAAGGCCGGCACGATGGTCACGGTGATCAAGACGCTCTTCGCCGGCTACACGCGCAAGACGTCGCCGGCGGACTTTCTCGGCGACGCCGCGGAGAAGATCAAGCGCATGGACCTCGGCCGCATGGCCATGGCCCTGTCGCTCGGCGTGTTCGAGAAACAGAGGCTGACGCTCTCCTCGGCCGGCATGCCCCCGGTGCTCGTGCACCGCGCGGCCACCGGCGCGGTGGAGGAGATCGCGCTCAATGCGACGCCCCTCGGC
Organism: Thermoanaerobaculia bacterium; assembly: GCA_035627015.1. GTDB lineage: Bacteria > Acidobacteriota > Thermoanaerobaculia > Gp7-AA8 > Gp7-AA8 > QHVT01. The sequence goes on along the minus strand of DASPMO010000173.1, from coordinate 17,587 downwards.
ACCCTCGGCACGACGTACGAGCAGACGCGGGTCGACCTCGCTTCCGGCGACACGGTCCTCTTCCTCACGGACGGTTTCCCGGAGTTGATGAACGACGCCGGCCAGCAGCTCGGCTACACGGCGGCCCTCGATGCGTTTGCCGAGGCCGCGCGCGGCGCCACGGCGTCGGCGGTGATCGAGTCGCTGGCCGCCTTCGCGGCCCGCTGGCACGGCGAGGCGCCGCCGAACGACGACGTGACCTTCGTCGTGGCCCGGGTTACGTAGTCAACTCCAGGCGTCAGTCCGCAATCCCACCCGGAAGGAATCGTTCAATGACTATCACGACGGCGCAGCCGGTCGTCGCGCGCATTGTGCGCGTGGGTGTTTTGAGCGCCATCAGCAAGCTCGATCCCAGGGAAGCGGTCGACAACATCAGCGGCATGGTCCTCGCGGCGATGGTATACGGAGCCTCGAACACCTGCCCGGCCGCGCGAGCTGCTGGAGGCTCTGCGCAATAACGAGGTCGACCTGACCACCGCGCTGACCATGGCCGACGTCTCGGTGCCGTCTTCGCTGGCGGAAAAGACGCGGAGCTCCACCTCGTCCAGGCCGCTGTGCTCGGGAGTAGTGCGGGTTCGCACGAGGTGGAGGTTGCGCGCCGACTGCAGCAGCCGCAGGTTCGCGCGCCGCGCAACGAGCGAGGAGTTCTTCGGCGATCTCGTGCGCGGCAACTACGATGGTCGTGCACTCGAGGCGCATGCGCAACGTGACCGCGAGCGCCACGGGCGTGGTCGCGCTGAGCGGCATAACCGTGACGTAGGTTCTGCTACTGTTGCGGGCATGACACTCGGCTCCCTGCCGGTGCATTTCGCGACCGACGAGGCGGCACAGGCGCTGATCGCCGACGCCGCCCCGCGCGTGCGCGAGATTGCACCGGGCGCAACGAAAGACGAGCTCCTGGCGGCCATCGCCGAGGCCCTCGTCCTCCCTGACTACTTCGGCAACAACTGGGACGCGCTGGAGGAGTGCCTGCAGGACCTCGAATACGACGGCGACCTGCTGGTACTCATGATCCGCCGCGCGGCCATGCTCTGGCAGAGCATGCCCCGCGACATGTCCACGCTCGTCGATACCTGGCTGGCCTCGACGGGCGAGCGCGACATGCACCTGGTGTTCGTATGGTGAGGCGAAGAAAAGCCCAGCCGCTGGCCTTCCTCGTCGTGGCTCTGGCGGTCGTCCTGACCGGCTGGTGGCAACAACAAAGTGGAGCGCCGGCGCCTGCCCCGAGCGCAGTCGAGGGGTCCCCGCCGGCTGGCCCGGCGGCGTCCTCGCCGCCGGCCTCGTCGCGCCTGGATCCGATCCCCGCCGACCACCGCCCCCAGCTCGAACAAACCCTCGCTCTCATCGCGAAAGGCGGCCCGTTTCCCTATGAGAAAGACGGCACCGTCTTCCAGAACCGCGAGGGCAAGCTCCCGCAGCGCCCGCGGGGCTACTATCGCGAGTACACCGTCCCCACGCCCGGCGCCTCGAACCGCGGCGCGCGCCGCGTGGTGCAGGGGAGGGACGGCGACACGTGGTACACCTCGGATCACTACAAGACCTTCGTGAGGATCGACGAATGACGCGACCGACCCCGACCGATTACGCCCCGCCGCACGCCGGCTACGTCGACCTCGTCGACGAGGAGGACATCCTCTCGGCCATGCAGGAGCAGTCGTCGCAGACGCAGAAGCTGCTGGCCTCGCTCGACGAGCAGCGCGCCACGTACCGCTACGGCGCGGACAAGTGGAGCATCAAGGAAGTGATCGGCCACATCGTCGACGCGGAACGGATCATCGGCTACCGCGCCCTCGCCGTCGCCCGCGGCGACACCCAGCCGCTCCCCGGCTTCGACGAGAACGCCTACGTGCAGAACGCGGCCTTCGATGCCTGGAAGCTCGGCGACCTGGCCGAGGAGTACGCCCTCGTCCGCCGCTCGAACATCGTCTTCTTCCAGAACCTCCAGCCCGAAGCCTGGGACCGCCGCGGCATCGCCAACCAGCACCCGGTGAGCGTCCGCGGCCTGGCCTACGTGATCGTGGGCCACGAGCGCCATCACCTGCAGGTGCTGCGCGAGAAGTACAACGTGTAACGTCTGGAGTGCGGCGGCCGCAGCCGCCGCTTTCCAACGCCGGGAACGCTCCATGACCAGAGTTCAGGCAATCGAGGAAGAGATCAAAAGTCTGTCGCCAGACGAGTTTGCCGAACTGCGGGATTGGCTTCTGGAACAGGACTGGGCGGAGTGGGACCGGCAGATCGAGCGGGATTCCAGTGCCGGTAAGCTCGAGAAGCTGTTCGCGAAAGCCCGCGTCGATCATGCCGCACTTCGCCAGCGCTGATTTCTGGCAGTGTGCTCACTGGATGGCCTTTATGAGAAGTCGTAACGCCGAACAGCAGCTCGCTGACGAGCAAATGAACGAGTTCGCGATCAGGGATGTGAATGATCCGGCGGCTTGGGGCGATCCAGTCGTTGTAGGTCCGTCCAAGGGACCGCGTCGGATCAGACAAGCGGTCGGGCGGCGAGACGCCGCCCGAGACAGCCGGCGAGGACGCCAGCGGTCCACTTAGGTTCGTTGCGCTGCAGCGCCTGAAACCCTGGCAGCGCAACGAACCAGCAACCAGCAACACAGTAACAACGCCTGCCGTCGCGCCGACACAGCGCGTAGATCAGGAAGCCGAGGTTCACCACCAGCCAGCGCTGTTGCACTAGAACTTCACCCCCACCGAGAAGCGGTACGTGCGCGGGGTCTGCCAGGCGAGGTTGTTCAGGGCCTGGCCGAAATTCGCCGCGCGGGTGTAGTGCACGCCTTCGACGGGGGTGGTGGTGCGGGGGTCGAAGGGCTGCAGGGTGGTGGAGTTGGCGGCGGTGCTGATGCCGGTGCCGAGGCGTTGCGGGTCGGCCAGGGCATCTTCATCGAAGGCGTTGAGCAGGTCGGCGTGGATGAAGAACGACGCCGGGCCGATGGGCTGCGTGTAGCGGAGAGCGAGGTTGGTCGACGTCACGTCGTCGCCGCGCAGCGCGCCGCGGCCGGTGAAGAAGTAGCGGCCGTTGGGGATGGCGTTGTAGCCGGGATTCGCGGGCGCGCCGCTGTAGCGCGTGACGTTGATCGGCGCGCTGATCGAGTAGGCGACGCCGGAGTCGTAGGTCTGCAGCAGCGAGACGTCGAAGCGGCCGAGGTTCAGGCCGGCCCAGGCGCGGACGCGGTGGCGCTGATCGCCGCGCAGGAAGCCGGTGGGATTGTTGCGCTCGTAATCCATGAGCTCCGGGTAGTAGAGCGACGGCGCGGCGTTGGCGACCGGACCGTTCATCGTCTCCCCCTCGTCGTTGCCGCGGAGCTTCGACCAGGTGTAGAGCGCGCCGATGTCGACCGGCGACGCGCTCCAGCGCGCCTGCAGATGGATACCGCGGTACGTGCGCTCGATGTCGTTCGTGTTGCGCACCAGGGCCAGGTCGACGGGGATGCCGAGGGGAGTGGAGGTGCGCCGCGTGCCGGGAGTGACGCTGAGGGAGTAGAAGTCGCGCCAGTCGCGCGACACCAGGTCGGCGCGAATAAGCCCGGGGCCGAACTGCATCCCGTAGCCGAGGGTCAGCTCGCGGACGTAGGGGGTGCTGAGTGTGCCGTCGAAGTAGGTCGTGTAGCCGGGAATCTCGCGCGTGCCGTTGGCGCGGAGGTTCTGCGCGTTGCGGTTGTCGGTGCCCCCCTGCGTGCCGTTGAAGTACGCGAAGACCATGGCGATGGCGTCGGCCAGCGGCACGTTGAGGGCGTTGTTGTTGATGGCCGGGCCGCGATAGGCGAAGTCGATCGATGCCGCGCTTCCCGCGGTCTGGTTCGACGAGGCGATGGCGTCCGCGACGCGCGACGCGTAGTCGCCGTAGCTGGCGCTGACGCGATGCCGCCCGTTCCCCGCCACGTCGAACTGCACGGCCAGGCGCGGCGAGAGGCGGCGGTCGTCGGCCGTGACCACCCCGTCCGAATCCTCGGCGTGATTGCGGTCCCACCGCGCGCCGGCGGTGACGCTCCACCGCCCGAGCGCCCACGTGTCGCTGGCGAAGAGCGAGTCCGTGCGCAGCTCGTTCTCGCGCGCCGGGACGAGCACCGGGTTCCAGCGGATGAACGTGCCGCCGCCGTTGGCGTTGGTCGGCGTGATGACCGGATAGATCGCGCCGTCCCGCCACTGCGCGCGCGTGACGAAGAGGGAGAAGTCGCTGCCCGACTGGCGGTCGTCGAGGAGGTGCCGCTCCGTGAAGCGGTCTACGCCGATCACGAGGTCGTGCGTGCCCGCGCCGTGGAAGAAGCCGCGCAGCTTGAGCAGTACGTCGTCGTTGTTGCGCTCCTCGCTCTCGCAGACGCCGCAGAGTGACGGGGAGTTGAAGCGTGCATTGCCATTGGCGCGGTCGAGCAGCACCGTGCCCGCGACGAGGTCGCGCGACGCCGCGCCGCTGCTCAGCGACATCGTCCGCCGCGACACCTGTCCCTCGATCATGGCGTTCCGCGACAGGATGCCCTGGTAGTACAGCACGGCCAGCGACTCCGGGTCATCGCGCTCGGTGAGGCTGGCTTCGTCATAGATGTTGTTGGCGAAGCGGCTGTTCTCCGTCGTCGTGTCGATGCCGAACCAGGAGCCGATCAGGGTGTGGTTCTCGAGCACCCGCGCCGTGACCTTCGCCTCGTAGCGTTTCTGGTCGTTGCTCTCGCTGTAGCTGAGCTGCGGCGAGGCAGGGGAGGCGACGCCCGTCGTCTGCGCCGGGATGGCCACGGTCTGGCGGGCGGTGTCGTTCTTCGCCCAGCGGCCGGAGGTGAAGAACCAGATCCGGTCGCGGAGCAGCGGCCCGCCGAAGGTGGCCTCGAGGACGTGATTGAGATTGTCCTCGCGGGCCTCCTTCGAGGGAGAGGCCGCGGACCAGCGCGGGTTGCTCAGCGAGTCGCGGATCGACGCGCTCAGGGCGTTGCTGCCCTGCTTGGTGATGGTGTTCACCACGCCGCCGGTGAACCGGCCGTACTCGGCGCTGATCGCGCCGGTGAGCACGGTGGTCTCGTCGATGGCGTCCTCGACGTACATCGGGCGCATCTGGCCGCGCGTGTTCTCGTTGACGACCACGCCGTTGACGATGACCAGGTTGTCGTAGCCGGGGCCGCCGGAGATGGCCAGCTGGCCGTTGGAGAGCGTGTTCGCGGTGACGCCCGGCGCGAGCTGCGCGGTGGCGTTCTGGTTGCGCTGCACGGGGAGGCGCTCGATGGCCTCGAGCGGGAAGGTGGTGGCCACCGGCTTGGAGTGGATCTCGGGCCGGACCTCCGGGTGCAGCGGGAGGACCGTGGCGGTGGCGAGGACGACGTCGACGCGTGTCGTCTGCGAAAGCGACAACGTGGCGCGCTGCACGGCGTTGCCGGCGCGCACCGTGTACTCGCCAGGAGGGAGGGCGGCGAAGTGATAGGCGCCGGTGACGCCGGTGACGGTGGTGCGCTCCCCCTGGAGGGCGGGAGAGGTCACGCTGACGGTGGTGCCGGGGAGCGGCCCCTCGCCGTCCGTGACCGTTCCGGTGAGCGCCGCCGTGGTCTGCGCGGCCAGAGGCTGGAGGCAGAGTGCAACGGCGAGCGCCACCGGAACGAGCCGGCGCATCAGAACGGAACTTCCTCGTCGTCCTCGATCATGTCGGGCGCGGAGCTGGGGCGGCTGCCTCCGCCGCGCGACTGCGACTGGCCGTAGCCGCCGCTGCTGCTGCTGCGCTCGTACCCGCCTCCGCCACCGCCGCCTTCATCGCCGCGGCGGTCGAGCATCTTCATGGTGTTGGCGATGATCTCGGTGCGGTACTTCTTCTGCCCCGACTCTTTGTCGTCCCAGCTGTCGGTGCGGATGGAGCCCTCGATGTAGACGAGCTTTCCCTTGCGCAGGTACTGGCCGCAGATCTCGCCGAGCTTGCCCCACGCGGCGATGTTGTGCCACTCGGTGCGCTCCTGCTTGTTGCCCTCGCGGTCGGTGAATTTCTCGTCCGTGGCCACGGTGAACTTGGCCACCGTGGAGCCCTGCGGGGTCGAGCGGATCTCCGGGTCTTTCCCGAGACGGCCGACCAGAATGACTTTATTGATCATGGATGGGTTTCTCCTCTATCAGTCCTGTGTGAATGGACCGGACACCGTGTGGATGCGGAATTCTATCCTCTTCCACCCGCCGTAGAATCGCGCGCCATGAAATGCGTGATTCAGCGCGTGCGACGCGCATCGGTGACGGTCGGCGCGGAGCCGGTGTCGGAGATCGGCCCGGGGATGCTGATCCTCGGCGCGGTGGAGAAGGGGGATGCGGAGGCGACGATGCGCGAGGCGGCGAAGAAGATCCGCGAGCTGCGCATCTTCTCCGACGACGCCGGGAAGATGAACCGCGACGTGAGCGAAGCCGGCGGCGCGATCCTGGCGGTGTCGCAGTTCACCCTGGCCGGCTCGGTCGCCCGCGGCCGCCGCCCCTCGTTCGACAACGCCGAGGAGCCGGCCCGCGCCCGCGAGCTGTTCGAGCTGTTCGTGACCGAGCTGGCCTCGACGGGCATCGTGGTGAAGACGGGCCGCTTCCGCGAAATGATGGTGGTGTCTCTGGAGAACGACGGCCCCGTGACGTTCATCTGGCCGTAGGCTTTGGAGTGCGGCAGCGCCAGCTGCCGCTTTCCATGCCGCAGCGCCAGCTGCGGCGGGGGGCGGAGGCTGGCGCCTCCGCCATCGAAAGCGGCAGCTGGCGCTGCCGCACTCCATAGCGCGGCTATACTGCGCCGCCATGTACCGCCCCACTGAAATCGAGCCGAAATGGCAGCAGCGATGGGCCGAGGCGAGAGTCGCGGAGATCGACGTCGCCGCGGCCGGCCAGAAGCTCTACATGCTCAACATGTTCCCCTACCCGTCGGGCGACCTGCACGTCGGCCACGGGCGCAACTACATCCTCGGCGACGCGCTGTATCGCTACTTCCGCATGCAGGGACGGGCCGCGCTCAACCCCATGGGATGGGACGCCTTCGGCCTCCCCGCCGAGAACGCCGCGATCAAGAACCAGACCCACCCCCGCCCCTGGACCCTCGGCAACATCGAGCGCATGAAGAAACAGTTCGCGCGCTGGGGCATCCTCTACGACTGGTCCAAAGAGATCGCCTCGTGCGAGCCCGAGTACTACAAGTGGAACCAGTGGCTCTTCCTGCAGCTCTACAAGCGCGGGCTGGCGTATCGCGGCACCGCGCCCGTCAACTGGTGTCCGCAGGACCAGACCGTCCTCGCCAACGAGCAGGTCGTCGACGGCCGCTGCGAGCGCTGCGGCGCCCTCGTCGAGCAGCGCGAGCTCTCCCAGTGGTTCTTCAAGATCACCGACTATGCCGACCGCCTCGATGCGGGGCTGGACACCCTCGAGCACTGGCCCGAGAAGGTCAAGCTCATGCAGCGGAACTGGATCGGCAAGTCGCTCGGCGCCGACGTCGACTTCCCCGTGCCTGCGCTGGGCCGGCCGATCCGCATCTTCACCACGCGTCCCGACACCATCTACGGCGCCACCTTCATGGTCCTCGCGCCCGAGCACCCGGCCGTGCCCACCCTCATCGCCGATCGCGAAGACCGCGACGAGATCGAGCAGTGGATCACCACCGTACGCAACCAGTCCGCGCTCGAGCGGCAGGAGGCGGGGAAGGAAGGACGCTTCACCGGCAAGAGCGCCATCAACCCCTTCACGAACGAAGAGATCCCCATCTGGCTCGGCAACTTCGTCCTGCCGCAGTACGGCACGGGGGCGATCATGTCCGTCCCCGCGCACGACCACCGCGACTTCGAGTTCGCGCAGCAGTACGGGCTGCCGATCCGGCAGGTCATCCAGCCGGTGAGTGGCGATCCGCCCGTCGGCGAGGCCTTCACCATCAAGGACGACAGCGGCGTCGCCATCAACTCCGGCGATCTCGACGGCCTCCCGGTCCCGAAAGCGATCGAGCGCATCATCGAGATCATCGAAGAGCGCGGCCTCGGCAAGGGGACCGTGCGCTATCGCCTGCGCGACTGGCTCATCTCGCGCCAGCGCTACTGGGGCACGCCCATCCCGATGATCTACTGCGAGGCGTGCGGCCTCGTGCCCGTGCCCGACGAGCAACTGCCCGTCACGCTGCCGCTCGACGTCCCCTTCACGGGACGGGAGGGGAACCCGCTGGCGAAGCACGACGCGTTCGTCAACGTGCAGTGCCCGCGATGCAACGCCGCGGCGCGGCGCGAGACCGACACGATGGACACGTTCGTCGACTCGTCGTGGTACTTCCTCCGCTTCATCACGCCGCGCGACGACGGGAAGATCTTCGATCCCGCGCTCGTCGACCGCTGGCTGCCGGTCGACCAGTACATCGGCGGCATCGAGCACGCCATCCTGCATCTCCTCTACGCGCGCTTCATCACCCGCACGCTGCACGACATGGGACTGCTCTCGTTCGAGGAGCCGTTCACGCGCCTCTTCAACCAGGGGGTGATCACGAAGGAAGGCTACAAGGACGAGCGCGGCGCGTGGGTGTCGCCGGCCGAGGTGCAGTGGAAGGACGACAAGCCGTACCGGGGCGACGAGCTGCTGACGGCCGAGGTGACGAAGATGTCGAAGTCGCGCCTCAACGTCGTCCCGCCGGACGAGCTGATCGCCCGCTACGGCGCGGACACGGAGCGCGTATACACGCTCTTCATCGCGCCGCCGGAGAAAGAGGCGGCCTGGTCGGACGAGGGAGTCGTCGGCGCGTTCCGCTTCCTCGGCCGCGTCTGGAACATGTTCGACCGGCTCGAGGGCGAGCCGAGCGCGGACGTCGTCCGCAAGATGCACCAGACCATCGACGCCGTGACGTCGCGCATCGAGCGCTTCGAGTTCAACACGGCCATCTCGGCGCTGATGGAGCTCTCGAATGCCCTGGGGGAGGCGCCGTCGCGCGAGCCGTACGAGGCGCTGCTCAAGCTCCTCCATCCCTTCGCGCCGCACATCACCGAGGAACTGTGGGCCATGCTCGGCAACGACGAAATGCTGCTCACCTCGAGCTGGCCGGTGGCGGATCGGGCGCTGATGCAGGAAGATACGGTCGTCATCGCCGTCCAGGTGAACGGAAAGCTCCGCGGCCAGGTCGAAGTGCCGGCCCCGCCGGACGAGGCCCGCGTCATGGACGCGGTCTTCGCCAACGAGAAGATCCGGAACTGGGTGGATGGCAAGGAAGTGGTGAAGAAGATCTACGTCCCGGGAAAGCTCGTGAACGTGGTGGTGCGAGGTTGACGTCCGGAAATATGGCTCGCTATCCTTTTGGGAAAGGAGGTTGCGATGAACCGTGGATCGTATTTTCGCGCGTTGATTCTGATCGCCTGCGTCCTTTTCTCCGTTCCCGCGCTTCCGTGCGAGTACTGTGTGAGCTGGGAGAACATCGAGACGGGTGAGCTCTACAAAGAGTGCACCGCCACTTCCGAGTGGTATTCGCCTCAGTACGCCGGGTGTCAGGTCGTCTCGTTTTGCGGTGGTAAGAAGGGCGCCGGCGGCGTGAACTGCACGCAGGAGTGCGACGGCCAGCTCTGCGTGATCGCCTGACGAATCACGGGAGCCGTCATGCGTGAGTGTCAACGTCTCGTTGGCCTGATCGTGATGCTCCTTTCGCTGCGCACCGCGACGGCAGCCGTCGTGCGCATCGAGCGCGATCCAGGAACCGCGTGTGGCGGCACGCTGATCGTGCATGGGCACGATGGACAGGAGGAGCTCTCCCGCACCTGGACGCTGGATCGCGATGCAACACGCATCGAGCTTCCGAAGGGCGCCGAGTGGTCTCTCACGCTCACGGAGCCGGCGCGTTGCTGGGCGCCGACGCTGATCGTTGCTGACGATGCCGAGGGTGCCGTCTGGCGCCTGATGCCGGCCGGCGAGGTATCGGGCAAGCTCGCGACCGCGGAAGGCGACTCGCTCCCTTCATCGGTGTCGCTGCGGTTCGAGGTTCCGGCCGTGAAGCACCAGAAAACGGTTGCGATAGTGCCGTGTCCCGTCGCGCGGGAGGGAACCTGGTCGTGTCGCGTTCCGGCCGGTGAGCTCGACCTGCGAATCGGTTCGGACGGGTTTGCGCCAGTGTACGCCTGGGGTATCCGCGTGGTCGCGGACACTCCTGCTGCCCTTGGCGTGATGCGTCTGAGCCGCGGAGCGTCGGTGTCCGGCTGGGTGACGGCGGGCAGGCAGCCGGTCGATCCGGCCAGTGCCGAGATCCATCTCGAGCCGCTCGGCGCCCCGAACGACGCCGCGGACGCTCCCGGCGCAATGCAGACACGGCCGAACCGGCGCGGGTTTTTCCAGTTCACGAACGTTCCGGCCGGCATGTATGTCCTCAGTGCCGGCGGCGACCGGCTCGCGTCCTCGCAGAGGCCGACCGTGAAGGTCGCGGAGGAACGGGAGGTGACGCTCGAACCGGCGCTCGAGCTGCTGCCGTTCGCCCGCGCGGAGATCCGTGTCACTCCACCTCTCGATCCGCGCGGACAGCCATGGCGTGTGTCGTTGCAGCGGCGCCTTCCTGCATCCACGTATCTCGCCGAGCCGGTGCGCGGAACGATGGTCGAGGAGGGACTCTGGACGGCGAACGACCTCCGCCCCGGCGCGTACGTGCTCAGGATCACGGACGGGAACAGCGTCGAAGAGCGGCGCGAGGTCGAAGTCGCGCCGGAGATGCCACCTCTCTTCATCGCCATGGCGGTCGTGCCGGTGAAAGGCCGTGCGTCCTCGGGGAGCCGCGGGATCGAGGGCACCGTCGAGCTCTCGTCGCTCACCGGCGGAAAAGCGGAGCTCGCGACGGATGAGGAGGGGCGGTTCGAGGGGTACCTGCCCGCGGAAGGCAAGTGGAACATCCGCCTGAAGCTCGCCAGGGGAAACCAGACCATACGCGCCCGGTCCGTCGACGTGCGCCGCCGTGACGGCGAGTCTCATGCGCGCGTCGATGTGGAGCTGCCCGGTGGCGTGATTCGAGGAAAGGTGACGGACGAGCAGGGCAGGCCTGCGCCGGCACTCGTGCATGTCCTGCACGACGGATTGCCGAGGACCAGCGTCACGGCGGACGATTCCGGCGAATTCGAGCTGATCGGCCTCGACGAAGGTGCTGCGATGCTCGAGGCGCGTCACGCGAAGAAGGAGACCGGCCTGGTCCCCGTGAGCGTGAGTCGCTCGACGGCACCGGTCACGCTCGTCCTCAAACGGCAGGTGACGGTCGAGGGATGGGTTTCGACGCCCTCGGGGCATCCGATCGGCGGAGCGGCGGTGCGCCTCTTCGGCCCGCAGCTCTCGAATGTCCGCGAAACGGTCACGAGTCCCGGCGGCCGCTTCACGATGCCGCTGCCGGGCAGCGTGAGCTCGGTCGGTATGGCGGTCGTGGCGCCGGGCCTGCCCGCGGTCGTCACGACGGTCCCGGTCGTGGAGGACGAACGGGTGGATGTCGTCGTTCCCGGATCCGGAGGGCGGCTGCTCCTTCGCGGTCTGACCAGCCGTCGGCCCTGGCTCGCGCACGAGCAGACGATCGTGTCGCTCGGATTGCTGTTTCAGCCCTCGTACGGCGGCCAGTCACCCAATCTGATGAGCGAGGGCATCGAATTGCTCCTGGCGCCGGGCCAGTACCTGCTCTGTCCGACGCGTGCCATCAGCGATCGCTGCACCCGCCACTGGGTCTCCGCGGGTGCACGTGTGGTGGTCGATTTCTCGAGCTCGGAATCGATGGCGAGTGGAGGGTCGCGATGAGGTCCATGACGCTGGGTCTGGTGATGAGTCTCATCGTCGCCGGCGGCAGCGGCGCGCAGCAACGGCCGGGGTTTTTCGGAGTTGGCTTCACGCACAACAGGGATGCTCGCGAGCAGTGGCTCACCGTGAGGATCATCGTGCCCGGCGGACCCGCGCATGCGGCCGGCATTCGCGTCGGCGATGTGATCACCGCCATCGACGGGAAGCCGATCCGGTTCGCAACCATGGCGGAGGTGATGGCGTTCCTCTCCCGGATCAAGCCACAGCAGAGAGTGGAGGTCACGATCGTCCGCAGCGGCAAGTCGACGAAACGGACGCTGACGGCGATCCGAATGCCGGATGAGTACTGGGAACGATGGCAGGCGACGCTGAAAGTCGCTCGCGAACGCGCCGCGAACGCGTCACAATAGCGTCGCATGAAACGCGCGCTTCCGCTGCTCGTTGCTCTCTTCCTCCTGACCGGCTGTTTCGAGATCGACCAGACCATCCGTCTGGAGAAGAATCTCTCCGGCACGGCCGACTTTCACCTCGGCGTGAACTTCGAGCCGATGGTCACGATCATGGCGCAGTTCGCTCGGGACATGGAGGGGAAGACAGGCCCGCTGACCGCCGCCGACATCGAGAAGGCGAAGGCCGACTTCCGGAAAAACACGAAGAAGAGCTCGAGCGAGAAACCGTCGCTGGCGGAGATGAAGAAGTCGATGCCGGAGGGGATCGAGCTGCTCGACTTCCAGGCCAAGGAGGGCGACTTCCGCATCGACTCCGACTTCAAGTTCGGGTTCAAGAAGCTGCAGAACCTCGTCGGCGTGAAGCTGCCGTCGAAAGAAGGGGGCGACCCGACGCAGAAGAACGTCGTCGACACGCCGTTCGACGGGCTGGAGCTGGTGGAGAAGGGCGACACGATCACCATCCGCACCAAGCCGGTCAACCCGGCCGAGGCGGTGAAGGAAGAGGCCAAGGACGCGCCGAAGATGGACGCCGCCGCGGAGAAGCTGATGCGCGACGCGTTCAAGGACCTGCGCGTGACGTATCGCATCACCGCGCCGTTCACGGTGGTGTCGCACAACGCCACGCGCCGCGAGGGGAACACGCTGGTCTGGGAGTACACGATGGACCGCTTCGAGGAGCTGTCGAAGAAGAGCGCGGACGAGCTGGGCGTTCGGGTAACCTACCGCCGATGAAACGTACGCCCCTTCTTCTCGGTCTCCTGCTCCTCTTCTCCTGCGGGTACGGCCTGGTCGGCCGCTCGACCTTTCTCGACCCGGGGATCCGCACCGTGGAGATCCCGGCGTTCGTGAACCGCACCACGCGCGTGGAGCTGGAGCAGCGCGTGACGCAGGCGGTGGCGGAGGAGTTCGTGTCGCGCGGCCGCCTGCGGCTGGTGACGAATCAGAAGGATGCCCACGCCATCCTGCGCGGCTCGATCGACTCGTTCAACATTTTCCCGATCGCCTTCGACCAGGGACGCGCCACGCGCTACCAGATCTCCATCACCGCCAAGATCGAGCTTCTCGACCACCGCAACGAGGACAGGGTGATCTGGAAAAACGACCAGTACCGCTTCACCGAGAACTACGAGGTCAATCTCGCCAGCACCGACGCCTTCGACCAGGAAACGCGCGCCATCCAGGAGATCGCCGTGCGCTTCGCCGAAGGCCTGGTGACGAACCTCCTCGAAGGCTTCTGATCTGGAGTGCGCGAGCGCCAGCTCGCGCTCTCAATTGCCGCAGCGGAGCTGCGGCGCGGAGGCTTCGCCTCCGCATTGGAAAGCGGCAGCTGGCCGCTGCCGCACTCCAGACGTTAGCGTGAACAGCGACGAGGTGGCTGTCAACAGCGACATGGTGGCTTTCAACAGCGACTCAGTGGCTTTCAACAGCGACTCAGTGGCTTTCAACAGCGACTCAGTGGCTTTCAACAGCGACGCGGTGGCTTTCAACAGCGACACGGTGGCTTTCAACAGCGACAGGGTGGCTGTGAACAGCCACGAGGTGGGCGTCGTCAGCGCTTGCCGTGCGGGTCGATGCCGGTACCGTCGTCGGCGGCGGAGGTGGTGCTGCGGCCCGCGCAGCCGTTCGGATCCATCCCCCCGCCGCTTTCGCTGCTCAGGGCGAGGACGATCAGGGCGGCGGTGACGAGAAGCAGGCGCAGCCAGTCCATCCGTACAACGTCGGCTGGGCGGAGCATCCGCGCAAGGGCGTTCACCGTTGTGTGACCGGGTGGTGGGAGAAATGAGAAAGGGCGGGCCGGGCCCGCCCTCGTCACATTACTTCGCGGCGCGCTTGGAGGCGCCGGCGAGGCGGGACTTGTAGCGGTTGGCGGTGTTTTCCTTGATCAGGCCGGTCTTGGCCGCCTTGTCGATCGCGGAGTAGCTGGTCGCCAGCGTGTCCTTGTCGGCATCCCCGCCGGTGATGGCCGTGCGCGCGCGCTTGAGCGCGGTCTTCAGCGACGACTTGCCGGCGCGGTTGCGCGCCTTTCTCTTCTCTGCCTGCCGTCTCTGTTTTTCGGCCGATGCGATGTTCGCCATGTGCTTCTGCTCCTAGTTTTCTGTGATCGGAATCCGCGTAAAACGGCGCATTCTACCTTGTTTCGATGCCGAGCTGCTTCAGCCTCTGGCGCGCGAGCGCGGCTTCCTGCGACCTCGGGTGCTCGTGCAGGACGTACTGCAACTGCACAACCCCCTGTGCTCGCTCGCCGACGCTGATGTACGCGAAGCCCTTCTTGAGCAGCGCACCCGGGACTTTGTCGGACCTCGGGTAACTGTTGACGACGCTGTCAAACTGCTGGATGGCATCCCGATATTTCTTCTGCGAGAAAAGACTCTCCCCGATCCAGTACGCGGCGTTGTCGGCCAGCTCCGATTGCGGGCTGGCATCGAGGAACTCCCGGAAGCCCTCGATGGCCAGGTCGTAGTTGCCGCGCTGGTAGTCGCGCAGCGCCGCGTTGTACGTCTCCATCGGGTTGCCGGCCGGGACGGCCGGGGGAGCGGGCACGACTACTTCGCTGCCCGACGTACCGGCCGGAGCCGTGACCGCCGCGGGCTGCTGCTGCATCGAGGCGATCATCGTACGCAGGCTCTCGATGTCCGCCCGCGCCTGCGTGAGCTGCTGCGCGAGCTGGTCGAGCCGGTAGTTGGTCTGCTCGGTGCTGCCGTGCGTATTCTGCATGCGCTCTTCGATGTCCGCGACCTTGGTCACGAGCGTGGCGTTGGAGCGGAGCAGCGTCTCGGTCTGCTCGGCGATGCGCACGTTCACGCCCTGCACTTCTTCCTTGCCGGCGGTGGTGCGCCTCACGTTCGCCAGCTCTTCCTGCAGCTCGGCGATCTGGTCCTGGGCGCGCTCGAAGTCGGAGGTGGAGACGCAGCCGGCCGCGGCGAGCGCCGCCGCGGCCAGTGCCAGGAGTCGAAACTGCTGGAGCAGTCGGAGTGTTCTCATCGTCACCTTGCCTGGACGAGCACGATGTGCGCCCGGCGGTTGGCCGCCCAGGACGACTCGTCGTGCCCTTCCTCGAACGGACGCTCCTCGCCGTAACTGACGGTGCGGATGCGGCCGGCGTTGATGCCGAGGGTGGTCAGGTACTCCTTCGCCGCATACGCGCGGCGATCGCCGAGGGCCAGGTTGTACTGCTCGGTGCCCCGCTCGTCGCAGTGCCCTTCGATGAGGACGTTGTACGCGGCGCCTTCGCCGCGGAGCCACGTGGCCGAGGCCTGCAGCGCGCTCTGCGCCGCCTCGTCGAGCTGCGCCTCGGCGAGGTTGAAGAACGCGTCGCGGATGTACCCCTTCTCGTGGGCCCATCTGTTCAGCGCGTCGATGTCGGACGGCATGACTTCCGTCGGGGTCTGGTCTTCGACCACGAAGTCGCGGGCCGGCTCGACAGGCGTGTCGGTGCGCGTCGGCGGCGCCTCGACCTCCGGTGCGCGCGTCTCCTGCACCGGCGGCTGCGGGACCGGATCGACTTTCTTCCGGTTGGTCTTGCACGCCGGGGACACCAGCAACGCGAGCAGGGCAATGCTCGCGAGGGTTGCTTTCGATATCTTCTTCATTTGCTTTCCACTCCCTTCACGGATGATATCGGATTCACTCCGGTTTCTTGGACCAGTCGGGTCCTTTGTTCTCACCGTCGAACGTGAGTTGCAAGAGGTCGGTGCCGTCGACACGCATGCGGTAGATCTGCCACCGTCCACTGCGATTCGACTGGAAGGCGATCCACTGGCCGTCGGGCGACCAGGTGGGCTGTTCGTTCGATCCTTCGCCGGCGACGATGCGGCTCTCGTTGGTGATGAGGTTGGCGATGCGGATCTGGAAGCGTCCGTTGACGCGCGACGTGTACGCGAGCTTCTCGCCGTCGGGCGCCCAGTTGGCGTCGTCGTTCCACTCCCCCTCGAACGAGATGCGGCGCACGTTCGTCCCCTCCGCGTCCATGACGTAGATCTGCGGCGAGCCGCTGCGGCCCGAGGTGAACGAAATCTGCCGCCCGTTCGGACTCCACTCCGGCGTCGACTCGACCGAGCCGGTGGTGGTCAGGCGGCGCACGTTCGAGCCGTCGTCCCTGATCAGGTAGATGTCGGGATTGCCGTTCACGGAGCCGACGAAGGCGATGTCGTTGCCGACGGGGGAGAAGGTGGCGGAGGTGTTCAAGGCGAGGTTGCTGTTCACGCGCGTGCGCCCCCCGCCGCGGCGGTTGATGATGTACATGTCGCTCGTGCCGCGCGCGAACGAGGTGTAGACCATGCGCTCGTTGTCGGGCGACCAGCTGGGGAGGATCGACAGCGCGCCGTGGCTGGTGATGCGGCGCTGGTTGGCGCCGTCCCAGTCCATGAGCCAGATCTCCCAGTTGCCGGTGCGGTTCGAGGCGAAGGCGATCTGGGTGAGGAACACGCTGGGCCGCCCGTTCAGCGTCTTCACGATCTCGTTGCTGAGCATGTGCGCGGTGCGCGTGAGGGCGGCCTTCGGCGCGCGATAGAGCTTGCGGAGCTGCGTGGCGCCGCTGGGATCGACCAGCCGCGCGTCGATGCGGTAGTCCTCTCCCTCGGTCCACACATTGAGCTGCAGGTGGAGCTGCGCGTTGACGCGCTTGAGCAGGTCCGGCGTGACCGGCACGCCCGGCGGCAGCGGCGCGAGGGCCATGATGCCGGAGTAGGCGATGTCCCGCGTGAGCGAGGCGAAGAACGACGTGCGCACCTCGGTGGCGTCGACCGGCTGCGTGGCCGCGGCGCCGGGCGGGTTGAGCTCGGGGAAGGGGACGGCGATGCGGACGACCTGCGTGGCCTGGTCGCCGGTCATGGTCGAGGTGATGTCAGTCTGTGCGGCGAGCGGTGTCGCGGCGAGGAGGAGCGCGAGTGCGATTGCGTGTCTCATCGGAAGGTGAGGTGGACTCCCAGATAGTTGCCTGAATACGCGAACGGCAGCGGGTTGAGAGGGGAGGAGCTGCGAACGGCACTCAGCGCCGCCCGATCGAAGGTCGGGTTGCCGCTCGAGGTCTCCACCTTCGCTTCCGTGATCGTGCCGTCGCGGAGGATGCGGAAGTAGATGATGACCGCCGCACCGCCGGCGACCTGCGGCCGGAACCAGTTGCTGCCGATCTTGCGGTGCATGCCCTGAATGTAGAGCGAGTAGGGAAAGTCGCCCCCTTCGAGGCCGGTGATGCCGGAGCCGCCGATGGCCACTTCGGGGGCGGTGGTGGTGGCTGTTGCTGGTGGCTGGTTGCTGGTTCGTGGTGGGGCCGGGGCTTCCGAGCCCTTCTTCGTGGACTGGCCGAAGGGAGACATCGGCACCGTGTTCTTCTCCGGCGGCTTCGTCACCGGCTTCTCGACCACGGGTTTCGGCTCCTCGATGACCGGCTTCGGCTC
>DASPMO010000172.1:0-32753 GCA_035627015.1 Thermoanaerobaculia bacterium | reverse complement strand
AGCTTCTCGGGGCCCCACCGTGGCCTCTCGTGTTTGGCTGCAATCAAACGCTCAGCAATCCGCTCATCGGTTGCATTTGGATGCTCATTCGCTGCATGCGAGCGTTCGATCAGTCCCTCCCATCCTCCTTCTTTGAATCGTGCGATTGTCTTGTACCCGGTCTTTCGGCTCACTCCGAACAACTCGCACAACCTCGTCATCGAGTGCCGATTCTTCAAATACATCTCCACAAACTGTTGTCGCTGCTTCAACCGGTCGGTCTCCTTCCACACCCAGCCACACCCCTTCACTCTGGTCTTGAGTCGGGTGTAACCCATCCGCCCGGTTTTTCTGTTACCTATCCTCCCGGTTCGTACCCTCGGGAAGCCCCTCACCCTAGCCCTCTCCCCACTGCGGTGGGGAGAGGGGACTGGCAGCGCGCCGCCGCACGCTCTGTGATCGAACTTAGCGAATCGAGTACTTAGCAGCGGCCGGCAGTCCCACGACGTCATGTTCGGGGCCGTGCCGTACCGCACGTACAGATTGGCGTCACGGCAACTGCGGAAGAGATTTGCGGTACGCCTCGTGAGGGACGAGGGGCCGCCACTCTGCTGGCGTGAGATTCCGGCCCGCTGCGCGAACGGCCGCGGCGAATACGTCATCGAGTCGAAGAGGGTAAAAACTCAGATGACGCCCGACCGCGATCATGGCGGTCGAGGCGTCGGGTGCCATGGCTACCGCCCCGATCTCTCCCTCTTCCAGCAACGGGAGACGGACGACCGACGCAGTAATGTCGTCGCTCCTCAGATCCCACTTGCGGTTGCCAGTCAAAAGCCAGCGGCCGTCGGCCGAAAACTCCATGGGTTGCGCGGGCTCGAGAAAAGTGATGACCGGCTTTCGTGGCAGCGGAGACTTCGTCAGGTTCCACAGGGAGACGACCACGGGCGAGCCGGGCACACGGGGGTCACGGGTGAGCGTCGCGAGCGAGCGGCTGTCTGGACTGAATCGCCGCTCGACGTAGAGGTCGCCATTGAGGATCGCCGGTTTCGGCGGATCCGGCGCGGAGAGATCCCACAGCATCACGTCGGTTCTCTCTTCGGGAGAAAGTCGCTTTCCAACCGATCTCAATGTCACGATCCAGCGTCCGTTCGGACTGAAAACCACTGGCTCATTCGGGCGTCCATGAGGAAACACGCGAGGAGACGCGTGTGGGTCGCGACTCGTGAGGTCCCACAGGCGCGCCGTTTCGTCCCCGCTCGAGGTCGCGAGCCATTGCGCGTCAGGACTGATCTCGATCGTGACGATCGGCTCCCGATGGCCTTGCAGTTCGCTTGGAGCACGCGGCACGCCGTCGCGGCCGAGCGTCCACAGATACACTGACGAAGCGTCTTCGTCGAGCGTCACCATGCGGCGTCCATTGGACGACATCCGGATGTCGACCGTCTTGCCCCCGTTCCTCAATGGCATCGACGACATCGACGCGAGGTTCCAGAGGCGGAGTGTTTTGTCTTCGCTGGCGGTCACGAGGAATCGACTGTCGGGAGTGAACGCCATCGCCGTGACTGGCGCCGTGTGTCCCTCGAGCAATCGCGGCGGGGCATCGATCGCGGACGGCGTCAAGGCGTAGAGCCGCAGATCCCATCTGGCTCGACGAACATGAGTGGCAACCGCCAGCCGGCGCGAGTCGGGGCTGAAGATCACAAGTGACTGCGTCATTGGGTCGCCGAGGGCGATCGGTTGAAGACGCCTGCGCGGACTCTCGCTCGTCCGGTCCCACAGCCAGGTCTCCGCCTCGGACGTCGTCGCAGCGACCCATCGGCTGTCGGGGCTGACGTCGACTCTCCAGATCTTCCCGAGTCCGGCGGTCACGGTGACCGGCAACGCGGTCGCGCTTCGTCTGCCGGTAAGTGGCCACAGGCGAATGCTGTCTCCCGCCGTGACGAGCCAGCGGCCATCCGAAGTGAACTCCGCGGCTTGGATGGGCCCATCGTGGCCGCGCAGAACGATCGTCTCGGTGGTAAGCTTCGGCAACCGGAAACGGTCCCCTTCATTGATGTCTCGGAGCTCGCGAAGGTTCCAGACATAGGCCTCGTTCGAGCTCGACGCGAACAACCACTGGCTGTCCGAGCTGAAGGACATCTCCCCGATCGAGTTGGACGCGATCACGAGCTCGGCTCGCCCGTAACCCTGCATGTCGTACAACCGAACAAACGATTCCGTTCGCAAGTGCGACACGCTGTCGGAGCCCGTCGCCAGCCACCGGCCATCCGGACTGGATGCGATCGCACTGACGTGTCCATCGAAATGAAGCCGAGGAAGCGAGCTCTTGCTCGGATCTTCGGAGGTCAGATCCCAGACACGGATCGTTCCATCGACACTCGACGTCATCAGCGACTTGCCGTCCTTGCTGAATCGCATCGAACGGACTGCTTCCGGATGAATCAACTCGAACGGGACGGCCTCCGGCGCAGAGGAGAGCCTCCAAAGATACGCAGTGGATGCCGGAGTGTCCTCGAATCCGAAGGACGTGCTGACCGCCCATTGATTCGACGGGCTGACGACGAGCTCCTTGATCGGTCGCGAAAAGCCCGCGAGCAGAAACGGCGACTGTTTCGGATCCTCGGTCTCAAGGTTGAACAATTCCGGTTGTACGTCCGATTTGCTCAAGGCGAGCCATCGCCAATCGTGACTGACCCGCGGCGTTTGGGCATGCGCGTCGTGGCGCTCCGCTCGTGGCCGGAGCTCTTCGCCGCTTTCGACCTCCACGGCGTCGCGGATCGTAATTTCACGATCGATGCTCTGCTCGGTCGTGTCGCCGAGGATGATCGAGGCCGCTACGGGGTTCGCGGCGCTGAGATCGAATCGCTTGATGTTGAGACGGCCGACACACACCGCCCAGCGGCCACTCGGCGTGAAGCCGGCCGAGTCCGTGCCCGTCTCGGTGTCGTCCAGAATGGTGACCGCCGCAGCCGGATTTTCGGCGCGTAGATCGAAGAGCCGCGAGGCCTGTCCCCATGCGATCAACCAGCGACTGTCCGGACTCATCGCCACTCCACGGATGTCCTGCGGCAGGGCGCGCGGATTGGAGGGCGGCATCCGCGACGAAGATCCCAAAGTAACGCCTCGTTCTCGCTCAGCGTCGCCATCCAGCGCCGATCCGGACTGATCTCCAGCTGCCGGATTTCAGCCGTGTGCGCGTGCAGTCCGATCCCGCCGTGACGCGAGAGCGCGCGCCATAGCGCCTGCTCCGCGGCGGCCACCGGCGGATCGTTGAAGTCGGCGAACGTCTGGACCGCAAGAATCGCGGTAGCCAGGCTCTGCTGCGGATGCGCCTCCGCGACTTTCTCCGCCTCGGCGGCGAGCCGTTCCGATGTCGCGCGGCGCTCCTTCCGCTCCGCAACAGCCTGTTGCTTCATTGCAACCGCGGCACGACGCTGCAGCGTCTGTACGACGAAGGCGCTCGCCGCGATCACGAGGGCGATGGCGCAGACCGTGAGCCCGAAGACATTGCGGAGCCGCCGGTTGCGGCTCGTGAAGCCTTCTGCGTTGACGATCCGTGTGATGAGCGTCGTCGACGGTTGCCCCGAATCGAGCCGCTTGCAGTCCTCGACGGAAACGGCGATGCCCCTGATCAGCGGATACCAGGACGCCGCTTCGAACGTACGGGGGGTCTCCGGCTTGTCCAGGTCCTCGAATCTGATCGGATGAATCGGTTTGTGGCCGCGAACCCCGAGGAACTCCTCGATCTCCAACTTCACGGAAGGCGATGCAGCGGCGTCATCGGAGCCGACGATGACCAGCATCGTACTGCGGCGCAGCGCCTGTCTGAGCTCGGGCGGCAGCTCGTCCCCGGCGCGGGTCAACCACATATCGGTCGCGCAGGAAAGCTTTTGCCGCGTCAGCTCGTTCGCCAGCGCGAGCGCATAGTCGTGCGCGTCCCCGCGACCGTAGGAGATGAAGACATCGTCCCCGAAGAAAAATCGGCGCAGTGATTCCATCAGCGGCATGGGTTGCGAGTCAGTCGATAGTGTAAAGCCGCGAGCCGATCTCCTCCTCGCCCCCTCGATGAGGTCACGACACCTTCGGCGCCAACTCATCGCCACGCGCTCGCTACTGCGAAGTTCATCGCTATCGGCGTCGAGGGCGGGCTGCTCGTCCTGGCCGCCTGCGAGCCCGCGCCCGCGGTCCGTTCCCGGCGCGCTGCCGCAAGGGTTCTCCCGCTGGGCCACCCCTGCTATATTCGCGGCCTCATGTCCGAAAAGAAGGGTTGGGGGTCGACGGTCAAGGGATGGTTCATCGTCCAGGATTCCTCTGGAGAGGGTGACGTGCCGGAACCGGAGGCCGTCGCTGCCGAGGATGAGCTCATC
The DNA here is from genome assembly GCA_035627015.1 of Thermoanaerobaculia bacterium. Lineage (GTDB taxonomy): Bacteria > Acidobacteriota > Thermoanaerobaculia > Gp7-AA8 > Gp7-AA8 > QHVT01. The sequence continues at coordinate 28,407 of DASPMO010000172.1, read as the reverse complement.
CGGCAGGCGGCGCAGGCGGAGCCGGATGACCTCCCCGTGTTCACCTCCGAGCCGCCGCCCGCGCCCGACGGGGAAGTCGACTTCGGGAGTGTGTACGAGGCCGCGGGGATCACGGCCGAGGAGCACGAGCGGGTCTCGCGGACGCTGGAGCTGCTGAACTCTTTACCGCCCGGTACCGACGAAGCGGTCAAGCGGCAGATCGTGATGGCCTCGCTGCGTGCGTTCGGCGTGCCCATCGAGAAGATCATCGAGTCGGGAGCGGAGCAGCTCCAGGCGCTGGAGGCTTACATCCGCGGCAGCGCGCGCGACACCGAGCAGGTCACGGCCCAGGGCGAGCAGGACATCCGCGCGCTCGAGGAGCAGATCGCGGTGATGCGCCGGGCCATGCAGCAGCGCGTCGACGAACAACACAAAGTCATGCGAGCCTGCAACGCCAAGAAGCTCGAGGTGCAGAAAGTGCTCGAGTTCTTCGGGCAGGATGCCGTGGCCCGCGTCGTGCGCGAGTCACCGAAGCTGCACGAGCCGAAAAGCGAAAACTAGAGGAGAGTCATGGGCCTGATATCGCGAGTGCGCAATTTGTGGAGAGGGTTCCTTTCGCTCTGGATCTCGGGCATCGAGAAGGAGCATCCGGAGATCGCGTACGAGAACGCCATCAACTCGATGGTCGGCAAGTACGCAAAGCTCAAGAGTGCCACGGCTGCGATCATCCGCCGCCGGGAGGACCTCGAGGAGCGTTTCAAACAGTCCAACGCCGACCTGCAGCAGACCGAGGCGGAGCTCAACACCGCCGTGTCGACCAATCAGGATGACTTGGCGGTGGTGCTGATCCAGAAGAAGAACCAGCTCCTGGCGCAGCTCGAGGAGCTGAAGGCGGACCTCGAAAGCGCGCGGAGCGACGCCGACTCGGCAAAGTCGTCGCTGCTGTCGGTGCAGGGGGAGATCCACAAGCTGAAAGCGGAGCGCGACTCGATGCTGGCCAAGATGCAGTCGGCCCAGGCCCGCATGCGCATCCAGGAGCAGCTCGACGGGCTCTCCGTCGACGACGAAGTGCGCGCGCTGGACAACGTCCGCACGCACATCAAGAACACGATCGCCGAGGCAAACCTCGGCAAGGAGCTCTCCGACACGTCGCTCGACGGACGGCTGGCGAACCTGCGCAATCAGGTCGGCGACGTGCAGGCCAAGCAGGAGTTGGCCGAGCTCAAGGCCCGCAAGGCCGCGCAACAGGCGGCCCAGGGACAGAAGACGATGTGATGTGGAGTGCGGCAACGCGAGTTGCCGCTCTCCATTGCGGCAGCGTCGAGCTGCCGCGGGCGGGCGGTGGCTTGCGCCACCGCGATGAAGAGCGGCAACTCGCGTTGCCGCACTCCAGACGCTACGCCCAGCTCCGCGCCGCCGGCCGCCGCACGAACAGGCGCGCCGCCTTTTCGCTCACCGAAGCCAGGACCGTCTTCGCGGCGTCCGCGCCCGATTGCGCGCCGCCGTTCATGTAGCCCTGAAAGTCGACGCTGGTGTGCTCGCCGGCGAAGTGGAGGTTGCCCACCGACTCTCCCTCGGCGCCGCCGATGGTCGTCCACTGCCCCGTCAGATACGCGGCGTACGAGCCCTTCGTGAACGGGTGCGTCGGCCAGTGGAAGCGCGACACGTTGCCGTTGTAGGCTTTCGTCGAGCCGGGATACGCCTTCTCCAGGCCGGGCATCAGCCTCGCGACAGCTTCCTGCGCCGTCCCTTCGCCCGCCTCGACACCGAGCTTGCCGCCCGAATAGAACGTGATGCCGCCGCTGGTGCCGGGCTGCAGCGCGGCATTGTCCCAGATCAACTGGAACCGCTCGTCGCTGAGCGTGTTGCCGCGGTAGCCGAGCTTCTTCCACGGGCGGCTGTTGAAGCCGGCCAGCACTTTCGCGTTCGTGCCGTATCCGAGCTCCTTGATGGCCTTGAGCTTCACGGCCGGCAGCGGCACGCGGATGTCGACTTCGCGCAGCATGGTGAAGGGGAGCGTCAGCACGACCGAGTCGAAGTCGCGGTCGAAGGCTTTGCCGTTCGGACCTTCGAAGGTGAGGATGAAGCCCTTCCCTTTGGCGCTGATCGCCGTGAGGCGGTGGCGCAGCGAGACGATGCCGTCGTCGAGACGGTTCGCCAGCTCGACGACGACGCGCTCGTTGCCTCCCTTGACCGTGAACCGCTCGTCGCTGTCGCCGAACGGCTTGAAGCCGTCACTGGTGTCGGTGCCGATCAACTGGATGAGATTCAGCGACGACTGCTGCTCGGCCTCGAGGCCGTACTCCGTCACGTACGCGACGTGCAGCAGCTCACGGATCCAGCCGCGCGCGCCGATCTTGTCGAGGTACTCGGCGATGGAAGTGTTGTCGAGCTCCTTGCCGTTGCCGTGATCGCGATAGCTGACCTCTTCGCCGAGGGAGTCGTAGTCTTTGGAGATCTTGCGGGCCAGCGGGACGAAAGCCTTGATCACGTCCTTTTCGCTGTAGTGACGGCCGTCGAAGAAGAACGCCTCGGGTTTGATGGTGCTCGGCTTGCGGAAGTCGTACATCCCGAGCTTGAACTCTTTGACGAGGCTGATCAGCTCCTCGTGGCCGCTGTCGATGAACTCTCCCCCCAGCTCCGTGGTGATGCCGGGAGCGAGCAGGTTGTTGGCGGTGAACATGCGCCCGCCGGAGCGGCTCGACGCCTCGAAGACGTGCACCGGCACGCCCGCCTTGCGCAGCTTGTACGCGCAGTTCAGACCGGCGATGCCGGCGCCGACGATGGCCGTGCGCGGCTTGATGCCGCCGGTCTGGCCGAAAGCCGTGAAGAGATCCGGCGTGGAGGCGATCACGCCGGCGGCGGCCGCGGTGCGGAAAAACTGGCGGCGCGACACCCCGGGCGTTTCGCCTTCGAGCACGCGGTCGATGATCTCGTCCGCCGGAATGGTCTCCGACTTCGACGCGAACGCGGCGAGCTGCAGGGAACGGCGGACGAGAGAGAAGAGTGGAGTTCTCGACATTGACGGGTCCTCGCGTTACGGCAGGATCAACACCAGTCCGGGGTAGATGAGATTCGGATCGGCCACGCGCTCGGTGTTGAGCTTCCAGATGTCTTCCCACCGTTCCGAGCTGCCGAGCTCCTGCCGCGCGATCTTGCCCAGCGTGTCGCCGGCCACGACGCGATGCGTCTTCCGCCCGGCCACCGGTTTCATGAACGCCTCGGATTTGCTGGCCAGGTACGTCTTCATCAGCGTCGCGTACTGGTCGGATTCCTTGACCTGGTCGAGGGCCTTGTTGATCTCGTAGACCAGGTCGTAATTGCCCGCCGGCACGCCGACGGCGTACTTGGACTTGTTGAGGTTGTACTTGGCGATGACGGTGCGCGGGTGCTCCTTGATCTCGACGGCCGCGAACGGATAGTCGTAGATCAGCGCGTCGGCCTGTCCGTTCTCGACGGCCTCGAACCACCCCGAGTCGCCGGAGAATTTGCGGACCGTGGCGTTGGGGATGTTCTCCCGCACCCACTTCTCGGCCGCCGGGTCGTCGTAGATGGCCACCACTTTTCCGGCCAGGTCGGAGACGTCGCGGTACGTCGAGACCATCCCTTCCTGCACGATCATGCAGAGGCCGAAGTCGAGATAGCCGTTGCTCCAATCCACCCCCTGGATGGCGGGATCGGGGACGTAGCCGGCCATGATGATGTCGATGTCGCCCTTGCGCAGCAGCGCCGGCAGCTCGCCGTAGTCGGCCTCGACGACGCGCACGCGCTCGGTGCCGAGATGCTTGCCGATGCGCGCGGCCATCTGGAAGTCGAAGCCGTCTTCCTGCTGGTTGTCGTTGATGAAGTGCAGCGGCGGCGCGTCGGGCTCCATGCCCACGCGCAGCACCTTGCTCGCGCGGATCTTCGCCAGCACGCCGGTGGGGCCGGGCTGCGTCGGCGCCGGCGCGGCGCCGGGCGCGGTAGTCGTAGCCGTGGCCACCGTGCCGCTAGCGGTCGCGGTGGCCGCGTCCTGCTTCTGGCCGCCCTTCGGCAGCTTGTCGCGATAGTGCCAGCCGACGTAGCCGAGGATGGCCACGATCACGATGGTGATGAAGACCTTGGCGAAAGGGGTCAGTCTCATGGATGCACGCTCTCCAAAAAGTGTGGCGGCATGATACGGAGGGACCGGCGCGGTCGCAATCGAGAGGCTCACGTAGAATGGCGGCGGTGCCGACCAAGACCCAGCTGCCGCCGCGGAAACGCGAGGACGTTCGTCCGCGCCCGGACCAGTCCGCGCAGAAGCCGGCGAAAACGACGGATCTGCAGCGCGCCATCGGCGAGACCGCGAAGGACATGATCTCGGACGCTGTCTTCGAAAAGCGTCCGTATCTGAAGATGGCTTTCGCCAACCCATACAACCTCTCGATCTTCCTCGGCACGCTGGCCGCCGCCGCGGCCACGATGAATCCGATCCTGGCGGCGGCGGCCATCGGCGGCGAGCTGCTCTGGCTCCTGCACGGACCAGACTCGAAAACACTCCGCCGCCTGCTCTGGGACCCGCGCTTCGAGAAGATCCGTCTGGCCGTGGAGGCGCGCGAGCGCGAGGAGCGGATCAAGGTGCTGCCGCAGATCGACCGCGACCGGGTCGAGCAGCTCGTCGGCCGGCAGGCGGACATCCATCGCCTGGCCTCGCAGAACCCGTCGTTCACGGGCGAGCTGCTGCGCAGTGAGTTGATCAAGACGCGCCGGCTCGTCGACGCGTTCGTGGAGATGGCCGTCACCTGCGCGCGCTACGAGGCCTACCTCGAGACCATCGATTTCCACGAGCTGGACCGCGATCGCAGGCAGTGGGAAAGCCGTCTGGAGTCGAATCAGGTCTCACCCCAGGAGCGCGAGATCGCGAAGAAGAATCTCGCCGTGATCATGAAGCGGTTCGAGAAGCTGAGCGAGCTGCGCGACTATCTGCGCGTGGCCCGCGGGCAGCTCGACCTCATCGAGAACTCCTTCCAGCTCATCGCCGACCAGATCGTGATGATGCAGTCGCCCGCGGAGCTGACCGGGCAGCTCGACGACCTGCTGGACGGCGTGGAATCGATCCGCCAGACGGCGATGGACACCGAAAAAATTCTCAGCACGATGGGGGTTTAGTTGGCCGAGGCGCGCATCCTTCCTCACTGGGCTGAAGACCTGCGCCGGCGCTACCTGCGCGGCGAGGCCTCGATCTTCGTCCTCCACGGAAACGTCTACGACGTGGTCCTGAGCGGCGGGCGCACACTCACCCTCACCGAGTTCCTCGGCAATGTGCTGCTCAAGGACTCGAAAGAAGTCGTGGCCATCTACAACGTCGCTACCGGCGTCCGTTTTCTCAAGCAGCCGCCGGGGCTGGCCGCGGAGACCGACGAGATGCTGTCGTCCGTCGAGAAGCCGCGCGTGCTGGCCGCCATCGAGCGCCTGCTCATGAGCCACAGCCGCACGGCGGTGATCGTCGAGTACGCGGAAGTCGTCGCGCCGGCGGGCGACCCGAATTTCCAGAGCGAAGCCGATCGCGCCGCGGTGGTCACGCTGCACCGCTGGTCGTTCCTGCCGGAGATCGAACGGAGCGACAACGTCGTCATCCTCATCGCCGAGAACCTGGCCGAGCTCGCGCCGAAGCTGGTCTCGAACCCGAAGGTGGCGGTCGTGGACGTGCCGATGCCCGACCGCGAGACCCGCAAGGCCGCGGCCGCGCTGGCGGACCGCACGCTGACGGAGAAGGAGATCGAGCGCTACGCCGAGACTACCGCCGGGCTGAAGGCCATCCAGGTCTCGACGATCCTCACGCCGCCGCCCGTCAGCGAGACCGAGACGCGCGATCGTGAGACGTACATCGCCGGGATCCTCGGCGGCGGCGCGGACGTCCCGGAGCGCGCCCGGAAACTGGCGCAGCTCACCGCCGGCATGAGCCGCGACGAGATCGCGAAACTGCTCGCGCCCGGTGCGTCGGCCGTCGACAAGGTGCAGTCCGATCGCGCCGAGGCCGCGCGTCAGGAGGTCGATCGCCTGATCGCCCGGCGCAAGCGGGAGATCATCGAGCGCGAGTGCTTCGGCCTCGTCGAGTTCGTCGAGCCGCAACACGGCTTCGACGTCGTCGGCGGCATGGAAGAGGTCAAGAAAGACCTCTCCGTGATCGCCGCGAGCATCCGCGACGGCCAGACCGCGCGCGTGCCGATGGGCGTGCTCTTCACCGGGCCGATGGGCACGGGCAAGACCTTCGTGGCCGAGGCGTTCGCGAAGGAGTGCGGCCTGACCACGATCAAGCTGAAGAACTTCCGCTCCAAGTGGGTCGGCGCGACGGAAGGGAACCTGGAGAAGATCCTCAACGTCATCCGCGCCATCGGGCAGGTGGTGGTGATCATCGACGAGGGCGACCGCGCCTTCGGCAACACGGACGGGGAGGGGGACGGCGGCACGTCGTCGCGCGTGATCGCCCGGATCAAGGAGTTCATGTCCGACACGAGCAATCGCGGCCGGATCCTCTTCCTGGTGATGACCAACCGCCCCGACAAGCTCGACGTCGACTTGAAACGCGCGGGCCGCCTGGACCGCAAGATCCCGTTCCTCTACTGCCAGACGCCCGAGGAAGTGGAGAACATCGCCCGGGCTCTGGTCCGCAAGAACCGCATCAAGACGACTGTCGACTTCACCACCATCCGCGGCGGCTTCTCGGCGAAGCTGGTCGGCTACAGCAATGCCGACATCGAAGCGGTGGTGCTGATGGCCCACGACGACGCCGCCCGCGAAGGCCTCACCGAGGTGACTGCCGACCGCTTCACCCGCGCCGCCGCCGACTACTTCCCCAGCCGCGACACCGAGCTCCTTGAATACATGGAACTCCTGGCCGTCTTCGAGGCCTCCAGCCGGCGGCTGCTGCCCGCCAAGTACGCGAACGTAACCCCCGAGGAGCTGGACGTGCGATTACGCACGCTGCGGGCGGTGGTGGGGGGGCGGAGATAGGGGGGGGTGCGTCCGTACCAAAGCGGCGGTTCCGCCGCCCGCGAATTTGGGAGTGCGGCGGCGATCAAGCCGCTGCTTTTGTAGGGCGGCGCAACTTAGTACTCGATTCGCTAAGTTCGAACACCGAGCGTGCGGCGGCGCGCTGCCAGTCCCCTCTCCCCACCGCAGTGGGGAGAGGGCTAGGGTGAGGGGCTCCCCTTTCCCGAGCGCCACAACCCCTCACCCTGACCCTCTCCCCACTGCGGTGGGGAGAGGGGACTGACCGCACGCTCTGTGATCGAACTTAGCGAATGGAGGAATTAGCAACCCCTTCACCGCGCCGTTGGCACGAGCAATCCCTTACTCGACAGCTCCACCAGACGGCGCACGCTGAGCGTGAAGTGGTCGCCGGCGAAGGGGACCGGGCGGAGCTGCCAGAGCACCTCCGCGTTCGCCCACGCCGTCTCGCGCGCCTTCTGCTCTTGCCGATGCACCAGAAGAGCGCCTCGCGTTTGCGGCTCGGTCCCGAGCCGAGGTCGGCGAGGAGGCCGAGGACCAGCTCGCGGTGGTGCCGCTCCTCCTCCTCGATCTGGCGGATGCGCGTGCGCTCCGCGGCGTCGCGGACGCTGTTGCCATGGCCGCGGTAGGCGTGGATGGCCGCCAGCTCGCCGGAGCACGCGCTGCGCAGGACGCGGATCAGGTTCGCGCGGGGGTCACCGGCCACGAGGGTCATGTTACGTCATTGTCCGGTCCTGAAACATCGACTGTCCGGATTCGTACACCCCAGCCAGATGGGAGGATTCCGATGAAACTCGCAGCGATGACGACCGCGGCGGTGCTCCTCAGCGCCGGGACCGCGTTCGCCGGAAACGGCCTCTTCGATGACATGGACTGCCGCTACACCGCCCCCCGCCGGGCCACCACGCCGGTGACGGGCATTTCGCGCGTGGTCCTGCACACCGACTCCGGCTCGCTGAAAGTCGACGGCACCGCGGGCGCGACGCAGATCGTGGCCACCGGCACGGCCTGCACCAGCGACGAGGACTTTCTGCCGCGCATGACCCTCACGCTGCGCAAGTCGGGCTCCGACCTGCACATCACCAGCGAGATCCCCGACCGCACGGTGATCTTCGGTTTCTTCAGCGCCCGCCTGGACCTCGGCGTGACGCTCCCCGCCGGCATGCCGGTGGTGATCGAGGACGACAGCGGCTGGATCAAGGTGGCGAACACGGGCGCGCTGACGATCGACGACGACTCGGGCGCGATCGAGGTGCGTAACATCAGCGGCAACGTGACCATCCACGACGACTCGGGCGCGATCGACATCAACACGGTCACGGGCAATGTGCTCGTGGAGGACGACTCGGGCGAGCTGGTGATCAAGAACGTGAGCGGCAGCGTGGAGATCGAGGACGACTCGGGCGCAATCACGGTCGCGAACGTGACCGGCTCGCTGCGCATCCGCAACGACGACTCCGGCTCGATCATGGTGCAGAACATCAAGCGCGACGTGACCATCGACGACGACGGCTCGGGCGGCATCGACGTGGCCGACGTCGGCGGCAACTTCACGGTCGGCCACAAGGGCGGCGGCGGCGGCATCGACTACGTGCGCGTGGCCGGACGGGTGCGGATCCCCGAGAAGGACTAGTCTCCCAGGATCGCGTCCATCATCGCGCCGAGGTCCTCCGCACTGTCGAAAAAGTGGCGGGGGTTCTCGGCGCGCAGTGTTTCCGCGGCGGTCTTGCCCGAGGCTACGGCGATGGTCGTCGCCTCGTAGGGGACGCCGCAGCGGACGTCGTAGATCGAGTCGCCGATGATCACCACGTCGGCGCCGCGGAACTGCCGGCCGAGGAGCGCGGAGGCGCGCTTCATGGCGATGGGGGGGAGCTGCGTGCGGTCGGCGGAGTCGCTGCCGAACGCGCCGAAGGGGAAGTAGTCGTTGAGTCCTGCGCCGCCGAGCTTGAGGCGCGCGCCCGGCTCGATGTTCCCCGTCAGCAGCGCCAGCACCACTTCGGCGTGCGGCTGGAGCGCGGCCAGCAGCTCGCGGATGCCCGGCATGACGCGCACGCGTCCGGAGGCGATGTTGCGGGCCAGGCCGGCCAGGTAGGTCTCCCACAGGCGCGGCAGCTCGGCCTCGATCGCCTCGGCGGCATGACCGGCATCGCGCAGCACCATGTGTGCGATGTACGGATCGGTGCGGCCGGAGAAGTCGTAGCGCGCGAGGTCGCCGTCGTAGCCGTAGACCGCCGCCAGCGCGTCGCCGAACGCCGCGCGCGACGCCCCGCCGTCCGAGAGAATCGTTCCATCGATGTCAAAGAGAACCAGTCGCCGCATGCGCCGCGCGACTCTACACGTCTGGAGTGCGGCAGCGCCAGCTGCCGCTCTCGATGCGGAGGCGCCAGCCTCCGCCCGCCCGCGGCAGCTGCGGCTGCCGCATAGAGAGCGGCAGCTGGCGCTGCCGCACTCCAGACCCTACTGCGCTCGTGCGGAACGCAGTCGGCCGTGGATCGTTGATGCGGTGCCCGGATCGAGCTCGGCGAGACGCTCTTCGATTTCCGACGGTGTCGTGATGCCGTGCCGCAGGAGCGTGGCGACAAATTCGCGATCTTTCTCGCGCCATGCCGCAAGCTTGCTGACCGCCAGATCGGCCGGGTGTGGACAGATTCCGGCAACTCCGCCAGTCGCTGCAGATCGGATCGTCACGGCACGACTGCGCCAGTGCGGCGGCAGGATCGCCGTTTCGGCGCCCACGCCGTGAGCGTAGTACCCGAATGTTTCATGAAACGGAGATCGCTCTCCGATGGAGCCGTCGATCAGATCGCTGGCGTGCTCGTCGCCGGGTGCATACAGGTCGAGCTCTTCGGAGAGTGTGATCTCCGGCGGCGCGTTCGGGACTGCGCCGAGGACGGCCTGACTCCCGACGATGACCCATTCGTCACGTCCGGTGATCGCTCCCGCGGCCCGGAGAATGTGTTCCACCTGCTCACGCGTCATGCGCTTCGCGCCTTTCGGTAAATCTCCCAGCGTTCTGCCGGCGTGAGGATGCCGCAGAAGGGGTCGGTCTGGCGGAGGCGTTGTCCTTCGTCGCTTTCGTCGAGCAGGATGGCGCGCACCCGTTCCCACGGCTGCTGGAGCAGCGTCTGCCACTCACGCGCGGAGCCGATTCCCTGCGCCACCCACCGGTCGCAGACGTGTTTCGCGTGCTCCAGCCCGCGGCGCTCGGGGTCCGCGTCGATCTTGGCGACGATGCGCCGCACCATCTCCAGACTGCGGCGGTCGATCTCCTGGTGCGTGCGCACGTTGTCGATTGTAGACGCGGCAGCTGGCGCTGCCGCACTCCAGACGTTTGCCAGACTGTTCCGCCGCCGCGCGGACCGCTCCGTCTATCATCCGCGCGCCATGTCCGACATCACTCGCCGTTCCTTCGTCGCCGTCACCGCCGCCGCGACCGCCGCCGCCGCCCTCGGCCAGGTCACCTCGTTGTCGTCCTCGTCGAGCAAGCCGCTGCGCATCCTCATCCTCGGCGGCACCGGGTTCATCGGACCGCATCAGGTCAAGTACGCCGTCGCCCGCGGCCACAAGGTCACGGTCTTCAATCGCGGGAAGACGAATCCCAACTCCGTCCCGGCCGGCGTGGAGCGCCTCGAGGGCGACCGCAACGGCAAGCTCGATGCGCTGAAAGGGCGCGAGTGGGATGCCGTCATCGACAACCCCTCCACCCTCCCGCGCTGGGTGCGCGACGCGGCCACGCTGCTCAAGGACTCGGCCGGGCAGTACATGTTCATCTCCACGCTCTCGGTCTACGCCAAGAACGACAAGCCGGGCATGGACGAGAACGACCCCACGGCCGTCCTCGCCGACCCGACCGTCGAGCAGGTCACCGGCGAAACCTACGGCGGACTGAAGGCGCTCGCGGAGAAGGAAGCCGAGAAGGCCTTCCCCGGCCGCGCCACCATCGTGCGCCCCGGCCTCATCGTCGGCCCCGGCGACAACTCGGACCGCTTCACCTACTGGCCCGTGCGCATCGCCAAAGGCGGCGAGGTGCTGGCGCCGGGCAATCCGCACGATCCCGTGCAGTTCATCGACGCCCGCGATCTCGCCGAATGGACCATCCGCCTCTGCGAGCAGAAGGCCTTCGGCACCTTCAACGCCGTCGGCCCGGCGCACCCGCTGACCATGGCCGAGATGCTGTACGGCATCAAGGCCGTGACCACCGCGGGGGCGCAGTTCACCTGGGTGCCGGCGTCGTTCCTCGAGGCGCAGAAGGTCGCGCCGTGGTCGGACATGCCGGTGTGGATCCCGCCGGTCGGCGACTACGCCGGCTTCGGCTCGCGCTCGATCAAGAAGGCGCTGGCCGCGGGCCTCACGTTCCGTCCCCTGGCCGACACCGCCGCGGCCACGCTCGCGTACCATGAGTCGCGCGACGCGGAGCGGAAGTCCAAGTTCCGGGCCGGCATCAAGCCGGAGCGGGAGGCGGAAGTGCTCGCCGCGTGGAAGAAGGAACCGAAGAAGTGATGCGCATTCTCATCGCGTTGATGGTCGCCCTGCCGCTCCTCGCGCAACCCGCCGTGCTGCGCGAGCGGGCGCGCCCCGAGGTCGTCAACGCGATGCTCAAAGACCGGCTGGACAACCTCCTGCCGTCGCTGATGCGCGAGACCGGCATCGATCTATGGATCGTGATCAACCGCGAGTACGCGGAGGATCCGGTCTATCTCACGCTCGTCCCGGAGCCGGTCTTCGCCGCGCGCCGTACCAGCATGCTGGTCTTCTTCGACCGCGGCGCGGAGAAAGGGGTCGAGCGGCTGACCGTGAACCGCTACCCGATGCGCGGCTACTACGACGCCGCGTGGGAAGGGGGCGACCTCGACGCCCAGTGGAAGCGCCTCGGCGAGATCATCCGCGAGCGCAATCCGAAGAAGATCGGCGTCAACGTCAGCCGCGACTGGGCCTTCGGCGACGGACTCTCCCACGGCCTGCACGAGCGGCTGATGGCCGTGCTGGACGCGCCGCTGCGCAGCCGCGTCGTCAGCGCGGAGAGCCTGGCCATCCGCTGGCTCGAGCAGCGCACGGCCATGGAGCTCGAGGTCTACCCGCAGATCGTGGCCATCGCCCGCGTCGTCATCGCCGAGGCGTTCTCGTCGAAAGTCATCACGCCGGGCGTGACCACCACCGACGACGTGGCCTGGTTCATCCGCGAGCGCTACGCCGAGCGCGGGCTGCCGATCTGGTTCATGCCGTACGTGAACGCGCAGCGGCCGGGCGTGGCCTGCGAGAGCGCGACGCCGTTCTGCGGCCAGGACGGCGTGATCCGCCGCGGCGACGTGCTGCACACGGACGTGGGCATCACCTACCTCCGCCTCAACACCGACACGCAGGAGATGGCCTACGTCCTGCGCGCCGGCGAGAGCGACGTGCCCGACGGCCTGAAGAACGCGCTGAAGATCGGGAACCGCTGGCAGGACATCCTGACGGGCGAGTTCCGCACCGGCCGCAGCGGCAACGAGATCCTGGCCGCCACGCGCGCCGCCTCGGCGAAAGAGAACATTCACTCCACCACCTACACGCACCCCCTCGGCTTCTTCGGCCACGCCCCCGGCACGGTCGTCGGCTGGTGGGACAACCAGGGTCCGACGCCGATCTCCGGCGACTGGAAGCTGCGCGCGAACACGGTCTACGCCATCGAAGGGAACGTGAAAGTGGCCGTCCCGGAGTGGGACGGGCAGTTCGTGCAGATCAAGCTGGAGCAGTCGGCGGTGTTCGACGGCAAGTCCGTGCGCTACCTCGCGGGTAGGCAGACGGAGTGGCACGTGGTGGAGTAGGTTCACAGGCGCACAGGCTCACAGGCTCACAGGGATTTCTATGAGCCTATGCGCCTATGAGCCTATGAGCCTATGAGCCTATGCGCCTATGCGCCTGTGAGACTATGAGCCCCGCTTGCGCCGCGCCTCTCTCCTCGTCCTCTTCCTCACCGTCTTCATCGATCTGATCGGGTTCGGGATGGTCATCCCGTTCCTCTCGTTCTACGCGCGCGAGTACGGCGCGAGCGGGTTCGTGGTCGGGGCGGTGGTGGGGATCTACTCGATCATGCAGTTCTTCTTCGCGCCGGTGTGGGGGAGGCTGTCGGATCGCGTGGGGCGGCGGCCGGTGCTGCTGGTCAGCCTGACCGCCAGCACGACCGGCTATCTCCTCTTCGCCTTCACGCACAGTCTCGAGGTGCTGTTTCTCTCGCGCGTGATCGCCGGCATCGGCGGGGCGAACATCGGCACGGCGCAGGCCTACATCGCCGACGCCACGACGCCCGAGAATCGCGCCAAAGGGATGGGCCTCATCGGGGCGGCGTTCGGCCTCGGCTTCATCCTCGGGCCGCCGCTGAGCGGCATCCTGGCGAAGGTGGGGACGGGGCACGGGCTGCCGGGCAACCTGCTGCCGGGCCTCGTGGCGGGCGGACTCTCCTTCACCGCGTTCCTCATCGCCCTGAGCGTGCTGGCCGAGTCGAAGCCGCCGCACATCGTGCCGCGCTCGGGGCTGCCGCCGCAGTTCGACCGCCGCATCTGGCGCGAGATCGCCTCCACTCCGCTCCTGACCGCGCTGTTCGTCGGTCTCTTCCTGACGCTGCTGGCGGTGTCGGGAATGGAGATCAGCGTCACGCTGTACGGGCGCGACCGCTTCCGCTTCACGCAGCTCGACATGGCCTACATGTTCCTCTTCATCGGCGCGATCGTGGCCAGCATCCAGGGCGGGTTGATCGGGAAGCTGGTGAAGCGCCTCGGCGAGAAGCGCGTGATCGTCATCGGCGCGGCCTGCTTCGTCATCGGCTTCGCGGCCGTGCCGATGATCGACCGCGTGCCGCTGCTCTACGCCGCCGGCTTCTTCATCGGCATCGGCCAGGGGCTCTGCTATCCGGCGCTGACGGCACTCGTGTCGAAGGCCGCGCCGGAGTCGGAGCGCGGCAGTCTCCTCGGGCTGGCCACGTCCGCCGGCTCCCTGGCGCGCTTCTTCGGCCCGCTGTTGTCGGGCGTGCTGTACGACTGGGCCCGCGCCTCGGGCGCGTTCTACGGCGGCGCGGTGCTGATGACGGGCGCGCTGCTGATCGCCATCCGCATGCGCACGGATTGATTATGGAGTGCGGCAGCGCCAGCTGCCGCTTTCTATGTGGGCGGCGCCAGCCGCCCACCCGCCGCAGCTGGCGCTGCGGCCTGGAAAGCGGCAGCTGGCGCTGCCGCACTCCATATAAACTGCGCGCATGTCGATTCTGAAAGTCTCGCGGCTGGGGCATCCCGTGCTCCGTGAGAAGGCGTCCGATGTCGAGGTCAAGGACATCAAGGCCGGCAAGTTCCGGCAGCTCATCGAGGACATGGTCGAGACCATGCACGCCTACGAGGGGGTCGGCCTGGCCGGCCCGCAGGTCCACCTGCCGCTGCGTGTGTTCGTCTTCGAGGTGCAGGAGCGCGTGGCCAAGCGCCGCGGCGTGAAGCAGGTCGGCGTCGGGGCGGTCTTCAACGCCACCTACGAGCCGGTCGGCACCGACCGCATCACCGACTGGGAGGGGTGCCTCAGCGTGCCGTTCCTCGGCGGCGAGACGCCGCGCTACAAGCGCATCCGCGTCCGCGGCATCGACCACGACGGCGATCCTCTCGAGCTCGAGCTCGAGGACTTCACGGCGCGCATCTTCCAGCACGAGATCGACCACACCGACGGCCACGTCTATCTCGACCGCATGCCCGACCTGCGTACCCTCGGCTATACCATTGTCTTATGAGATCGCTGTTCCTGCTCTTCGCACTGACCACCTCCCTCAGCGACCTTTCCTGGATGGCCGGCCACTGGGGCGCCACCATCGACGGCGTGGAGATGGAAGAAGTGTGGCTCGCGCCGAAGAGCGGCGTGATGCCGGGCATGCACCGCGACGCGAAGGCGCAGAAAGCGTCGTTCGAGTTCATGCGCATCGCCGCGACTCCCGAGGGGATTGCGTTCCTCGCCCAGCCCGGCGGACGGCCGGTGACAGTGTTCCCGCTGGCCGAGGCCTCGGAGCGGCGGGTCGTGTTCGCGAACCCGAAGCACGACTTCCCGCAGCGCATCATCTATACGCTGCAGGACGGAAAGCTGTGCGCTACCGTGGAAGGGGAGGGGCAGCCCTCCGAGTCGTGGTGCTGGTCACGGCTATCGCCGTGACGGCCGCCGTCTCCCGTTCCCTTCGGGATACGCCTATGCGGACAGGCCGCCCGCGTTGAACGCGGCCAGCCGAGAGACAGTCGCGTCGCGAACATGCGGTAGGGGAAGCGGACGCAGAAAACGGGCA
This sequence comes from Thermoanaerobaculia bacterium, assembly GCA_035627015.1. Lineage (GTDB taxonomy): Bacteria > Acidobacteriota > Thermoanaerobaculia > Gp7-AA8 > Gp7-AA8 > QHVT01. The sequence goes on along the minus strand of DASPMO010000172.1, from coordinate 13,172 downwards.
GGGCTCATCCTGCGATTCCTGCCACGCCAGCAGCAGCGTCGTCCCGTTCCAGGCGATCGCCGCGCCCTGGAGAGTGCGCCGCCACCCTGGCGGCCGCGGCGCGTCGATCGCGACCGCGCGCGGCGGGGAGGGGATGCCGGTGCGCGATACCGTGACGAAATGCAGCTCGTCGTACGTGGTCCACACCACCACCCATCGAAGGCGACCCGCGCATAGGTCAGCATCAATGCATTATATTTATTTGCAGGCCGCTGACGACACTGACCGCCTCGTCGATCTCCGCCTCGGTGGTATAGCGCGACAGCGAGAAGCGCACCGCGCCCATGGCCACGTGCAGCGGGAGCCCCATGGCCTTCATCGTGCCGCTCGGCTCGACGCTGCCGGAGTGACACGCCGCGCCGGCCGAGACGCAGACGCCGTTCGCGTCGAGGGCGCGCACCAGCTCGTCCGCCGCGATGCCGTGAAAGGCGATGCTGGCCGTGTTGCCGAGGCGCGGCTGGGTGACGCCGTTCACCGAGGCCTCCTTCACCCGCGCCAGGATCGACGACTCCAGCTTGTCGCGCAGCGCGCGCACGCGGCCGTAGTCCGGGAGCGCCTCGCGGGCGAGGCGCGCCGCCGCCGCGAAGCCGGCGATGGCCGGCACGGGCTCGGTGCCGGAGCGCATGCCCAGCTCCTGCCCGCCGCCGTACCAGAGCGGCTGCAGCTTCAGCCCCTTGCGGATAGTCAGCGCGCCGATGCCTTTCGGCGCGTGGAACTTGTGTCCCGAGATGGTGATGAAGTCCGCGCCGAGCTCGCGCTGGTCGAGCGGGATCTTCCCCGCGGCCTGCACCGCGTCGACGTGCAGCAGCGCGCCGCGCGCGTGCGCCAGCTCCGCGACCCGCGCCACGGGATGAATGACGCCGGTCTCGTTCTGGGCGAGCATGACCGTGACCAGGAGGGTGTCGTCGTCGATGGCGTCGCGCATCCGGTCGAGATCGATCGCGCCGTGCGTGTCGACCGGGACGATCTCCAGCTCGATCGCCCGCTCGCGCTCCAGCGCGCGCAGCAGCGTGAGCACCGAGGGATGCTCGACGGCCGTCGTGACGACCTTCCGCCGCCGCGGCTGCTGGTCGACGAGGCCGCGCAGGACGAGGGCGTTCCCCTCGGTGCCGCAGCTCGTGAAGATGACCTCGGAGGCGTTGCAGCCGAGGAGGCGGGCCAGCTCGGCGCGGGCCTCCTCGACGCCGTCATGGGCGCGGCGGCCGAGGGAGTGGATCGCGTGCGGGTTGCCGTAGAGCTCGCGGTAGAACGGCGTCATCGCCGACAGTACTTCGTCGGGGACGCGGGTGGTGGCGTTGTTGTCGAGGTAGATCAAGCGACGGGTAGTTTATGGCAGAAAAGACAAACGGCCCGGCGTTGCCGCCGGACCGTTCGCTCTCTCTCATACAACACGCTGCCGGTTCTCGAAAACGGTGCGCTGTATGAGTTGTAGTGTAGGCACCCCGGGTCATCGCCCCGTCCCACTCACCAAAATAATTCGTCAGGTGCCGCGGCCGCGGTGGCTGAAGCGTGATCGTCACGTACGACCACCGTCAGTGGACCGTGAAATCTCCAATGTAGGGCGGGCTTCAGCCCGCCCAATCACATATCGAGCAGAAAGCGGTCCGGCCCTGCCGTGGCGTCGTACTCCGCCTGCAGGTCGGTCTTGTGTTTCCACTCGATCTCCGCCAGCTCGACGAAGAGGCGGCCCAGCTCCGTCGTGGGGGGGACCCGCTCGGCGAGGAAGCGGTAGTAGCTCTCGGAGTCGCGCTCGCGCTCGAGCGCGTACTTGAGCGCGCGGCTGAGGTCGAGATTGGCGATGTCCGGCGGCAGGTCGAGGGTGACCGGCTCGGGATCGGGCGGGTTCTGGCCGAGGGTCTCGCGATAGCGGCGCTCGAGCTTCGCGCGGTGCACGAGCTCCATGTCGGAGAGCTGGAGGAGGCGCTTGCGGATTTCGTCCGAGGCGGCGCGGTCGGCGAGCTTCTGGTAGTAGACGCGCGTTTCGACCTCCGACTGGATGGCCTTGCGCAGCACTTCCTCGACGTTCGTCTCCAGCGGTTTCATCAGCGCGCGAATGATAGCGCGACGCTGGCGGCGCGTCCTCCGTATTATTTTGATGATGAGAGGCCCTGACATCATGAAGACCCTTCTGCTCCTCCTCTTTCTCGCTACGCCGGCCGCCGCCGACGTCCTCCGGTTGACGCTCAGCGCCGACGAGGCCGCGGCGGACCGCGCCGCCGGGACGATGCCGGCGCGCGTCACGATCTCCAACCTGAGCAACAGCGCGGTGGAGCAGGTCCGGCTCACGCTCGACTCGAACCTGGAGGTGCTCTTCGACGATCCCGCCTGGAGCTGCACGGGCTCGCCGAACTTCCGCGAGTGCACGTACTCCGGCTCGATCGACGCGCACGCGGAGCTGGTGCTGCCGCTGACGCTGCGCTTCCCCCGCGGCATCGGCCGCGGGCGCATCAACGCCTACGTGACCTACGGCCCGCAGCGCTCGTTCGGCGATTCCCGGGTGATCTCGGTGGCGATGTGGCGGCCGTTCCTCGTGACGAGCAGCAGCGACGCCGGCGCCGGCACGCTACGCGCCGCGATCGAGGCGCTCAACGCCGACCCGGAATGCCGGGTGCTTCCATGCCGCATCGAGTTCGCACTGCCCGCTCCCGCCGCGGGCGGCTGGAGCACGATCATGCCGGCGACGCCGCTGCCGACCATCATCGGCGGCGACGTCTCGGTCGACGCCACGACGCAGGCGGACACGAATCCCCTCGGGCCGGACGTGGAGCTGATCGGCACGAGCGTGGTGCAGGGCAACGGGCTCTATCTCCGCGGCGCGCAGATGAGCGTGCGCGGGCTGGCCATCGGCGGCTTCCCCGACAACGGCATCCTCTACTTCCCGACGGCGCGCGGCAGTCTCTTCACCATCGAGCGGAATTACATCGGCGTCGATGCCACGGGCACGCGCGCCATCGCCAACGGATCGCGAGGCATCGTCATCGCCGAGGGGATCGTGACCAGCTCCGCCATCCGCGAGAACGTCATCAGCGGCAACTTCCGCAGCGGCATCTTCATCGTCACGCAGACCGAGCCGGCCTTTCCGCTCTCGCCGGTGCTGACCATCGCCGGCAACCGCATCGGCGTCGCCGCGGCCTCGGACGCGCCGATCCCGAACGGTGCCAGCGGGATCTTCGTCGGACCGAACGCGGAGCAGGTGGCCATCGCCGGCAACGTCATCGCGCACAACGCGCACTTCGGCGTGGCCGTCTCGCGCACCGCGCGCTACGTGCAGGTGCAGCAGAACCGCATCTTCGGACACCCCGGCTCCGGCATCGACATCAACCTCGACGGCCCGAGTGTCGAGCCGGCGACGGCCATCGAATCGGCCCGCTACGAGGCGGCCACCGACACGACGACCATCGTCCTCCGCGGCCCGCGCTCGTTTGGGTTCCCCCGCTACAGCTACGCGTTCTATGCGAATACGACCGTCGACGCCGCCGGCTTCGCCGAGGGCGAACAGTTCCTCGGCACCGCCGTCCCCGACGCGAACGGCACCGCCGTGCTCTCGGTGAAGGGCGACCTCCGCGGCAAATACGTCGACGCCGTGATCACGTTCATGACCGACGCCGACGGCTCCCCCCTGTTCGCCACGAGCGAGTTCCTGCGCGCGGTACGTGTGGAATAGTCTGGAGTGCGCGAGCGCCAGCTCGCGCTCTCCATGCGGCAGCCGCAGCTGCCGCGGGCGGGCGGAGGCTGGCGCCTCCGCATAGAGAGCGCGAGCTGGCGCTCGCGCACTCCAGATGGTGGTATGAAGAGCTCACGAGCGGCAGGCCGGTTCACCTGACGGATGGATCCGGCGACAGCGTTCCGCGGGTTCGCAGGACGGGCTGAAGCCCCCCGCCCGCGGCAGCTGCGGCTGCCGCATCGAGAGCGCGAGCTGGCGCTCGCGCACTCCAGACTAGGCGCCGCGGTAGACGTCGGGGTTGGGCGGGTCCTGGTCCTCGAAGGGGGCTTCGCGGAGCGGCTGGCCGATGCCGGTGCCGCCGGCGGTGCCGCGCTTCTCGACGCCCTCGTAATACGGGCGCCAGCCCATCGGGCCGACGGGGAAATTGGGGGGGACGACCAGGTCGCGCAGGCCGACCACGGCGCGGGCGCGGGTGTCGATGGCCATCTCGTAGTCGCGCGTCATGTAGATCGCGTCCTCGGGGCAGGCGTCGACGCAGTAGCCGCAGAAGACGCAGCGCAGCAGGTCGATGTCGTAGCGCACGGGGAACTTCTCGCGCGTGCGCTGGTCCTCGCCGGCCTCGATGGTGATGCACTCCGCCGGGCAGGCCGTCGAGCACATGAAGCAGGCCACGCAGCGCGTGGTGCCGTCCTCGCGGGTGGTGAGGATGTGCCGCCCGCGGAAGCGCTCCGAGTAGACGCGCTTGACCTCGGGGTACGAGATGATCGGCAGCCCCTTCATGTTGAAGAGGTTCCGGGTCAGGTGCTTCAGCGTGCGCATCAGGCCGCCGAACACCTGCGGCAGGTACGTGCGCTCGAGCATCGTCATCGGCTCGCGCTCGACCTTGATGACGCCGGGGGAAACTCGGGTGATGGCCATGGTTTAGCGGTCCAGCTCTCCAGCGATGATGTTCAGCGACCCGAGCGCGGCGATGGCGTCGGGGATGGTCTGGCCGGTGATCATCTTTCCGTAGGCTTCGAAGATCGGGAAGCAGGGCGGACGGGCGCGCACGCGGTAGGGGTTCTTCGTCCCGTCGGAGACGATGTAGAAGCCCACCTCGCCGTTGCCTCCCTCGACCTGGAAGTACGTCTCGCCGACCGGCGGCTGGATGCCGTGCATGATCAGCTTGAAGTGATAGATCAGCGACTCCATCTCGTTGTAGACCTTCTCCTTCGGGGGAAGGGCCACGTACGGGTTGTCGACCATGACCGGTCCCGGCGGGAGGCCGCGGTCGATGGCCTGCTGCAGGATGCGCAGCGACTGGCGCATCTCCTCGAAGCGCACCAGGAAGCGCGCATACGTGTCGCCGCCGTCGGCGATGGGGACGTCCCAGTCGTACGTGTCGTAGCCGAGGTACGGGCTCGCCTTGCGGACGTCGAAGGGGACGCCCGTGGCGCGCAGGCAGGGGCCGGTGAAGCCGAAGTTGATGGCGTCTTCCTGCGAGATCACGCCGACGCCCTCCACGCGGTCGCGGAAGATGCGGTTCTTCATCACGAGGGCTTCCACCTCGTCGATGAATTTAGGCAACATGTTGACGATCTTCTGCGCGTTGGCCAGGAAGTCGGTGGGCACGTCGACGGCCAGGCCGCCGATGCGCAGGTAGCTCGGCAGCAGGCGCGCGCCGCTGCACGACTCGGCCAGGGCGATGATTTCCTCGCGCGGCTGGAAGAGGTACCAGAAGTTGGTGAGTGCGCCGAGGTCGACCAGGTTCGTGCCGATGCAGATGATGTGGTCGGAGATCCGGTAGAACTCCGACAGCATGAGCCGCACGTGCTGGGCGCGCTCGGGCGCGGTCAGGCCGAGCATCTTCTCGACCGTCATGCAGTAGCCGACGTTGTTGATGACGGCCGAGCAGTAGTTCAGCCGGTCGGTGTACGGGATGACCTGCTGGTACGTGTGCGTCTCCGACATCTTCTCGAAGCAGCGGTGCAGGTAGCCGATCTCCTGCTCCGCGCCGACGATGGTCTCGCCGTCGAGCGTGACCACGACGCGCAGCGTGCCGTGCATGGCGGGGTGGGAAGGGCCGAGGTTCAGCGTCACACGCTCGAAGTCGGACTCTTCTTCCTCCTGCACGAACTCCGGGGCGATCTTCGGCTGGATGCGCGTGATGCCGCCGTCGGTGAGGAGCCAGCGCTGCGCCGGGTCGTAGTCCTTGCGCAGCGGGTGGCCCTGGAAGTTTTCGTGGGTGAGGATGCGGCGCAAGTTCGGGTGTCCGTCGAAGCGGATCCCGTACATGTCGAAGATCTCGCGCTCGTACCAGTCGAAGCCCTGGTAGACGCCGACGCTGGTCGGCACGCTCTCGTCCTCGCCCACGCGCACCTTGAGGCGCACGCGCTCGTTGTTCTGCAGCGAGTAGAGCTGGTAGACGACGTCGAAGCGCCGCTCGCGATTCGGGTAGTCGGCGCCGAAGAGGTCGAGCGGCATGGTGAAGCGCAGCTCGGGATGGTCGTGCAGCGCGCGCAGGACGTCGGCGATCTGCCCGCGCTCGACGGCGAACGTCGGCAGGTCTTCGCCCGTCTCCTGGGTCAGCCCCGGGACTTTGCCCGCGATCTCCACGCCGCGCGCGTCCATCTTTGCCGCCTCGGCCGGGACGTAGGTCTGGCGGTTGGTCGGCGTCGGGCCGGTGTAGGGGATGGGGCTGTACTTGGTGAGAGTGCTCATGCGCGCTTGATCTCCCCGCGCTGGATCTTGTCGCGGAGCTTGAGGATGGCGTACATCAGCCCGTCCGGCGTCGGCGGGCAACCGGGCACCCAGATGTCGACGGGGATGATTTCGTCGATGCCCTGCACGACGTGGTAGGCGCGATAGAAGCCGCCCGAGGTGGCGCAGGCGCCCATGGCGATCACGTACTTCGGCTCGGGCATCTGGTCGTAGATCTTCTTGAGCACCGGCGCGATCTTGTCGACGATGGTGCCGGCGACGATGAGCAGGTCGGCCTGCCGCGGCGAGAAGCGCACCGTCTCCGCGCCGAAGCGGGAGATGTCGTAGTGCGACGAGACCATGGACATGAACTCGATCGCGCAGCAGGCGGTGCCGAAGGGGAGCGGCCAGAGGGAGTTGCCGCGGGCCCAGTTGACGACGGAGTCGAGTTTGGTGGTGAGGTACGTTCCGCCACCGAGGTCTTCGACCTCGCGGTCGGCCTCGCCGGGAAGGGTGATCAGACCCTTCTCGGCACCTTCACCCGGCGCGACGCCGGTCTTGCGCGGAATGATCGAATCCGCTCTCTCAATCTTTTGAGTTGCCATAAGTTAGCTCGTACAGCGGGCGGGATTCTATGAACTAGAGATTTTTTTCACAAGCGCGCGGGAGGGGGGGGATGCGAGATGCGCGCCTTTTGGAGTGCGGCGACGCCAGTCGCCGCTTTCGATTGCCGCAGCGCCAGCTGCGGCGGGGGGGGGGCGGGAGGCTGGCGCCCCCCGCATTGAGAGCGGCAGCTAGCGCTGCCGCACTTCAGAGAGGCGCTGCAGCCTCTCCTCCGCGGCGAGGCTATCGAGGCGTGGCCAGCAGCTCCTCCAAACGATCGGTGACGGCCTCGCGGCGCCATTTGGCGGCCGCGGCGCGTCCCTCTTCGCGGAGCCGCTCGCGCAGGTCGTAGTCGGAGAGGACTTCGATCAGCCGCTCTCCCAGCTCGACTGCGGTCCCCCCGGCCGGCACGCACGCCAGCCCGGCGGCCATCGCTTCGGCCGCGCTCAGCGTGAAGCGGGGGGCGACGAGGATGTCGCACGTATGCAGGAGCCGCGACATCTCGGCGGTGGTGAGTGCGACGTGAAACTCCTGCACGCTCTCCAGCGGCTCGTCGCGCGACGGCGCCCACGGCGAGACGCGGACCAGCTCCAGCGTCTGGTGGAACCAGCGCGCGTGCGCCACGGCGCCGTAGCCGTCGAAGATCGCGCGCTGCTCTTCGTGCGACGGTCCGCAGAGCAGCACGCGCAGCGGCTCGTGCTCGCGCGGCGTGGCGTCGCGATAGAAGTCGTCGTCGACGAGGAGCAGCGGCATGGCGCCGTCGACGACGATGTCGTCCTTCGCGTCGTAGTGGCGAAAGTCCTCGACGTAGATCCACTCCGCGCGCGAGCTGCGCCACGTCACCGGCGCCCCTTTCGTGACGATGCGCGCGCGATGGCCGCGCGCGGTCAGCGCGTCGGCCTGGGCCATGGCCAGGCGGGAGCGGGAACCGATGGTGGTGTCTTCGAGGAAGAAGGCGACGTTCATGTTGTCATCCTGAGCCGCAGACGGCGAAGGACCCCCTGCCTCGGAGCAGGGACGGGGTTCCAGCAGGGGGTCCTTCGCCGTCTGCGCGGCTCAGGATGACACGGGTTTCACGGCCTCGAGGAACAGGCTCAGCCCGAAGTCGCGCAGGTCGAGCCAGCGCAGCTCCGGCACGCGCGACTGGTTCCAGCGCACGCGCCGCACGCGGAAGCCGGTGGCGCGGAGGACGCGCGTGAGCTGTTCTTCGTCGTACACGAAGCGATGCTCGCCGTTCATGCGCAGGTGCATGTTGAGCGCCTCGCACGCGCCGTCGGCGGCCAGCGTGTCGTTGCACCACGCCAGGTGCCGCGCGTCGCGGTCGATGTAGACGCGCTGGATCAGCGCCCGCAGGTCGGGCGTCAGCAGCCGCATCACGCCGCCCGGTTTCAGCACGCGATGACACTCGCGCAGCAGTTCCTTGCCCACGCCGAGGTCGAGATGCTCGAGCAGATCCTCGGAATGGAGGAAGTCGACTGACTCCGATCGGAACGGCAACGCGTGCACGAAGTCGGCGAGCAGGTCGGCGCCGTCGGGGAGGACGTCGACGTTGATCCAGCCGTCGAGGTGATGTCCCCCCGCGCCGAGGTGCACGGCGCGGCCGGCGGGCCGCTTGCGTGCCTGCGCCAGCGTGGCCAGGTACTCGGGGATCGCGGACGCATCGCCACGGTAATAGCGCTCCTGGAGGCGGCGCAGCTTCCAGCGTTTCATGACGGATTGCGGGCCGTGACGTAGAAGCCGGTCGGCGAGACCTCGTCCTCGGCGAACGGGATCCCCGCGGCGCGGAGTCCCTCGAGGAGGCGCGTCTGCTCGGCGGTGATGGCCAGCGACTGCGGCTCGATCGAGACCACCTCCCACCCGGCGATGTGCAGCATCTCGTCGATCGAGCGGCGGGTGAAGAAGCGCAGGTGGCCGACGCAGGTCAGCCCCATGTAGACGTAGTCGAAGCGCCCCTGCAGCAGGTCGCCGATGATGGAGGCGTGGGCGACGTTCGGCAGCGAGAGCAGCAGCTTGCCGCCGGGCGCGGTGATGCGGCGGAGATCGCCGAGAAACGACCACGGCTCGTCGAGGTGCTCGACGATGTCGCCGCCGACGATGAAGTCGAACTGCTCGTGGAGGATGGCCACGATCTCGCGGACGTCGCCCTCGTAGACGTCGTCGATGCGTTTGCGGGCGATGGCGGCGGCTTCGCGGTCGAGCTCGACGCCGGCCACACGGCACTTCTGCCGTTTCTTGAGCGCGGCGCCGAGGGGAGCCTCGCCGCAGCCGAACTCGAGGATGTTCTTCGCGCTCGTGTCGATGCGGTCGAGGAGGTCGGTGCGGGTCTGGCCGCGGAGCGAGGCCCAGCGGTGGACGAGCACGTCCTTCGCGATGACGACCTGCTGTCCTTCGAGCGCGCGGTGGAGCGGCGTGCGCAGCTTGCGCAGCGAGGCTGTCTTAACGAGGAACGCGCCGGGGTCATGCGTCGTCCACTGGATGCGCTCGCTCCCGGGGGGAACGGTCCGCTGCTCGAACTCGCGGAGCGTCATGTAGGGGGCGATCTCCACGACCTGCCTCGGCTCCCGGCCGTGGTTCGTGCCGGGGACGGCGGCGAAGGCGTCGCCGAGGGCGGCCTGCAGGCGCTCGCCGAGCCTGGCGGAGGGGAGCAGGAGCGGGTCGGTGACGACGAGGACGAGCTCCTCCTCGATCTGCTCGGCCGCGCTCGCCGCGCTCTCGTCGCCCTCGTACCAGGCGATCGTGGCGTGGTCGCGGCGCAGGAGCATTTCGCACTGCCAGTGGGCGTAGCGCTCCTCGAGGGCGGGATGGTCGAACGCGGGGAGGAGAACGGCTGGAGGCATCCGCCCCGCTCTTTCGCATGCGAGCGACGGAGAAGTCAAGACGGAAGAGAAGTTACGTGAGGGGCGTTATCGGCCACGCATGAGCGCCTGGGCCGCCAATCCGTACCTTCATTACGAAGAGTCGCGGATCTACAACCCGCTCACCGACCGCAGCCTGCTGCCCGGTGAAGGCGCATTCGCGGCCTTCCGGGCGTTCGAGACGACCGGCGTCGCCGACGAGTCGCTCGTGCAGGGCGGCTGGATCATCCCCTCCGGCGCCGACCTCTCCCGCCAGTACCACCTCAAGATCGTCTCGCTGGAGACGGTCACGACCTGCAACCAGAAGTGCTACTTCTGCCCCGTCTCCGTCGCGCCGCGCGAGGACGAGGAGATGTCGACGGAGATGTTCGAGCGCATCGTCGGCGAGCTGGTGGCGTACCGCGAGTCGATCGACGGCGTCTTCCTGCAGTCGTACAACGAGCCGACCATCGACCGCCGCTTCGTCGATCACTGCCGCACGCTCTTCGAGGCCGGCCTTCCCGTGGCGGTGCTGAGCAACGGCTCCGGCCTCACGCCGGCCAAGGTGGACGGGCTGCTGCAGGCGGGCCGCCTGCGGTTTCTCTGCATCAACCTTTCGACGATGGACGAGGAGCGCTACGCCCGCGACCGCGGCGAGGACCACCTGCGCATCGTCACGCGCAACCTCGACTACGCGAAGGACAAACCTCTGGCCGACGAGATGCGCATCATCGTCCTCGGCAGCGGCGACGAGGAGCACCGGGCGAACTTCGAGGCCGTGCGCGACCGCTACGCGGGCAGCCGCTTCGACGTGCAGCAGCACCTCACCGTCGACCGCGGCTTCTGGCACCTGGAAGTGGGCCGGAAGGCCATGCAGCGCGTCGGCCGGCTGGCCGGCTGCGAGTTGATCGGCTCCCGCCCCCTCCAGCACCTCCACATCACTGCCACCGGCAGCGCCATCCTCTGCTGCCAGGACTACGACGAGAACTACGTCGTCGGCAACCTCCACCGGCAGAGCGTGCGCGAGGTGCTCGAGAGCGACGAGATGGCAAAGATGCGGCGCTGGGCCTACGGCATCGAGGAGTCGCCGGACGATTTCATCTGCCGTTCGTGCACGTTTGCGATCGTGAAGTGACACGCCGCAGGCGTGTCATCCTGAGTCGCGCAGACGACGAAGGATCCCCTGCCCACGGAGCGGGCACGGGGTTTCAGCAGGGGACCCTTCGCCCTCTGCGGGGCTCAGGATGACACCGGTCACAAAAATTCGTCTCATAAGGCGTATCCTTATGTGCAGACGAAATCGTGAAACGGTTCGCATCCGTGCTGTTCCTGCTCGGCGCCGTGGTCGTCCTCTACCGGAAGGCGACGCGCCTGTGGTGGACGTACGATGACCCGTGGAATCTCCACGTCAGTCTCGTGCGGCGGTGGACCGACGCCTTCACGGAAGCGGACATCTGGCCGCAGCACTTTTTCACCCCGCTGCTGATCGCCACCTACGAGACGATGCTCCGCTTCGCCGGGCTCGATCCCGACCACTGGTACCGCATCCAGCTCGTGATCGTCGGCGCCTGCGCGGTGGCGGTCTTCTTCGCGCTGCGGCTCTACGTCGACACGATTCCCGCCGCCGCGGGCGCGCTGGTGTTCGTCGCCGGGCCGCCGCTCTGCGCCTTCGCCACGCAGCTGATGATCGTGCACTACCTCGAGGCCATCCTCCTCGGCACGCTGTCGACGATCGTCTACGTGCTGGCCTTCCGCCGCCGTTCGATCGGGCTGGAGGTGCTCTCCGCGCTGCTCTACTTCGGGGCCATGCTGGCCAAGGTCATCGCCGCGCCGCTGCCGCTCCTGCTGCTCATCCTCCCCGAGAGCACGTTCCGCGTGCGCGCGCGGCACCTGGTCTTCCACTCGATCGCGCTGGCGGCATACTTCGTCTGGCGCTATCAGGTCATCGGGACGCTCTTCGGCGGCTACGGCTGGGCCATCACGCCCATCGAGCTGCCGGCGCTCCTGGCGCTGCTGCCGTGGAAAGTGGTGCTGGCCTTCGCGGGGGCGGGCGTCGGCGTGGGACTGGTGAGCGTGGCGCTGCTGATGTTCGGGGCGGGCTGCGCGGTGCGCACGCGGCAGGCGCTCCTCTTCGGGGGGGTGACGCTGCTCTTCGCCGTCGCGCCGATCATCCCGGTGTCGAAGCAGATGCTGCCGTGGTACGCGATCCTTCCCTGGCTCTGGCTCTGTGTCGTCTTCGCCCTCGGCGTGTCGAAGCTCGGCCCGAACTCGCGCGGCGCGCTGGTCGTGGCGGCCGCGGTGGCGGTCATCGTGGCCAACCGGCAGGAGTGGACGCGCGAGTACAACCGCGCCTACCGCATGAGCAACGAGGCGCGCGCGTACATGACCCTCGACAGCGCGTCGCTGCTGCGCCGTCCGGCCATCCCGCCGTCGTCGATGCCCGAGCTGCGCTGGCTCAAGGAAGAGCATTTCCAGCGCACGAAGGGGGCGGGGTGGTTCTACGACGACCTCTATCTCTGCGGCTCGGCGCTGACGGGAAAGCGCATCTATGAATATCTCCCCGCGCGGCGTGAGGTGGCCGAGGTCACGGCAAGGATCCCGGACCTGGCGCGGGCGTACTGCGCCTCGATCCGCGAGAGCGCGCCGATGCGCGTCGAGTTCCATCACCGCGAGGAGACGCTGTCGTGGCGCTTCGCGCCGTACCGGGAGGGGCGGTGGAGCGTGGTCGTGGCCGGCGGGATGATGGCGTACGAGGTGCGCCCCGTGGATGGCTTCCGCCTCGGCGGCGTCCCCGGCCTGTCGCTGCGCGTGCGCTACGAGGCGCCGGAGGGGTGGGTCACCTACTCGCCCGAGATCGCCCTCGATTTCGCCAAGCAGCCCGATTTAGTCTGGCACCGGTGAACGTAGGGCGGGCTTCAGCCTGCCTCCCCCGGGCGGGACGGGCTGAAGCCCGTCCTACGTTCAGCAAACCAGCGTTCCAGGCGCTCCCCTGTCGCGGCCGCACGGAATTGTTCGACGACCTCCCGCCCGCGTTCTGCGAGCCGCGCCTGCAGCGCGCGGTCGCCGAGGAGCCGCGCCAGCGCCTCCCCCATGTCCGCGCTGAACAGCGCGTAGTCGTGCCGCTCGTCCCACGACAGAAACGACGGGATCTCCGACAGCACGCACGGCACGCCGCTGGCCATGGCCTCGGCGGCGGGGAGGCCGAAGCCTTCCTCGGCGCGGCTCGGGCCGAGGAACACGTCGGCGGTGGCAAAAACCTCGACCATCTCGGAAGTCGGCAGCGCAACGTGGAACTCGTCCGCGACTTCCCACTCCTCGGGCAGCCACTGCGAGACCCGCACGAGCTGAAACTC
>DASPMO010000171.1:0-67197 GCA_035627015.1 Thermoanaerobaculia bacterium | reverse complement strand
GATCCGCGCGGAGCTGACGCGCGCGCTGAACCGGCCGTTGGCCGCGGGGGTGACCCTGCGCGGGCGGGCGGATGCGATCGAGCCGCAGGCGGTGACGCCGCGTGAGAACGTGATCGCTGTACGGGTGGTGGCGCGCGGCGTTGCGGAGATCACGATTCGGTAGGCTGGAGCTCCTCGGAGAGGGCCAGGTATCTGGCGGCGATGTCCAGGCGGCCGGCTTTGTATGCCTCTGTTGCGAAGATCTTCACCTGCCCCGCGGCCTCGGCGTTCTTCGGTCCGAAGGTGGCGGTGAATCCGGCCACGGCGTGATCCACCTGCGCCGCGATCCCATCCAAGTCCTCGAATGCCGAGGCGTAGCTGGCCAGTCCCAACAGGCTGCGGCACGTGGCGACGCTGTCGTCGCCCGACGTCGCTCGCGCGATGGCCACGGCGCGCTCCAATTCGGCCTTTGCACGTTCGACTTCACCGAGCTCCATGAGGACCATGCCCAGACTGCGCCGGATCGTGACCATGTTGCCGTTATCCGGGCCATAGAGCTCCTCCAGCAGAGCCAGCGCCTCTTCCAGGGCCTCGCGAGCCGCCTCGTATCGCGTCGCATATCCGAGAGCCACTCCCAGGATCGACTTGACCACTGACTGCAACATTTTCAGGTCGCCACCCTGACATCGGGACAAGCCCCTTTCCGCTTCCCGCGCCGTCTCGAGTGCTTCGTCGTACCGGCCAAGGTTGACCAGGGCGCCGCTGAGAGTGGCCAGGTCATACACCACCACCGGACTCACCTCACCGTCCCGGCGGCGATGCAGCGCGAGCACCTCGCGCAGCGTTTCGACCGCGGACTCGGGAGCGCCCGCCAGACCGTTGATCCCCCCCATCCCGAATTGCAGCGCGACGAGCAATTGCTCGTTCCTGGTGAGCCGTTCGAGCTTCAGCAATAACGCGAGCGCACCGGGGTAATCGTCGCGTCGGATGACGTAGCCCGTGGTGTGGGCTCCTGCGACGACAAAGTCATCGTTCTCGACGCCGCGCTCCAGCGCGATGTCGACGAGCGTCCGCACGTGCGGGAGCAGTACGGCAAACCGGCTCCACGTCCGCGAGTCCTCCGGCGCCCGCGGCGTGACGGCGGCGAGCAGCCGCATCGCGGCGCGCACCCACTCCCGCTCCTGCTCCGGCGACAGCCGGTCGCGCACGGCGAACTGCACGAGGCGGTGCACGGAGATCGAGTCGGGCGTGGCCGTGACGAGCGAATAGCGGCGGAGCGCCGCGATCGCGGCGTTGAGCTGCAGCGGATCGGTGAGCCTTTCCCCGAGCAGCTCCCGCGGGATGTTCTCCGGCGCGAGGAACGCGGCCAGGGTGAGGAGCTCGCGCGCGGGGGCGTCGAGCTTCCCGAGCGACAGGTTCAACGTCGCGGCGACGGCCTGCGAAGCCGGCAACTCGCTCCGCCGCGTGGTGAAGAGCCCCAGGTAGGCATCCAGAGAGATCTTCGTCTCGTCGACATACGCGGCAGCGTGATCGAGGGCCAGCGGGAGATCGCCGAGGGCCGCGGCCAGGCGGTCCGCGGCGTCGCGGTCCGCCGCCCCGCTGCGCTGCAGCAGGAGGTCGATGGCCTCGCCGCGCTCCATGACGTCGACGTCGATCGGGGCCGCCACGCCGCGCCAGGCGGGGTTGCGCGAGGTGACGATCACGTGGCCGCCGGAGGGGAGAAACGGCGCGACGTCTTCCGGCGTTTCCACGTTGTCGAAGAGCAGCAGCCAGCCGGACGTGCGCTCGAGATGGCGCTTCACCGCCTGCACGATCGCGTTCTGGTCGGCCGCACGGCGCTCGGGCAACCGCAGCGGCTCGGCGAGCGCGGCGTAGTCGGCGGCGAGGGTCGTGGTCTGCTCGGAGCGGATCCACCAGCGGATCGTGTAGTCGTGGGCGTGCGCGTACTCGATGGCCAGTTGCGTCTTGCCGACGCCGCCCAAGCCCGCCAGCGCCTGCACCACCGCCGCCTTGCGGTCCTTCATCAACGCGGAGTGCAGGCGGGAGAGGAGATCCTTGCGGCCGGTGAAGTTCGGGTTGCGCGGCGGAAGGTTCGTGATGGAGGGGGCGGACACGGAGGGAGCGCCGGCCACCGCGCGCTTGATGTGCTTCACCACGTCGAAGAACGCCTCATCGCGGTTCTTCCACGACGTCACCGGCTTGCCGTCCGTCGGTGCGGCCGTGAGGTGGGCGAACGGCGCGTCCTGCCACGCGCACGGCCGCAGGATCACCGGCAGCGCGCGGCCGTGCTGCAGCGCGCGCGTCATCTCCTCGTCCCAGCAGTAGTCGGAGGCGAGGAAATCGGGACTGACGAGGAGCAGCACGACGGACGAGGCCTCGAGCCGCTCGCGGATTTCTTCGCCGAATGCGCTGCCGGCGGCGATCAGCCGGTCGTGCCACGCCTCGATGACGCCCTGCCGCTCCAGCACGCGCAGGTGCTTGAGCAGCTCGTCCTTCAACTTCTCGTCTTCGTGGGCGTACGAGACGAAGACCCGGGCCGGCATCGAGGCATTTTAGAAGCAGGCGATCGCGCTTCGCGTGCAACCGTTCACGGCTGCCCGTTCGGCGAGAACACTTCCTCGATCTTCAGTTCGAACAGACGTGCAATCGAGAATGCCAGCGGAAGTGACGGGTCGTACTTGCCGGTCTCGATGGCGTTGACGGTCTGTCGGGAGACGCCGAGGCGCTCGGCGACGTCGGCCTGCGACCAGCGCCGCTCGGCGCGCAGGACGCGCAGGCGGTTCGTCACGACTCCTCCTCGACCGAGTAGCGCCGCCAGCCGTGCCATTGCACGAGCATCCAGCAGATCAGCATCACCAGCGACGCATCGTTCACGTCCAGTTTCGGAGCGCCGAGGCGCTCGCAGAGCCGGTAGCCCATCATCGAGATGATCCCCGCACCGAAGGCGAGCGCCAGCGCCTCCAGGTGCACCTTCCGCAGCAGCTCGTCGGCCTGCCGCAGGAAGACGACGTAGCTCCGCATCGCCACGATCATCAGCACGACCGTGGCAACCGTGAGCGCCCAGCCGGCCGCGCCGGGGATGGAATCGCTGTCGATGAGGATCGTGGCCACGGCGAACGTCAGGATGGCGGCCAGCATCCAGCGGGAGAAGATGCTGAAGTTCCTGCCATCGCGCGGGGTAAGTGGATTCATGGACTGCCTCCTTGCGTCAAGCTTACTTGACACAAGGTAGGTTCCGCGCAGCAGTTTGTCAAGCTTGCTTTACACGCCTCCGCGGATGTGCTCGAAGAATGCGTCGCTGGCGACCGGGCGTCCGAGGAACCGCTCCACGAGGTCGCGGGCCGGCTCCTCGCTGCCGCGGGAGAGGATCATCTCGCGGAAGCGGCGGCCGGTCTCGCTGTTCATCAGGTCGGCGCCGAACGCGGAGACGAGATCGAGGGCGATGACTTTCGCCCACATGTAGCCGTAGTAGCCGGCCGCGTATCCGGAAGCGATGTGCTCGAAGGTGCCGGGGAACTGCGTGCCCTCGACGTAGCCCATCGGCGTGGCCCCTTCCATCTCCGCCCAGACGTCGAGGGAGCGGCCGGGGGCATCGCTGGAGAGGGCCATGTCGTAGGAGGCGTAGAGGAGCTGGCGCCCGTAGTCGATGCCGGCGCCGAAGCGCTTGGCGGCATTGAGGCGCTCGACGAGCGACTCGTCGATGGCGGGACAGTCGCCGCAGTGGTCGCGCAGGAGCGCGAGGGACTCCATGCGGCTGGCCCACTCCTCGTACATCTGGGAGGGGGCCTCGACAAAGTCGCGCTGCACGCTCGTGCCGGCGTGCCCGAGGTAATACGTATTCGACAGCACGCCGTGCAGCACGTGCCCGAACTCGTGCAGCAGCGTCTCCAGCTCGTCGTGGGTCAGTCCCTTGCGGTCGAAATTCGTGACCAGGACGCTGATCGGCTTGCGCTCGCCGCGGCGGCTCACGCCGCGCACGGGCCAGGCCGCGGCGTGCTTGTACTTGCCCTCGCGGGGATAGAGGTCGAGGTAGATGCCGCCGATGAGGGAGCCGCTGGCGGCGTCGAGGACGTCGAGATAGATCACGTCGTCGTGCCAGACCGGCACGTCGGCGCGCTCGAAGCGCACGCCGTAGAGGCGCTCGCTGATGGCGAGCATCCAGCGCACGGTGGGCTCGGAGGGGAAGAACTTGCGCAGCTCTTCCTGGTCGATGGCGTAGCGGCGCTCGCGCAGGCGCTCGCGATAGTAGGAGACGTCCCAGCGATGGACGCGCGTCTCCTCGACGGGCGTGCCGGCCCATTCGCTCTTGGTCTCGGCGAGCTCGGAGAGGTCGCGCAGCTCGGCCTCGGTGACGACGCTGCGCACTTCCTCGAGGAACTCTTTGACCTGGTCGGGATTCTCGGCCATGCGCCGCTTGGTCACGTAGTGCGCGAAGCTCGGCACCTCGTAGAGGTCGGCGATCTCCTTGCGCAGCGAGACGATCTCGTCGAGCACGTCGAGATTGCGCGCCGTACCGCGGGTGGTATTGGCGTGCCAGTAGCGGCGGCGCGCGTCTTCGTCCTGCGCGTTCATGAGGAACGGCACGTAGTCGGGGTAGTCGAAGCCGACCACCACGTTCCCCTGCTCGTCGCGGGGCACGCGGTCGAGCCACGACTGCGGCAGGCCGCGGCACTCTTCCGGCGTGAAGGTCAGGCGCGTGGCGTTCTCGCGGATGTTTTTGGCGAACTCCTGCCCGAGCTCCGTGAGCCGGTCGGAGATCTCCTTGAAGCGCTGGCGCTTCTCCGGCGGCAGCGACACGCCGCTGTCCTCGAACGACTCGAGGAGGTGCTTGCGCATCTCGCGGGCGGCGATGGTGTGCGGGACGACGCGCTGCACGCGCTCGTAGAAGCGCTCGTTCTGGAAGACGTCGGTGAGGAAGCTCGACTCCTGGATCAGGGCCGTGTCGGCGGCATCGCGCACCTGCGAGTCGGGATGCACGCTGTTGAGGAGCGAGATGGGGCCGAAGGCGTCTTCGAGCACGGTGGCCGTCTCGTCCCAGACGTCGAGGACGTTTTCGACGGTGACGGAGTCGAGCGGAGCGGATTCGATGCGGGCCAGCAGCTCGGTCGCGCGTGCAAGCGCGGTCTCGCAGGCGCGAGTCACTTCGGCGGCATCGAAGATCGGGATCGTGGCACGTTCTGCGGCCTGGGGCCGCGCGAGGGTCTCAGTGGTCATAAAAATAAACGCGGGGGCGCCATTCTATGGCGAAACTCCCGGACAGCAAATTGCGTACATGGAGATATGCGCAAAGCGACGCTCCTGTCCCTCATCTGTCTATTCGTTGCCCTCCCGCTGTGCGCAGCGACCGCGGCCGAGTACGCCGCCCAGGGACGCGCCGCACTGACGCGCGACGACCATGAGAAAGCGGTCGAGCTCTATACGAAAGCGATCGCCCTCGAGCCGAAGAACGCCGATTACCACTACTACCTCGGCGCCGCCTACGGCGAGATGGCCCAACAGGCCAACGTCCTCAAGCAGGCCTCGCTGGCGAAGAAGACCAGGGAGGCGTTCGAGAAGGCCGTGGCGCTGAATCCGAAGCACACCGACGCCCGCCTCGGGCTGGTCAGCTACTACCTCCTCGCGCCGGGATTCATGGGCGGCGGCGACGACAAGGCGCTGGCGCAGGCCGCGGCCATCAAGGCCTACGACTCCATCGACGGCCACCGCGCCTACGCAACCATCTATCGGCACCAGAAGAAGCCGGACCTGGCCCGCAAGGAGCTCGTGGAGGCGGTGCGCGAGAACCCGAAGAGCGCCAAGGCGCATACGATCCTCGGCAACTCCTACGCGAACGAGAAGAACTGGAGCGCGGCGCTGCACGAATACGAGATGGCGGTGCAGCTCGACCCGGCGTTCATGATCGCCTACCTGCGCATCGGGCAGCACGCCGCGAACTCCGGCACCAACTACGCGCGCGGCGAGGAAGCATTGCGCAAGTACCTCGCCGACCCGAAAGAGCAGGGTCACGCCGCCGCCTGGATGGCCCTCGGCGTGATCCAGGAGAAGCAGGGAAAGAAGGCGGAGGCGAAGACGAGCTACACGAACGCGCTCAAGCTCGTGCCGCACGACAAGGGCGTCAAGGAAGCACTGAAGCGCGTGTCGTGAGCAGCGGGTAGGGATTGACCGGCTCCCCCTTCCACCACTCCTTCGTCGGCGGCAGGTCTTCGATCGAGAAGTGCAGGTGCGGCGTGCCGGCCGCATTGCCGGTGATGCCGACGTAGCCGATGACGGTGCCCTGCTTCACGAAGGCGCTCTCGGCGAGACCGTTCGCGTAGGAGTCGAGATGCGCGTAGTAGTAGAGGCGCTTCTCGTCGCGGTCGAACTGATAGATCGTCAGCCCGCCCGCCTTGCTCGTGAAGAGCTTGCGGATCGTGCCGTCGACCGCCGCGATCACCGGCGTGCCCTGCGGCGCGAGGATGTCGATGGCGCGATGGATGCGCCCGCCGCCGCGCGGCTGCTCGTAGTTGTCGTGCAGCTGGTCGATGCGCACCCCGCGCACGGGGACGAGGAGCAACGTAGGATGGGCTTCAGCCCGTCCCGCGCTCGCCGCGAGTCCGGGACGGGCTGAAGCCCGTCCTACGTTTACGTTTGCGGCGACTTTGGGCCGGTACTCCGCGTAGGCGAGGCCGACGATCAACGCTCCTCCGAGCAACCAGCCCGTGGCGAGCACTCGAAATGTGCGCATACCGTGAATAATGAATGCAGCGTGCCTGAACTTCCCGATGTGACGATTTATCTGGAGGCGCTGCAGTCGCGTCTGCTGGGAAAGACTCTCCACAAGGTCCGGCTCGGCAGCCCCTTCGTCCTGCGCACGGTCGACCCTTCCCCGCGCGAGCTCGAGGGAAAAACCGTCAGAGAGCTGCGCCGCCTCGGCAAGCGGATCGCCTTCGGCTTCGAAGACGAGCTCTTCCTGGTCATCCATCTGATGATCGCCGGACGCTTCAAATGGCTCGAGCCGGGGGCGAAAGTGCCGGCCAAGCTCGGCCTGGCGGCGTTCGACTTCGACTCCGGCACGCTGCTCCTGACCGAAGCGGGGTCGAAAAAGCGCGCGTCGATCCACGTCGTGCGCGGCGAGGCGGCGCTCGAGGAGCACGACCGCAAGGGGCTGGAGCCGCTGACGATGACGCTCGACGAGTTCCGGGCCGCCCTCACCCGCGAGCGCCATACGCTCAAGCGCACCCTCACCGACCCGCACACCTTCAGCGGCATCGGCAACGCGTACTCGGACGAGATCCTCCACCGCGCGCGCCTCTCGCCCGTGCAGATGTCCACGAACCTCTCCCCCGAGGAGATCGAGCGCCTCTTCCACGCCACGCGGACGGTGCTCGATGAATGGATCGACCGCCTGCGCAAGGAGACCGGCAGCAAGTTCCCGGAGAAAGTCACCGCCTTCCGGAAGGAGATGGCCGTACACGGACGCTTCAATCAGCCCTGCCCCGACTGCGGTGCGCCGGTGCAGCGCATCGTCTACGCCGAGAACGAGACCAACTACTGCGCCCGCTGCCAGACCGGCGGCCGCCTCCTCGCCGACCGTTCCCTCTCGCGCCTGCTGAATGTGGACTGGCCGAAGTCGATCGACGAGCTCTGACGAGGTTGCTATGTTGCTGGTTGCTGGTTCGTGGTGGCTTCTGGCGAGAACCCACCACGAACCAGCAACACAGCAACTGACAACCTCGTCTCTAACGTTTCCCAAATCCGCGCGTCTATCCATGCAGACGACATGCTCCAAGCGGTCATGACCACCAGCATGCCTCCAGCCGCCGCGGCCCCGAACGCCGACGACCGGCTGCTCGCGGCGCGATGCGCGGCGGGCGATGCACTGATCTTTGAAGACATCTACCGGCGCTACGGCGAGCGGATGAAGAGCGTGGCCTGGAATCACCTCGGCAGCATTGCCGACGCCGAGGATGCCGTCCAGGAGACCTTCCTCAAGATCCATCGCGCCGCGTCGACGTACACGGGCGAGGCCTCCTTCTCCACGTGGGTGTTCCGCATCCTGGTCAACACCTGCTACGACGTCCTGCGCAAGCGCAAGCGGCGTGTGGAGGAAGCGCCGATCGAGGAGACGGTCGAGCGCACCGCGCCCAACATCGACGACGCCAAGCGCATCACGCTCAAGAAGCTGCTCGACGAGCTTCCGGAGCAGCGCCGCAGCGTATTCACCCTGTTCGAGATCGACGGACTCTCGCACGCCGAGATCGGCGAGATCCTCGGCATCACCGAAGGCAATTCGAAGTGGATCCTTTTCGCAACCAAGAAAGACCTGCAACAGAAGTGGCGAACCCAATGACCATCACCTGCTCGCAAATCGACGACCTGCTGTTCGACGGCTCCCCGCTGGCCATGGAGACGGCCGCGCGTCACGCCGCCGGATGCCCGTCGTGCGCCGAGACGCTGGCCGCGTGGAACGACCTCTCGTCCACCGCGCGCTCCATGCGCACGGCGTGGGAGAACGAGATGCTCTGGCCGCGCATCGAGCGCTCGCTGCGCGCCGAGACGGTGAAACGCTCCCCCGCGCGGCGGCTCTGGCAGTACGCCGCCGCGATCCTGATCACCGCGGGTCTGGCCGCCACGGTGTTCCAGACCATGCGCGTGCAGACGCGCCAGGCCGCCTTCGACGAGACCATCCTCCGCATCAGCGCCCTCGATGAAGTCGAGCGCGCCGAGCGGGCCCACATCTCCGCCATCGAGGCGCTCGAGGAAGTCGCCGAGGCCCGGCTCGACGACCCGCAGACGCCGCTGATGGTGGCCTACAAGGAAAAACTGATGCTGCTCGACGACGCCATCGACGAATGTCAGGCCGAGATCGACCGCAACCGACAGAACGCGCATCTCCGCAGGCAACTGCTGGCCATGTACACGGAAAAACAGCAGACGCTCCAGGACGTGCTGCGGGAGGACCCCAATGTCGCGACTCCGTAATCTGGCCGCGCTCGTACTGGCGCTGGCCGCCTTCCCCCTCTTCGCCGAGGACGACGACCGCTTCGAGCTGAAGTTCAACAGGAACCTGCCGTTCAGCGGCGGCCGGGTGACCATCGACCACTCCTTCGGCGAGCTCGTGGTGCGCACGCATCCCGGCAACGACGTGCAGGTGCGGGCCACGATCCGCTCCTCGGACGACGAGATCGGCAAAGAGATCCGCATCATCACCAGCGAGAGCGGCGGCGTGTCCATCCGCACGGACTATCCCGAGGTGCGCAGCTTCCGCGGGCGCCTCTCGTACTCGGTGGACATGAGCGTGGCCGTGCCGGCCAACGCCCCGGTGACGGCCCGGAACAGCTTCGGCAACATCGACGTGCGCGGGCTGCAGCAGGCCGGCGTCGTCGAGAACAAGCAGGGCTCGATCACCGTGCAGGACATGCGCGGCGCACAGTCGGTGTCGAACTCCTTCGGCGCCATCGACGTGCGCAACGTCAGCGGCCCGCTCACCGTCGCCAACCAGAACGGCTCGATCGACGTGCAGAAGGTGGAGGGGGCGCTGAAGGTCACGAACCGCTTCGGCTCGATCGACGTCTCCGACATCCGCGACAGCGCCACGCTGACCAATGCCAACGGCAGCATCGACGCGATGGACATCGGCGGGCCGCTGAAGGTGACCAACGCGTTCGGCAACGTGCGCGCCTCGACCATCGCCGGCACGGCCGACCTCACCTCCAGCAACG
Source organism: Thermoanaerobaculia bacterium (assembly GCA_035627015.1). Classification (GTDB taxonomy): domain Bacteria; phylum Acidobacteriota; class Thermoanaerobaculia; order Gp7-AA8; family Gp7-AA8; genus QHVT01. Next base: position 57,517 of record DASPMO010000171.1, on the reverse strand, counting down.
CCAAGATCGAGGTCTCGAACGTGGGAGGCGCGGCCACGCTGCGCAACTCCTTCGGCAACGTCGTGGCCACGACCATCCGCGGCTCGCTCACGGTCGACGGCAACAACTCGAAAGTGGAGGCCACGGGCATCGGCGGCCCCGCCACCATCGACACGTCCTTCGGCGGCGTGGTGCTGAAGGACGTCGGCGGCGCGGCCACGGTGACGAACAACAATGGCAACGTGCGCGTGAGCGACGTCACCGGCACGCTGACCGCGGAGACGCAGTTCGGCTCCGTGCACGCGGAGCGCATCCGCGGCGCGGCGGTGGTGACGGGCAGCAACGCCGGCGTGACGCTGAACGAGATCGGCTCGCACGTGCGCGTGAAGACGAACTTCGCGGCCGTGTTCGTGACGAACGCCGGCGGCGGCATCACGGTGTCGAATTCCAATGGCGCGGTGTCGGTGGGCGGCATCCGCGGCGGCTGCCACCCGCTCTCGCTGGCCACGAACTTCAGCTCGATCAAGGTGGCCCTGCCGGACGGCGCCGCCTACGATGTGAACGCGCGGACGTCGTTCGGCCGCATCCACACCGATTTCCCGATCACCACCACCACCATCAGCGACCAGAACCTCTCCGGCACCATCGGCCGCGGCGGCTGCCGCATGGAGCTGGTGAACTCCAACGGGAACATCACCATCACCAAGGAGTGACCCCTCGGTTCACGCCGTGGACCGGCCGGGACACGACGTGTCGCGGGCAGTCCACGGGCGTGCACCGCCGGTGACACGTCGTGTCATGGGCAGTCCACGCCCGTGCACCGGCTGTGACACGCCGTGCTCCGGGCATGACACGTCATGCTCCGGGCATGACACGCCGTGTCATGGGCAGTCCACGCCCGTGCACCGGCTGTGACACGTCATGCTCCGGGCATGACACGGCGTGTCACAGGCAGTTCACGCCCGTGCGCCGGCTGTGACACGCCGTGCTCCGGGCGGTCCACTGTGCTGCCTTAAAACGTCCTTCGGTACGTGAACACGAACGCGCGCGGCACACAGCCTCGAATGGGCGGCGAGAACTTCGCCGCCCTGATTTCTTTCTGCGCCAGGAAGGCCAGCGACTCGTCGCCGGTGCCGTTCGAGATCAGTTTCGTCGAGGTGACGTTGCCCTTCGCGCTCACCGTTGCCTCGACCACCACCAGGCCGTGCGCGCCGCTGTCGGAGAAGGTGAGCAGCGGCGCCTCGGTGAAGGCGTAGTCGGAGTCGGGCGGGCAGCCGCCCTTCCTGCGTGGGGCCGGCTTCTTTGCGGCCGCGGTCCCTTTCGACACGAACCGCGACGCCACCCATCCCGTCTCCCCGCTCGCCAGCCGCACCTTCGTCCAGCTCTCGTCCTCGCGCAGCACGGAGAGCGACTCCCCCTTCTTCACCTGCGTCACGACCTCCGCGTCGGTCGACGCCTCCTCGCGCACGTTGAGGGCGGACGCGGTCACGCGCACGGTGCCGATGACCTTCTCTTCGGCCACGGCAGGCGGCGCCGGAGCGGGCTCCACGCGCACCGGCTCCGGCGCGGCCTCGGGAGGAGGAGGCGCCGGAGCGGCACAGCGGAACAGCGCAAGAGCGAGCAGCAGAACGGGGATCCGGCGCATGGGCGGCGGATCATACGACGCCTACTCGATGATGTTGACCACCGTGTCGTCACCGGACCTGGAGATGGTGAAGTGGAAGTTCCGGGGGTTCGTGTTGACCGTGAACAGCTCTTCCCGCTCCTCGACGCCGTTCGCGGCATTCGCCTTCGGCCACGAGCCGTAGACGTAAACAGCGATGGCGCGATCGTCCGGGGCGGGACGATCCGGGGAGAGCGTCACGCTTCCACCGCGCTTGAATGCGAACGCGGCGGCCGGGAACCGGGGGCCACGCTGATTCGCCGGGAACGTGCTCTTGAACCACTCCGAACGTTCGACCGGTTCGGGTTCGTCCGAGTTGGTGAAGACGCCGAGGAGCGTCTTGCTCGGAAGGGAGTAGACGCGCACGGCTTTCATTTCGCCGGGGCCGAGGGTCAGGTTCAGGCGCATCCGTTCCGGGCTCGGATAGCCATTCAGGGAAAACGACAGTTCCGGCTTGTCCGCTGCCGATGCGGCCACGCTCGCGACAGCGACGAACAAAACAGCCAAAAGTCTGCTCCGTGCAGTCATGAAGGCATCCTTCCCGTTGCGTTTCAGGCAGTGTAGCAAGATCGCGCAGCTCCTTTGCCACAGTCAACGACGTGTCGCCGCGGCCGATATTACCGCCCCCAAAAGTCACGCCGGACGTCCCGGAACTTCGGGTAGCATCGGTCATCGAGAGATTCACCGTGGCCCCCATGACCCTGGACGCCGAGCGCGCGTCGCTGGTCGCTTTGAACGACCCGCGGCTGGCAGATCTGTTGCGCGCGGAAGGTGAAGACGCCGAGCGCGAGATCGAGCGGCTCATCGCCACGACCCGCACGGTGACGCAGGCCATCCTGGCCCGTCACGTGCGCGCGGGGACGCATTTCCGCCGCGAGGACGCGCAGGACGTCGAGGCCGTGATCCACCTCCGCCTCGTGCAGAAGCTGCGGGCCCTGGCCACCTCGCCCGCGGAGGCGATCCGGAACTTCCACGCCTACGCCGCCACGCTGACCTACAACGCGGTGAACGACCATCTGCGCAAGCAGTTCCCGGAGCGCGCCCGGCTGAAGACGCGGGTCCGCTACGCCGCCTCGCACGACCCGCGGCTGGCGATGTGGGTGGCCACCGAGGGGCTGCTGTGCGGGCTCGCCGAATGGCGGAGCCGCCACGACGCGGTGACCGAGCTGCCGCCGCGGGTCATCGCGCGCCTGGCCGGGCTCGATCGCGAGGACACGGCTGGAGCGCTGCTGGAGATCTTCGCCGCCACCGGCTCTCCCGTGCTCCTCGAGCCGGTCGTCGACGGGCTGGCGGAAGCGTGGGACGTCGTCGATCACGCCACGGCGTCGCTCGATCAGGTCCCGGAAGGTCTGCTGCAGCCGGCGCCGCACGACGACGTGCACTTCATGCGCGCGCTGTGGAAGGAGATCCAGGAACTGCGCCCGATGCAGCGCAAGGCGCTGCTGCTCAACCTCCGCTTCAGCGGCGAGACGAACGTGATCTCGCTGCTGGTGCTGGCCAGGATCGCCCGCTTCGACGAAATCGCCGCGGCGCTGGAGCTGACGCGCGCGGAGCTGACCGTCCTGTGGCGCGCGCTGCCGATGGAAGATGCGGCCATCGCCGAGCGATTCGGCCTCACCCGGCAGCAGGTCATCAACCTGCGCAAGTCGGCCCGGGAGCGCCTGGCCCGGAGACTGCGCCCATGAGCCATCTCTCCGACGAGCAGTTCCACCGCTTCGCCAGCGGCCAGCTCGACGACCGCGAGCTGGACGACGTGCTGCTGCACCTCGAGCGGTGCGAGCTCTGCGGCCGCGCCGGCCAGGCACGGGCGGCGGACGACCTCGCGTCGCTGCGCTCCGAGCTGATGACGGGCGAGACGCCGTCGCGCACGCGGGCCTGGTGGTGGGTGGCCGCGGCGGCGCTGGCGGCAGCCATCGCGGGAGTGGTCGTGCTGCGCGACGACCCGCCCGTGCGGCCGGAGCGCGTCGCACCGGTCGTGGTGCGGACGCCGCCGGAGGCGAAGCCCGGTGCGCTGAAGCCGGCCGCACCACCGGAGACCGCTCCGCGGTACGCGGATGCGGAATGGGGGCGGCTCGTCGCGCGCGCGGTGGCGACGGCGCGGCTTCCCTTCCCCGCCGATCTCGCGGCCCTGCAGGCGCCGGCGGACATCGTCCGCGGCTCGTCCGAGGCCATCGAGCGCGTGGCCCCGACGGGGATCGTCGTCGACGATGCGCGCCCGACCTTCACCTGGCCGGCGCGCGAGGGGACGCACACGGTCTCGGTGTTCGACGACACACGCGAAGTGATCCGCAGCGCGCCGCTGAAGCGCGCGCGCTGGACGCCCGATCGCGACCTGCCGCGCGGCCGCACGCTGAGCTGGCAGGTCGAGGTGACGCGCGACGGCGCCATCGAGACCATCCCCCGCCCTCCCGCGCCGCCGGCCCTCTTCCGCATCGCCGGCGCGGCCGAGCATCGCCAGCTCGAGCGCGCCCGCGCCGAGCACCCGAACGATTTCCTGCTCCACTCCGTCCTCTATGCGCGGGCCGGCATGCGCCGCGAGGCGCTCGAATCCCTGGAGCGCGCGGCGGCGGCCGACACCGCGGCCCGCCGGATCCTCGATCATGAAACCTCGCCTTAGCCTCGCGCTCCTGATCGCGCTCCTGGGCGCCTCCGCCGCCGTGGCCTCGCCGGTGGACGTGCTCCGCGCGCTGCAGCGCGCGCTTTACGCGGAGGACCGCGCCGCCGGCGACAGGACCCTGCTGCAAGCCCGGATCACCGACACGCGGGCGGCGCTGCTCGAGTTCCGCCAGAACGTCTTTTCCGCGCGCGTGCGCCGCTTCACCTCGCTCATCGAGCAGCGCAACCTCCGCACGCGCGGGCCGAGGGCGTGGAAGGGGAGATGCCCCAGCGATGAGTCGGGGATGATGCCGAGCGTCGTGGCATCGCGGAGGACCGGCGCCACAGGTCCGAGGAGCAGGTCGTACATCTCCGCCGCGGCTTCGTCGGAAGTGCGCGCCATCCGCCGGATCTACGGCGAGCGAAACAGCCGCGTGTACGTGGGAGACGACGCGCGGGAGAGCGTGCTCAAACGCGAGGCGCCGCGGCACGACGTCCTGCTCGAGGCACGGGAGATCGCGGAGCTGGAGCTCGATGCCGACCTGGCCGTCCTCTCCGCGTGCGAGACGGGGAAGGCCGAGGAGCTGAACGGCGACGGCGTGATCGGCCTGTCGTGGGCGCTGCTGGCGGCAGGGGCGCGGACGACGGTGGTCAGCCAGTGGAAGGCGCAGTCCGCGGCCACGGCCACGCTGATGATCGAGCTCCACCGCCGCCTGGCGCGCGGCATGTCGAAGGCGCAGGCGCTGCGCGAGGCGCAGCTGGCCGTGCGCGCGCAGCGCGCGTACCGCCATCCCTTCTACTGGGCGCCGTTCGTGGTCATCGGTGCGCCATGAGGATGGCGCTCGCGATTGCATTGCTGGCCGTATTGCCCGTCGCGGCGACGCCGGTCGACACCGTACGCGAGCTCTTCACGCGATACGCCGCGGGTGATGCGCGCGGCGCCGCGGCGTTGTTCGTCGACGGCGAGGCCTTTCTGCGCCAGCACGGGCGGCGGCTGGAGCGCCGCTGCATGCGCCTCGAGGCACTGACGGTCCACGCCGATCCGCACGACCCGTCGCGGATCGAGACCGCGCAGACGCTCGCGCTCCGTGCCGGCGATTCGCCGGAGTGGCTGGAGACGGCACGCTCGCGGTTCACGCTGCAGCACGACGGCACGGCCTGGCGCATCGCCGCGTGGGCCTCGCGCGACGCCGAGGCGATCGAGCAGTTCGGCGGAGCGATCGCGGACGTGCCCGTGGGGCAGACCACGACCGTCGTGCGCCTGCTGGCCACGCGCTCCGTCGAGATGGCCAACCAGCGCCGGCTCGAGGAGGCGCTCGCGCTCAGCGATGCCGCGATGCGCATCGCCGGCCGCCTCGGCGATCCCGGGTCGTTGGCCGCGGCGGCAGGCGCGCGCAGCGTCGTGCTCCGCATCGTGCGCATGACGGAGCTCGAGCCGTCCGTCGAGCTCGCGCACGAGGCCGTGTCGATGGCCGAGGCCAGCGGCGACCCCGATCTCATCGCCCGCGCGCTGTACCGCCTCGTGCGCGCGCTGGAGTCGCTCGACGGCATTCCCGACCTGGAAGCCATGCAGCGCGCCATGTCGCTGGCCGGGCAGCTGGAGGATGCGTCGCTCGCGCCGCTCCTGGCCACGCATCTCAGCCGCGCCTTCGAGATGCGCAGCGCCTCCCGCGAAGCGTTCCACTACGCCACGCTGGCCGTGCAGTACGCGGGGGAGACCAGCGACGCCTCCGCGCGCATCAACGCGGCGGCGATCATGGCCGGCAACCATATCGCCATCGGCAACCTTCGCGTGGCCATGCGCCATTACCAGATCGTGCGCGACCTCTCGCGCGAGGCCGGCTTTCCCGGCTCCGAGGCGGTGGGCATCGGCGGCATGGCCATGTGCGCGGGGACGAGGGAAGAGAGCATCCGCATCGTCGAGGACGGCCTGCGCACGGTCCTCGGGCCCGACCGCGAATGGCTGCTGCGGACCCACGCCGGCCTGCTCAACGCCGCCGGCCGGTATCGCGAGGCCGCGCGGAGCCTGGAGGAAGCGGTGGCCGTCCTGCCGCCCGACGCGGAAGCGCGCCAGAACGTCTCCATCGTGCGGGCGTCCATCGCCGAGAGCGCGTCCGACTATGAGGCCGCGCTGCGGCATCTGGACGAGGCCCGCGGTCCGAACGTGGTCTTCGATCGCGACGCGCGCCGGCGGCGCGCCGAGCTCCTCTCCTGCCTCGGCCGCCGCGACGAGGCGCGCACACTGCTCGAGGAGCTCACCGCCGAGCTCCAGTCCGTGCCCGTCCGCGAGCCGCGGCGGCTGCTCTTCGCCAGCGACGACCTGGCGCAGCAGCGGCTGCTGGTGCGCGTGCTGCTCGACAGCGCCGACGTGTACGGCGCGCTGGAAGCCGCCGAGCAGATGAAGGCCCTGTACCTGCGGAACGCGCTCGAGAACAAGGGAGCGGGCCACCCCGGCACGATGACCGCGCCGGAGCGGCAGCAGGAGTCGGCGCTGGAGAGCCGCCTGCGCACTCTGCAGCGCGAGCTGTACACGAACCACCGCCCCGGCGTGGACCGGGCCACCCTCCGCAACCAGCTGGCCGACGCGCGCGCGGCGCTGATCGAGTTCCGCCAGCACGTGTTCTCCACGCGCCCCCCGGACGCCGGGACGGCCCTTCCGCGCCGGACGCTGGACGTCGACGCGCTGCCGCCGCATCTCGATGACGTGACGTTCCTGGTATATGTCGGCCAGCGCGAGAGCACGTTCGTCTTCGCCGTCGCGGCGAAGCGCGGCGGCCGGCGTACCGTGACCGTGCATCCGGTCCGCATCGGCGAGCGCGACCTGGCCGCGCGCGTGCGCCGCTTCACCTCCCTCATCGAGCAGCGCAACCTCCGCAGCGACGAAGCCTCGGCGGAGATGTACGACCTGCTCCTGGCCCCGCTCGCGCCGGTCCTGCGCGAGGCGAAGACGCTCGGCATCATCCCCGACGCGTCGCTCTGGCATCTCCCCTTCCACGCCCTGGCCCCGCGAGGCGGCGCGCCGCTGATCGAGAAGGTGCCGGTGTTCTACGCGCCGTCGCTGGGCGTCCTCGCGGCGGCCGGACCGGCGCGCGCGGCGAGCCGCGTCCTGGCCATGGCCAATCCGCTCGTCGGCGCGAAGACCGCGTCGCTCTACCGCTCGGGCACGCCCGACGCCGTGACCGGGCCGATCCCCGAGGCGGAATCGGAAGTGCGCGCCATCAGCAGGATCTACGGCGAGGCGCACAGCCGCGTGTACGTCGGCAGCGAGGCGCGGGAGAGCGTGCTGAAACGGGAGGCGCCGCGCTACGACGTCCTGCATATCGCCACGCACGGCCTCATGCACCAGCAGGCGCCGATGTTCTCGTCCCTGCTCCTGACCACGACGCCCGATGAGGCCGACGACGGCCTGCTCGAGGCGCGCGAGATCGCGGAGCTGGAGCTCGACGCCGACCTGGCCGTCCTCTCCGCGTGCGAGACGGGGAAGGCCGAGGAGCTGAACGGCGACGGCGTGATCGGCCTGTCGTGGGCGCTGCTGGCGGCCGGCGTACGGACGACGGTGGTCAGCCAGTGGAAGGCGCAGTCCGCGGTCACGGCCACGCTGATGATCGAGCTCCACCGCCGCCTGGCCCGCGGCCTGTCGAAGCCGCAGGCGCTGCGCGAGGCGCAACTGGCCGTGCGCGCCCAGCGCGCGTACCGCCACCCGTTCTACTGGGCCCCGTTCGTGGTCATCGGCGCGCCGTAAGTCTGGAGTGCGGCAGCGCCAGCTGCCGCTCTCCAATGCCGCAGCGCCAGCTGCGGCTGGCGCATAGAGAGCGGCAGCTGGCGCTGCCGCACTCCAGATTAAATACTCCTCCCCACCGCCGGCACGATGATCCGCAGCTCGTCCATCAGCCGGCCGAACTGTTCGGGGTAGAGCGACTGCGGTCCGTCGCACACCGCTTTTTCCGGGTCGTGATGCACCTCGATCAGGAGGCCGTCGCCGCCGGCGGCCACAATGGCCCGGGCCAGCGGCATGACCTTGTCGCGGCGGCCCGTGGCGTGGGAGGGATCGCCGACGATGGGAAGGTGCGAGAGCTTGTCGATGACCGGGATCGCGGAAATGTCGAACGTATTGCGCGTATACGTCTCGAACGTGCGGATGCCGCGCTCGCAGAGGATGATGTCGTAATTACCGCCGGCCATGATGTATTCGGCCGCGAGCAGCCATTCCTGGATCGTGGCGGACATCCCGCGCTTGAGCAGGACCGGCTTGCGCACCTGCCCCAGCGCGCTCAATAGATTGAAATTCTGCATATTGCGCGCGCCGACCTGCAGGATGTCGACGTACTCGAGCATCTTTTCGATCTGGCTGATCTCCATGACCTCGGAGACCGTGGCCAGGTCGAACTCGTCGCCGGCGGCGCGCAGGAGCTTCAATCCCTCCACGCCCATGCCCTGGAACGCGTACGGCGAGGTGCGCGGCTTGTACGCGCCGCCGCGCAGGACGCGCGCGCCGCTGCGGGCCACGCGGCGGGCGGTCTCGAAGAGCTGCGTCTCGCTCTCGATCGTGCAGGGGCCGGCCATGCACACGACCCGGTCGCCTCCGATCTCCACGCCGCGCGCCTTGACGACGGTCTTGTGCGGGCGGAAGGTGCGGCTGGTGAGCTTGTACGGCTCGCTGACGCGCACCGCCTCCTGCACGGAATCGAACAATTCGAACTCGCGCGGGTCGAGCTCGTCGACGCGGCCGACGATGCCCAGGACCGTCTGGTCCGCTCCTGTCGACCGGTGAACGTCGAAGCCGCGCGCGATGAGCTCTCCCATCACGTGCTCGATGTGCGGCTCGGGGGCGTGTTTCTGCATGACGATGATCATTGATGGCTCCTTGCAGGCTGCGCGCTTTCGCGCTCGACTCTTCGGGATTCGTCGATGATGCGCTCCCACAAACGGCGGATGGCTTCGCCGTGCAGCGGGCCCGCGGAGGCCGCCTCGACGCGCGCGAGCACTTCCTTCTCGCGCTCGGGGGCGTAAATGGGGAGGGCCAGATGGCCTTTGATCTCGCCGATCTCCACGGCGTATTTCGCGCGCTGATTGAGGAGCTTGACCAGCACCTCGTCCACGCGGTCGATGGCGTCGCGGAGTCGCGTCAGCTCGGCCTGGGCGTCGGTCTCGTTCATCGACAAAAAACCTCTTGCCCGTTGCGGGAAGAGGTCGTCGAAGTGCCGTTGCCGGTATGCGCCCCTTCTCGCGTCGGGGCGTATGGATGCCCCGCGCTATGTGTAATAGCGGTAATAGAACGCGGAGAAGCGCGGAGCGGTCATTGAGGAGGACAGGGTAGCACGGTACACTCCCGTGGCCAATGTCCCCCTCCGCACAACGGTGCGCCGTGCATTTCGAGCGGCACGCGTTCGCGCGCTGCATGACCTGCGCGAAGACGCTCTGTCAGGAGTGCGCCACGCAGTGGGACGGCATCTGGCACTGCGCGGCCTGTCTGGGCGTCAAACGGGGAGCGAAGGTCGAGCGCTCGCCCGTGTTCTCGTGGATCGCGGTGGTGATCGTCTCCGCGGTGCTGCTCTTCACCGGCGCGCGGCTGATGGTCTGGACGGCCGCCGTCCTCGCGGGTCTCTTTTGATCCGGTCGCCGCTCTCCATCACGTCCGTTCTCGACGAGTCGACGGAGGTCGTGGCCATGACGGCCGCGCCGTGGGCGGGGCTGCTGGCCCTGACCGCGCTCCCCTATCGATTCCTGCAGGCGCTCTTCCTCGATCAGCTCCTGGAAGTCGGCTCCGCCGCCTCGCAGTACGGCAATCTGCTCGGCGGGACGGCCAATCTCATCGTCTGCTCGATCCTGGTCGCGCTGTGGGGACGCGCGGTCTACGCGCGCGCATGCCGCCTGGCGCTCAGCCGCGGCACGGCGCCCGGCCGCGAGACGTGGCGCGTCCCGGCCGCCGCGCTGGCGAGCTACGTCCTCACCTCTTCGGCCGTGCTGCTGGGCGCCTATCTAAGCATCTTCACCTGCCTCGGCATCTTCGTCGTGGCCGTCTTCGCCGGGCTGGCCATCGGCACCATGGAGCTGAACGAGCGCGTCAGCCTCCTGCAGCCGTTCCGCCTCATCGGACGGCACGCGCGCGTGATGCTGCTCCTCGGCCTGGTGCTGGTCTTCTTCTGCGGACTCCTGGTCGCGTTCGTGAACCTCGCCGCCGCATTCGGCCTGGCGATCTGGGCCGCGGGCGCGATCGGCGGCTTCGACGCCCCGAACTGGCAACTGCTCTTCAGCGCCGGCAATCGCCGCTTCATGCTGCTCATGATCGCCGGCGCGTTCGTGCTCGTCGAGCCGTTCTGGATCGCCGCCAACGTCGTGTTCGTGCGCAAGGCCGGCGCGGAAGAGCGGGGCGACGACCTCCGCGCCTGGTTCGAGGAACTGAGGCGGGCGTCATGAAGCGCCGCAAGCACAGCGGACCGCCGGCGTCCCCGCCGGCTGTCTGTGACGACGTCCCGCCGTCACTCCCCCAGGGCCGCAGGCGGGACGCCTGCGGAGACAGCCGGCGGGACGCCGGCGGTCCACTGTGGCGGCGCTCCGCTTTCTTCCTCTTGATGCTCCTCCTCGCCACCGGCGCGCAGGCGATGCCGGTCACGGAATACGTCGGCCGTCTCGAGCTGATCGACTCGATGCTCGCGCAGAACGGGCTGCCCCCGGCGAAGGTCGAGGCGCGCGACCTCCTGGGGAAGGAGATCACGTGGTCGCGCGGCAAGTTCACGGCCGACGCCTCGGTGCTGCAGCCGATCATCGACGCAACGCACGCCGAGGGGCCGCACCGCGCGCGGCTGATGGTCACCATCGTCGAGCTGCGCCGCGTCAGCGGGATGGAATCCGCGCGCGGCGACCGCAAGCTGCTCGAGCGCATCGCCGCCGAGCAGGAGGCGCCCGAGCTGCCGAAGGGCGGCGCCATCCCGACGAAGCTGGAGGCCGACGCGCCGCTGCTCGAGCGCGTGGCCGAGGCCTTCGCGGAGATGATCGAATGGCTCCGCGAGTGGCTCCGCAAGCTCCTCGAGTGGCTGTTGGACCTCCTGCCGCGCCGCCGCCTGAACGAGAGCGGCGCCTCGCTGGCCACGCGGTGGATCGTCTTCGGCGTGGTGGCGCTGATCCTCCTCCTCCTGCTGATGCTGGCCGTCAACGTGCTGCGCCGCTCGCGCGCCGTAACGGCAACCGTCGAGACGAGCACACCCCTCGGGTCGAAGGCGGATGAAGACCCGCTCTCGCGCGGCGCGTCGGAGTGGGAGCGCTACGCCGGCGAGCTGGCGCGCGCGGGCCGCTACCGCGAGGCCATCCGCGCCTGGTACCACGCCGTGCTCGTCACCAGCTACGCCGCCGGCATCCTGCACTTCCGCAAGGGACGCACGAACTGGGAGTACGTGGCCTCGCTGGCGCCGACGGTGGAGTGGCGGGGGGAGATGATCGAGCTGACGCGCCGCTTCGAGCGCGAGTGGTACGGCTCGGAGCAGAGCACGCAGGAGGCGCTGGACGAGTGCGGCGAGCGTGCCGCCGGGATCATCGGGACGCTGCGGGGGGCCACGTGAGACGGGCCGCGCCGCTGCTGTTCGCCATCGCCGCGTTCTTCGCCCTGGGCATCCTCTGGATCGTCACGGACCGCCGCGCCTCGGAGCGCGTGTACGACGACTATTCGTCCGCGAACACGTCGCCGAAGGGACTCTCGCAGGCGGCGGCCTATCTCGCGCGCCGCGGCAAGTCGGAGATGCTGACGCGCGCCGTCCCGGACGCCGGCCTGGAGCGGAATGCCGTGGTGTTCCGCATCACCCACGAGCTCCCGATCTTCTACGATCCCGAGGCACTCGACGAGAAGCAGGTCGGTCCGCCGCGGCCGCAGGAATCGCCGCTGCTCAGCGACGCGGAGGACGCGTTCGTGCGCCGCGGCGGCCGCATGGTCATCGGCGCACACCTCGGCGCGCTGCCGACCCGGACGCCCGCGCAGAACAAGGCCGTGAAGGTCTTCCCGCTCTGGCCGGGCATCGACACGCTGGCCATCGCGGAGAAGAGCAGCGCGTTCCGCAGGCTGCGGCCGCGCATGCACGCCGTGTTCGTGGCCGGCTCGGACGCGATCGTGGCGCGCGAGCGCCTCGGCGAGGGCGACGTCTTCGTCATCGCCTGGCCGGAGATCTTCCGCAACGACCTGCTGTCGCGCGAGCACCATCTGGCGCTGCTGGCCGCGCTGGCGGGGAAACGCCCGGTCTACTTCGACGAAGTGCCGCACGGCATCGTCACGGGCGACGGCGCGCTGGAGCTGATGAAGGAGTGGAACCTCGGTCCGTTCCTGGTGCTGCTGGCCGTCGTCGCGCTGCTGATCTTCTGGCGCGCGTCGCGCCGCGTCGGCCCTCCCGAGGATGAATACCGCGAGACGAGGTCCGACGCCATCGACCTCGTGCACTCGCTGGCCGCGCTGTACAAAGACGTCACCAGCGACTCCCAGGCCCTCGCCCTCTACCACGACTCCCTCACGCGCACGGTCGCGCACACGAGCGGCCTGCGCGGCGACGCGCTCCGCGCGCGGGTGGAGGAGTTGACGGGGGGGAGGCGGACGATGGAAGCGATCAATGAAGGATTTGAAAGACTGAAGGCTCATAGGCTCACAGGTGCACAGGCTCACAGGAAGGCTATGAGCCTGTGAGCCTCTGAACCGCTGAGCCCTGGAGGAACGATGCAAACCATCACCACCATCTCCACCCGCTTCGCCGCGCTGCGGGAGCAGCTCGACCGGGTGATCATGGGACAGGAGCGCGTGAAGATGCTGGCCATCACGTCGCTGATCGCCGGCGGGCACATGCTGCTCGAAGGCGTGCCCGGCACCGGCAAGACGCTGCTCGCGCTGACGCTGGCCCGGCTGTTCGGCTGCCGCTTCCGGCGCATTCAGTTCACGCCGGACCTGATGCCCTCGGACCTGGTCGGCGCGAATGTCTTCAACCAGAAGACGCAGGAGTTCGCGTTCCGCGCCGGGCCGGTCTTCACCGACATCCTCCTGGCCGACGAGATCAACCGCACGCCGCCGCGCACGCAGGCCGCGCTGCTCGAGTCGATGCAGGAGAACGCGGTCACGGTCGACGGCTCGCGCTACAAGGTCTCGCCCATCTTCACGGTGTTCGCCACGCAGAACCCGGTCGAGTTCGAGGGGACGTATCCGCTCCCCGAGGCGCAGAGGGACCGGTTCCTGTTCAAGATCAACATCGACTTCCCGGAGGCGGACGACGAGTCGCGCATGCTCGAGCAGTACGCGGCCGGGCATCGCCTGCACGACGAGATCGTCGCGTCGCTGCAGCCGGTGATCACGGGCGAGGAGCTGCTGCAGGCGCGGCGCACGGTGGCCACCGGCGTGCGCGTCGAGCCGCACATCATCCGCTACATCCAGGAGCTCGTCTCGCGCACGCGGCGCGATGAGTCGGTGCAGATCGGCGCCGGGCCGCGCGCGTCGCTGGCGCTGCTCGAGGCCAGCCGCGCCACCGCGGCGCTGGAAGGGCGCGACTACATCACGCCGGACGACGTGAAGTCGCTGGTCGGCCCCGTCGTCGCCCACCGCATCACGCTCAGCCCCGAGGCGGAGATGGAGGGACTGGCGCTGGAGGATCTGCTGCGGCGCATTTTCGATCAGGTGGAGGTACCGAGATGAGTTGCTGGTTGCTGGTTGCTGGTTCAAGGCAATGCATGTGACCGCACCAGACAGCACAACGAACCAGCAACATAGCAACCAGCAACCAGATCATGCGCCCCGGCCCGCTCCTGATCCGCCTCGCCGCGCTGCTCGCGGCCGCATCGCTGCTCATCGCGGTGGTACCGGAGGTGGTGTGGGCGATCGCGGGCGCGGCGGCGCTGCTCTTCCTGGCCGCGATCGTCGAGGCGCTGCTGCTGCGGCGCATCGTCTTCACCATCGAGCGGCAGCCGAAGCTGGCCGTGCCGCTGGACGAGCGCGAGAACGTCGTCGTGCGGGTCACGACCAGCTCGCGCCGTCCGCTGCGGCTGCTGCTCCGCCAGCGCTGGCCGGAGCTCGTGGAGCCGCGCTCGAGCGTCGTGCACGCGCTCATCCGCGCGGGCGAGGTGCTGGCCGTCGAGCTGCAGCCGCGCGGCATCACCCGCGGCACCGCCACCGTCGAGCCGGTCTTCATCGCCGCCACGATGCGCGGGCTCGTGGAGCGGATCGTGCCCGCCGGCGACTCCTCCACGCTCCACGTGCTGCCCAACCTCCACGCCGTGGCGCGCATGCACCAGCGGCTGAACACGTACGCGCTCCGCTCCCTCGGCGCGCGCCAGTCGCCGCGCGTCGGCAAGGGACGCGACTTCGACCGGCTGCGCGACTACGTCCGCGACGACGACTACCGCGACATCGCCTGGAAAGCCTCCGCGCGCCACGGACGCCTGATCGTCCGCGAGTTCCGCACCGAGCGCAGCCAGGACATCCTCCTCTGCCTCGACCAGGGACACCGCATGGCCGCGCGCGTGGAGCAGGTCACGCGGCTCGATCACGCCGTGAACGCCTCGGTGCTGATCAGCTACGTCTGCAACCGCATGGAGGACAAGACCGGCATCGTGGCCTTCGACACCGCGGTGGACAAGGGCCTCCCCACCGGACGCGGCGCCGCGCACCTCCGCGCCATCACGGCCTACGTGACGGGACTCGAGGCCGCGTACCGGCACACCGACTACCTGGCCCTGGCCGCGAGCCTGCGCCGCCGCCTGCACCACCGGACGCTGATCCTGATCCTGACCGTCCTCCCCGAGCGCGAGGAGCGCTTCGACCTCCTGCGCGCCGTGGACATGCTCGCGCCGCAGCACCTCCCGCTCTTCGTGACCCTCAGCGACCGCGACCTCCGCGCACAGGCGGAGCTCCTGCCGTCGAACGCGAAGGAGCTCTCCCGCACCCTCGTGGCCCGCGACCTCTGGCTCGGCCGCGCCGAGCTGACCCGCGAGCTGCGCGCCCGCGGCGCGATGGTGGTGGAGTCGACGGCCACGGACTGGGGAGTGGACGCGGTGAATGCATACATCGACATCAAACGGAGACAGATGCTGTGAGCCACCATGTCATCCTGAGCCGCGCAGACGGCGAAGGATCCCCCGCAGACGGAGCGCGTCTCGTGCAGCCGGGAGGGGATCCTTCGCCGTCTGCGCGGCTCGGGATGACAGCGGAGACCCCATGAATATCGAACGCTTTCTCGCCGAACGCCGCGAAGTCTGGAACCAGCTCGAGGCCCTGCTCAAGCGCGCCGAGGAGGTGGAGCTGTCACGGGACGAGATGCACGAGCTGGTGGGGCTGTATCGCCGCACCTGCTCGGACCTCAACCGCGCACGCTCGTACACGGCCAATCCGGAGATCCTCGGGCCGCTCAACCAGCTCACCGGGCGCGCGTACCGCTTCATCTATCGCGCCTCGCACGACACAGCCATCTGGGCGACCTTCGTGAAGCTCCTCACGCGCGAGATCCCGGCGGCCTTCCGCAAGGAGCGCGCGGCGGTGCTCGTCGCGGCGGCGGCATTCCTGGCCGGGATCGTCTTCGGGTCGCTGGCCATCCTGGTCGACCCGGCCAACGGGCGGCGCCTCGTCCCGGCGCAGTTCTTCACCGAGAGCCCGCAGGAGCGCGTGGAGAAGATCGAGCGCAACGAGGAGCGCATCGACAACATGGAGAAAGCGATGCACTTCGGCGCGTCGCTCTACACGCACAACATCCGGGTGACGTTCCTGGCCTTCTCCCTGGGCGCGCTGACGATCGTCATGGGACTGGTGGTCCTCTTCTACAACGGCGTGATCATCGGCGCGGTGGGCACGATGTACGTGCTCGACGACGTCTCGGTCTTCTTCTTCGCCTGGGTCGGGCCGCACGGCGCCCTGGAAGTGCCGGCCATCATCTTCGGCGGCGCGGCCGGCCTGGTGGCCGGCCGCGCGCTGCTCCTGCCGGGCGACCTCTCCCGCGGCGCGTCGCTGCGGCGCGTGCTCCCCTCGCTGTGGCGGATGATGATCGGCGCCGCGCTGACGCTCGTCCTGGCCGGCCTGATCGAAGGATCGTTCTCCCAGTACTCGGCGAAGACCATCCCTTATCCGATCAAGATCTCCGTGGCCGCGCTGCTCTTCACGGGATTGATCTCGTATCTCTTTCTGCGGCGGACCCAGGACGCATGAACGAAGTCACGATCACGACCCCCGAGCACGTCCCGATCCGGCTGGAGCCGGCGGGCGCGGGGAGCCGCTTCCTGGCGACGCTGATCGATTTCTTCATCGTCTCGGCAGTGAGCTCGGTCGGGGGATTTCTCTTCGGCGTGACGCTGTCGAGGGGCATCGCCATGGCCCTGACCATCACCCTCAATTTCGTCCTGACCTGGGGATGGCAC
Source organism: Thermoanaerobaculia bacterium (assembly GCA_035627015.1). Taxonomy (GTDB): domain Bacteria; phylum Acidobacteriota; class Thermoanaerobaculia; order Gp7-AA8; family Gp7-AA8; genus QHVT01. The sequence continues at coordinate 40,917 of DASPMO010000171.1, read as the reverse complement.
GTCTTCTTCGAAGTGCGCAAGCAGGGGCGCACGCCGGGCAAGCGCGCGCTGCGGCTGCGCGTGATCGACGCGCGCGGGCTGCCGGTGTCGCTGTATCAGTCGCTGGTGCGGAACATCGTCCGGGCCATCGACTTCGCCCCCGCCTTTTACGGCTTCGCCGCCCTGGCCACGATGGTCACGGCCTCGCGCCGCCGCCTCGGCGATCTCGTGGCCGACACGCTGGTCGTGCGCGACGCCCAGGCGCTCACCTACAAGGGACAGTTCGCCTCCGACCGCCGCCACAACACGCTGCGCACGCCGCGCGTGCTGCGCCTCGTGCGGCACAAGATCAGCCTCGAGGAGCGCGAGTTCCTGCTCACCCTCTCCCTCCGCGCCGACCGCATGTCCCCCGAGGCGCGCTACGACCTGATGGAGGAAGTGGCCGCCTTCTACCGCCAGGAGCTGGGACTGGAGGCCGACTCGCTCAGCGGCGAGAATTTCGTCCGCGACCTCACGGCGGTTCTCTTCAATCCCCAAGAACGGTAGGATGACGGCAGTCCAGAATTCGGGGAGAGAACCATGATCTGTCGGAACCACGTCGACGTCTCTGAAGGCGTGCGCCGCTGCGCGCGGTGCGGCGGAACGTTCTGCAGCAATTGCCTGGTCGGCATCGGCGGCCAGTCGTACTGCGCGGGGTGCAAGACCGAGCAACTGCTCGACGCGCGCTCGGGCGTCGACCGGTCGCGGCTCAACTACACGACGGTCCTGAAACGCTTCGGGGGAATGTTGCTGGACAACCTCGTCCTGTCCGTCCCGAACATCATCTTCATCGTCATCATCCTCGTCGCCACCGGCGCGTTCACCGATCCGGATAAGGCGGGTCTCTGGATCCAGCTCGTCAACATCCCCGCGATCGGGCTGGCCATCACGTATGAGGCGCTGATGCTCTCGCTGAAGAACGGCCAGACGCTCGGAAAGATGGCGGTCGGCGCCCGCGTGGTGCGCCCCGACGGCTCGCGCATCTCGACCGGACAGGCCTGGGGACGCGCGGCCATGCGCACCGTGCTCGGATGCCTGGTCATCCTCGACTACCTCCCCGCCCTTTTCACCGAGGAGAAGACGACGCTCCACGACATGATCGCGGGCACACGCGTGGTCGACGTCTACTGACGTGAGCGCGAACTACAACGGCCCGCAGTGCCCGCACTGCAGCACGCCGCTGGATGCGCCGGCCATTCACCCCGGCACCATCCACTGCCCGTCGTGCATGCGCACCTTCGAGGCCACGCCGTTCCAGCCGCGCGCGGTGCGCCACGAGGCGGTGCCGGTGGTCACGGAAACGCCCGACGGCGTGGCCGCCGCGTGTGCGAACCATGCCGGGAACGCCGCCGTGACGAGCTGCCAGCGCTGCGGACTGTTCATCTGCGCGCTCTGTGAGATGAACACCGGCACCGGCACGTTCTGCCCGTCGTGCTACGAGCGCGTGCGCACCGAGACGCTGGACAGCGGTGCGCGCTACCGCGACTACGCCAGCATGTCCATCTCCGGCGCGGTCTTCGGGCTGCTCTGCTGGCTCATCCCCGTCGGACCGTTCGTCATCTACTGGGGGTGGAAGGGCATCCAGCAGCGGAAGAGCGAGGGAACGCGTCCGGTGGGGCCGATCGTGGCCATCGTGCTCGGCGTCCTCTCGACGCTGCTCATGCTGGCCGGCTACGTGAGCATGATCGTGGCGATGGTGAAGGCATGACCGATCGCACGCTCCTGCACCGCTCGCGCACGCTCCTCGGCACGGACGCGACGTTTGTCACGGCGGACGGGATCGACGTCGACTCGAGCCAGAACTACGAGGTCATCCGCCGCCGCGTCTTCTTCGACGACGTGGCCCTGGTGACGCTGCACCGCGAGCGCGGCCTGGCCTTCCTGCTCACCACCGGCGCGTTCGGGACGTTCTTCCTGGCCATGGCCATTTTCGTCGTGGCCATCAACGTGGAGGCATGGGAGGTGGCGCTGCCGTTCTTCATCCTCGGCGCGCCGGCGTTCCTCGCCTTCCTGCTGCGCCTGGCCATGGGCCGGGCCGTGGTGACGGTGTGGGGACGCCGCTCGCGCGCGGTGCTGCGCTTCGGCGTCTTCCGCTCGGGCAAGGCGCGGCGGGTGTACGGGAAGATCTGCTCGGCCGTGCGCCGCGCGCAGAGTGGAGCGGCGGGCTTCAGCCCGCCAGAATCTCCCGCACGACCGCTCCCGGCGGACGTCCCTCTCCCACCGCCCGCACAATAGCGCTGCCGACGACGATGGCGTCGCACCGCTCGCGCAGCAGCTCGTAGTGCTCGTGCCGCGAGATGCCGAAGCCGACCGCGATCGGCTTGCGCAGCTTCCCCCGCACTTCGTCGAGACGCTCGAGCAGCGCGGGATCGAGCTCCTTCCGTGCGCCCGTCACGCCCGTCGTGGAGACGTAGTAGACGAAGCCGTCGCTGGCCTTGTCGACGGTTTTGATGCGCGCATCGGTGGAGGTCGGCGCGAGGAGGAACACGCAGCCGAGGCTTTGCGCGTGCAGGGCGTCGCGCAGCTCTTTCGCGACCTCGGGAGGGAGGTCGGTGAGCAGCAGCGAGTCGATGCCGGCCGCCTTTGCGTCGGCCGCGAATCGCTCCGAGCCGTAGCGCATGACGGGATTGATGTAGGAGAAGGCGATGAGCGGGATCTCGCTCTTCGCGCGGATGCTCCGCGCGATCTCGAAGACGTGGTTTGTGGTCGTCCCCTTCGCCAGCGCGCGCTGCGCCGCCGCCTGGATGACCGGCCCGTCGGCGATCGGATCGGAGAACGGGATGCCCAGCTCGATCGCGTCCGCGCCCGCGGCTTCCAGCTCTTCGACGATGCGCACCGTGTCGCCGTCGCCGCAGGTGACGTAGGCGATCAGGCCGCATCTTCGTTCCGCGCGCAGCCGCTCGAAAAGACGATTCACGCGGTTCGAGCGATGAGTGATGAGCGATGAGCGATGAGCCTTCTCTTCAGAGCTCATCGCTCATCGCTCCTCGTTCATCGCTGCGATTTGCGGCACGTCCTTGTCCCCTCGTCCCGAGAGGTTCACCACCGTCACGCCGGTCGAGCCGTTGCGCAGCAGCCAGCCGAGGGCGTGCGATGACTCCAGCGCCGGGATGATCCCCTCGCTCTCGCTCAGCTTGTGAAAGGCCTCCAGCGCCAGCGCGTCGTTGCAGTCGTGATATTCGACGCGCTTGATCTCCTGCAGGTGCGCGTGCTCCGGTCCGATGGAGGGGTAGTCGAGGCCCGCGGAGATGGAGTGCGTCTCCGCGATCTGGCCGAACTCGTCCTGCAGGACCATCGACCGCGTGCCGTGCAGCACGCCGAGGGCGCCGCCGGAGAAGCGCGCGGCATGCTCGCCGAGCTGCGGGCCGCGTCCGCCCGCCTCCACGCCGACCAGCTTGATCGAAGGATGCTTGAGCATTTCGTAGAAGAGGCCGATGGCGTTCGAGCCGCCGCCCACGCACGCGATGGCCACGTCGGGCAGGCCGCCCGTTTTCCTGCGCAACTGCGCGAGAGCCTCGCGTCCGATGACGGATTGAAAGTCGCGGACGATCATCGGATACGGATGCGGGCCGAGGACCGAGCCGAGGATGTAGTGCGTGGTGCGCACGTTGGTCACCCAGTCGCGGATGGCCTCGTTGATGGCGTCCTTCAGCGTGCGCGAGCCGCTCGTGACCGGGACGACCTCCGCGCCGAGCAGGCGCATGCGGAAGACGTTCAGCTCCTGGCGGGCCATGTCCACTTCGCCCATGTAGACCACGCACTGCAGGCCGAGGAGCGCGCAGGCGGTGGCGGTGGCCACGCCATGCTGCCCCGCGCCGGTCTCCGCGATGATGCGCTGCTTGCCCATGCGCTTCGCGATGAGCGCCTGGCCGATGGCGTTGTTGATCTTGTGCGCGCCGGTGTGGTTGAGGTCTTCGCGCTTGAGGAAGAGGCGGAAGCCTCCCCCGCACAGCTCCGCGAATTTCTTCGCCTCGGTCACGGGCGTGGGGCGGCCGACGAACTCGGAGAGGATGTCGTCGAGCTCCGCGCGAAAGTCGCGGTCGCGCTTGAGCTTCCGGTACGCCGACTCGAGCTCGTCGAGGGCGGCCATGAGCGTTTCGGGGACGAACTTGCCGCCGAACTGGCCGTAAAAGCCGTGGCGGTCGGGGAGTGCGGTCATCGTTTGATTGCCTCGAAGAGTGCTTTCAGTTTGCGGTGATCTTTGATGCCGGGCCGTTCTTCGACTCCGCTGGCGACGTCGATCGCGTACGGTCTCGTCTTCTCGATCGCCTCGGCCACGTTGCCGGGATGGATCCCGCCGGCGAGGAAGAACGGCTTCGTGCTTTTGTAGTGCGCGAGGAGATTCCAGTCGAACGTGCGGCCCGTGCCGCCGCCGGTGTCGAAGAGGAGGTAGTCGGCGTCGGTGGTCGTGTCGGGCAATACGTCGTGCACGTGCAAGGCGCGGATCATGGGCAAACGTAGGACGGGCTTCAGCCCGTCCAGGCGGGCTGAAGCCCGCCCTACGTCATGCACCTGCACGAGATCCAGGCGCTCGCGCTCCGCAACATGCGCAATCTCATCGGGCGTTGCGCCGCGGAACACGCCGACGCGCTTCACGCCGCTCGTGCGCGGTGCGTGCTCGACATACCGCGGCGACTCCTTCACGAAGATGAAGCCGAGGTAAGCCGCGCCCAGCTCGATGGCCAGCTCCGCATCCTCGGCGCGGGTGATCCCGCAGATCTTCACCTTCGTCATCGCAGCGCCGCCACGGCCGCGGCGCGGTCGTCCTGCCGCAGCAGTGACTCGCCGACGAGGAAGGCGTGAAAGCCGGCGGCGCGCAGCCGCTGGACGTCGTCGCGCGTGCGGATGCCGCTCTCGGCGACGCGGATCGCCTCCGGTGGCATCAGCGCGCCGAGGCGCTCGGAGGTCGCCAGATCGACATGGAACGAGCGCAGGTCGCGATTGTTCACGCCGATCAGGCGCGCGCCCGCGCTCACCGCACGCTCCAGCTCCGTCTCGTCGTGGACCTCCACCAGCGCGTCGCAGCCGTAGGCGTCGAGGAGGGCGATGAAGTCGGTGAGCTGCCGCACGTCGAGCAGCGACGCAAGCAGCAGGATGGCGTCCGCCCCGGCGGCGATGCCGCGGATGATCTGTGCCGGCTCGACGATGAAGTCCTTCATGATCACCGGCAGACCCGCCGCCTTGCGGGCGCGGGCCAGCCAGCGGCGCGAGCCGCGGAAGAACTCCGGCTCGGTGACGACGGAGATCGCCGCCGCGCCGCCGCGCGCGTAGTCGCGGGCGATCGCCTCGACGTCCGGGTTCTCCACGATCGCGCCGGCCGAGGGAGAGGCGGACTTGATCTCCGCGATGATATGTGGGGCGGGCTTCAGCCCGCCCGGGCGGGCTGAAGCCCGCCCTACATCGAGCGCGTCGAGGAACGCGTGCGGCGTGCGCTGCTGCGCCACCTCCTCGGCGGCGCGGCGGTCGGGCTTCTCCTCGCCGCGCAGCCGCTCGCGGGTGCGCTCCACGATCTGGTCGAGCACGGTCATGCCGCACCTCCCAGCGCGTTCGTCTCCTGCACGAGCTGCTGCAGCTTGGCGTATGCCCGCCCGCTGGCGATCGCCTCCTTCGCCAGCGCCACGCCGTCGCGGATCGATGCTGCCGCGCCCGCGACATACAGCGCGGCGCCGGCGTTGGCGATGACGATGTCGTGCTTCGCGCCGTTCACGCCCTGCAGGATCTCGCGGGCGATGTCCGCGTTCGCACGCGCGTCGCCGCCGGCCAGCGCCTCGATGGGATGCCGCCCGACGCCGAGCTCCTCGGGAGTCACCTCGTACGCCGTCACCTCGCCGCCGCGGACTTCGCAGACGCGCGTGGCCGCGGAGACGGAGATCTCGTCCAGCCCGTCGCGGCTGTGCACGACCAGCGCGTGCGTCGCGCCGAGGGCGGCCAGCACGCGCGCCACGACCTCGACGAGGCGGTCGTTGTAGACGCCGAGCACCTGCCGTTTCGCGAAGGCCGGGTTCGTGAGAGGGCCGAGGACGTTGAAGATCGTGCGCAGGCCGAGCTCCTTGCGCACGCCCGCCACCGCGGCCATGGCCGGATGCAGCTTCGGCGCGAAGAGGAACGCGATCCCGGCCTTGCGCAGCACGTCGGACATCTGCGCGGCGTTCAGGTCGATGTACACGCCGAGGGCCGCCAGGACGTCGGCACTGCCGCAGGAGGAGGAGACCGCGCGGTTGCCGTGCTTGGCCACGTTCGCGCCCGCCCCCGCGGCCACCAGCGCGGCGATGGTGGAGATGTTGAACGTGCCGCGGCCGTCACCGCCGGTGCCGCAGGTGTCCACGAGATCGTCGCGCTGCACGTCGAGCGGCGTGACGCGCTCGCGCATGGCCAGCGCGGCCCCAGTGATCTCCTCCGGCGTCTCCCCTTTCATGCGCAGGGCCACGAGGAGCGCGGACTTCTGGACGTCGGAGGCGCGGCCGTCCATGACCGCGCCGAACACTTCGTGCATCTGCTCGCGGCCGAGGTCCTGGCCGTCGACGGCGCGCTTGATCGCTTCGCTGATCATGAGAGACCCCCGAGGAAGTTGCGGATGAGCTGATCGCCGCCGGCCGTGCCGTACGACTCCGGATGGAACTGGATCCCGAAGATGGGCCGCTCTTTGTGCGAGAGGGCCATGATGGCCCCATCGTCCGTCTCGGCGTCGATCTGCAGAAAGTCCGGCACGGTGCCGTGCTCGACGACGAGGGAGTGATAGCGCGCGGTCTGCATCGGGTCGGGACAGCCGGCGAACAGGCGCTCCCCGCGGTGATGGACCTCGCTCACCTTCCCGTGCACCGGCAGCGCGCCGCGCACGACCTTCGCCCCGAAGGCCTCGGCGATGGCCTGATGCCCGAGGCAGACGCCGAGGAGCGGGATGTCGCGGTTCGCGCGGATCAGCTCGATGCAGCGTCCGGCGCGGGCGGGAGTGCCCGGTCCGGGCGAGATGACGATGGCCCTGGGGCGCTCGGCCAGGAGCGCGGCCGGATCGAAGGCATCGTTGCGGAGCACGCGCAGGCGCTGGCCGGCGAGACGCTCGAGCTGCTGGACCAGGTTGTAGGTGAAGGAGTCGTAGTTATCGACTACGGTGATGGGAGAGTTGGAGGAGCCAAAGCGACGAGCGAACGCTCGCGGGCATCGGCTCGTTCTCCTGGAGTGGGGTGGTCATCGTGGGTGCAGCGTAGCACGACGATGTTGCTGGTTGCTAGTTGCTGGTTCGTTGCGCCTCTACGCGGAGCCACAACGAACCAGCAACCAGCAACACAGCAACCTACTCCCGGATCTGCACCACCACCCCCGGCTCCTCGTTCTGCATCGTCAGCCGCAGTTTCGCCGACTCCAGCGGCACGGCCTCGATCTGTTCGAGCTCGCCGAGCTTCTTGCCGCTGCCGGCCATGCGCTGCAGCTCTTCGCCCTTCGGCCAGAGACGCGTGTCGATGGAGCGGATGACTTTGTTGTAGCTGTCGACGCTCTTGTGGAGCTGGTCGCCGACGGCGGTGAGGTACTCCATGACCGTGACGAAGCGGGTGAAGAGCTCGACCGCGGCGTCGTGCATCTTCTTCGCGTTCTCTTCCGTCTTCTCCGCCTTCCAGCTCGCGGCCACGGCGCGCAGCAGCGGGAGGAGGACGGTGGGCGTGGCCAGGGAGATCCGCTTCTCGGCGGCGTAGTCGAGGAGGCTCAGGTCGGCGATGAGCGCGGCCGACAGGAAGTGCTCGCCGGGGATGAACATGACCGTGAAGTCGAGCGACTCGCCGACGCTGGCCTGGTAGTCGCGCTTGACCAGCGCGTCGATGTGGCGGCGGAGGTTCTTGGCGTGCTGGGCCAGGAGCGCGGCCTTGCGCGCCTCATCGGGCTCGTTGCAGGCGGCGATGTAGTCGGAGAGCGGCGCCTTGACGTCGATGGCGATGACGCGCTCGTTCGGGAGGTTGACGATGACGTCGGGGCGGAGACGGCGGCCGTCTTCGTTCGTGAAGGTCTGCTGCGTCTCGAAGTCGCGGCAGTACTCGCTCATGCCGGCCAGCTCGATGCAGCGCTTGAGCGACATCTCTCCCCACGAGCCCTGCACCGTCGGCGACTGCAGGGCCGTGGCCAGGCGCGAGGCCTCGCGCTGCGTCGACTCCTGGGCGCTCATCAGCGCGCGGATCTGCTCCTGCAGCCCGCCGTAGACGGTGTTGCGCGTCTGTTCGCTTTTGAGCAGCTCGCCGCGGTAGGTGTCGAGCATGTCGCGCACCGGCTTGAGGAGCGCGTCGATCTCCGCGGTCTTGGTGTTCAGCGAGCCGTCGATCTGGGTCTTGCTGGTCTGCACGAGCGACTCGGAGACGGACTTGAACGCGCGCTGCGCGAGCGCGGCGAAGGTCTCTTCGATCTGCTTGTGGTTCTCGAGCTGGCGGCGCGTCTCGGCGGCGGTCGTCTCCGCGGCGGCCCGCGCCTGCTGCGCCTCTTCGAGCCGGCGCTGCATCGCCGCGCGCGCGGCGTCGCTCTTGGTACGCTCGTCGCGCGCCAGATCGCGCTCCGCGAGCGCACGCTGCGACTCGGCGCCTTTCCTTGCGCTCCCGACCACCCATCCCACGATTGCGCCCACTGCAAGCGCAATCACGCAAAGCAACAACGCGGTGATTGTCATGGGAACAATGGTCTCACGACAGCGCTTCGATCACGCGCTCGACGTCAACCTCGTCGTTGTAGAAATGCGGCGCGAAACGCAGCAGGCCTTCCCGCGGCGCGGTGACGATCCCTTTTTCCTCGAGCCGGCGGTGGTACCACAGAATCGATTTCTCTACATCTGGTGGAGTCGCCCCGACGATGGGAGAGCCGAGCAGCGGCGCCTGCCAGCCAATGCCTGACAGCCGTTCGGCGAGCTTCGCGGCGATGTGCATGGCGCGGTCGCGCACCGTTTCGATGCCGATCTCCAGCAGCAGGTCGATGGCCGCGCGCAGGCCGTAGATCCCGTTCGTATTCAGCGAGCCCGCCTCGAAGCGGCGCGAGTCGGGCAGCCACTCCACGCCGCAGCCGATGAACTTCCCCTTCCGCTCGATGTTGGTCCAGCCGTTCTCGACGACCTCCAGATCCTCGAGCCGCTCCGCCGCGACGTAGAACAGCCCCGCCCCCTCCGGGCCGCACATCCATTTGTGGCCGTCGGCGGCGAGGAAGTCGACTTTCGCCGCGCGCACGTCGATGGGCAGCACCCCGATGCTCTGGATGGCGTCGACGCAGAAGAGCACGTGACGCGACGCGCACAACTCGCCGATGGCCGCCAGGTCGGCGGTGAAGCCGTTGTGGAACGCGACCGAGGAGACGGTGACGAGGCGCGTGCGCTTGTCGATGAGCGGCTCGATGTGCTCGACGGTGGGGAGCTCCGCGACCCGGCACTCCACGCCGCGCCGCTCCAGCCGCTTCCACGGCGTCCAGTTCGACGGGAACTCGAGCGCCGTCGTGACGACGTTGTCCCGCTCGTGCCACCGCAGCCCCTGGGCCACGAACGACAACCCTTCCGAGGTGTTCTTGACGATGGCGATCTCACTCGGCTGCGCGCCGAGCAGCCGAGCGGCCGACTCGCGCACCGCCGCGTGCTCGGCATACCACTCGCGCCAGTGCAGCGCGCCGTAATCGCGCTGGTCGCGCGCGTGACGCTCCATGGCCTCCGACGCACGGCCCGAGAGCGGCCCGACCGCGGCGTGGTTGAGGTAGACGAGATTTTTGGTGACGGGAAAAAGTTCGCGGTGCACGGCTGTATCCTAAGACCATGCCTGGACCACTCTGCTTCGTTCTGATGCCGTTCGGCGACAAGACCGATTCCGCTGGGAAGCTCATCAAGTTCGATGAGGTCTACGACAAGGTGATCCAGCCGGCGATCGAAAACGCCGGGATGACGCCGATCCGCGCCGACGAGGAACTGACGCGCGGGATCATCCACAAGCCGATGTACGAGCGGCTGATCCTCTGCGATTTTGCGGTCGCGGACCTCACCACGGCGAACGCGAACGTGTTCTACGAGTTAGGTGTGCGGCATGCGGTACGGCCGGGATCGACGGTGTTGCTCTTCGCGCAGGGGGGGCGGCTGCCGTTCGACGTCGCGCCGCTCCGCTCCGTGCCCTACGAGCTCACCGAGAGCGGCGTTCCTGCGGATGCCGGGAAATCCTCCGCAGACCTCGCCAAACAGCTCGAGCATATCCGCAAGCAGCGTGACGCCGACAGCCCGATCTTCGAGCTGCTCGATCCTTTCCCCGCCGCAGTCGATCATCTGCGCACCGATACATTCCAGGAGCGCGTCGCGATCGCGCAACAGCTCGAGGACGAGTTGCGCGGGGCAAAGAACGTCGAGGAACTGCAGGCTTTCGAGACGAGGCTCGGTGCGCTCGACGGTGTGGAGTCCGCGGTCCTCATCAAGCTGTACCTCTCCTACCGCGACGCAAAGGCGTGGGACTCGATGATCGCGCTGGCGGCCGCGATGCCGGAACCGCTGAAGAAAACGGTGATGGTGCGCGAGCAGCTCGGCCTGGCCCTCAACCGCGCCGGCCGCAGCGACGAGGCGGAGCACGTCCTCACCACGCTGATCAAGGAACGCGGAGGGAGCAGCGAGACTTACGGCATCCTCGGCCGCGTCTACAAGGACCGCTGGCAAAAGGCGACGAACAAGTTCGAAGCAAAGGGATACCTCAACCGTGCCATCGAGGAGTATACGAAGGGCTTCGAGGCCGACTGGCGCGACGCCTACCCCGGTATCAACGCCGTGACACTAATGGAAGTCCGCAATCCGCCCGATCCACGGCGTTTGGAGATCCTTCCCATCGTGCGTTATGCCGCGGCGCGCCGGATCGCTGCCGGTACTCCGAACTACTGGGATTATGCAACGCTCCTTGAGCTCGCGATCCTGGGCAAGAACGAGGCGGAGGCGACGGAAAATCTGACCAGCGCGCTGGCAACGAAACCGAAAGATTGGATGAAAGAGACCACTCACAACAACCTGAGCATGATCAGCGCGGCGCGTAAGGAGCGAAACGATGAGGAGCCGGGGTGGATCAGCGACGTGATGGACGCGCTGAAACCTGCGGCTCAGTAGCGCGCGAGCTGCGCCACGTACGCGTCGTAGTTGCGGCGCATCTCGTCGAGCGAGTCGCCGCCGAACTTTTCGCGCATCGCGGCGGCCAGGACGAGGGCCAGCATGGCCTCGCACACGACGCCGCAGGCGGGGACGGCGGTGACGTCGCTGCGCTCCCATTGCGAGCGGTGCGGCTCCCGCGTTTCGGTGTCCACCGAGGGGAGCCCGCGGCGCAGCGTGGAGATCGGCTTCATGAACGCCCGCACCACCACCTCCTGGCCGTTCGTGACCCCTCCTTCGAGGCCGCCGGCGCGGTTGGTGGTGCGGTGATAGCGCTGCTCTTCGTCGAAGTAGATCGGATCGTGGACCTCGGAGCCGATGCGCCGCGCGGCGGCCACGCCGTCGCCGATGGCCACACCCTTGACCGCGTGGATGGACATGATGGCCTGGGCGATGCGTCCGTCGAGCTTCTCGTTCCACTGGACGTAGGAGCCCAGACCGACCGGCAGGCCGCGCGCGGCCACGACGATCGTGCCGCCGAGGGTCTCGCCGGCCTCGCGCGCCCGGTCGACCTGCTCGATCATGGCCTGCTCGTGCTCGCGGTTGAGCGCGCGGAGCGGCGAGTCATCGTCGACCGCTTCCAGCTCCTCCCACGTCGGCGCGTAACCGGGATCCCCCGCCGGACCGACGGAGGCGACGCCGGAGCGGATCTCCACGCCGAATGCCCGCAGCAGCTCCTTGGCGATGGCCCCCGCGGCCACGCGCGACGCCGTCTCGCGCGCCGAGGCGCGCTCGAGGATGTCCCGCAGATCGCGCCGGCCGTACTTCATCCCTCCGGGCAGATCGACGTGCCCCGGACGCGGCGCATGCACGCGACGCTTGTGCGCCTCTTTCTCGTCCAGCTCCCAGGGGTCCATCGCCCCCTGCCAGTTGTCGAAATCGCGGTTGCGGATGGTCATGGCGATCGGCGAGCCGAGCGTCTCGCCCCCTCTCACCCCGGCGGTGATCTCCGCTTCATCCGACTCGATCTTCATCCGGCCGCCGCGGCCGTAGCCGTGCTGGCGGCGTTGGAGGTCTTTGTTGATGCGCTCTCTGTCGAGGCGTACGCCGGCGGGGATGCCGGTCACGATGATCGTGAGCTGTTTTCCGTGCGACTCGCCTGCCGTTGTGAACTGCATCTTTCTGGAGTTTATCCCGAGCACAGCGAGGGATCTCGATGAGCGTGCTGAACGTAGGACGGGCTTCAGCCCGTCCCTCGGGAGCGGAGCACTGAGGCGTCTAACTGGGCGGGCTGAAGCCCGCCCTACGTTGAGCGCATTTCTCGCGGTGTCACCCGAGATTCCGCGTCTCCGCGCGGGATAAAGTTTGTGACCGCGAAGTAACGACAAGAGCCGCCAGCCACGTCAGACCCGCCACCACCAGCACCGCCGAGATCACCTGCGCCACCGTGATCCCTCCGAAGAAGCGGTCGTCCTTGGCCCGCACGAACTCGACCAGGAAGCGTTCGATGCCGAGCATGATCAGGAAGAGGCTCCAGGAGAGGCCGCGGCGGTGGGGGCGGCGGTTGAGCCACATCAGCACGCCGAACATGATCAGCGCGGCGGCGGTCTCGTAGAGCTGCGTCGGGTGGACGCGCAGCACGACGTCGGGGGGGAGGGACGGGTCGACGTTCACGCCGAACTCGCGAAGCGACTGGGCGGTAGTCGGCGGGGCGCCCTTGGGGAAGGCAATGCCGTACCAGGCGTCCGTCGGGCGGCCGTAGTCGTCGCCGACGAGGAAACAGCCGATGCGGCCGAGAGCGTAGCCGAGGGAGAGGGCCGGGGCGCCGGCGTCGGCGACGGTGAGGTAGTCGGCCTTGTGGCGCCACACCAGCCACGAGCAGACCAGAAAGCCGCCGATCAGCCCTCCGTACCAGACCAGGCCCGCGCGCTCGAAAAGGAGGCGCCAGTCCTTGAAGAGGATCGCGTAGTAGACCTTCGCGCCGATGATCCCGCCGAAGGCGGCGGCCACGACGATCGACGATGCCAGCTCCTCGCTGACGCCGTACCTGCGGAACTGCCTGGCCAGAATCCATCCCCCGCCGATGAACGCGAGGAACATCATCAGCCCGAAGGTGGTGATCTCGAAGTTGCCGATCTTGACGAGCGTGGGGAACATGCGAGCGCGAGGATATCAGGAGGTGTTGCTGTGTTGCTGGTTGCTGGTTCGTGGCGGCTTTACGCGAGACCACCACGAACCAGCAACCAGCAACACAGCAACAACTCAGGCCGTCGCCTTCTCCAACGACGCCTTCTGATCCGAGATGAACCGGAACACATCCACCTTCCCCGCGGCGTCGAGGTGCTGGGAGACCTCGAAGAGCTGTACCGAGAGGAGCGTGTTCAGACCCTCGTCGAGGACGGCCTTGCGGCGCTCGAACGGGAGCTCGGAAATGTTGGCGATGAGCATGTTCTCGTCGAAGCGGCCGTACTGGTCGAAGAAGACGCCGGCCCACAGCTCGTCCGTCTCGGCGTTCTGGAGGATGGTCATGAAGATGTCGCGGGCCTGCTCCTCCCCCACCGTCTTCTCCAGCGCCTCGAAGAGGCGTCCGAACATGTCGTTGTACGTGGAGATGACTTTCAGCAGCTCCGGCGAGTCCTCGACGTCGAGGAAGACGGGGCGGAACGACTTCTCCTCGGCGACCTGCTCGATCAGGCGTGCCGTCAGCAGCTGGAAAAGGATGCGCGTCACCTCGAACTCGGTCAGGTCGCTGCGTCCCGTCAGCTCGCGGACGTTCCGCCGTCCGTCGATGTGGTTGTAGATCTCGATCTCCCCCTCGCTCATCTCCAGCTCCTGAAAGTCGGGCTGGGTGCCGGGGACGCGGGTGAAGACCACGTTCAGGTCGGGGATCTTCTCGCGGATGCGCGCCGACTCGTCGAGGCGGCGGATCCCCTCCATGATCACGCTGGAGGTATTGATCTGCAGGACGATGCGCTCCTGCGCCAGCTCGTCGGCCTTGTCGTAGAAGGCGAACTCGCCGTCCTTCCAGCCGATGATCGAGTAGATGATCTCCAGGACCTGGTTCTTCACGCCCCACCAGAGGTCCTTCGGCGAGATGGCGCCCATCTGCACGAGCAGCTTGCCGTGCCGGGTCTGGGGAGTGACGCGGCGCTTCGACTCCTCGTACTGCTGGTTGGTGATCTTGCCGTTGCGCAGCAGGAACTGCCCCAGGGAGTGCTCGGGGGAGCTCGAGCTGGCGAAGACGATCTCCCCCTCCTTCCAGTGGATGGTGCGCTCGAGATGGGCCCGCCGCACGACGAGCTTGCCCGTCTCGCGGATCATCGAGACGAAGCTCAGCACGTCGGGGAGCTGAATTTTCGAGAGGTCACCCTGGAGGATTGGTTTATCGGACATCGGACCGGGGGGAAGAGTAGACGACGAGGGGGCGAGGGACAAGTCTGGCAAGGACATGGGAGCGTAGGCTCAGAGGCTCACAGGCTCACAGGCTCACAGGAATCCTATGAGCCTATGAGCCTATGAGCCTATGAGCCTATGAGCCTATGTGCCTATGTGCCTATGTGCCTGCCTCCCGCACCGCGGCACCAGTTCCCGCAACAAAGCCGCCACCCGCTCGACCTCCTCCCCCGTCGTGAACCGCGACAGTGAGAAGCGCACCGTCGAGCGGGCGTCGTCCGGCGAGAGGCCCATGGCCAGCAACACGCTGCTCGGCTCGACGCGGCCGGAGGAGCAGGCCGAGCCGGTGGAGACGGCCACGCCGGCGAGGTCGAGGGCGATCACGATCCCTTCGCCGTCGGCGCCGTGAAAGGTGACGTTGGAGGTATTCGGGAGACGCGGGACGTCGCGGCCGTTGATCGTGAAATCGCCGCTGAGTGAAGTCTCGAACCGGTCGCGGAGCGCCGCCATCGGTTCCGCGGCCGAGGGGAGCGCGGCCGCGGCGCCGAACGCGGCGGCGAGGGGGACATTCTCCGTCCCCGGACGTCTCCGCCGCTCCTGCGCGCCGCCGTGGAGATGCGTCGAGAGCGCCAGGCCGCGGCGCACGTACATCGCGCCGATCCCTTTCGGCGCGTGCAGCTTGTGCGCGGAGAGGGCCAGCGTATCGACGTGCTCGACGCTCACCGGCACTTTTCCCGCCGCCTGCACCGCGTCGCAGTGAAAGTGGATGCCGCGCTCGCGGCAGGCCCGTCCGATCTCACTGACGGGCTGCAGCACGCCGGTCTCATTGTTGGCCATCATCACCGCCACCAGGCGCGTGTCGTCGCGCAGCGCCTCGATCGCGGCCGCGGCCGACACCGCGCCGTCACGCGACGGTGGCACGCGCGTCACCGCGTGGCCGCGACGCTCGAGCTCGCGAACTGCTTCAGCCACCGAGGGATGTTCGATTTCGGTTGTGACGATGTGGCAACGAGAGCCGGCAGGGACCGCTCCAAAAATGGCAGCGTTGTTAGACTCGGTCCCGCCGCTGGTGAAAACGACGTCCCGCGCGGTCGCCCCGATCAGCCGGGCGACCGACTCCCGGGCGTCCTCGATCACCCGCCGTGCAGCCTGGCCTTCTCTATGAATCGACGAGGCATTTCCGTAAGTCTCGCGCATCGCCTCTTCGAGGACGCGCAGGACCTCCGGATGGATTGCCGTCGTCGCGTTGTTATCGAGATAGATACGCATTACCCGGAAAACCCATGAAAGCGCTCGCCGCTGTTCTGTCGTTCGCCTTTGCCACCGTCATTCTGGCGCAAACGCCCGCTCCGGTCCCCACGCCGAAGCCGGACGACGCCAAACCCGAGCGTCTGCGCAAGCTCAGCAAGCGCGAGCGCAAGGCGCGCGTCGGGAAACTCGAAGTGCGGCACCAGGACTTCGTCGGGGACACCGAGCCGATCATGCTCGGGCCGGAGCTCGACACCTTCCTGACCCTCGAGACCGACGCGCAGCGCGACTCGTTCATCGACGACTTCTGGCGCCGCCGCGACGCCATCACCGGCTCGACGAACCACGCCTTCAAGGACACGTACTACCAGCGCCTGGAAGTGGCCAAGTCGCAGTTCAAGGCCGTCGCCAGCGACCGCTCGAGAATCTTCCTCCTGCACGGCCCCCCCGTCGACGCCCTGCGCACTGACTGCGGGCGTCTGCTGCAGCCGATCGAGGTCTGGAAGTACGACCGCATCCCCGGCATCGGCTCGCACGTCCGGCTCCTCTTCTACAAGCCGCGCTACGCGAACGATTACCGTCTCTGGAATCCCCTCGGCGGCTCGATCGCCATCAGCGACCTGCTGGCCACCGAGTCGGCGTCGTTCCAGGGCGACCCCGCCGCGGCCCGGCGCATGGCCAGCGACTCGGCCAGCCCCTACGCCTACATCAGCCGCATCCAGCTCGAGTGCACCAACGGCGACGAGATCATGCGCGCCATCAACAGCATGGTGCAGTCGCGCGTCGACCAGCTCAAGCTCTTCGAGCCCCCGCAAATCAACAGCGAAGACATGCAGAAGATGCTGCGGACCATGGTCATCGCCAACCCGAACGCGCCGAAGCTGAACGCCGAGTTCAGCGTGCGCTACCCGGCCAAGGACGGCAGCCGCACGGACGTGCAGATGATGCTGCTCGTGCCGCGCAAGGACGTCACCCCGGCCGAGGTCGGAGGGGCCGAGGTCTACACCATCGACGTCACCGGCGAAGTGCTCCGCAACGGCAATCTCTGGGAGAAATACCGCTACCGCTTCGACTTCCCCGGCGACTTCGAGGGAGACAAGCTGCCGATCGTGATCGACCGGCTGCTGCGGCCCGCGGACTACACGTCGCGCATCAAGGTCACGGACGCGAATACCGGCGCCGAGGCGGTCATCGAGACGCCGCTGCAGGTGCCGGAGATCTTCACCCCGACGAATGTGGCGACGGGCTTCAGCCCGTCGGAGAGTGACGGGCTGAAGCCCGTCGCTACATTGCCGGCCCGCAGCGTCGACGAGATCAGGAACGACTTCACCGCGCAGGAGACGCGCCTGCGCATCGTGCCGCCGGACGACGAGATCGTCAGCGGCATCCAGACCATCGAGACCATGGTCACCGGCAACTCCATCCGCGGCGTGGAGTTCTGGCTCGACGGACGGAAGATCGCCGTGCGCCGCGCGCCGCCGTACGCGCTCGACTTCGACTTCGGGATCGTGCCGCAGACGCGCCGCATCCGCGCGGTGGCGCTGAACGAGAAGAACGAGCCGATCACCGGCGACGACATCGTGGTCAACACCGGCACCGACCCGTTCCGCGTGCGCATCACCTCGCCGCGCGTGGCGCCGCGCCTGGCGGGGCCCTCGCGCGTGGAGATGGACGTGAGCGTGCCGGACGGCGAGGAGCTCCAGTCGCTGGAGCTGTTCTGGAACCAGACGCGCGTGGCCGAGATGTTCGACCCGCCCTTCGTGCAGACCGTGACCATCCCCGCCACCGACGGCGTCGGCTACCTCCGCGCCGTGGCCAGGCTGAAGAACGACACGATCCCTCCCACCGAGGACGTGGTCATGGTCAACACCCCGGCGTACATGGAAGAGCTGAACGTCCATCTCGTCGAGCTGCCCACCACCGTGCTCGTGAACGGCAAGCCGTCCAGCCACCTGACCGAGAAGGCGTTCAAGGTGCTCGACGAAGGGAAGCCGGTCCCGCTGGCGAAGTTCGAGTACGTGAGGAACCTCCCGCTCTCGATCGGCATGGCCATCGACACCTCGGGGTCGATGCAGCCGCGCATGGACGAGGCGCAGAAGGCCGGCGCGCAGTTCTTCGAGAAGGTGATGAAGCGCGGCGACCGCGCCTTCCTGGTGGCCTTCGACACCGAGCCGCAGGTGGTGCAGAAGTGGTCGACGAAGGTCGGCGACCTGCACGCCGGCCTGGCCAAGCTGCGCGCCGAGGAGTCGACGGCGCTGTACGACGCCATCGTGTACGCGCTCTACAACTTCCAGGGCGTGCGCGGGCAGAAGGCGCTGATCCTCATCAGCGACGGCAAGGACACGGCCTCGAAGTTCGAGTTCGAGCAGACACTCGAGTACGCGCGCCGCGCGGCGGTGCCGATCTACGCCATCGGCATCGGCATCCGCGGCAATGAAGCGGACGTGCGATTCAAGCTGAGCAAGCTGGCCTCGGAGACGGGCGGCTCGACGTACTACATCGAGCAGGCCCGCGACCTGCAGCGGGTCTACGACGAAATCCAGCAGGAGCTGCGCTCGCAGTACATCCTCGGCTTCTACCCGGCCGCGGACGTGAAGACGGGCGGCAAGTGGCGCGAGGTGACGGTGCAGGCCAGCGAAGGGAAAGTGAAAACGATCAAGGGGTACTTCCCGTGAAACGGCTCCTGGCCGCGCTCTTCACACTCATCCTGGCCTGCTCCGCGATCGCCGCGGACGGCAACAAGCCGCTGACGCGCGCCGAGCGCAAGGAGAAGATGGCCGCGCTGCCGGACAGGCACCGCGGCTTCCTGGCCGAGGTCGAGCCGATCATCAGCACCGGCGAGCGCGACACCTTCCTCCGCCTGGAGACCGAGGCCCAGCGCGAGGTCTTCATCGAGGACTTCTGGCGCCGCCGCGACATCGCCGCCGGCACCACCGGTCACGCCGCGCGCGACGGCTACTACGAGCGGCTCGAGCACGTGCGCGCCAAGTTCGAGCAGATCATGTCCGACCGCGGACGGATCTACCTGATCCACGGCGTCCCGGCGGCGCTCATCGACGTCCGCTGCCCGCGCTACTTCGTCCCCATCCAGGTCTGGTATTACCCGCAGATCGCCGGCATCGGCCGCGACGTGACGCTGCTCTTCTTCCAGCCGCGCCACGAGCGCACGTACCGTCTCTGGAACGACCGCCTGGACGGCATGGGCAAGCTGATCTCGAACGACATCGAGTCCTCGGGCCGCATGCCGGACAACATCTACATCGACTGCCAGGACGGCGAGGCGCTCGCCGCCGCCATCGGCTACATGCGCTCCCACGGCGACCGCCTGATGGAGATCTACAACCCGCCGCCGGTGAACGAGGAGGACGTGAACCGCATCCTCCGCTCCTCGGTGGTGGTCGACCCGAAGGCGCCGAAGCTCGAGGCGGCCATGACGGTCGGCTATCCGTCCAGCGACGGCTCGAAGACGGACGCGCAGCTGACCATCCTCGTGCCGCGCGCGCAGCTCAAGACCACCGCCGTGAACGAGGTGAACGTCTACACGCTGGACATCGTCGGCGAGGTGCTGCGCGACGGCAAGATGTGGGAGAAGTTCCGCTACCGCTTCGACTACCCGGGCGAGATCCAGGACGAGAAGCTCCCCATCGTCATCGACCGGCCGCTGCGCCCCGCCACGTACTCGGTGCGCGTGAAGCTGACCGACACGTCCACCGGCGCCCAGACCATCCTCTCCTCGGAGATGACGGTGCCGGAGATGGCCGCCACCGCCCCGAAGCCGACCGAGGAGACGACGGCGCTCGCCTCGATCCAGCAGGACATGCAGTCGTCGCGCGCGCGGCTGCGCATCATCCCGCTGACGGATGAGGTGATCAGCGGGCTGCAGACCATCCAGACGCTCGTCAGCGGCAGCGGCATCGCGGCCGTGGAGTTCTGGCTGGACGGGAAGAAGGTGGCCACGCGCCGCTCGCCGCCCTACAAGCTCGATCTCGACTTCGGGACCATGCCGCGCGCACGCCGCGTGCGCGTGGTGGCGGTCGACTCGCACGGCGCGCCGATCACCGGCGACGAGGTGGTGGTCAACACCGGCACGGACCCGTTCCGCGTGCGCATCGCCTCCCCCCGCATCGCGCCGAAGCTCAGCGGGCCGACGAAGGTGGAGCTGGAAGTGAAGGTCCCGGAAGGGAAGGAGCTGGGCTCCGTGGAGCTGTTCTGGAACGAGACGCGCGTGGCCACGCTGTACGACCCGCCGTTCGTGCAGACGGTGGACATCCCCTCCGCGGAAGGCGTCGGCTATCTGCGCGCGGTGGCCACCCTGAAGGACCCCGAGGCCGATCCGGCCGAAGACGTGGTGATGGTGAACACGCCGGAGTTCATGGCCAACGTCGACGTGCACCTCGTGGAATTGCCGACGACCGTGCTGGTCGGCGGAAAGCCGGTGAACGACCTGCAGGAGACGGCCTTCAAGGTCCTCGATGAAGGGCAGCCGGTGAAGCTCGCCAAATTCGAGCACGTGAAGGACCTGTCGCTGTCGATCGGGATGGCGGTGGATACCTCGGGCTCGATGGAGGAGCGGATCGGCGTGGCCCGCGACGCCGCGGCCGCGTTCTTCAAGAACGTGATGCGCAAGGGCGACAAGGCGTTCCTGGTGGCGTTCGACTCGCAGCCGCACATCGTGCAGAAGTGGTCGCCGGAGCTGAAGGACATCTACTCGGGCCTGGCCAAGATGCGCGCCGAGGAGTCGACGGCGCTGTACGACGCGATCGTCTACTCGCTCTACAACTTCAGCGGCGTGAAGGGGCAGAAGGCACTCATCCTCCTGACGGACGGCCGCGACACGGTCTCGAAGTTCTCGTTCGAGCAGGCCCTCGAGTACGCGCAGCGCGCGGCCGTGCCGGTCTACGCGGTGGGCATCGGCATCCACGGCATGGACGTGGAGGTGAAGTCGAAGCTGAACCGCCTCACCGCCGAGACGGGCGGCACGTCGTACTACATCGACCAGGTGGGCGAGCTGTCGAAGATCTACACCGACATCCAGAACGAGCTCCGCTCCCAGTACGTCCTCGGCTTCTACCCCTCCGCCGACGTGAAAACCGGCGGCAAATGGCGCGAAGTGACCGTGCAGGTGACCGAGGGCAAAGTAAAGACCATCCGCGGCTACTACCCGTAAGGGTCTGGAGTGCGGCAGCGCCAGCTGCCGCTCTCCATGCGGGCGGCGCCAGCCGCCCGCTACCCGCCGGGTCTCCGTCAATTCATCCACGAGTTCCTGCAGTTGAACGTGCAGCGGAGGTACTGGGACTCGCACACCAGGTACGTGCCGAAGTACGGATCGAGGTAGCACCACACCCTCTCCGAATTGCACGTCGTGCTGCAGAGCGGCTCCGGCAGGATGGAGTAGTTCGACGTGTACTCGTCGATTTCCCGGGCGGCTTGGAGGTCGGCCCGAGTGTCCGCCTCGCAGGCCTCGGCGGTCACGGTGACCGGCTCGGTCGTAGAAGCGGGGGCAGCGGGTGAATTCAGCGACAGAACGGCAGTAAGCAGGATTCCCACAATCATGTCTTGTTCTCCTTTCGGCGGGAGTTACGCACCGCCGAAAGGAGTGGATGTGGGGGCGTTGTCGGAAAACCTGTCGCTACGAGCCCGCCTCCGACTTTCGCTCCTCCGCCATCCGCTCCCGCTCCGCCGCCCGTTCCGCGCGGCGCTTGTTCGCCTCTTCCTTGAGGCGCAGCGCGATGGCCGTTCCGGTCTCGGTCGTGGCCAGTCCCCCCTCGGCCGTCTCGCGCAGGCCGCGCGGGAGCGAGCGTCCGATGCGCACCATCGCCTCGACGATCTCGTCCATCGGAATCACCGACTCGACGCCCGCCATCGCGAGCTGCGCCGCGGTGAGGCCGTGCACGGCAAAGAGCGCGTTGCGCTTCACGCACGGCACCTCGACGAGCCCGCCCACCGGATCGCAGACCAGGCCGAGGGTGTTCTTCAGCGCCAGCGCGGCCGCGTGGATCGACTGCCGCGTGCCGCCGCCCATCATGTAGGCCACGCCCGCGGCCCCCATGGCCGAGGCCACGCCGACCTCGTTCTGGCAGCCGCCCGCGGCGCCGGAGATGTTCGCCGACAGCGCGATGATCGAGCCGATGCCGCCCGCCACGACGAGCCCGCGCACGGTGCGCTCCGGGTCGACGTTCCGCTCTTCCTCGAGCGCCAGGAGCATGCCCGGCACGACCCCGCCCGCCCCCGCCGTCGGCGCGGCCACGATCACGCCCATGCGGGAGTTCTCCCCCATCACGGCCAGGGCGTAGATCTCCGCCTTGACGGTGAGCGGATCGAGGAACGTCCGCCCTTCGTTGAAGGCCTGCTGGAGCAGCCGCGCCTCGCTGCCGACGAGCTTGCCCATCGACGCGCCGTCGCTGCTCTTGCCGCGCTCCACGCAGTCGCGCATCACCGCCCGCCGCTTGCGCAGCGCCTCGAGGATGTGCTCCGCCGGGACGGCGTGCTCCTGTTCGTCGGTTTCGAGAAAGACCTCCGCGAGGTCGCGGTCGGCTGCGAGTTCTTCTAAGTGCTTGAAGCTTTCGATCATGGTGTTGTCAGTTCTCGGTTGTCAGTTATCTGCGCCGCAGCGCCCGGGCGAAGAGTCCCAGACAACTGACAACTGACAACCGACAACATTCACGGAATGCGGTCCAGATACCGCGCGTCCGCCACATCATCCAGCGAGCAGATGCGCTTCAGCCCCTGCTCCGACAGCGGCGAGTCGACGTCCACCTGCATGAAGGCGTCTTTGCCGCGCTGCTTTCGAGAACAAAAGAGAGAGGCAATATTGATTCCCTCATCCGCGATCGCGTTCGCTACCTCGGCAATCATGCCCCGGCGGTCGCGGTAGAAGAGCAGCAGCGTCGGCGAGTCTCCCTTGAAGCGCGCCTGGAAGCCGTTGATCGTGAAGACCTCGATCACGCCGCCCCCGGTCGAGGAGCCGATGATCTCGACTTTCTTCCCGTCTCCCTCGATCTCGATGCGCACCGTATTCGGGTGCACCTCGCCGAGGTCTTCCTCGGAGAACTGAATCTCGACGCCCATCTGCTCGGCGATGCGGATCGCCTCGGGGATGCGCGGATCGTCGACGTTCAGCCCGATCGACCCGCCCACCAGCGCAAAGTCCGACCCGTGCCCGCGATACGTCGCCGCCAGCGGCGGGTGCAGGAAGAAGCGGACCGCGGAGGGATCGCGGTCGAGAATCTCCCGCGCCACCCGCCCCAGCCGTGCTGTCCCCGCCGTATGCGAGCTCGACGGCCCGACCATCACGGGCCCCATGACATCGAGGATGCTGACTTTGCGATCGTGCCGGATGGCCATGGAGGGGAGTCTATCGCGAGGGCCGTTCCTGATATTGATCATCATTCACTGCCGTCGGTTGGGCGGGCTGAAGCCGCGCCCTACGTTGAGCACGTTCCTCGCGAGACGCAAGCTCAACGTAGGACGGGCTTCAGCCCGTCCCCCTGGTGGCGCGTCATCTGATTCTTTGCGTCTCACGCAAAACTGCTACACTCCCGCATCGGTCCATGTCGGAACGCCCGGTCATTCTCGTCGTCGACGACGACGCACCGATCCTGCTGCTGATGCGCAATCTCTTGCGCGAGTTCGGCTTTGAGCCGGTGGCGGCGGGGAGCGGTGCGCAGGCGCTGGACGAAGTACAGCGCCGCAAGCCGGACCTGATCCTGCTCGACCGCAACATGCCCGGCATGAGCGGCGACGAGGTGCTGGCGGCCATGCGCGGCCAGGACGCGCTCTCCTCGGTGCCCGTGCTCATGCTCACCGGCGAGCCGATGGAGCCGGACGAGGTCCGCCGCGTCGGCGCGAACGCTGCAGTGCTCAAGCCCTTCGACGTGCCGGCGCTGGTCCAGATGATCCGCTCTCATCTGAATTGACCGTTGCTGTGTTGCTGGTTCGTGGTGCTTCTACGCAGAGCCGCCACGAACCAGCAACATAGCAACCAGCAACACCGTCGGCGCCGGATGCGTTGACAGCCTCACTGCGATAAAGTGCGCCGCTCGGAGGACCCTGTGATTCACGAGTCTGTCTCGTCTCTCAGCAACGCGAAATCGGTCGACGACCTGGTCTACACCGCCGTCTTCAGCGGCGACGCGGACACCCGGGCCGAGGCGCGGAAGCAGATCCATCTGCGGGCGCGCCGGGCCGGTGCCGTTCCCTCGTCGATCGCCCCGCTCTACAAAGCGATCGGGCGCGGCGAAGTGGCGCGCAAGTTCACCGTCCCGGCCTTCAACATCCGCGCGCTGACGTACGACGTGGCCCGCGCCCTCTTCCGCGCCGCCATGAAGCACAACGTCGGCCCGTTCATCTTCGAGATCGCCCGCTCCGAGATCGGCTACACCGAGCAGCGGCCGGGCGAGTACGCTGCCTGCGTCCTCGGCGCCGCGCTGGCCGAGGGATACAAAGGACCGGTCTTCATCCAGGGAGACCACTTCCAGGCCAGTGCGAAGAAGTGGGCCACCGAGGACGGCAAGGCCGCCGAGGTCAAGGCCCTCGAGTCGCTGATCGACGAGGCCATCGCCGCCGAGTTCTACAACATCGACATCGACACCTCGACCCTGGTCGACCTCTCCTTCCCCACCCGCGACGAACAGCAGCGCACGAACTACACGTATACCGCGCACTTCACGAAGTACATCCGCGCGCGGCAGCCGCGGGGGATCGAGATCTCCATCGGCGGCGAGATCGGCGAAGTCGGCAAGTACAACACGCAGCCCGACGAGGTGCGCGCCTACATCGACGGCGTGCGCCGCGAGCTCGGCGGAGATCCCGGCATGGCCAAGATCTCCGTGCAGACCGGCACCTCGCACGGCGGCGTGCCGATGGCCGACGGCAGCATCGCCGAGGCCAAGATCGACTTCGACGTGCTCCGCGAGACCACGCGCATCTGCCGCGAGGAGTATGGCGTGGCCGGCTCGGTGCAGCACGGCGCCTCGACGCTCCCCGAGTCGGTCTTCAACAAGTTCCCCGAGAACGACGCGGTGGAGATCCACCTCGCCACCGGCTTCCAGAACATGATCCTCGACGCGGAGACGCTCCCCGCCTCGATGAAGGACGAGATCCGCCGGTTCTGCTTCGACAACTGCGCCGACGAGCGCAAAGAAGGCGAGACCGACGAGCAGTTCGTCTACAAGACGCGCAAGAAGGCCATCGGGCCGTTCAAGCGGCGGATGTGGGAGCTCGACGCGGCGGCCAAGGGGCCGATCGTCGAGGCCATCGAGAAGAAGTTCGAGTTCCTGCTCGAGAAGCTCGCCGTCTACGACACGCGCGACCTCGTCGAGCGCTACATCCAGACCGACGCCGAGCTTCCGGAGTACGCCGCCGCATCGGCGGAGCTGACGGCCGCGGCGACTGTCGATCCGAACGAGGGGGAATGATGGACATCCCGGCAGGTCAGTGGCGCGGCACGGTGAGCACATGGTTCGAGCCGGAAGGAGAACCGATCGTCAGTGACATGACGGCGACGACCGAAGCGGTGCTCGAAGGGAAGAGCGTGCGCCTCGACTACCAGTCACAGGTCAACCAGCATCGCTCGAACGGGATGATGATCTTCGGCAAGGACATCGCCACGCTGCGTCCCTGCCTGACCTGGATCGACACGTTCCACACGGGCGGGAACGTATCGAACCTGGCCGCGGGCGAAGACGGCGCCTTCCTCGGCGCCTACGCGGCCGGCGAGGAGATGTGGCGCTGGCGCATCACCGTGCAGGCGGGCGAAGAGCTGCGCATCGCGCACGTCAACATCCACCCGTCGGGCCAGGAAGACCGCGCCATCGAGGTCATCCTCCGGCGAACGTAGGACGGGCTTCAGCCCGTCTGATCCACTCCGGCAGCGCGCTGATCTTCTCCACCACCCCGAACTCCTTCCCCGCCAGCGCCTCCTCGTCGAGGCGCTCGTGCGCCCACGTGAGCGCATAAGGGATGTGCACCGCCCGCGCGCCCGCCTCCAGCGCGGGCAGCACGTCCGAGCGCAGCGAGTTGCCGACCATCACGAAGCGCTCCGGCGCCACGGCGTGGCGGCGCATGATGGCGCCGTACGTGGCGGCGTTCTTCGTGGAGACGATCTCCACCGCGTCGAAAAATTCGCCCAGGCCGGAGCGGGCCAGCTTCGACTCCTGGTCGAAAAGATCCCCTTTCGTCAGGAGCATCAGCTTGTAGCGTCCCGCCAGCGACTCCACGGTCTCCCGCACCCCCTCGAGCAGTTCCACGGGATGGTGCAGCATCTCGTGTCCCCAGGCGATGATCTTCTGCACTTCCGCGCCGGTGACCCGCGCCTCGGTGAGCTCGATGGCGGTCTCGATCATCGACAGGATGAAGCCCTTGATCCCGTAGCCGAAGTGGCCGAGGTTCTTCATCTCCGTGGCGAACAGCCGGTCGCGCACCCAGTCGGCGGGATGGTAGGCGGCCAGCATCTCGGCGAACTGCGCCTCGGTGGCGTGGAAGATCGGCTCGTTGTGCCAGAGCGTGTCGTCCGCGTCGAACGCGATCACTTCGAGGCTCACAGGCTCATAGTCGCACAGGCTCACAGCGATGGAGCTATGCGCCTGTGAGCCTATGCACCTGTGAGCCTATGCACCTGTGAGCCTTCTCCCTTAGCATCACCCGCATGCGCCGAATCACGATCGTCCTCCTTATCCTTCTCTCCCTTCCGCTTTTTGCCGCGGACGACAAACCGCCCACCACCGCCCAGGCGCTCGAGCTGGCGCGGCTGTGGCTCGACGCGCAGCGCGCGTACGAGGAGATCCCCGGGATGTCCGCCGCGGTCGTGCACGACCAGAAGGTGCTGTGGAGCGGCGGCGTGGGGCAGGCCGACCCGGCGGCGAAGCGGCCGGCGACGGCGGACACGCTGTACAGCATCTGCTCGGTCTCGAAGCTGTTCACCAGCGTGGCGGTGATGCAGCTCCGCGACGCCGGCAAGCTGTCGCTCGAAGACCCCCTGGCGAAGCACCTGCCGTGGTTCAGCATGAAGCCGGCCGAGGGGGGACGCGACGCGACCGTCATCGGGGCGCTCACCCATTCGGCGGGCTTGCCGCGCGAGTCGGACTATCCGTACTGGACGGGCCAGTTCGACTTCCCGACGCGCGAGAAAGTGATGGAGCGCATCGCCGCGCAGCAGGCGCTCTATCCGGCGGACCGCTACTTCCAGTATTCGAACCTCGGCCTGACGCTGGCGGGCGAAGTGGTGGCCGCGCGCAGCGGGCAGCCGTACGACGCGTACGTGCGGAAGCACATCCTGGAGCCGCTGCAGCTCGCCAATACGTACACCGAGGTGCCGGCCGAAGAGAAAGGCAAACGCCTGGCGCAGGGCTTCAGCGCCCGGCGCCGCGACGGCACGCGCACGCCGCTGCCGCTCTTCCAGACGCGCGGCATCGCGCCGGCGGCCGGCTTCGCTTCCACCGCCAACGACCTGGCGCGCTTCGCCATGTGGCAGTTCCGCGCGCGCGACGCGGCCAGCGATCCGGTGCTCGACCCGCGCACGCTCCGCGAGATGTACCGCCCGCACTGGGTCGATCCCGACTGGGAGACGCACTGGGGCATCGGGTTCGCCACGTGGAAGGAGGGGGAGAACGTGTTCGTCGGCCACGGCGGCAGTTGCCCCGGCTTCCGGACCGCGCTCAGCATGCAGCCGGAGAAAAAGCTCGGCGTGACCGTGCTCGCGAACGCCAACGGCGTGAACACCGGCCTCTACGCGAAGGCGATTTACGACCTCGTGGCGCCGACGCTGAAGAACGAGACCGTCGAGGTTCCTTCGCTGGCCGCGTACACCGGCTCGTACGACGAGTTCCCCTGGGGCGGCGAGACGCTCATCGTGGCCTGGGGCGACGGACTGGCAGCCGTGACGGTGCCGACCACGACGCCGATGAAGGACCTCGACCGCCTGCGCAAGACGGGAGAGCACACATTCCGCCGCGTCCGCTCGGACGGGACGCTGGGGGAGGAGATCAGGTTCGAGATCGGTCCGGACGGACGCGCCACGAGGCTGTGGCAGCACAGCAATCCGTATCCGCGGATGAACTAACCCCCAATCCCCCTCTCCCCACGCGGTGGGGAGAGGGGATTGGGGGGCTTACACAGCCATGGTGGCGCGGCCGCGGAGCGTTTCGTCGCCGCCGTTCGGGCGGCAGGTGCGGCGGCGCTCGATCTCGACGCGGTTGCGGCCGTTCATCTTGGCGCGGTACAGGGCCTGGTCGGCGGCGCGGAAGAGCTCGGCCTTGCCGGGCATGAGCGAGTGCGGGAAGCAGGCGATGCCGATGCTGACGCGCACCTCGTGTCCCCCGATCGCCTCGGAGGCGATGGTGGAGCGGACCTTCTCGCCGAACTGCAGCGCCTCGAAGAGCGCCGTCTCCGGCAGGAGGATGGCGAACTCTTCGCCGCCCACGCGCGCCACGAAGTCGCTCTGCCGCGTGCCGGCCTGGATGAGCTTGGCCACGCCGCGCAGCACCGCGTCCCCCGAGTCGTGGCCGTGCTGGTCGTTGATCGACTTGAAGTGATCGACGTCGACGATGGCCAGCGACAGCGGCCGCTCGTAGCGGCGCGCGTGCTCGAACGCCTCCCCGAGGTGCTCGTCGAACGCGCGGCGGTTGCGGAGCGAAGTCAGCGGATCGGTCTGCGACAGCTCGAGGAGCTGCTTCTGCAGCGCCACGATGCGCAGCCCGGCCCGGATGCGCGCCATCAGCTCGTCGATCTGCGCCGGCTTGGTGATGTAGTCATCCGCGCCGCAGGCGAAGCCTTCCAGCTTCTGCGCGTCCGTATTCGCCGCGGTGAGCATCACGATGTAGGCGTGCGGGTCCGTGGCGCGGAGCTCGCGGCAGAGATCGATGCCGTCGCCGTCCGGCAGGTGCCGGTCGAGGATGGCCAGGTCCCACGGCTCCTGCCGTACCATCTCGCGCGCGGCGGCCATCGTGCCCGCGGTTTTCACCGCGTAGCCGCGCTTCCCGAGCTGGCGCGAGAGCATGAGAGAGATGTTCGCGTCGTCCTCGACGAGGATGATATTTGGTGGAGTCATTGGACGCTATAAATAACAAAACGGAGCGTCCAACATTCCGGACGTAACGTACTGGTTTGGTGACATTTACCGTACGGTTCCGTACACCTCAGGCGGGCCGGACGATGCCGAGCGACGTCATCTTTTCATGCAGATGAGTGCGCTGGATCTCGAGCAGTTCCGCGGCTTTGGTGACGTTCCAGTTCGTGCGGCGCAACACCACCTCGAGGTACTCCTTCTCGCACTGCGCCTTGAACGCGCGCAGGGGGAGCACGGGCGCCGTTTCGCCGATGCGCACGATGCCGCTTTCGACGCCCCCTTCCTCGGGCGCGCGGCGGCTGCCGATGGACGTCGGGAGCTGCTCGAGCGTGACCGGATCGGTGCCGAAGACCGAGAGGCGCTCGGCGACGTTCTTCAACTCGCGCACGTTGCCCGGCCAGTCGTAGGCGGCCAGGGCGTCGTAGACGTCGAGCTCCACGGAGAGCCGCGGGCGGCCGTTGCGCGCGCAGAACTGCTGCAGGAACGTCGTGAAGAGCAGCGGCACGTCGTCGCGGCGCTCGCGCAACGCGGGAACGTCGATCGGCACGGTGGAGAGCCGGAAGAAAAGATCCTCGCGGAAGCGTCCCTCGCGCGCCAGCGACTCCAGGTCGCGGTGCGTGGCCGCGAGCACGCGCACGTTGACGGCGCGGTCGCTGGTCTCGCCGATGCGGCGTACGCGCCCATCCTCGAGCACGCGCAGGAGGCGCGACTGGAGCATCGGCTCCATGTCGCCGATCTCGTCGAGGAACAGCGTCCCGCCGTCGGCCTCCTCGAAGAGACCGCGCTTGGCGGTCTTGGCGTCGGTGAAGGCGCCGCGGGCGTGGCCGAACAGCTCGTCCTCGATGAGGTGCGCCGGGATGGCCGCGCAATTGAGCTTGATGAAGGGACGGGCGGTGCGCCGGCTGGCGCGATGGAGGGCGTTGGCCACGAGCTCCTTGCCGGTGCCGCTCTCGCCCCGAATCAGGACACGCGTCTCGGTGGGCGCCACTTTCTCGATGGCCGCGCGCAGCACGCGGATGGCCTCGGAGGAGCCGACGATCTGCTGGTCGCGCGAGCGGAGCTCTCCCACCTGCCGCCGCAGCGCCGAGGTCTCCAGACAGTTGCGGACGGACTTGATCAGCCGCTCGCGGCTGAACGGCTTGTCGATGAAATCGTGGACGCCGAGGCGGATGGCCTCGACCGTCTCGTTCATGGAGGCCTCGCCGGAGATCACGATGGCGGGCGGCATGGCCTCGCCGAGGGTGCGTACCAGCTCGATGCCGCTCATGCCCGGCAGGCGCACGTCGATGAGGAGCATGTCCGGCTGGACGCGCGTGGCGTCGCGCAGATACGCCACCCCCTCCTCGGCCGTGCGCGCGTGCACCACGCCGTAGCCTTCCTCGCGCAGACGCAGGGTCATGTTCGCGGCGATCTTTTCGTCGTCTTCGATGATGAGGATCAGCTGCACGAGGACTCCCGGGATGTTGCTGGTTGCTGGTTGCTGGTTCGTGGTGCTGCATGGGCTTCGGGCGCTGCAGCGCAACGAACATAGCAACGAGCAACCAGCAACATCAGCACGCGCCCACCCCGAACGTCACCCGAAACACCGTCCCCTCGGCAGAAGAAGAAACCAGTTCCAGATCCCCCCCATGATCCAGCATGACCTTGCGCGAGATCGACAGTCCGAGTCCCATTCCCTCCCCTATTCTGCGCGTGGTCACGTACGGATCGAAGACACGGGCGCGCAACGAGTGGGGGATGCCGGAGCCGTTGTCGCGGGCGTCGAGCATGACGCGCGCGCCGTTCTTGACGATGGAGAAAGTCATGCGCCCGTCCTCGCCGACGGCACGCGCGCTGTTGGTGCAGAGGTTGACCAGCACCTGGCGGAACATGTCGCGGTCGACGCAGACGACCGCGTCGCCGCCCGTGTCCTCGAGGCGCAGCGACGGCCACGCGCTGGCGAACGTGGTGCAGAACTCCTCGACCAGCTGGCCGAGCGACTCGCGCCGCAGCAGCGGGCTGCCCATCCCTCCGAACGAGGAAAACTCGCGCGTGAACCGCGCCAGCCGCTCCAGCTCCTCGCCGACGCTGTCGTGCGCGGCGCCGAGCTCCTGCTCGCTCGCGCCGCGGCGGGCCAGGTCGGAGAAGCGCTCCAGCTCCAGCCGCGCCGCGGTGAGCGGCCCCTTGATCTCGTGCGCGTGGCGGCGCGCCGTCTCCTGCAGCGACGTCACGCGCTCGAGGTACTCGGCGCGCTCCCGCTCCTGCGCGCGGCGGTAGCGCATCCAGATCGTGACCGCGGCCAGCAGGGCGCCGAGGGAGAAGACCAGGACCAGGGCCAGCTCGAAGCGATGCAGCATCGCCTCGCGGTTCATGCGCAGCACCTCGATGCGGTTGAGCAGCGTCTGCGTCTCCTCGAACCGCTGGCGGTAGACCTCGCGCCGCGACGGGTCGAGCCGCCGCAACTGCTTCTGGTCTTCCATCGAGCGCTCCAGCGCCTGGCGGACCTCGGGGCGCAGGGCGACGTCCAGCCAGTGCCCCGACACCTGATGCAGCACGTACCAGAACAGCAGCGCCGCCGCGGCGACGGCGGCCAGCAGCGTGACGAGAGAGCGCGTGCGGGTCATCGCAGTGCGAGGTCGACGTTCCAGCGGAACGAGGTGATCGGCCTGGCGCTGATGGTCGTGCCGATGAGCGCGTCGACGATGCCGCCTCCGCCCCCCGTGGCCGTGCCGACACCGCCTGACTTGGTGATCCACTGCCGCGCGTCTTCCTCCTCGGCCGCGGAGAACGGCAGGACGCTCAGGTCGACCTGCAGCACGACGCGGTCCGCGTTCGTGAGCAGCAGCCGCGCCGGGGTGCGCCACCATTTCTCCAGCGCCTCGGGCGAGGCCACCCGCTGCCGGTCGACCTTCCCGTCGAACTCCACCCGCTTCACGAGCCAGACCTCATCCCAGAGATCGTAGCGGACCTCCATGCGCGCGCCGCTGAGGTTCTTTCCCTCGCGCACGACGAGCAGGAAGGTCGTGGTCAGGCCGCTGGCGAGCTGTTTCCGCACGCTGGCATCCTGCAGGACGGACGCCGGCAGCGATGCCGAGAGCACGCCGCCGTTCATGGTGAAGGAAGGACGCTGCTGCCCGCGCGCGGAGAGCGCGAGCAGCAGCAGCGCGAGCACCACTCCCCGCCTTACCACGCGTACCCCACGCCGAGGCGCAATGTGCCGAAGGACGTGCGGCGGACCCACGCACCGCCGATCTGGAACACCTCGTTGTCACGCCAGCCGGCGTCGTGCGGATCGGAGTCGATCCAGCGGTCGCGGTTCGCGTAGCGGGCCGTCATCTCGAAGCGCGAGTCGCCGTTCGCGCGCTGCTCGCGGCTCCACAGGCTGTGCGAGTAGCCGATGCCGACGCTGCCGTAGACCACGTTTTCGTCCGGGATGACGCCGTCCGGCGGGACGTTGCTGGCGCTGCGCTCGTTGCTCGACCACTCTCCGCGGACGTCTCCCCAGACGGAGTCGCGGTCGGTGAGCTCGAAGTAGCGCGCCGCGCCCCCTTCGATCCCGTAGAAGCGGGAGTGGAACGCGTACGGGGTGTACGGCTCGTCCCTGTAGTCCACCTCGCCGTCGGTCCAGCCGGCGATCGGGCCGCCGTAGAGGTGCACGCCGCGGGTCGGGAAAAACGGCTCGTTGGTGGTGTTGTACGACAGGCGCGCGCTGATGAGGCGCTGCGAGTACGTCTCGTCGTAGCTCCGCAGGATGGAGAAGAGGCCGTCGCGCCTGGCCTGCAGCTCGTCGTACTGCAGCGTGAGAGTCTGGTTGGCGGAGAGCGGCACGCCGACGACGAGCTGCGGCGAGATGCCGGTGTCCTCGAAGTCGACGATCTTCCGGAGGTTCAGCGTGGCGAAGGCGCGCGTGCCGAAGAGGTCGTACTGCGTGTAGCCGACGGAGAACGCCGCGTACTCGCGCGCGAACTCGCGCCGCCGGTCGCCGCCGGAGAAGGCGATGTGCAGCGCGCCGCGCCGCCCGACGAACCAGCGAAAGCCGAGGGCGAGGTTCTCGCTCGTGGCGCCGCGGCTCTCGTCGTCGGGGATGACGCTCTCCGCGTCCTGTCCGTCGAAGTGCGGCTGCAGGTCGGCGAGGAAGAAGAAGGTCCGCGTCTCCTGCAGGGTCAGGACGAGCACGTAGTTGCCGCGCTCGGACCCTTTCTCGAGCGCGAAGTCGACCGAGAGGAGGAACGGCAGGCGCCCCAGGCGCGTCGAGGCGTCGCGCAGCTCGGCCTCGGAATACGCGCGCCCTTCGCGCAGCCGCGACTCGGCGATGACCACATCGGGGGAGACGCGGTCGTGGTTGCGCACTTCGATGCGCTCGATGAAGAACGCCTCGTCCTGCGCCGAAAGCGGGAGTGCGATGAGAAGCAGAAGAATGAATTTGCGGATCACGGTATCTGGCCTCCAGCCGCTCCCTATGCGCGAGCGGAGTGCCACCCGGAACGGGGGCTTCTCTCTCGGGAGACCGCCGAAATCATGCGGCGAGTGTATGAAACATCCGACAGCCGGTGTATGAGAAAGCGGACCGCCGGCGTCCGGCGGGACGCCGGCAGTCCGCTTGTAAACACGCGCCGCGCTGGCGCGTCGAACGGTGCAGAAGGAGAACGACAACCATGAAACGCACCCTCATCACCATCCTCGTCCTCACCACGATCGCCGGCGCGGCCGTCGCGGCACCGCGCGGCGGACGCCCCGGCGGGCCGCCGCCGGACGCGCGCGGCGGCGACCTGCCCCCGGGCGTCCTCGCGGAGTTCCTCGGCCTCACCGAGGCGCAGACCGCGCAGATCGACGCGCTGCGCGAGACCCTGCGCACCACCACCGAGCCGCTGCACGAGCAGCTCAGGGCCAATCGCGAAGAGATGCGCGCCGCCGTGGAGGCGGGCGATGCGGCCAAAGCGGGCGCGCTCGCGGTGGCCGGCCATCAGCTCGCGGAGCAGGTCAAGGCCGCGCGCGACACCTTCCGCGCCGGCGTCGAGAACGTCCTCACCGCCGAACAGAAAACGAAATTCGCGGTCTATCAGGAGCTGATGGAGCTGCGCCGCGAGCGCGGACCGCGTCCGCCCCGCGACTGATCGTTTATCCTCCCCGCGTGCCGAAGCGCGCGCTCATCACCGGAATCACGGGCCAGGACGGGAGCTACCTCGCGGAGCACCTCCTGGCCCTCGGCTATGAGGTGCACGGGCTGGTGCGCCGCGTGGCCCTGGAAGTCCCCGAGCACCGTTTCCGCCGACTGGCCGGCATCCTCGACCGCGTGCAGCTCCACGCCGCGAACCTGGAGAGCTACCCCAGCATCTTCCACATCGTCAGCCGGCACGAGTTCGACGAGTGCTATCACCTCGGCGCGCAGAGCTTCGTGGCGGAGAGCTTCGCCGACGGCTTCTCCACGATGGACATGAACGTCAACGGCGCGCACTACATGCTGGCCGCGCTGCAGCAGCTCCAGCCGAGGTGCCGCTTCTACTTCGCCGGGTCGAGCGAGATGTTCGGGCGCGTGCGCGAGTCGCCGCAGAACGAGCTGACGCCGTTCAACCCGCGCAGCCCGTACGGCATCAGCAAGGTGGCCGGGCACTACCTGACGCTCAATTACCGCGAGTCGTACGGCATGTTCGCGTGCAGCGGCATCCTCTTCAATCACGAGAGCCCGCGGCGCAGCCACGAGTTCGTGACGCGCAAGGTCTCCAGCAGCGTGGCCAAGATCAAGCACGGACGCGCCTCCGAGGTGCGGCTGGGGAACCTCGAGGCCACGCGCGACTGGGGGCATGCCAAGGATTACGTCCGGGCCATGCACCTGATGCTGCAGCAGGAGACGCCGGAGGATTTCGTGATCGCCACGGGGGAGCCGCACTCGGTACGCGAGCTGTGCGAGATCGCCTTCGCCGCGGCGGACCTCGACTACCGCGACTTCGTGGTCATCGACGAGCGCCTGGTGCGCCCCACCGAGCCGCTCCCCCTCCTCGGCGACGCCTCGAAGGCAAAACGCATCCTCGGCTGGACGCCAACGGTGAAGTTCGAGGAGCTGGTCCGGGAAATGGTCGCCGCCGACCTGGCGAGCTAGCTGACGTAGGGCGGGCTTCAGCCCGCCTCCCCGGGGGTGGACGGGCTGAAGCCCGTCCTACGTCGAGCATGCCCCTTACCGCGCCAGCACGTAGTCCGTGAAGCTCGTGCGGAGCTGCCGGATCACCTCCGTGCAGTCGCCCGAGCCGCACCAGGCGCGCATGGCGATGTGCGCCGTCTTCCCGTCCTCGTGGGCGACCTTCGTCACCTCGAAGGCCGGCTTGGCCGTATCGAGCGGCCCCTCGGTCACGAGCTGCGTATCGGTCGAGGTGAGCACCTTCCACGACGAGTTGTGCTGCAGCCACTGCATCGCCCGCGACCACTTCGCGTCGCAGTCCGCGCCGGCCGTGCAGGTGATGACCCGTTCGTCAGTCGCGGTCGACGCGCAGCCGGCCGCACACAGGACCATGATGAGCATCCAGCGTCGCATGCGGATGGAGCAGTGCGCCGGTCGTGCCAGACCAGGCACAGCGGAGCGCCGGCGCACCGCTGGGGCAATGTAGGAATTTGTCTTGCAACCAGCCCCGACAGCTGATGACGATCACCTGCGCGGATTGCGGCAGCACGCAAGTCATCCCGGAGCTCCCGAACGGCGGCACGGCCTTCTGCCACCGCTGTGACCGCCGTCTCGCACGGCGGACCGTCACCTCGTTCGACGTCCCGCTGGCCTGCGCCATCGCGCGCTTCATCCTCCTCCCGCCGGCGGTCTTCATGCCGCTGATGGACTCCACCATCAAGAACCTCGTCTTCGAGGAGAGCCGGCTCGTCTCCAGCGTCGGGACCATCTACACCGAGGTCTGGTTCCCGTTCGCCTTCGGCTTCCTCTTCTTCGCCTTCCTCTTTCCCGCGCTGCGGGCCTTGTTTCAGGTCGTCGTGCTCGGCTCGCTCCGCTTCGGGTGGAAGATCTGGCAGCGCGGGCGGATCTTCCGCTGGAGCGAGGAGCTGCGCATCTGGAGCATGACCGACGTGGTCGTGATCGCCGGCATCGTGGCGTACTTTCGCGCGGGCATCCCGGCCGACGTCGAAGTGCGCGTCGGCGCCCTCTGTTACGTAATGGTGGCGCTTCTGGTGCTGGTGGGAGACTTCACGCTCGACCGCCGCGGCGTCTGGAACGCGATCCACCCCGACCTCGGCGTCATCCCGCACCGGCACGTGGCCTCGTGCGACGTCTGCGAGCTCGCGGCGATGGACCGGCGCAAAGGCGATCACTGCCCGCGCTGCGGCTCGCGTCTGGACCGCAACGTCGCGCCGCGCTTCGCGCCCGCCCTCGGCGCGGTCGCCGCGGCCCTCCCGCTCACCATTCCCGCGTATGGCGCGGCCATCATGGTCAATGACCAGCTCACGGGCGTGCTCGAGCACACCGTCATCGGCACCGTGCAGCTCCTGGCCGACCGCGGCTACTGGCAGATCGGCGTGATCGTGCTGATCGCCGGCGTGGCCATCCCCATCACCGTGCTGGCGGGCCTGCTCTGGCTGCTCGCGCGCGTGCGCTTCCCGAACAAGAAAGGACTCCCCTTGCGGACGCGCGTCTACCGGATCCTGCATGCGCTGGTGCGCTGGCCGATGATCATCCCGTTCATCGCCGCCATCGCCGCGCCGATCGTCGACTTCCGCGGCATCGACGATATCGTTTCGGGACCCGGCGCCACGCCGCTGTTCCTGCTGATCGCCCTGTTGATGCTGGCCATGCGGATGTTCGAGCCGCGCCTGATGTGGAAGACCGCCGGAGAGGCTCCATGAGCGAGTACGACGACGTCGAAAAAGAGCGCCACCCGGAAGGGGAGCGCCGCGCGCCCGAAAGCCCGGCCCAGGCCCGGGCCCGCGTGCGCGTGAAGCACTGGTCGCCGTGGATCTGGGTCATCCCGGCGCTGGCGATCTTCTTCGCCGGCTACCTGATCGTCCGCTACGGCTTCTTCGGCGGCGGCGACATCACGGTCACCTTCGCCGAGGCGCGCGGGCTCGACCGCTACAGCCCGGTGCGCTATCGCGGCGCCAAGGTCGGCACCGTGCAGAAGATCACCATCGACCAGGAGCGCGGCGGCGTGGAAGTGCGCATCTCCCTCGATGCCTCGATGAACTACGCGCTGCGCAAGAACACCAAGTTCTGGATCCAGGAGGCCGGCCTCGAAGGAGGCGGCATCGGCGGCATCCTCGGCGGCACGTCGGTGGGCATCCTGCCGGGCGACGGCGACGAGGCGCGCGAGTTCGTCGGACAGGAGTACGCGCCCGTGCTCGCGCCTCCCGAGGCGGGAAAGACGTTCATCCTCGAGGCGCAGGGAGTGGGCGGCCTGGCCGCCGGCTCGCCGGTGCAGTTCAACGGCATGCGCGTCGGCCGCGTCCTCGGCGCCGAATACGACGAGGCGCGCGACCTGACCATGATCCACGCCTTCGTCTCGCAGCGCTACGCGAATCACGTGCGCCAGGCGACGCGCTTCTGGCGCGCCGGCGGTCTCTCCTTCTCCCTCGGCGGCGGAGGGGCGTCGATGAGTGGCGGTCTCTCGTCCATCCTCACCGCGCCCGTGTCGTTCTACACGCCCGAGGTCATGGCCGGGGCGCCGGTCGCGAACGGGACGCACTTTCAGCTGCACAACTCCGAGGCGGCGGCCATCGCCACGTCCGACGGGCCGCATCTCAATTACCTGACCTACTTCCCCGGGCCGCTCCGCGGCCTGACCGTCGGCACGCCGGTGCAGATGAAGGGCGTGACCGTGGGGCGCGTGCGCCAGGTGCGCCTGCGCTATCTGCCGGAGACGGCCAGCCTGGAGACGCCGGTGATGCTGGAGATCGACCCGCGCCAGCTCGAGTTTCCGGTCAACGACGCCACGACGCGCGAGGAGCTGCGCGCGCGGATGAACGACGCGCTGTCGCGCATGGTCAACAAAGGCATGCGCGCGTCGCTGGCCACGAGCCTGGTCCTGCCGGGAGCGAGCGCGGTGACGCTCGACTTCACGGCGCGGCCGGGCACGGGGCGGCTGGTGATGAGCGATCCGCCGATCATCCCCGCGGCGGCGGCGGGAGACGGCCTGTCCGGCGCGATGAGCGCCATCACCGACGTGGCCAACACGATCAGGAACCTGCCGCTGAGCGAGATCGCCACCGACATCCGCTCCACCACGTCGCGGCTGCGCTCCATCGTCAACGACCCGGCGCTGGAGAACAGCCTGCAGCGGCTCGACCGCTCGATGGCCGAGGTCGAGAAGATCGCCGTCACGGCGGGACGGAACGCCGACCCGATCGTGCGCAACCTGCGCGGCGCGGCGGAGTCGGCCAACCGCTCGGCGCAGCAGGTCGAGGGGGCGGTCGGCAAGGTCACCGAGAACATCGATCCGGTCGTGCAGAGCCTGCGCAACGCCGCGGACTCCGCGGCGGCGGCGGCACAGAGGGCGGAGCAACTGATGGGCACTTCGCAGAAACAGGGCTACGACATCGCGGAGCTGGTGCGCGAGCTGACGCGGGCGGCGGAAGCCGTGCGCGCGCTGGCGAACTACCTCGCCGAGAACCCCGACGCGGTGATCAAGGGGAGGCGCCAGTGAGACGCGCACTCATCGCCGTCTGCCTGCTCGCCGCCGGCTGCGGCTTCCTCAAGCGCACGCCGAATACGTTCTACACGCTGGACACGATCCCCGGCACGGCGCGGGCTACGATCGCCGGGACGCCGATCGGCATCGACGGCATTGAGCTCCCGCCGGGACTGGACCGCCGCGAGGTGACCGCGCGCGCCGCGGACAACAAGCTCGACGTGCGCGGGCACCACCAGTGGGCCTCCCCGCTCGAGGACATGGTGGTGCACACCCTGTCGTTCGACCTCGCCTCGCGGCTGCCCGAGGGGATGATCGTCCTGCCCGGGCAGGCCAAACCGGGCGCCATGCGCTCGCTGTACGTGACCTTCGAGGACCTCGCGCCGGGCCCGGACAACGTGTTCGTGCTCGACGCGCGCTGGACCCTCGGGGAGATGGTGCGCCACGAGAGGATCACCGTGCCGCTGGCGTCCGCGGAGAGCCCGGCCGTGGTGGCGGCGATGAGTCAGGCGCTGGGGCAGCTCGCGGACCGGATCGCGGCGGCGATTTAGAGGTTGCTGGTTGCTGGTTGCTGGTTCGTTGCGGTTTCTCGACGAGCCGCCACGAACCAGTAACCAGCAACACAGCAACCCGTTACAGCGTCCGCTCCGCGTCCGGAATCGGCATCCACGACTCGATCTTCTGCGCGTCCACCTTCAGCTTCCGGCCGAAGAGCTTCTTCCACATGCCGAGGAGGCCCGTCTTCCAGAGCACGAACCCGCTGTAGCCGGTGATGACCGAGAACTCGCCGAAGCGGAGGTGGCGCAGCCCCTGTTTGATCAGCCACGGGATGCGCACGGCGAAGATGAGCAGCGGGTACATCTTCTGCGGCTCGTTGTAGGCGCGCACGTGCTGCAGCAGGCGGTCGAACCAGGAGCGCGGGATGCGCCAGACCAGCAGGATGTACAGCAGCACGTTCGCGAACGTCGGGCGCAGCGAAGTGTAGTTCGCGTTGATCTGCTCGAGGTCGATCCCGTTCTCCTTCATCTGCTTCTCCAGCACCGTGTTCGGGATCACGCGCAGGGAGAAGATGTTCAGGGTGAAGGGGCGGGCCAGGCGCCAGATCAGCTCCAGCGTGTCGATCACGTCCTGCCGCGTCTCGATCGGGTTGTCGACGATGATGTCGTACGCCGGGTTGATGTGGTACTTCGAGAACTTCGCCAGGTCGCCCGCGGCGCGCTCGACGCGCGCGATCGGCGTGGGACGGCGGTAGAAGTCGAGGATGCGCTGGCTGCCGCTCTGGATGCCCATGCGCACGCGGTTCATCCCCGCCCAGGTCAGCACTTCCAGCTTGTCGGCCTGCACGTAGCTCGGGATCACGCCGTAGACGCAGAAGTTCAGGCCGACCTCTTCGCGCCAGCGCTTGGCGAACTCGGTGAGCTCGGTCAGCGGGATGGCCATGAAGCTGTCGTCGTGGAAGAGGACGGTGTTGAGGTGCGGATGGATGGCCCGCGCGCGCTTGACCTCATTGACGATGTACTCGGGCGAGGTATGGCGGATGCGCTTGTACTTCGGGTCGTTGGCGATGAAGACCGTGTTGCCGCAGAAGGTGCAGTGTAAAGGGCAACCGATGGACCAGATGGCCTGATACGCCAGGCCGTTGTTCTGCAGGTAGTCGGAGAGCTCGATGCGGCGGAAGCCCTTGCCCGGCGCGTAGATCCACTCCTCGCCGGCGTACTTTTGAAAAGGGAGCTGCTCGAGCTCGGCCGCGCTCATGAGCGGGCGGAAGCCGTTGCGGACGATGCTGCCGTCGCGCAATTTGAACCAGAAGTTCTGGACCTTGGTGTAGTCGCGGTTGTTGGTGTAGTGGTCGAGCCACTCGGCGAACGCCAGCTCTCCCTCGCCGGTGCAGATGGCGTCGACGTCGGCGGTGATGGCGTTCTCGGGATAGATGATGGGATGGATGCCGCCCCACATGATGTACGTCTCCGGGGCGAGCTGGCGGACGCGGGCGATGACCTTGCGGGCCACATCGGCGTAGCCGGTCATGCAGGAGACGGCCAGCAGCTCCGCGCCGGCCAGGCCGCGGGCGATCTCCTCGATCTGCTCCGGCCCGAACTTCAGGGCCGTGCCCATCTTCCGCGAGAACGACTTCCAGAAGGAGCGGTAGCTGTTCGTCCCGACATAGAACAGCCGTGTGTCGGGATTGACCTGCTCCATGAAGGCCGCCATCTTGCGGTAGCCCGTGGCGGTGATGCCGTCCTCGAAGGACACCATGTGGATCTTCATGCGCTGGCCGACAACATAACATCAGACCAGGCACTTCCACGTGGAGCGCCGGCGAGCCGCTAAGTACTCGATTCGCTAAATTCGAGCACGCATCGCGTGGCACGCGACACCGGTGCCAAACGTAGGGCGCGGCTTCAGCCCGCCCCCGGGCGGGGCGGGGCACCTGGGTGACCGTGCCTGAGCCCCGTTCGCCGCGAGCGCCCGACGGGCTGAAGCCCGTCCTACGTTTCCACGTGCATCGCGAGGACGACGCAGACGACGCCTTGGCGCCGCGC
>DASPMO010000170.1:0-20509 GCA_035627015.1 Thermoanaerobaculia bacterium | reverse complement strand
GCCCCCCAAACCTCCCGAGCGCCCCAAAACCGTCGAGCGCCCCAGGAACGGCCGCCGCGAGATCCGCATCACCGCCGACAAGCTCGATCGCCTCATGGCCGCCACCGGCGAGACCACCGTGGCCGCACGCTGGTTCGACGGCTTCACGCGGGCCATGTCGCGGCTCAAGCAGCAGCAGGACGCGCTGATCGAGGCCATCGAAGACCCGCAGTTGCGCCAGCTCGCCTCCGAATGCCGCGCGGCCATCGCCGAGCGCTTCGAGGAGAGCGTGACCTTCTCGCGCCAGCTCGAGAACATCTCCGGCCGTCTCTACCGCGAAGTCATCGCCACCCGCATGCGCGCGTTCTCGGTGGGCGTGCATCCGTTCCCGCGCCTCGTGCGCGACGTGGCGCGGCAGCTCGGCAAGCAGGTCGAGCTGCAGATCGGCGGAGGCTCCACTGAGGTCGATCGCGACATCCTCGACAAGCTCGAGGCGCCGTTGTCGCACCTCATCCGCAACGCCGTCGATCACGGCATCGAGACGCCGGAAGATCGCGTCCTGGCGGGCAAGCCGGCCGAGGGATGCATCCGTCTCGACGCTTCGCACCAGGCCGGGATGCTCCACGTGGTCGTGCAGGACGACGGCCGCGGCATCGACGTCGAGCGCGTCCGGGCGCGCGTCGCCGAGCGCGGCCTGGCCGGGGCGGAGATCGTCTCGCGCCTCTCCGAGGCCGAGCTGCTCGAGTTCCTCTTTCTCCCCGGGTTCACCACCACGCACAACGTGACCGAGATCTCCGGCCGCGGCGTCGGCCTGGACGTGGTGCAGAGCATGGTGCAGGAAGTGGGCGGCGTCGTGCGCGTGGCCAGCACGCCCGGCCGCGGCACGACCTTCACCCTGCAGCTGCCGATCACGCGCTCGGTCGTGCGCGCGCTGCTCGTCGAGATCGCCGGGGAGCCGTACGCCGTGCCGCTCACGCGCATCGAGCACGCGCTCGTCGCCGCGCGCGGCGACATCCACGTGGCCGAGAGCCGCGAGTACGTGCGCTTCGACCGCGACAACGTCGGCATCGTGCCGGCGCGCCAGATCCTCGGCATCGAGCCGGCTCCGCGCGCCGAGACCGCGTCCATCCTCATCATCAGCAATCAGCGCAGCCGCTACGGCGTCGCCGTCGACCGCTTCACCGGCGAGAGCGATCTCGTGCTCCGCCCGCTCGACCCGCGCCTCGGCAAGGTGCCCAACGTGAGCGCCGTCTCCGTCACCCTCGACGGCACGCCCATCCTCCTCCTCGACGTCGACGATCTGGTGGCCTCGGTGGGCGAGATCCTGAACGAGGGGCGCCTGCAGCGCGTGGCCGGCGGCGAACGGCCGCAGGACGAGGTGCGCATGCCCATCCGCCGCAAGCGCGTGCTCGTCGTCGACGACTCGCTGACCGTGCGCGAAGTCGAGCGCCGCCTGCTCGAGAACCATGGCTACGAGGTGGAAGTGGCCGTGGACGGCATGCACGGCTGGAACGCCGTGCGCACGTCGCGCTTCGACCTGGTCATCTCCGACGTGGACATGCCGCGCATGACCGGCATCGAGCTGGTCTCGCGCATCAAGTCCGACGAGCGGCTGGCCCGCATTCCGGTCATGATCGTGTCGTACAAAGACCGTGAGGAAGACCGCCTGCGCGGGCTCGATGCCGGCGCGAACTACTATCTGACCAAGGGCAGCTTCGCCGATGACACGATGCTGCGCGCGGTCGCGGACCTGATCGGACCGGGGAGCGCATGAGGATCGGCATCGTCAACAACGACCGCGCCGTGGCCGACTCGCTGCAGCGCATCATCGCCACGCAGCCGGAGCTGCAGACGGCCTGGGTGGCCTCCGACGGCGAGGACGCGGTGCGTCTCTGCGCCGCCGACAAGCCCGACCTCGTGCTGATGGACCTGGCCATGCGCCGCGTCGACGGCATCGAGGCCACGCGCCGGATCATGGCCGCCACGCCGTGCGCGATCCTCATCGTCACGCCCACCGTCGACGGCGACGCGGCGCTGGTGTTCCGGGCCATGGGCCACGGCGCGCTCGACGCGGTCAACACGCCCGTGAGCGGGGCAGGGGAGGAGGCGCTGCTGGCGAAGATCCGCACCATCGGCCGCCTCGTGAATCCGCGCCGCTCCGCGCGCACCACGCTGCCGCGCATCCCCGCCATCGGCGCGGCGCCGCCGCCCGCGCCGCCGCTGGTCGTGATCGGCTCCTCCACCGGCGGCCCGAAGGCGCTGGCGGAGATCCTCTCGTCGATGTCCGGGCCGCCGCGCGCGGCCGTGGTGGTCGTGCAGCACGTCGACGAGCAGTTCGCCTCCGGCCTGGCCTCGTGGCTCACGCGCGAGGCGCGCTTCCCCGTGCGCACCATCCTCGAGGGCGACCGTCCGCAGGTCGGCGAGGTGGCGATCGCCGAATCGAACGATCATCTCGTCCTGGCCGACGATCTCTCCTTCCGCTACGTGCGCGAGCCGGCGGAGCTCCCGTATCGCCCCTCGGTGGACGTGTTCTTCAAGAACGTGGCGCAGGTGTGGCCGTCGCCGGGCATCGCCGTGCTGCTCACCGGCATGGGGAGCGACGGCGGGCAGGGGATGCTCGCGCTGCGGCGCAAAGGATGGCACACCATCGCCCAGGACCGCGCCACGAGCGTGATCTACGGCATGCCCAAGGCGGCCGTCGACCTCGACGCGGCGGTGCAGGTGCTGCCGCTCGACGAGATCGGCCGCGCCATCGTGCTGCAGCTCGGCGCGCTGCGCGTGCCGCGGATGTCCGGGAGCATGCTTGTCCGCCCTTGACGCCCTCGGCTCGATCCGCAAGGTGGTGCTCCTGGTCGACGACCAGGAGATCATCGCCGAGGCCGTGCGCCGCATGATCGACGGCGAGGAAGACCTCGAGCTGCACTACTGCTCCGATCCGGCCGAGGCGCTGGAAGTGGCCGAGCGTATCGAGCCGAACGTCATCCTGCAGGACCTGGTGATGCCGCAGATCGCGGGTCTGACGCTGGTGCGCTACTTCCGCGCGCATCCGTCCACGCGCGAGGTCCCGCTCATCGTCCTCTCGAGCAAGGAGGACGCGGCCATCAAGGCGGAGGCGTTCGCCCTCGGCGCGAACGACTACATGGTCAAGCTGCCGGACCGCCTCGAGCTGCTCGCACGCATCCGCTATCACGCGCAGGGATACATCAACCTGCTGCAGCGCAACGAGGCCTTCGCCGCGCTGGTGGAGAGCCGCCAGCAGCTCGAGGTGCGCAACCGCTTCATCCGCGAAACGTTCGGCCGCTACCTCTCCGACGAGGTGGTCAGCTCGCTCCTCGAGACCACGGAAGGTCTCCAGCTCGGGGGCGAGAAACGCAAGGTCACGATCATGATG
The DNA here is from genome assembly GCA_035627015.1 of Thermoanaerobaculia bacterium. Classification (GTDB taxonomy): domain Bacteria; phylum Acidobacteriota; class Thermoanaerobaculia; order Gp7-AA8; family Gp7-AA8; genus QHVT01. Next base: position 17,139 of record DASPMO010000170.1, on the reverse strand, counting down.
ACCGACCTGCGCGGCTTCACCCGGATCGCCGAGGGACTGCCGCCGGAGAAGGTGGTCCTGCTCATCAACAACTACCTCGAGGCGATGACCGACGTGATCGTCGAGTACCAGGGCACCATCGACGAGTTCATCGGCGACGCTATCCTGGTCCTCTTCGGCGCGCCGATCGCCCGCCCCGACGACGCGCGCCGCGCCGTGCGCTGCGCGGTGGCCATGCAACTGGCCATGAGCGCCGTCAACGAGAAGAACGCCCGCGACGGCCTCCCCTCGGTGGAGATGGGCATCGGCATCAACACGGGCGAGGTCGTGGTCGGCAACATCGGCTCCCACAAGCGCGCCAAGTACGGCGCCGTCGGCACGACGGTGAACGTCACCAGCCGCATCGAGTCCCTCACCCTCGGCGGCCAGATCCTGATCTCCGCGGCCACGCGCGACGAGGTTGCGGAGCACGCCGAGATCGAGGGGACGATCGAAGCGTCGATGAAAGGTGTGGCCGAGCCGATCCCGATCTACGAGGTCCGCGGCATCGACGGCATGCGGCTGCCGGTGCGCGAATCGGAGCTGGTCGAGCTCACCCAGCCCGTCGCCGTGCGCATGTCCATCCTGGAAGGCAAACGCTTCGGCGGCAGCGTCGTCTCCGGCGCCATCGTCCGCTGCTCCCCCTTCGACGCCGAGATCTCCGGCACCGCCCCGCCGCCGCTCGCGAATGTGAGACTGCAGATCGCGGGGCTGGGGGATGTGTACGCGAAAGTCACGCGCGATCTCGGCACGGACCGCTTCCAGGTGCGGTTCACGTCCGTGCCGGAGGGGTTCGCGAAGATTCTTGTTTGAGTGGTTTCAGGCGCTGCAACCGCCACGAACCAGCAACCAGCAACACAGCAACCCTTTACTTCACCTTCTCAATCGTGAACTTCCCGAACGACACCCCCACGTCGACGCCCGTCCCCTTGCCGGCGATAGCCAGCGAGATGTCGCCTTTCGTCACCACCGACGCTTTCGCCGACTTGCCGGCGCCGGCGTGGGCTTCGCCCTGGCCGTAGGAGCCGAACAGCTCGGAGATGTCGTCGACCTCGGTGAACTTGCCGATGGCATCCTTGATCTTCGAGCGCCCGAAGGTGACGCCGCCGCCCTTGGAGGAGACCTTCACTTTCGCCTTCTGACCGTTGTCACACTTGATCGTTCCCGTGCCGCTCGAGGTCTTGTAGAACGCGGACCAGCCGGACATCGTGAACGTCATCTCGCACATCGTGCCTGCCTGCAGCGGCACCGCCAGCATCATCACCACAACCACCATCCCTGCTACTCGCTTCATGACGTTCTCCTTCAGGACGAACTTTAACTTACGCTGCCCCGTATCAATCCCATGACGCGCGCCTCGCTCGCCTTCCTGCTCCTGATCGCCGCCGCGCAGGCAGGAGGCGAGGTCTGCCGCTTCCCCTCCCTCGATCCGGAGAACCCCTTCCTGCGCTGGCTGGGATCGCAGGAAGTCACGTGCGTATCCGACACTTCCCAGGCGCCGCTGCCCGCGGGCTCGTGGAACGTGTTCGTGCGCGGGGAAGGCACCATTTCGGTGGGGGCGGCGGAGCTCGTGCCCTCCGCGACGCTCCTTCCGCTGCTGCCGGAGGGGCACGGGGGCGTCGTCTACGTGCCGCGCCGCGGTGTCGCCTTTCCCGTCGCCGGCGGGCGGGTGACCGTGCCCGCGGACGAGCCGCTCTGGCTGTTCGTGCTCGACAAATCGAAGCCGGTGGCGGTCATCCCGATCGCGCCGCTGGCCGCGGCGACGGAACGGCAGGTCGACGGACGGCGCGAAGGCCCGACCGCGATCGTCGGCTGGCTGCAAGTGCCGGAGGCCGACCGCGGCGCGGTGGCGAAGGCATCCGGCGTCTCCTCGCCGGCCATCCGCACGGGCTCGCACGACGCCGACCCGCTGCCGCTGCCGCCGCGGCTGCACGGCGCGTTCTTTCTCCTCCGCGACGCCGCGCCGGGCAACGCCGAGCTGCGCGTCGAGGGGCGCGGCTGGCTTCCCGACCGGCGCGTGGTGAAGGTGCAACCGGGCGTCACCGTGGCCGCCGCGCCGCTGGTCGTCCGCGCGGCGGGCACGCTCGTCGTGAACTGGAACACCGACCAGGATCTCCCGGCGCTCGACCGCTCGGTCGGTGCGTGCCAGGAGGACGAGACTCCGCCGAAGGTCGCGATCGTGGTCTCGCGATGCCCGTCGCCGCGCGCCGGGTCGCGCTCCAGCGCGGAATGCACGCCGATCCGCGAGGAGACGGTGGAAGGCTTCACCGGAAGCCAGGCCTTCGAGGACGTCGTGCCCGGTCTGTATCGCGCGGAGATGCGTTACGGCAAGCTCCCGCCGGCGCGCGCGATGGTGAACGTCGGGCCGCTGCGCGTGGCCGACCTGCGCGTGTTCGCCTCCTATTACACGGTCTACGGCAGCGTGACGCTCGGCGGCCAGCCCCTCGGCGAAGAGGTGCGCCTCGAGTTTCCCGGCGGCATCGGCTTCGCCCCGGCGGAGACGGAGGAGTATCGCGCGGTCTTCAACGGCTTCCTCGACATCGACTCGCGGATCGACGTCGTCGCCTGCGACGGCGCGCCGCGCGCGGTCGTGCTCACCGACCGGCTGCTGCGTCCCCGCTCACGCTTCGACGTCGACATCCCCGCGAACGAGCTGACGGTCCAGGTGAGCGATACCTTCACGCGCGAGGCGCTGCCCGGCGCGATGGTGAAGCTCGAGGCGATCGGATTGCGTGGCGGCGAGGCCGTCTTCACCACCACGAAGACCGCCGACGAGCAGGGGAGCGTGACGTGGCAAGGCGTCCCGATCCGCGAGCTGCACCTCACCGTCACGCACGCCGGATACGAGAAGCGGGAGGTCGAGCCGTTCACCATGGACGCGAGCGGCACGAAGAGCGTCGACGCCCAGCTCGTCCCGCTGCGCGGCACGCACGGGAAAATCGCGACCGACCGTCCTTTCGAGAGCGCCATGGTGGTCTGGTTCTCTCCGGCGGGATCGGAGACCGAGCGGGCCGACCTCTCCCCGGACGGCACGTTCGTCTACTCCAACCGGCACACGCCGGACGAGACCATGGCCGTGGTCTCGGCGTCGCATCCGCTCTGGGTCCTGCGCTCGCCCGCGACCGAGGGACGCGAGAGCATCAGCCTCGCGTTTCCGAACGTGCCCGCCGTGGCCTTCGATGTCTGGCTCTCCGCGGCCGTCCCTCCCGCCGTGACCCGCTACGTCGGCGTCACCATCGGCGGCGTGCGCGTCCCGCAGCCCGTGCTCGCGCAGCACCAGACCCTGCGCGACGCCCCGCCGCTCCTCCGCGGCTCCGGCCCCCAGCCCTTCCGCGATCTCCTCGCCACCGGTCCGGTCGACGCCCTCCTCGGCCCGACGATCGAAGAGGTCGCGGCCCGCGCCAGGACCATGGACCTCTTCGCCCTCCCGCAGTTCGCCAACGCGCCGCGCCGGCGCCTCGAGCCCGGAACCTCGGACGTCGTGTTCCGTGACTAACATCAAACGTAGGGCGGGCTTCAGCCCGCCCCCGGGCGGGGCGGGGGTCGCGTTCGCCGCGAGCGCCCGACGGGCTGAAGCCCGTCCTACGTTTCCACGTGCATCGCGAGGACGTCGCTGGTGCGGGAGCTGCTTGCCGCTGCATGCAAGGAGAGAACAATGGACCAGTGGCACGTAGCAATCGACGGAAGGCAGGAGGGTCCGTACGCGACGGAAGAAGTCGTGCGGCGGATTCGCGCCGGGCAGATCCCGCGAAACGCGCACGTCTATGCGCAAGGCCTGGCCTCGTGGGAGCCGGTGACCTCGCGCGGCGAGTTCGCGGCGGCGTTCGGGGGCGCGGCGATCCCGCCTCCGCCGACACCGCACGGCGGCGCCGGCGCGGACGAGATCGACTACGAGATCATCGGCGCGGAGATGCAGTTCGTCGAGATCACGCTCGATCCGCGCGAAGCGTGCATCGCCGAAGCGGGCGCGTTCATGTACATGGATCCGGCCATCGAGATGGAAACCGTCTTCGGCGATGGATCGGGCAAAGGGAGCGGCGGTCTCATGGGCATGCTCATGTCTGCCGGCAAGCGCGTGCTGACGGGCGAATCGCTGTTCATGACCGTCTTCGCGAACAAAGGCGGCTCGCGTCAGAAGGTCGCCTTCGCCTCTCCGTATCCCGGCCGCATCGTGCCGCTCGACCTGCGGCAGCTCGGCGGCACGATGCTCTGCCAGAAGGACGCCTTCCTCTGCGCGGCGAAAGGGATCTCCGTCGGCATCGCCTTCCAGCGCAAGCTCGGCGCGGGCTTCTTCGGCGGTGAGGGCTTCATCCTGCAGAAGCTCGACGGCGACGGCCTGGCGTTCGTGCACGCCAGCGGCGCCATCGTCGAGCGCGAGCTCGCGGCAGGAGAAACGATCCGCCTCGACACCGGCTGCCTGGTGGCGCTGCAGCCGCAGGTCAGCTATGACATCCAGTTCGTCGGCGGCGTGAAGACCGCCCTCTTCGGCGGCGAAGGACTCTTCTTCGCGACGCTGCGCGGCCCGGGGAAAGTGTGGATCCAGTCACTCCCCTTCAGCCGTTTCGCGAGCCGGGTCTTCTCCGCCATGCCCGGCAACCCGGCCGGACGCCGGCAGGGCGAAGGCTCGATCCTCGGCCCGCTGGGCGACCTCCTCGGCGGCGACTGAGAGGTAGGGACGAGGTACGAGGTACGAGGTACGAGGTACGAGGGACGAGGTACGAGTGGCTCCGCTCGGGCAAACTCGACGCTCGAGGTCCAGGCCTGAAGCGCGCCCTGGCGAAGCACTCGTACCTCGTCCCTCGTACCTAACCGCAACGAACCAGCAACACAACCACCAGCAACCACCTCACTCCTATCCATCGATCATGCATTTATGGAAACTTGTCAGTTTCCGTACGTGGTCCTTGATTCGGATTGTGCTACAACAGAGCGACGCCCTTTTTTGAGCTCAAATTCGCAGCGCGCGGGGGACTCGCCGCGCGTTGCACGTTCGTTCGTTCGGTTCGTTCAACCCACGGGAGAGTAAGGAGGTTCAGGCATGAGCAAAGGCGCAGTTGTTCGAGTGTGGTTGGTTGCAATGCTCGTCGCGCTGATGGCCGTCAGCGCATCGGCACAGTTCCAGACGGGCAACATCTACGGCAAGACGGTCGCCAAGGACGGCTCGTTGCTGCCCGGCGTCACGGTCACCCTGACCGGCGTCGGTGCACCGATGACCACCGTCAGCGACGATCAGGGGAACTTCCGTTTCCCCAATCTCTCGCCCGGCACGTACACCATCAAGGGTGAGCTGTCCGGCATGGGCACGGCCACGCGCAGCGGCGTCGGCGTGCGCGTCGGCTCCAACGCGGAAGTGGAGCTCATGCTCAACCCGTCGATCGCCGAGGCGATCACGGTGTCGGCAGAAGCCCCGCTGCTCGACGTCCGCAAGAGCGGCACGGGCACGACCGTCGACAGAGTCGCTCTGGAGAGCGTCCCGACGGCGCGCGACCCGTGGATGATCCTGCAGTCCACGCCCGGCGTCTTCGTCGACCGCATCAACACGGGCGGCACGCAGAGCGGCCAGCAGTCGGTTTACGTCTCCAAGGGCGCGCCGCGCGCCGACGGCACCTGGAACATCGACGGTGTGAACATCACCGACATGGGCGCCACCGGCTCGTCGCCGACGTACTACGACTTCGACACGTTCGAGGAGATGCAGATCACGACCGGCGGCTCCGACCCGCGCATCCAGACCTCCGGCGTGCAGATGAACATGGTCACCAAGCGCGGCACGAACGACTACAGCGGCTCCGGACGGTATCTCTACGTGCCGGGCAGCTCGTCGGCGGAAGCGACCGTGCCGGCCGAGGCCGATCCGTACCTCTCGCTCACGAACAAGGTCAACTACGTGCGTGACTACGGCGCCGAGCTGGGCGGACCGATCTGGCGCGACCGCGTCTGGATCTGGGGCGCTCGCGCGGACCAGAAGATCTCCACGTGGCAGTCGCTGGCCAAGCCCGCCCCGGCGGTCTTCATTCCGGACGACACGATCCTCCGCAACAAGAATCTCAAGCTCAACGCGCAGCTCTTCACGAGCAACAGCTTCGTCGCCTCGTATACCTACGGCGACAAGTTCCGCAACGCGCGCGACATCTCCTCGACCCGTCCGTTCGAGACGTCGTGGATGCAGACCGGCCCGACCACGGTCTACAAGCTCGAGGACACGCAGCTCTTCGGCAACAACTTCTACCTGACCGGCATGTGGTCGAAGGTCGAAGGCGGCTTCGGTCTCTACGGCAACTCCGGCCAGGGTCCCGATGCGCCGTCGCGCTGGGTCGATGCGGCCGGCGTGAACCACGGCAACTTCTACACGTACATCACCGACCGTCCGCAGAAGCAGTACCGCGCCGACGGCTCGTTCTTCACCAACATCGCCGGTGTGAGCAACGAGTTCAAGTTCGGCTACGGCTTCCGCGACACGCCCGTCAGCTCGGTCAGCATCTATCCCGGCCCGGCCTTCGGCTACTGGGATGAGAGCGCCGGCTCGGCCCTCTGCACCAACAACGGCCTGCCGGCCAATTGCGCCACGGCGTGGCTGTACCGCCAGCCGACGGCCTCGTACTCCGGCAAGTACAACGAGCTCTATCTCGGCGACACGATCATGGTCGGCGATCTCACGATCCAGGCCGGCCTGCGCTGGGACGACCAGTCGTCGGCCATTCAGGCGCTCAACGTCGATCCGAGCCCGGTCATCGGCACGCCGTTGACTCTCCCCTGCATCGCCTCGGCGAACTGCGCGGGCGGCTCGCTCAACGTACTGCTTCCCGGCGTCAACTATCCGGGCCAGGATGAAGAGATGAACTGGACCAGTCTCTCGCCGCGCCTCGGCGTGACCTGGGCCGTGGGCGGCCAGAAGAAGACGCTGCTGCGTGCCGGCTACAACCGCTACGTCAGCCAGATGGGCTCCGCGGTCTCGAGCTCCAGCCCCGTCGGCAACAGCTTCTTCCGCATTCTCGGCGTCGACGCCAACGGTGACCACGTCATCCAGCGCAACGAGCTGCAGAGGGTGCGCGACTGGTCCGGCATCAACGCCACCAACCCGACCGCCATCGGCTCCACGACCCGCGTCGACTACGACATGTCGCCGCCCACCACCGACGAGTTCCTGGTCGGCTTCGAGCGCGAGCTGTGGAACGACTTCTCGGTCGGCCTCACGGTCACGCACCGCGTGAACAACGACCTCCCGGTCGTGCGCTACGAGAAGACTCAGGGCGCGGGCGACTTCTACACCTCCGCGGACTACGAACTGGCCCGCACCGTCGGCGGCACGTTCACCGGCAACGGCCACACCTTCACCACCGGCACGACGGACGTCTACCAGCTCAAGGCCAACGTGGCCACGCCGCAGTACGGCGTGATCACCAACCGTCCGGACTACTCGCAGACCTACAACGGCTTCGAGGTGACGGCCACGAAGCGCATGTCCCGCAAGTGGATGATGCGCGTCAACGCCAGCTACAACGACTACACCGAGGATTGCGGCGCCAACTCGTTCGCCAACCCGACCAAGGCTCTGCCGAGCACGGGCATCGTCAACGGCGTGTCGCTGCCGGTGTACGGCGGACCGCCCGCCTGCGCCGGGGGCCAGCTCGCCCCGCAGTCGGCCGGCTCGGGCGCGTTCGGCAACGTGTTCATCAACTCGAAGTACAACGCCAATATCGCCGGCGTGTACGTCGCCCCGTGGGACATCAACATCGGCGCGAACCTGCTCTATCGCCAGGGCTATCCGAACGTTCTCCGCGACAGCGTCACCGTCCGCGGCGGCACGGCCACGGTGGTCCTCGAAGATATCGGCGAGCGCCGCTTCGACGACGTCTACCAGCTCGACCTGCGCGTGGCCAAGGACTTCCGCCTGTTCAACCTGGCCACGTTCACGATCTCGGCCGACGTCTTCAACGCCACCAACGCCCGCACGATCCTGCAGCGCAACGGTGCCATCTTCAACAATGCCGGCACCGACGTCTCGGCGCCGCAGGGCTATCGCATCACCGAGCTCCAGGCGCCGCGCGTGTACCGCGTCGGCGGCAAGTTCACCTTCTAGTCGTTTCCCGCTTCACTCGAATGCCCGCCGGCTTCCGCCGGCGGGCATTTTTGTTTCAGCGCAACGCCTCGAGCGCGCGCCGCGCGTTGGCGATCTCGCGCGAGTAGCGCGCCGGCGGGGCGATGCGCGCGAACTCGGCCAGCGCGCCGCGGGCCTCGTCGCGCTGGCCGCGCTGCGCGGAGAGCAGGCCGAGGTTGTAGAGCGCGTCGTACTGCCGCCGGTCGATGGCGAAGGAGCTCTTCCACGCCTGCGCCGCGCGCTCCGGATCGCCCTTGCGCACGTAGACGACGCCGAGCGTGTTGAGCGCCAGCGGCAGGCGCGGGTTGAGCTGCAGCGCGCGCGTGAGATGTTCCTCCGCGGCGCGCACGTCGTTTCCGCGCAGCGCGGCGATGCCGAGGTTCTGCCACGCCGGCGCGTTGTTCGGATCGAGGTCGATGGCGCGCCGGAACTGTGCGGCCGCATCGCCGAGCCGTCCCGCCTCGGACAAGGCGATCCCGTACGCGTTGATGATGTCGGGATCGCTGCTGCCCGTGGCGAGGGGAGTGAGGATCTGCAGCGCTTCCGGCGCGCGTCCCGTCTCGGTGAGCAGCTTGGCCAGCTGCGATTTCGCGGACGCCGAGGCCTGTCCCGATCTGACGAGCGTCTGCAGGACGTCGATGGCCTCGGGCACGCGCTCCGATTCCTGCAGCACGAACGCGAGCAGCTCCTGTCCCGAGGCCATGCGCGGCTGCTCGCGGACCACCTCGCGCGCGAGCGTCACCGCCGCGTCCCCCTTGCCCTGCTGGTGCAGCTCGATGATGCGGTGGATCTTCGCGTCGATGTGCACCAGGTTCTTCGGGTCGTCGGCCGCGGTGACGTTCGTCGCGGAGGCGCCGATCATGTAGCCGAGGCTGCGCAGGCGCGCCGCTTCCTCGGCGGAGACGCTGCGTCCCTCCGACGGCGCCACCTGCACCTTGCGCAGTTCGGCGCGCGCGGCCGTGCTGTCGCGCCGGCGCTCCGCGTACAGGTTCTTCGCCTCGGCCGGATCGCCGCGCAGGTCGTACAGCTCGCTCAGCGGGAGGTCGATGAACTTCAGGTCGCCGCGGATGATCCCGGTCAGCGGCGCCCAGCCGCGGTTCAGCGACGCGGAGAGCGCCTCGAAGTACGTGTCGGCGCTCTGCAGCGGCTGCAGCAGCGACTGTCCCGGCAGCGCGGCGGTGACCGCGGCGCGCTGGAGGATGGTCGGCGCGATGTCGATGTGCCGCGCGTACGCGCTCTCGCGCCGTGCCGCGAGGCCGGGCGCGACGACGAGCAGCGGTACCTTCAGCGTGGCCTCGTACGTGAAGAGGCCGTGGGTGAGCTCGCCGTGGTCGCCGAGCGCCTCGCCGTGATCGGCGGTGACGATCACGGTGGTCTGCCCGTCCAGCAGCGGCCCGAGGTGCCGCGCCAGCGCGTCATCCACCGCCGCCACCTCGCCGAGGTATGGCTGGCCGCGATACTGGCCCGCGAACGGCTCCGGCGGCGTGTACGGCGCGTGCGGGTCGTACAAGTGCACCCACAGGAACCGCTTCCGCCCCGCGGCGCCTCGCCACCATGCCGCCGCCGCTTCGAGCACCGCACCCGCGCCGCGCTCCTGCAGCACGAAGTCGGACGACGCGCGTCCCTTGCCGTAGTTGTCGTCGTAGACGTCGAATCCCTGGTCGAGGTTGAAACGCGCGTCGAGCGGAAACGCTCCCACGAACGCACCGGTCGCATACCCGGCCGCCCGCAGCCGCTCCGCCACCGTCTCGACGCTCTCGTCGAGCACGTACCCCGCGTTCTCCCGCACGCCGTGCTGATACGGATTCAGCCCGGTGAGGATGTTCGCGTGCGACGGCAGCGTGACGACGTTGTGCGCATGCGCGTTCGTGAACACCACCCCCCGATTGGCCAGCCCATCGAGAAACGGCGTCTTCACGGCCGCGTTCCCCGCGAACCCCGCCGCATCCGCCCGCCACGTGTCGATCGTGACCAGCACGATGTCGCCCGCCGCGGCGGCGGTGCCGCTTTGCACGTTCTCCGGCTCTTTGCAGGCGCAGAGCAGGACGAGAAGAGAGAGGAGGGGAGCGCGAAGCCTCACGAGGGCATTTGACCACAGAGTCTCGCGAGTGCCGACGGGCTGAAGCCCGTCCTACGTTGAGCGCGCTTCTGGCGAGAGGGGTGCTCGACGTAGGGCGGGCTTCAGCCCGTTGGCACTCGCGAGAACCCTAACGCTTCACGAACAGCTCCGTCTCGCCCGGTCCGCTGCCGAGGACGAGACGCGACGCGCCGGAGCTCGAGGTGACGGCGTACGTTCCCGGTGCGAGACGCCCGAGGAGCGCGGAGCCGCCGGCGGAGTAGACCACGGCGCCGGCGCGCGGAAGAAACGGCGCGAGGTCGATCCCGTGCTCGTTCCGGAGCGCGAGCGACCCGAGCTTCGTGCCGGAACAGGAGGTCGATTCGCAGCGCACGACCAGCTCCTTCGCCGGCGCGAGCTTCATGCTCACGGTCTGCGCTCCGGACCGGAGTGCAATCGGCGCGGACGCTCCGACGCCCGACAGCGGATCCGAGAAGATGACGTGGACCGTTCCGGGAGGGAGGCCGGTCACGTGCAGTTTCCCGTTCGGCCACGTCGGCACCGCACGGAGCTGGCGCCCCACGGCGTCGACGACCGCCACCGCCACGCCCCCGGCAGGCGACCCGTCGTCGCGCTTCAACTCCAGGTCGAGCGTCGCCTCCGCGGCTTTGGTCAGGCGGAGGTGCAGCGGCGACGGCGCCTCGTTGCCGACGACCACGCGCAGCGGGTCGCTCGAGCGGTATCCCTCCGCCGAGGCCACGAGGTCGTACGTCCCCGGCGCCAGGTGATCGATCGTGAATCCGCCGGAGCCATCCGCCGTGCCACGGAAGACCGCGGTGCCGTTGCCGTCGACGAGCTCCACGCGCGCCGCCAGTCCCGATTCCAGCTCGCCGTCATCGATGCGTCCCTGCAGCGCCCAGCCGCCGAGATCGACCATTACCGAGGCGTCCTGCTCGTCCGGAACGTCGACCGTCCGCGTCACGCGCTCGCCCGTGGTGCCGAAGTACTCGAGCACCAGCCGGCCGGCAGGAACGTCGTCGACGCTGAACACGCCGGCGTCGTTCACTTGCGCGCTGAATTGCGAGTCGGAGCGCCCCGACCAGACTTCCCGGCCCAGGCCCGCGTTGCGCGCCAGGGCCACGCCGAGGTTGCCGCGGAGCGCCGCCGCGCGCTGCAGGAGCACTTCGCCGCCGGAGACCGGCACGCCGTTGTCGCGGAGGATGCCGGTAAGGCGCGTCGAGCGGATGCGCACGGGAACGTCGAGCGACTCTTCGCCCGCTGGAACCTCGATCTCCTGATCCGACAGGAGGTCGTCGCCGCGCACCAGGAGGCGATAGAGCCCCGGCGCGATGACCATCGGCCCGAACGCGCCGCCGCCGGCGACGTCCGCGGATGCGACCGGCTCCGTGTCGTACAGGCGCGAGGGGACGAGCTCGATCCGCGCGGTGCCGAGCGGCTCGCCGTCGTCGCGCTGCACGCGCCCCGAGAGCCGCACGCCGCGATGCAGCGCGATCGTGCCGGCCGCGCGGACGCTCTCTTCCGCCAGGTCGGCGGCGGTCACGAACGGCGGCAGGCCGGGACTCTCGATGCGCAGGCGATAGCTCCCGATGCCGACGCCCGCGACGAGAAACGAGCCGTCGCTGTCCGTCACCGTCGACGCCTTGCCGTGGCTGCCGAGGACGAGGCGCGCGCGTCCCTGCGCCTCCAGCGAGACCACCGCGCCCGCGAGCGGGAGCTGCGTCGCCGCGTCCACGGCCTGGCCGCGGAGGCCCGCGCCGCGGCGCACGATCAGCGTTCCGAGGTCCGCCGTACCGCCGCCCGGCGGCAGCGTGAACCAGTCGGTCGTCAGCGGCAGCATCCCGGGCACTTTGATCCGCAGCGCATACGGCCCCTCCTCGGGAAGCCGCACGCGGAACACCCCTTCGCGGCTCTCCGGCAGCGGCGCCACGCCCGTGGCGAGCTGTCCTTCCTCGCCGAGCTTCGTGACGATCGTGAAGCGCGCTTCCGGCGCGTCGCTGCCGTCGTTCGCGACCAGCGTGCCGGTGGCGAGCCTGGGCGCGCGCAGGCGCAGCGTCTGCCGCGCCGTGGAGGGAGCCTCGATCGTGACACCCGGCGACTCCGCTCCATCGGATGCGAATGCGCGGCAGCTCGCGGACGCCGACGGCACCGACACGAGCGCGGCACCGTGCGCGTCGGCCGTGACCGGCACCGCGCCGTCGCACTCGACCGTCGCGGCGTCCACCCCGCGGCCGGCGGCGTCTTCCACCTGCAGCAACGCACGCTTTCCCGGGTCGAGGCGGCCGTTCCACGCGCCTTCGGGCAGGGTGATGGTCTTCACGAGCGGCAGATAGGCCGGCACGCGCACGTCCAGCCGCTGCGGGCCCTCCGCCAGCGCCCGCAGCGTGAACGTCCCCCCTGGCTCCACGCTCGCACAGCGCTTGACGTCGAAGGCCCGTCCGCTCTGTCCGATGGGCACGGAGCGGATCGCGCAGACCGTGCCGGGGCCCGGCGGCGTCTCTCCCTCTCCCGTGACGCGCCCGCGGAGCGTGAGTCCCTCCTGCAGACGGACCGTGTCTCCCGGCGCCACCGTGACGATCGCCGGGGCATGAAGCTCGTGATCGACCACCACCACCGCGCCGTGCGTGCGCGGCAGCGCGAAGGGGAGCGTGCCGCGATCGTCCGTCCGGTACACGACCGGCTCCTCCCCGAACACCCGCGACGCTTTGCCGGAGGAGTCGAGGAGGATCGTGACGGTGGCGTTTGCAACGGGACGCCCTCCCGCGTCTTCGACCCTCAACCCCGCCAGGAGTGGAACCGCGAGCAGCGCCATGAGCGCGGTCGCGGCAGGCCTCATTGAGCGGCCACGGAAATGGGAGCGGTGAACGAGCGCGCGGCCAGCATCTCCTCGGTCAGCAGGTCGGCCTGGAGACCGTTGTTCGGGATGCTGCGCGACAGCAGCACGGCCCCTTTCGCATTGCGGATCTCCACGCGCGGCAGCGGCGAGCCCGCACCGTAGCGGCCGTAGTCCTCCGCCGTCAGCCGCACGACGACGCCCGGATGCCACGGCTGCGACGCGCGCGCGCGATCCGGCACCACCGTCACGACGACCATCTGCGCATCCGGCGCCTTCTGCCATCCGGCGATGACCTCGGAGATCATGTGATCGCACGAGACACAGCCCGACGTCTCGGGCCAGAAGACGACGGAGAGGCGATGCGGCGTCGCCCCGAGCGTGTGGGTGACCGCCGCGGGGAGTGCCGGGGCCTCCTCGGCCCCGCCGCAGGAGAACAGCGCTGCCGCCGCAATGCACCAGAACATCCGTTGGATCACTCTCATGGCGCGGTCTTGTTCGCTTTCGATGGAGTCATCGCCGGCCGCGGGAACGAGATCATGCGCACCAGCGGCTGGACCCCGACGTATTTCATCGGTCCCTTTTCGAGGACCGCCCAACGCTTCTGTCCGGGGACGAACACGATCTCGTCCGCGGTCGTGGGCAACTCGACCGGCGTGGACATCGCGTCCTGCACCGGATCGATCGGATAAACGAGCCATTGCTGCCCGCCGCCGGCCCTCGGTTTGTGCGCGAGCAGCAGCAGGCGGTCGCCGGAACAGAACAGGCCCGACGCGATCGTGCTGTTGCGCAGCGCGGCACGGCGGCCGCGGACCGAGCTCGCGTCGTTGAGCAGCGGAATGGCCGGCCGCTTCTGGAATTCGGCCGGAAAGCTCCGCAGGCGTTTCCCGTTGTCGCGCGCTTCCATGATCGACACCGTGGGACCCATCTTCAGGAGCCACGGCTGTCCGGAACAGACGGCGAGATTGAACGGCGGCTCGTTGTAGAAGCTGAACTCCTCCATGTCTTTGGCGAACGTGGCCAGGCGCCGGACGCCGCGGTCCTTCAGCGAGACCGCGAACACGCCCTTGTCCGACCACTTGCCTTCGAAGTTCATCGTCGCGCCGATGGTGTAGAGGTGCGTATCGGTGAAATCGAACTCGGAGGTATCGAGCCGCGAGTGAGGCGCGCCGGTGTCCCAGTCGAGCTCCCACGCCGCGGTGGCGCGAAGGTCGCGGTCGAACCACAGCCACTGATACGACGACGTGGCGATCAGATAGCGGTTGCCGACGCGGTCCGCGTAGTTCGCTTTGGTGTATTCGAGAGGACCGCGGCCGGGATTCTCGACGCGACGCTGGACCCGGCCGCCGGTGTCGTAGACGTAAATGCGGCCGCTTCCGGGATCGGCGATGACGATGCGCTCCTCGGCGTGGTCCCAGGTGGCGACGCTCGCCCAGACAGGACCGGCATCCATGGCGGCGATTTCCGGGGTGCGGACGACGGTGACGGCGGCCGCACCCAAGGAAAGACAGGACGCCAGGAACCCTGCCAGCGCGGCCGCTTTACGCAGACACGCAACCCGGGTCACTAGCAAACCGTCGTTCTCCAGCAGCCGGCCGGGGAGCCGCCGCAGTCGCTCCAGCCCTCGCGGTACTCCATGATGCAGGTGGCCCCACAGACGTCACACGGATTCTTGTTGGCCTTGGTGGTGGGGGCGGCAAACGTACAGACGACGAGAAGGGTAAGGGCACCGAGCCACAAACGGGATCTGACACTCATCTGACTGACTCCTTTCTGTGAAGTGCAGCGATCTTCAGCGCGTTGCAAGGGATCGTCAAGATATTATTTTGGAATTAACTTATCTCCTTCTTTCGGCTCGTCACGGACCGCCGGCGTCGCCGCCGGCTGCCGCGCAGGCGTCCCGCGCCTGCGCTCCCCGGTGGGCGGGCCGGTGTTCCCCTCCTGGACTGCCACGGGCAGATTCATCCCCGTCGCCGAAGCGCGCGAGCACCCGGCCACCGCCGTCATCGACGCAAAAGTGAGCGCAGAGCGCGGCGGCTTGTTACGGGAATCTCTCGTTCTGCTTACAACGTCTGTGCATCGCGCGAGAACAGCGGCGATCATGCACATCTCTGATTTCGTCGTGATGAAAGGCGACGGGGCAGTCCTACATCGTGGAACAGGCGGTTGCGCCGCGTCTTCGACACAAACTGGCGCGGAGACAAGACCGCACGGGAAGTCGAAGTGAAACGGAATTACCCGACGGTGGCCTCGTTTTTCGCGCTCATGGTGGCGCTTCCTTTGCCGTTCGCGATTGCGATGGCTTTCGAGCAGGTCACAATGGTCGCCAGCGAGCTAGGCGCGGGTGTGTATCTACGGATGCTTCTGTGGGTGCGCACGTGGACTCTGACAGGGATACTAATTCGTAAGATTGGTTCGACACGTGATAGCTATCGCTGGAGATTCCCCACCCGCTACCGGCAACCGTGTTGCTGCTGTGGAAGAGAAAGAGTGGGCACGACAGACATGAGATCGATCGTCGCAGCCGCGTCGCTGTTGCTGATCGCCGCCGCGGCGACTGTCGATCCGCTCCGCACGTTTCTCTCGTCGCTCGCTCCGGCAATGCGTCAGAAGGCGAGCTTCCGCTTCAGTGATGAGGAGCGCTTCGACTGGCATTACGTTCCCCGGTCACGCGGCGGCCTTCCCCTCGGCGACCTGAACAAAGATCAGACATCGCTGCTTCATTCATTCCTGCGCGCAAACCTCAGCCCAGCCGGATACCGGAAGGCGGCGGGCGTCATCGAGCTCGAACCGATCCTTGGCCGGCTGGAAGGAAGCCGCTTCCGCGATCCGGCGCGGTACTTCTTCTCGCTGTTCGGCGATCCCGCCGCGCTGCCGTGGGGCTGGCGGTTCGAAGGGCATCACCTTTCGCTCAATGTCACGCATACACCGCGCGGTACGTCGTACACACCGATGTTCATCGGCGCGAACCCTGCCCGCGTGCCGAGCGGCGCTCGCGCCGGATGGCAGCTGCTGCGCGACGAGGAGCACCAGGCGCGCGCGTTTCTGCAGTCGCTCGACCCCGCCCAGCGCGCGCAGGCGGTCATCAGCGCTCGTGCGCCGGCCGACATCGTCACAGGAACCGATCGCTCGCTTCGTCTGCAGCGGTTTGAAGGCCTCGCCGCCTCGGCGATGACCGAGCGGCAGCGACAGGCGCTGCTCGAGCTCGTGGCCGTGTACGTCCGCAACGCGCCGCAGCCGACGGCGGACGCCGAGATCGCGAAGATCCGGCGCGCCGGAATCGAGAAGCTGCACTTCGCCTGGGCAGGCGGCGCGCAGCCGGGCCAGCGGCACTACTACCGCATTCACGGTCCGACGGTGCTGATCGAGTACGACAACACGGAGAACGGCGGGAACCACATTCACACCGTCTGGCGGAATCCGCAGGGCGACTTCGGGGACGACGTGCTGGCGCGGCACTATGCCGAGGCGCCGCATCATGCCGCTGGAAGGCAAGCTCACGTTCATCAGCGGCGATCCGCTCCCGGGCTCGAGGGACCTTCGCGGTTCGCGCGATCGTCATCGAAGATGCAGCTTCCTGCACCATAGGTGCGATCGACGCAGTCGCGAATGCATTCTATTTCACCGCCGATGGCATCGATCCCATCGCCGATGGCATCAATCCCATCGCCGATGGCATCAATCCCATCGCGGATGGCATCGATGTCATCGCGGAAGGGATCGATGCCATCGCGGAAGGCATCGATGCCTTCACGGAAGGGATCGATCCCATCACGGAAGGGATCGATCCCATCGCGGAAGGAATCGATGCCATCGCGGAAGGGATCGATGCCATCGCGGAAGGGATCGGTGCCATCGCGGAAGGGATCGGTGCCATCGCGGAAGGAATCGGTGCCATCGCGGAAGGAATCGGTGCCATCGCGGAAGGAATCACATCAACCGATCCCGTGCGAACCGTTCCTCACCGCCGCGATCGCGCGTGCTCGGACAATCCTGCCCCTCAGTCGTAGTATTCGTGGCCGAGATGGGTGATGGGGTCGGCGCCCATGGCCCATCGCATCGTGTTTTTCATCTTCATCAGCTGGATGAACAGGTCGTGCTCGGGGTAGAGCTCGG
>DASPMO010000169.1:0-3439 GCA_035627015.1 Thermoanaerobaculia bacterium | reverse complement strand
GACCGACACCACCACGCCGTGCACGCTCCCGAGCTGCGTGCCGGGCGGCCCCGGGATGATCGCCCTCGGCTCGACGACGGTGCTGATCGGGAACATGCCCGCCGCGCGCGCGGGCGACATGACCGCGCACACCGCCTGCGTGGCGCCGATCCCCAGTCCGACCGGAAAGGTCCTGCCGCCGGGCTGCCCGACGGTGCTGATCGGCGGCTGATGAGACGCGCGCACTTCGACGCCCTGCGGCCCGTCTGCGTGGTCTGCCGCGCGGCCCCGCTGTCGGTCGCCCAGGCCGTGCGCGAGGAGGACGACGATCTGCTCGAAGGGATCCTGCAGTGCATGAACGCGGGGTGCCAGCGCGAGTATCCGGTCATCGACGGAATCCCCGTGCTGGTCGGCCCGATCCGCGCCTGGCTGACGGCGAACCCGCTGCAGGTGCTGCTGCGCGACGATCTCTCCCCGGAGCTGGAGTCGCTCCTCGGCGACGTCCTCGGCGCCGGCTCGCCCTACGACACGCTGCGGCAGCACACCGGCATGTATGCCGAGGATCACTACGTCACGCACTCCGCCCGGAAGCTGCTCGAGCTGGCGGAGCCGCGCGGCCTGGCCCTCGACGTCGGATGCGCGACCGGCGGCGTGACGTTCGCCATCGCCGAGCGGACGAACGCGCTCACCCTCGGCGTCGACCTGAATTTCGCCATGCTGCGCGTGGCCTCGAAGGCCTTGCGGCAAAAGCGCGTGCGCTTCCCGCGCCGTCGGGTCGGAGTGGTGTACGACCGGCACGAGGTGGAGGTCGCGACGAGCGGACACGTCGACTTCTGGTGCTGCGATGCGGCGGCGCTGCCGTTCGGCGATGCGGCGTTCCAGTTCGGCGCGAGCCTGAACATCCTCGACTGCGTGGCCGCGCCGCGCGAGGCGCTCCGCGAGCTCGCCCGCGTCGTGCGCGGCGAGCTGCTCGTGGCCACGCCGTACGACTGGGCCCCCACCGCGACTCCCGTGGAAGGATGGCTGGGCGGCCACTCGCAACGCGGCACGAACCGCGGCGCCTCGGAGCCGGTGCTGCACGCGCTCATGAGCGAATTGGGGCTCGAGATCGTACGCGACGAGCCGCACGTGCCGTGGCGGGTCAGGCTGCACGAGCGGAGCAGCGTCGATTACGACGTGCATGTCATCGTGGCCAAGGTGTCATCCTGAGCCGCGTAGACGGCGAAGGATCCCCCGCCTACGGAGCGCGCACGGGGTTTCAGCAGGGGCTCCTTCGCCGTCTGCGCGGCTCAGGATGACAGGCTAGTTGATCTTCACCAGCGACCCCTTCACCGTCAGGATCCCTCCCGCCTCCACGTTGTGCATCCCCGAGGCTTTCGTCTTCACCATGGCCCCCTCGCCGTTGAGGTTGATGCTGGCCTTGTTGGTCACGTTCATCCCCTCGGCCTTGAAATCGCTGGTGGCCTTGTTGGTCACGTTCGCCCCCTGCACGGTCACGTCGCTGGTGGCCTTGGCGGTCAGGTTGGCGGAGCTCTGCAGGGTCATGTCCTTGGTCGACTTGATGGTCACGGTGCCGGCCACGGTGATGGAGAGGTTGCCGTCGATGGTGAGCGTGTAGTCCTTGGTCACCGTGTGCTCGAAGGCGTCCTTGCTGGTGTGGGTCTCCTTCTTGATGATGGTGGTCGTGCGCGTGCCGGCCACGTCGCGGGTCTCGTTCCCCTTGTCGACGTCGACGTCGAGGTTCCCTTCCTTGATCTGCAGCTTGTCGGTGCCCTTCTCGATCGTCACCGTTCGATTGTTATAAATGTCAACCGTTTGGTCCCCTTTTCCGTCTTCTTTATTCGTGCCGACTTTCCACGTCTCATTGTTCTTGATGATTGTGTTGAGGTCTTTTTGTGCCTGAAGGAAGACCTCCTCCGAGTCCTTCTTGTCCTCGAAGCGGAATTCGTTGAAGCCGCCGCCTCCCTTGGAGACGTTGCTCTTGATGGTCGACTTGGTCTGGTCGGTGGGAAGCGTGTAGGGGACGGTCTGCTCGGCGTTGTAGACCGAGCCGGTGATCAGGGGACGGTCGGGATCGCCTTCCAGGAAGCTCACCACCACCTCCTGCCCGATGCGCGGCAGGAACATCTGTCCCCAGCTCTTCCCCGCCCACCCGTGTGCGACGCGGATCCAGCAGGAGCTGTTCTCGTCGTTCGTCCCCTTCTGGTCCCAGTGGAACTGCACCTTCACGCGGCCGTACTTGTCGGTCCAGATCTCCTCGCCCGACTTGCCGACCACGATGGCCGTCTGCGTGCCGGGGATGACCGGCTTGCGGGTGGAGCGGGGCGGGCGGTAGGTGAGGTCGGCGGGGAAGGCTTCGAAGGAGTTCGAGTAGGCCTCGGGGGTGGCGTTGTGGGAGACGCGGGCGATGGCGTAGGCGGCGTTGACGTCGTCGCGGTAGTGCTTGGCCAGCGTCGACTTCGCGCCCGGATACCACGCCCGGCAGTAGCTCGTGCCGCGCAGGGTCTTGTTCGGCACCTCCCGCTCTTCCATGCGCAGCTTGGCCTTGGCGTCGGAGGCGTCCTTCTTCACGAAGCCGCCGGGGTACTCGTAGATGCGGCGCGCGCTGCCGTTCGTGGCCTTGGTGCTGTCGGAGGAGCCCATGAGGTCCGTCGACGGCGTCTCGAAGCCGAAGTCGTCGACGGCGTACTTGCCGGGGATCACGGCCTGCTCGATGGTGGCCGAGGTGACGATGTTCTGCTGCACCCACGAGCCGTAGGTCGCGTAGTCGACCGTGGCCGCGCCGGGGCAGTCGGTGAAGGCGGAGGAGGCGTCGGCCAGGACCAGGGTGTGTTTCCCGTCCGCGTGCTCGAAGTAGTAGAAGATGCCGGCATCCTCGAGCAGGCGCGAGACGAACGCGAACGCGCTCTCGTTGTACTGCACGCAGTACTCGAGCGGGGTGTACGTGCCGGTCGTGGAGTTCTTGTAGTCGGTGAACCCGAGCTCGCCGAAGAGGCCCGTGACGATGTCGATGACGCTCTTGTTCTGCCAGATGCGGCAGTCGACCATCATGGACATCAGCCAGAACCACGGGTGCAGCTCTAAGAAGTAGGTGAAGAAGCGCGCGTCGCTCCCGGCCTGCACGAAGCGCCCCACGATGCCGTTGATGTAGCGCGTCGTCGAGCCGTCGGCCAGGGCCATCTTCACGGTGGCGCTCTTGCCGACGATGGTCGCGAAGTCGAGCGCCTTCTCCTCGGAGACCGCCTCCACGAAGAAGTGGAAGAGACCGGAGATGCGCTCCTCGCCGTGGATGCTGCGGATCAGCAGCTTGTCCGTCCCCAGCGGCGTGGTGATGGAGAGGTACTGGCTGGTTTGCGTGAAGGCCATGCGCTGAGCGTAGCAGCAGCGGCAAGCGGCTGCGCGCGTGTGTCCCGAAGTTGCGTGCGTCTGTCCGGCGGCTGCACGCGTGTGTCCCGAAGTT
>DASPMO010000168.1:0-47800 GCA_035627015.1 Thermoanaerobaculia bacterium | reverse complement strand
GGGGCGGGCTGAAGCCCGCCCTACGTGATCAACCACCACGTGTCGACACCCTGCGTCGCACGAACCACCGGATAGTCCGCCCCCGCGCGGATCTCCTCGAGCACCGGCGCCTTCGACTCCCCGCTCACCAGCACCATCCGCATCTTCGCGGCGCGGATGACGGGCATGGTCAGCGTCACCCGCCACTGCTCGAGGCGCGGGACATACACCTCCGACGCGACCCGGTCGACCACATCCAGCACCGGCGTCCCCGGAAACAAAGACGCGGTGTGCCCATCCTCCCCGCACCCGAGGAGCACGAGATCGAGCGGCTCCGCGAGATCCCATTGCGCCTCGAACGCACGGGCACTCGCCGCCGCATCGGGCAGGGACGTATCGAAGCTCAACCAGCGCGGAGGCAGGCCGCGCGAGAACAGCGTCCGCTCGATCATCGCCGCGTTCGATTGCGGGTCATCGTGCGGCACGAAGCGCTCGTCGACGAGCACCCAGGTCACGCCCGCGGGCAACGACGGGGCGAGAATCTCGTACAGGCGCCTCGGCGTCGAGCCGCCCGTCAACGCGATCGACTTCGCGCCGCTCTGCAGGATCGCGCGCGCGGCCGCCTGCGACAGGTCCTCGTGATTCTCGAAAATGCGCTGGTTCATGACGCCAGCCGCCGTGCGATGCGGAGCGACTTCAGATACACACGGTCCGCCTCGGGACGCTTCAGCAGCCGCACGATCAGGTCCTCCGGCTTGCGCGCCAGCGAGCGCGTCACGCAGTCGAGCGCCGTCTCGCTGCCGTCCGAGTTCGCCACCACCACCCCGCGCTCGCGGTCGCCGCGCAGCACCGCGATGGCGAAGTCGTTGAACTGGATCTCCACGGCGATGATCCCGTCGTCGTTCCCCTCGGGGATGAATTCATGGCGCGGCTCGCGTCCCGTCTGCGCCTGCAGCCAGGCCACGTACAGCAGCGCTTCCGAGGTCGCGCCGAACGAGTCGCCGCCGCCGCTGTAGACGCGCACCGTGCGGATCGACTCCAGCCGCTGCCGCATCGCCGGCGGGTCGAACAGCGACGCCGTCGCCGCGCGCCACTCCTCGATGCGCGCCCAGTTCAGGTCCGCCGGCGCGGTGGTCGTCTGCTCGGCGATGCGGCAGATCAGGTCGAGATCGGCCACGCCGTCGAAGAAAGACGAGTCGTAGATCAGCCGGTCCGCCGGCTCCAGGAGCGTCTCCGCGTACTCGTGCGTGTCGCGCGGCAGGTCGCCGATCCACCACACCGCCACCGGCATGTCCGGCAGCAGCAGCGCGCTCACCAGCGGCGCCACGTGGTGCACGTGATCGCCGGCGGCCATGATCGACACTTCCTCCGAACAGACCTGCCGCCCGCCGCCGATGAGGTGACAGTTCGCCGAGATCCACGAGGCGATGTTCGCCGATCCCGCCGGGTCGGCCTGCACGACGATCGTCCGCTGCGGCACCGCCGCGCTGGCGCGGGCCAGGATGTCGGTCGCGTACGCGTGCTGCTCCGACGACCACGTGTGCGCGACGACGTTCCAGAGCGCGGCCTTCGTCACCGCCTTCTCGCCGTCGTGCTTCTCCGCGCGCCAGAGATCGGCGAGCTGCTTCTCGATGGAGGCGACGTCGACGCGGAGGTCTTCTACGGGCGTCGCCACTTGCGGCCATCCTTTTCAATGAGCGCGTCCGCCGCCTCCGGCCCCCACGTCCCCGCGGGATAGGGCTCCGGATCGCCGTCCTTCTCCCACTGCCGCAGCAGCGGGTCGAGCCACGCCCATGCCGTCTCGATCTCGTCGCGGCGCGCGAACAATGTCGCGTCGCCGAGCATGGTCTCCAGCAGCAGCCGCTCGTACGCCTCGGGAGGCTCCGCGCCGAACGACGTGGCGTAGCGGAACTCCATCGTCACCGGCGCCGTGCGCACGTTCGGCCCGGGCAGCTTCGAGTCGAACTTCAGCGAGATCCCCTCGTCCGGCTGGATGCGGATGGCCAGCACGTTCGCGTTCATCTTCAGGCCGAGGCGGCTGAAGAGCGGCGTCGGCGCGGGACGGAAATGGATCGAGATGTCGGTCACGCGCTTCGGCAGCCGCTTCCCCGCGCGGATGTAGAACGGCACGTCCGCCCAGCGCCAGTTGTCGAGGAAGACCTTCACGGCCGCGTACGTCTCGGTGCGCGAGTCGGGGCGCACCTTTTCCTCCTGGCGATACCCCGGCGCGTCCTCGCCGAGGACCGAGCCGGCGACGTACTGGCCGCGCACGGCCTCGGAAATCGGGCGGAGCGCGCGCAGCACCTTCACCTTCTCGTCGCGCACCGCGTCGGCCTCGAAGGCCACCGGAGGCTCCATGGCCACGAGCGAGACGAGCTGCAGGAGGTGGTTCTGGATGATGTCGCGGGCGATGCCGGCGTTGTCGAAGTAATTGCCGCGCTTCTCCACGCCGATCGACTCGGCCACGGTGAGCTGGATGTGGTCGATGTATTGACGGTTCCAGAACGGCTCGAAGAGCCCGTTGGCGAAGCGGAGCACGAGCAGGTTCTGCACCGTCTCCTTGCCGAGGTAGTGGTCGATGCGGAAGACCTGCCGCTCGCGGAAGACCGAGACCGCGATCTGGTTCAGCGCGCGCGCCGACTCGTGATCGTGGCCGAACGGCTTCTCGATGATCACGCGCGTGTACGGCCCCCCCTCGTCGGGACTGCGGACCATCTTTTCCGCGCCGAGGTGCCTGGCGATGTCGTCGAAGAAGTCGGGAGGGACGGCCAGGTAGTAGATGCGGCGCCCTTCCGTGCCGCGCGAGCGGTCGAACTCCTCGAGGCGCTCGCGGAGCCGCACGTACGCCGCGCCGTCCGCGAATTCTCCCTGCACGTAGAAGAGCCCCTTCGCGAACGTCTCCCACACGGCGTCGTCCACCGGACGGGTGCGCGCGTGCTCGTCGCACGCCTTGCGCATGTTCGCGCGGAACTGCTCGTCCGAGATCTCCGCCCGCGCGAAGCCGACGATCGTCTGCCCCGGCGGCAGCAGCCCCTCGTGCGCGAGCGAGTAGAGCCCGGGAATCAGCTTGCGCTGCGTCAGGTCGCCCGAGGCGCCGAAGATGACCAGACAGGAAGCATCGGGCACGCGCTCCTGCTCGAGTCCTTCGCGGAGCGGATTGGATTGCATGGGGCGGGATTGTAATTGGTTGTCGGTGATCGGTTGTCAGTTGTCTGCGCCGCATGGCGACCAGGCCGGGCATCGCGGACAACCGACAACCGATAACTGACAACACGCGGCGTTGTATGCTCCCGCGACATGACCTGGCAATACACCCCCCGCGTCGCCGTCATTCGAGGAATCCGCACCCCCTTCGCGAAGTCGGGGACGCATTACGCCCGTCTCTCCGCGCTCGA
This sequence comes from Thermoanaerobaculia bacterium, assembly GCA_035627015.1. GTDB lineage: Bacteria > Acidobacteriota > Thermoanaerobaculia > Gp7-AA8 > Gp7-AA8 > QHVT01. The sequence goes on along the minus strand of DASPMO010000168.1, from coordinate 44,426 downwards.
TCTCGGCAAGCTGGCCGTCACCGAGCTCCTGCAGCGCAGCGGCATCGATCCCGCCGAGGTGCAGGAAGTCGTCTTCGGCAACGTCATCCCCTCGGTCAAGGCGCCGAACATCGCCCGCGAGATCATCCTCGGCACGGGCCTGCCGCGGAAGATCCCCGGCTACACCGTCAGCAAGGCCTGCGCGTCGTCCAACCAGGCCATCACCGCCGCCTCCGACATGATCGCGCGCGGCTACGCCGACACCGTCGTGGCCGGCGGGTCGGAGTCGCTCTCCGACATCCCCATCCTCTTCTCCAAGAACTTCTCCGACGCGCTGGTCAGCGCGAGCAAGCAGAAGAGCGTCGGCGGCAAGCTCGGCGCGTTCTCGAAGATCCGTCCCAAAGACCTCGCCCCCGACGCGCCGGCCATCGCCGAGTCGACCACCGGCCTGACCATGGGCGAGTCGGCGGAAAAGATGGCCAAGGAGAACGGCATCTCCCGAGAGGCGCAGGACCGCTTCGCGCTGCAGAGCCACCACCGCGCCGCCGAGGCGACGAAGAACGGGCGGTTCAAGGACGAAGTCATGACCGTCGTCGTGCCGCCGGGCTACGACAACGTCGTCGACAGCGACAACCTGATCCGCGGCGACTCGACCATCGACGCCATGGCCAAGCTGAAGCCCGTCTTCGACCGCAAATACGGCTCCATTACGGCGGGGAACGCGTCGCCGCTCACCGACGGTGCGGCCGCCGTGCTGCTGATGTCGGAGGAGAAGGCCAAGGCGATGGGCCTGAAGCCGATCGGCTTCATCCGCAGCTATGCCTACGCGGCCACGGACCCGTTCGACCAGTTGCTGCAGGGGCCGGTGTTCGCGCTGCCGACCGCGCTCGAGCGTGCCAAGGTCAAGCTCGAGGAGATCGGCGTCATCGAGATGCACGAGGCCTTCGCGGCGCAGGTGCTATCGAACATCCAGTGGCTCGGCTCGAAGAAGATCGCGCAGGAGAAGCTCGGGCGCAGCGAGCCCGTCGGCGAGATCGACCCGACCAAGATCAACCGCACCGGCGGCTCCATCGCCCTGGGCCACCCCTTCGGCGCGACGGGCGCGCGCATCGTGACCACCGTCTGCAACGAGCTCCAGCGCACGGGCGAACAGTACGGCCTGGTCACCGTCTGCGCGGCGGGCGGCATTGGTGTGGCAATGGTCCTGGAACGGGAGTAGCGACGAATATGTGCCGCAACATCAAGACCCTCTTCAACTTCGAGCCCCCCGCCACCGACGCTGAGATCCACGACGCGTCGTTGCAGTTCGTGAGGAAACTCTCCGGCTTCACCCGCCCCTCCAAGGCCAACGAGGAGGCCTTCGACAAGGCCGTCGAAGACATCGCCGCCGTGGCCCGCACGCTGATCGACTCTCTGGTCACCAACGCCGAGCCGAAGGACCGCGAGATCGAGGCGGAGAAAGCCAGGGCGCGGTCGGCGGAACGGTTCGGGAACGCGTAGGTTCTACCGTGCGTAGGAGCGTTGCCTCGGTGGAGAGACCGAGGTAGCCTCGGTAGCGTGATGGAAGAGAAAGAAGAAATCCTCGCGGCAATCAGTTCCCTCGATCAGAAGTTCGACGAGCGCTTCACGAATCTCGAACAGCGCTTCACAAGCCTCGCGCAAAACGTCGACAAGCTGCACCAGTCGCAGATCAAGCTTGAAGGGATGCGCAGCGACTTCCAAGTCGTCGCGGAGACGGTGACGCAACTCTCGAACCGGTTCGCTGCCTGGGAGGGAGGCGAAGACGAGGAGTCAATCCCGGTCCGCGTCAGTCGTCTCGAGATGCGCGTTACCCGCCTCGAAAAGAAAAAAAGGACGTAACTGAGGCGGAGTCGCGCAGAGGTTCCTGAATGCGTCCGCGCCCAAGGTAGCCTCGGGTGTCGCAAACCTCACAGCGGCAGCCAGTACGACACCTTCACCAGAAACACATCGTGCGACGGCGCGGTCGCGATCGCGCGGGCGTCGCGCCTGAAGCGGAAGTCGCCGATGGGCACCGCATCGGCGCGGTTCTCGTTCCACACCACATACAGCGCCGAGCCGGGGCGGAACTCCCAGCGCGCCACCGCGCTGCCGCGGACGCTGCGGAAGTTGAAGTCCGGCTCGCCCACCCCCGCCGCGTACGGCACGTAGTCGGCCGTGCGGGGCGCGGCCAGCGCGTGCAGATCGTGGTAGTCGCCCGCGGCCAGGAACGGCTGCACGAAGAGCTGGAACGAGAGACGCGAGCTGAGCGTCCAGTCGACGCGCGTGGCCAGCTCGAACGACCGCTGCTCCAGTTCCGCGAAGACGTAGTCGCCGCCGGTCGCGGTCACGTATTGATGCTCCTCGTGCGAGCGGGAGAGGTACGGGCCGACGCTGAGGGTGAGGTTCGGCGCGGGACGATAGTTCAGCGACAGCCCCGCCGAGCGCTCGTACGATCCCTCCTCCCCGCCGTCCAGCCCCACCTCGACGCCGAACGAAAAGCGCTTGCGCCGGTCGCTCTCGATCGAAACCTCCGAGGACCATGACCGCTGCGTGCGCACCACGGGACCGCCGCGCGTGCGCTGATCGGAAAACGCGCCGGCGTTGAGGAACAGCGCCGCGCGGTAGTCCCAGTAATTCGCGAAGGCCCCGAACGCGTCAGCAAAAACGCCGCGCTCCAGCGTGTCGCCGTCGAAGTTGCGGTTCGTCCAGCCGCCCATCCACACGGTGCGCGTGCGGAAGCGCTTCGTCGGCTGCTCGTTCACGTATTGCGTCAGGGCATTGAAGGAAATGATGTCCGCGCGCTGCATGAAGCCGGCGTCGTTCGTCTCGAAGCCGGGCGAGTACGCGTGCACCTGCACGATTGGCCGCCAGAGGCCGGTCTGCTTCGACAGCATGACCCGTCCCCCCTGCCCGGTGAGCGACGTGCGCGTCGGATCGAGCTCCACGTGCCCCGCGTCGGGCCGCTGGTAGTAGCGCGCGGAGGACAGCTGCGTCAGCGCGATGGCCTCCTCGCTCCCCGACACGCGCGAGCCGGCGGCCGCCCATTCGAAGATCCAGCTCCCGTCGCGGAAGGCGGTGTAGCCGTCCACCCCGGCGGTGAGTGCGTTCTCACGCAGGAGCGGCGAGAGCTCCTCGGGCATGCGCCGGTTCACCGACGTCACCATGAAGCCGAGGCGCGACGCACCCAGCTCCCGCGTCACGCGCGAGACGAAGTAGTTCGTCATCGGCTCGACCTGCGTCTTGCGGAAATCGACTCCGTCGACGTACGTCGCGCGCTCGGCGTCGGTGAGTGCGTCCAGGACGCCGATCGACCACTTCCCGAGCTTGCCCGTCACCTTCGCCGCGCCGAGGATCGTCGTCTCGGCGGGCTGCGTCACGAAGGCCGTGTCCACCGTCGTCTGCGGCGAGCGCCCGATGCGCCGTGAGTAGAACGTCTCCGGCGCAAAGAGGAAGTTGATGTGCGTGCGCGCCGGCGAGTCGCCGAACGCGAAGATGTTCAGCCCCTCGGTGAAGAACGGCCGCCTCTCCGGATAGAACGTCTCGAACTGGCTGAGGTTCACCACCGCCGGGTCGACTTCCACCTGCCCGAAATCGGGATTGACGGTGCCGGTCAGCGTGAGCGTCGACGTCAGCGCGTACTTCAGGTCGAGCCCGCCGTCGAAACGCCCCTCCTGCGACTCGAGCAGCGGATTGCTGCGGTCGAAGCGCGAGCGCACGTCCGAGCGCGCCACCGCGTACGGCACGATCTCGATCTGCCGCTCGCGGCGGATCCCTTCCAGTCCCGTGAGGTCGGCAAAGTGCGAGACGAACCCCGTCTCCCCTTTGCGGGTGTTGACGATGCGCACCCACTCGTTCGTGCGCACCGTGCGCCGCGTGACGTTGATCCCCCACGTGTGGCTGGCCTGGTCCGGGAAGCGGAGCTGCGAGAACGGCACCCGCACCTCGGCCACCCAGCCGTTGGGGAGGATCTTCGTCTGCGACTCCCACACCGCGTCCCAGCTCGTGTCCTCGCCGATGTCGTTGTAGAGAATCGAGTCGATCTGCACGTTCGCCGGCGAGATCGTGAATGCCGCCCCGGAGAGGCGGTCGTGCTGCGAGTCGACGTTGATCGAGAGGAAGTCCGTCTCGACGAACGAGTCGCGCCGCACCAGCAGCGCCGTCGGCCGTGCCGTGTCTTCCATGAGCGCGCCGAAGTAGATGGCCTCGTCGTCGTACACCACGCGGAAGCTCGTGCGCAGCGTGGCCGGCGCGCCGTCGGTCGGGTCGTGCTGCGTGAAGTCGGTGAACTCCGGCGCCGCCTGCCACGCGGCGTCGCTGAGATCGCCGTCGATGACCACCGGCGCCGCCGCGCGGACGGCCTGCAGCGTGGGACGCTCCGGCCAGTTCGCGGCGCGGGCGAGCGGAGAAGAGAGAACGAGCAGAAAGAGAAGGAGGCGCTTCATGCGATGAACGTCGCGAAGCGTACAGCACCCGCGTGCGCCAGACGCAACGGAACGCTTACAGAGCGGTGTCATCAAATGTGGCGAAGACGAGGAGATTTGTGAAGAGCGTGCGGCGCAGCATGCCGGAATTCTGCTCTCGCGCTACACTCGGTGCAAATGGCCGAAGTCGTCCGCGCCGTCTGCCCCCACGACTGTCCCGACACCTGCTCGATGCTCGTCACAGTCCAGGATGGCCGCGCCGTGCGCATGGCCGGCGATCCCGACCATCCCGTCACCCGAGGCTTCCTCTGCACGAAGGTGGCGAAGTACCTCGAGCGCACGTACCACGACGGGCGCCTGCTCTACCCGCAGATCCGCACCGGCGCGAAAGGCGAGGGGAAGTTCCGCCGCGCGACGTGGGACGAGGCGCTGGACCTCATCGCCGCGAGGCTCCGCGAGACCAGCGACGCACACGGCCCGGAGTCGATCCTCCCCTACTCCTACGCCGGCACCATGGGCCTCATCCAGGGCGAAGGGATGGACCGCCGCTTCTTCCACGCCCTCGGCGCGTCGCTGCTCGACCGTACGATCTGCGCGAGCGCCGGCACGGAGGCGCTCAACGTCACGTACGGCACGCGCATGGGGCCCGACCCCGAGGACATCGTCGGCGCCAAGCTGATCGTGCTGTGGGGGACGAACACCCTCACCTCCAATCCGCACCTCTGGCCGTTCGTGCGCGAGGCGAAGGCGAACGGCGCGACGACGATCTGCATCGATCCACTGCGGACGCGCACGGCCGTCGCGTGCGACGAGCACATCCCCATCCGCCCCGGCACCGACGCCGCGCTGGCGCTGTCGATGATGCACGTCCTCTTCCGCGACGGCCTCGAGAACCGTGGCTATCTCGAGGAGATGACCCTCGGATGGGCAGCGCTGCGCGAGCGCGTGATGCGCGACTACGAGCCGGAGCGGGTGGCGCGGACCTGCCGCATTCCGGCGGAGACGATCGAGCATCTCGCGAAGCGCTACGGCACCACGCGGCCGGCCTTCATCCGCCTGAACTACGGCCTGCAGCGCCACGCCGGCGGCGGCTCCGCCGTGCGCGCCATCTCGCTGCTCCCGGCCGTCACCGGCGCGTGGGACGACGTCGGCGGCGGCGCGCTGCTCTCGACCTCCGGCACTTTCTCGTCGCTGGACATCGCCGGCCTGCAGCGCCGCGACCTCAGTCCCGCCGGCACGCGCACGATCAACATGTCGTGCCTCGGCGAGGCGCTCACGCAGAAAAACGTGCATGCGCTCGTCGTCTACAACTCGAACCCCGGCGCCGTCGCGCCCGATCGCGAGAACGTACTGACCGGCCTTCGCCGCGAAGACCTCTTCACGGTCGTCCTGGAGCACTTCCAGACCGACACCGCCGACTACGCGGACGTGCTCCTCCCCGCCACGACGCAGCTCGAGCACGAGGACCTGCACAAGGCGTACGGGCACACATTCGTGATGTTCAACGCCCGCGCAATCGAGCCGCTCGGCGAGTCGCTGTCCAACTCGGAGATCTTCCGCCGCCTCGCCGCGCGCATGGGCCTCGACCATCCCGCGCTCCGCGAGAGCGACGAGGAGATGATGCGCGGCGTGCTGCGCCACATGCCGTTCACGCTCGAAGAGCTGCGCGAGCGCGCCTACATCCGCCTCGACATCGCCTCGCCGCACCGCCCGTACGCGCGCGGCGCGAAGCTGCCGACGCCGAGCGGGAAGATCGAGATCGACTCCGAGCGCGCCGCCGCGCACGGCCTCGACCGCCTCCCCGAGTACGTCCCGCCATACGAGTCGGAGGAGCGCGACCCGGAGCTCGTGCGCCGCTACCCGCTCGCGCTCATCTCCCCGCCCGCGCACTCGTTCCTCAACTCCACTTTCGTGAATGTCGCCTCGTTGCGCCGCGCCGCGGGGAAGCCGACCCTCGAGATCCATGCCGACGACGCCACCACCCGCGGCATTGCCAACGGCGCCCGCGTCTCCATCTTCAACGACCGCGGCGCCTTCACCGCCGAGGCCGTGATCACCGACCGCGTGCGGCCGGGCGTCGTCTCCGCACCGTCGGTGTGGTGGCCGAAGCTCACCGGCGACGGGACGAACGCAAACCACACCACGTCGCAGGCCGTCACCGACATCGGCGGCGGCGCGACGTTCTACGACAACCAGGTGGACGTGCGTCCCGCATGAAACGCCTCCTCACCTTCTCCGCGCTCCTGGTCTGGTGCGGCGCGCTGCTGACGCTCCGCGCCATGCGCGCGCAGAACGCCTCTTTCTTCTTTCTCTACTGGAATCTCTTTCTGGCGGCCATTCCCTTCGTGGCGGCGGAGGTGTTCGCGCGGGCGAAGTGGCAGATCACGCGCTGGCCGGCGCTCGTGGTGTGGCTGCTCTTCCTGCCCAACGCGCCGTACATCGTCACCGACTTCATTCACCTGCGCGCGCGGCCGCCGGTGCCGCTCTGGTACGACGTGCTGCTGCTCATCTCCTGCGCCGGCACGGGTCTGCTCCTCGGTTACGGCTCGGTGATGCTCGTGCAGCGCGCCATCGCCAGACGCTGGAGCGTGCGCATGGGGTGGCTCGTGGCCGCGGTGTCGCTCGTCCTCTCGGCGTTCGGCATCTACCTCGGCCGCTTCGTCCGCTTCAACAGCTGGGAAGTGGTGACGGACCCGATGCCGCTCTTCGCCGACATCGCCCATCGCCTGATGAACCCGCTCGCGCACCCGCGCACGTTCGCGGTAACGATCCTCTACGGCGTGGCGCTGCTCCTCGGCTACCTCGGCCTGCACGTGCTCGCGGAGCGAGAAACGTAGGACGGGCTTCAGCCCGTCCCGTGCGGCCGGCTGAAGCCCGCCGTACGTTACACTGCGCCCGCGCATGATCTACGCCGTCACCATCGGTTTCGCCGTCGTCGTCTGGCTGACCATCGTCCTGCTCAACGAGCGCTGGAACCTGCTGAGCTGCGACCGCTTCCCGAGCCCCGTGGCGAAGTGGTTCGCCTACCTCTGGCTCCTCGGCTTCATGGTCCTGCTGGCGGCGCTGGTGACCGGCTCGGCGCTGCACCAGCCGACGCCGAAGCAGATCGCGCAGTTGAACTTCCTCGAGATCTTCACCATGCACGGCATCCTCATCCTCTTCCTGGTGGGATGGTGGGCCGCCAGCGGCAGGCCGCCGCTGAAAGAGTTCCTGCAGATCCGGCACGAGCGGCCCGCGGAAGTGGCGGCCATCGGGCTCTCCGTCGGCGTCGGCGGCTGGGTGATCACCATCGCCATGGCGGCGCTCGTGGCCGTGCTGCTGCAGGCCACCGGCGCGATGAAGGAACCGCCCGCGCCGCCGGCCATGATCCCGTGGATGGCGGCGCTGGCGTGGTGGAAGAAGGCGCTGATCGTCCTCTCCGCCATGACGGTCGAGGAGCTCTTCTTCCGCTCGTTCCTGCAGAAGCGCATCGGCCTCGTGGCCTCGACGATCCTCTTCGCCCTGGCGCACTTCACCTACGGCAATCCGATGATGCTGGTGGGCGTGACCGTGGTCTCGATCGTGATCAGCATCGCCTTCTGGCGGACGAAGAACGTCGTGCCGGGGATCATCGCCCACGGTGTCTTCGACGCCATCCAGCTCTTCATCATCGTGCCCGTGGCGGTGCGGATGATGGGCGTCGGAGCATGAGGTGAGCTACGCCGACGTTCTGCGGCTGCTGCAGAGCGACGAGCCGATCGCGCGCGATGACGTCCGCCGCTGGATCGACTCGGGCGACCTGCTGACGTGGAGCGCCGTCTTCACGCTGACCGAGGAGGCCTGGGCGCGCATCCAGCCCGAGATCCCGATCGAGGAGCAGGTCGACTTCATGCGCCGCTACCTGCTGCGCTGCATCGACGAGAACCCCACGCCGGGCGAGCACCTCCACGGCGGCTACGAGGCCGCATGGGAACTGGCCGGCTGCATGAAGCACTGGCGCCGCCTCGGCGGCCGCGCCGCCACTGCCGTCCGCGGCATCGCCGTGGAACTGGAGAAGCTCTACCGCCGCACCGACCCCGCCACCCGCAACCGCATCCTCTGCGGCGTCCTGGAGCACGTGTTCGAAGACCCGGCCCTGCGCCCCTATTTCACCAATTGGGACCGCGACGCGGAGCTGCGCGAGGTGTACAAGCTGGCGATGGAGTGGGGCGCGGCGCACGAGGAAACGTAGGACGGGCTTCAGCCCGTCCATGGGCGGGCTTCAGCCCGTCCATGGGCGGGCTAAAGCCCGCCCTACGTTACTGCTCGCTCACCACCACCCCATCCCCCTCGAACCGGATCTTGAACCCGCCTACGTCGGTGTTCTCGATCATGACCGTCTCCAGCGATTTGTCGTCGACCACCGTGGGGATGAGGTTGCCGGTCCAGGCGACGAGGGCGTTGGAGGAGATGGAGAGGGGGTATTCGCGCGTGACGCGCATGGTCAGCGGCTCGATGGAGGTGGAGATGGCCAGCGATCCTTTGCCGAAGATCTTCACGGTGTCGATCTTGCGCTGGTACGAGGCGTCGTAGATCGGCTCGACGCGGTACGTGAGCGAGTCTTCGAGCGCCAGGAGGTTGCTTCCCTCGACGTAGATGAATTCGTCGTTGAGGTCGAGGAGGAAGGTCTTGCGGCCCCGCTCGTAGACGAAGATCTTGCCCTGTCCCACGGCTTTGACGAGCGTCTGTGCCGTCGTGCCAAGGAGGCCCGACTCGGCGATGAATTTCAGGTTGCCGGAGTAGCTCGAGACGGTGCCGCGCTTGACGTGGACGTTGCGCGCGAAGTTGATCTCCAGGAAGCCGTTCTCGTGGAGCGTGAACGTGCGCGACGCCCCCTCGATCTTCCGCGCCACGTCGATCTTCTTCGCCTCGACGTGCTGCGGCTCGTCGACCGCGTCCTGCAGTTTGCGCGCGGCGGTAACGGCCGGCTCCGGTGGCTGCGGCGTTTCCATGGCCGGCGGAGGCGTTTCCACGGCCGGCGTCGGGATCCTGCCCGGCTGCGTGACGTTCTCCCCCACGAAGGCGTGGATCTTCTGCGTGGTGATCTTCTCTTCCGCCTTCGGTGCCGTGGGCACGGGAGCGGGAGGTGGCGGAGGAGGAGCAGCAGGCGGCGGCGCGGGGGGACGCATCTCCTGCTCCACCTCGCGCACGAGCTTGTCCGCGCCGGCGAAGCGCAGGTGCTCCAGCGCCAGGCCGTACTTTTTCTTCTGCCGGTACAGCAGGCCGAGGTAGAGGTGCGACTTGGCGTAATTCGGGCGGAGGTCGATGGCGCGGCGGAGGAACTGTTCCGCCTCGTCGTGCTTCCCCTCCTTGAAGAGGATCAGGCCGAGATTCGAGTGAAGAATGAAGACGTTCGGGTTCTCGCCGATCAGCCGCCGGTAGATGACTTCCGCCTCGGGGAACGCGTTGGTCTTGAAGTACACGAGGCCGAGGAGATTGAGCACGTCCGCGTCGTCGGGACGCAGACGCTGCGCCGCCTCCAGCTCGCGCCGGGCCTCGGCGGTACGTCCTTCCTGAAACGCCTCGCGGCCGCGGTTGTAATGCAGGAGAAACACGCCCTGATCGAACGGGGGCGCCACAACCGGGTCACGCTCAGGCATCGCGCGCGGATTGTAGCGCGCTCAGCGCGCGGCCACCTGCCCGAGGTACTTGGCGCTCGGGATCAGCGCGGCGGCGACCGTCCTGCCGAAGCCTCCGCGCAGCTTCGGGCCGGAGCGGCGGCCCGCGTACGACACGCCGGCGCCGCCGCCATAAGGGCGTCCGTAATACACGGTCATGGCGCGATTCACGTAATTCTGCGTCTCGCGGTACGGAGGAATGCCACCGTACTTGATGACCGCGTTCTCGCCGGCGTTGTACGCCGCCAGCGCGCGCGGGAGGTCGTTCGGGAAGAGGCGCGTCAGGTACGCGAGGTACTTCACGCCGCCGTGGATGTTCTGGTCGGGATCGTGGAGCTTGGCGACGCCGAAGCGTTTCGCCGTGCCGGGCATGAGCTGCATCAACCCGCGCGCGCCTTTGCTCGACACGCACATGATGTTGAAGTCCGACTCCACCTGGATGACCGCGCGCACGAGCGTCGGATCGATGCGGTACTTCGCGGCGTAGCGCTCGATGATGTCGTCGTATTTCGAGCGCCGGTCGTGCTGCTTCGCCAGCCAGTCGAGATTGCTGCCGCGGGCCGTGTCGCCGAAGTTCGTGATGATCTTCGTGCCGTCGCGCTTGACGGTCAGGCGCACCTGCGCCTGCGCCGCTCCCGCGACCATCAACCCGCCCAGCACCATCGCCGTGAGGACCCGCATTGCGCGAAAATCCTAACATGGCCTTCGCAAGCGTCCAGAAAGAAGTCGATGAGTGGATCTCCCAGTTTAAAGAGGGGTACTTCCCGCCGCTGCCGATGCTGGCGCGGCTGACCGAGGAAGTGGGCGAGCTGGCGCGCGTCCTCATGCACCACTACGGCGGCAAGAAACCGAAGCCGGGGGAAGATCCCGGCGACGCGGGCGAGGAGATCGCGGACGCGATCTTCGTGCTGGTCTGCCTGGCGAACTCCCTGGAGATCGATCTCGACCAGAAATTCGGGGCGATGATGGCCAAGTACCGGGAGCGCGACGCGGAGCGGTGGACGAAGAAGCGCTGATCAGCGGCGCCGCACGACGGTGTTCGCCAGCCGGTCGTGCCAGCCGCGCTTCCGCTCGTCGAAGAAGATGAAGAGCAGGCCCAGGCCGCAGGGAATCGCGGCCAGGAAATAGCCGACGTAGCGCAGCACGCACTGTCCCACCGAAGGCGTCTCGCCGGTGTCGCCGTCGACGACCTCCAGCTTCAAAAGCATCTTGCCGGGCGTGGCGCGCTTCCAGCGCCAGAAGAGGATCGTGGCCACCAACGGCATCACGATGGTCACCAGCACGTCCACCCAGCCGCGCACCATCTGCGTCGTATCGAGGCTGTAGTAGCCCGGCCCGTACGCGAGCAGCACGAACGGCGCCTCCACGAGCATGAAGAGGAACGTGTCGATGAGGGCCGCGAGGAGACGGATCCAGAAGCCGCCGTATGCAGCGCTCATCGGTTGCACATCGCGTAGGCCTCGCGGAACGTCGGGTTCTCCACCAGGGCGCGATTCACCTCGAAGTAGCTGCGCACGACGTCGTTGGTCTGCAGCAGGCGGCGGCGGAGGTCGATGGCGATCTCGCGCCAGAACTTCGCGGCGGCGGCGGGCTTGACGCGCAGGAAGTCGGCCAGGTCGTTCATGGAGATGGAGAGCACCTCGGCCTCGCTCACGGCGCGCAGCGTGGCCGAGGCCACGCCGTCCTCGATGATCGACAGCTCACCGAACGTCTGGCCCGGGACCAGGTCGCACAGCGAGACCTCGCGGTCGTGCACTTCGCGGGTCACGCGAATGCGTCCGCTGCGCAGGATGTGCAGCGCGCGGTTGGCGTTTCCTTCCTGGAGAATCACGTCGCCGGGACCGAATCGGGAGCTCACCAGACCCCGGCGGAGGTGCTCGAGCTCGTCTCGGTCGAATTCGACGAACAACGGCACACTTTTCAGAAAATCGTCATCGGCCACAGTACGCTCCGTTTTTGCGCTACAATTTCTCCATCCAAAAAAGAGAAGTCGGGAGTCCCACGCAACGCCAGGCAGGGTAGCGCGGGTCGACCGGCCATTCAACGGTCCCCAGTCCACTCAAGGAGAATCTTATGGACGGCCTGCTGCGAGCGCTCATCAAAACGGTGCGGCGCCGGCTTCGTGCAGACGAAGAAGTCACGGTGGAAGCCGTGACCAAGGAGCTCGGCTATACGCGGCAGTACATCTCGGGGCGGTTCCACCGCATCACCGGACGGCTGCTCAGCCAGTTCCTGAAGGAGAAGCGCCTGGAGAAGGCGGCGCGGCTTCTGAAAGCCGGCAACGTCCGCGTCTCGCAGGTGGCCCGCCGCTGCGGGTTCGACTCCGAGAACTACTTCCGCCAGCAGTTCCGGCTCCGCTACGGCATGTCGCCGCGCCAGTTCCGCTCCAGCGGAACGATCCGCGCGACGCCACGCCGGATGCCCATGGCGCCGACTCTGGCCACCGCGTAAAGCTGTTGCCGGTCATCGGTTGTCGGTTGTCTGCGCGGCATGGCTCACCGGGCCATACCGCGCAGACCACTGACAACTGACAACAACTACTGCGGTGAGATGACCGTGACGTGCTGCGTGTCGTTGTTCGTCACGGTGATGAAGGCCCACAGCCGACGCGGCTGGTCGAGCTGCTGCTGGATGGCGATCGTCTGCCGGCCGGTGAGGCCGGTATAGACCTGCCCCAGGTCCACGGACGCGTATGCCGGCTCGTTGCTGTTGCACGGCATGGCCGTGCACGGGCCGCGCGTCACCACCTGCCGGTAGGCGTTCGGAGCCACGAAAAGGAGCATCGGCGAGCCGACGCCGTCGATGCCGTAGATCCGGAGCTGCAGGCGGTAGCGCGGGTCAAACGGGACGTTCGCGAAGACGAGCGTCTCGCGCGTGTCGCGCTCGCGCACGATCGGCATCTCCGTCCCCCACTGCGTCGCGTCGCGGGAGACGTCGCGGATGTGGCTGGTGAAGCCGAGGTCCGAGCCGCGCGGCACGAACAGCACCAGACCCGTGGCCCGATTGCCGAACCGCTCCGAGATCGACGTCGCCGCTTCCCCGCCGAGGGTCGCCAGCGGACGGGAGACGTCCGGGAGCGACTCCATCGGGAAGCGCGAGAAGTTCCGCATGATGGTGTCGGTCTGCCACTGCGAGCCGAACGCCCCCGGCCCGTTGTAGATGACCGGCACCAGCACGCGCTCGTACAGCGACGGATCCGGCGCCGCCGCCGGATCGACGTACTGCACGCCGTTGACGATCTCCGACGAGCCCACCCGTACGTTCACCGGTCCCGGCGCGTGTGCAGGCAGCGTGGCGGTGAGCACGCACCGCTCGACCTGCGCCGGCACCTGCACGCCGTCGACGCTGACGGTGCTCTCGGTGCAGATGTCGGGGAAGCGGATCACGCTCCCGCCGGCCGTGCTGGCGATGGCCGGCTCGAGGCGCACCGCCGGCGCTCCCTCGGTTACGACGAGGCGCAGCGTCTCCAGCGTCTGCAGCGTGCCGCGGTCGTCGACCTGCAGCGTCACCGTGTACACGCCGGCCGGCAGCACGCCGAGCGGCACATCGTCGCTCCACGCCTGGACGGCCAGCGGGCAGCCGCCGCCGCGCAGGCCCCAGCGCACCGTGATGGCGTTGCCGTTGCGCGTCACCACGTCGTTGATGGGCAGACAGCCGTCGCGCCACGACTGCCGCACCTGCAGCACCACGAACGTGCGGTCCGTCGGCGCGATCGGCTCGAAACGGTAATAGCCGTCTTCCGACGGCGCGTGCGGAAGAACGGAGAGCAGAGAGAAGAGAACGGCCAGGAGTGTGGAGGTCATTGTGGGGAGATCACCGTCACGTGTTGGGTTTCATTGTTCGTCACCGTCACGAAGGCCCAGTGACGCGGAGACTGGAGGCGAGGGAATCGATGATGAGCAGGGAGAGGAGGGCGGCGCGCATGGTCGCGGCCGATTATAAGTTATTCGGAACGTCGAAGCCCGCTTCGATCCAGAGATAACGCAGCGTATTGCGGTCGAGCGTGCGCGAGCCGAGGAGATAGCGGACGAAGAGCAGCGCGCGGCGGAGCGGCGAATGCGGCGCCGCGCGCTCGGCGAGGTGCTTCCGGTGCTCGTCGTACGAGGTGAAGGTCACGGAGCGCAGCGCGTGCGTCAGCCGCACCACCGTCCCCTGCACCAGCAGGTCGCCGCGGCGCAGCACGTGGCGGCGGTGCATGAGGCGCAGCTCTCCTTCCTGGCGTCCGAGGCGCAGCGGCTGGCCGGCGTAGAACGGGACCGAGGCGATGCGGAAGCCCCACGCCTTCGCCGCCTTCATGGCCTCGAGGACCTCCTGCGCCAGCGCGTCGTCCACGACCTCGCGCTCGCGGACGATCAACACCCAGTCGGTGCTCGCCGCATCGAGCGCGCGGTTGAATTCCGCGCGGTGCTTCGCCAGCTCATCGCGCGGCGGGACATCGAGGACGAGCTGTTCGAGATGCTCGAAGCGCGTGGTCAGCGCGGCCAGATCCTCGGCGTGGACGTGTCCGAGGGCGACGACGGCGAGTCTCATAGGCTCACAGGCTCACAGGCTCACAGGCTCATAGGCTCACAGGCTCATAGCGACTCCTGTGAGCCTATGAGCCTATGCGCCTCTGTGCCTAATCTCCTACATCCTCGCGCACGCGGGTGATCTTCACCGCGCGGCCGGTGGTCTCGTCGACTTCGATGAGCGCGCCGGAGAGGCGGATGTCGCGCTTGGCCACCTCGAGCTTGCGCGGCGTGTTCATGAGGAAGCGGTGCAGCGCCTCGTCGGGGCGGAAGCCGATCACTGAGTCGTACGCGCCGGTCATCCCGACGTCGGTCTGGTAGGCCGTGCCGGCGGGGAGGATGCGCTCGTCGGCCGTCGGGACGTGCGTGTGCGTGCCGACGACGGCCGAGACGCGGCCGTCGAGATAACGCCCGAACGCCTGCTTCTCCGAGGAAGCCTCGCCGTGGATGTCGACGATGATCACCTTGGCCGCGTCGCCCAGCGCCGCCAGCTCCTTGTCGGCGCAGTAGAACGGATTGTCGATCGGCGGCATGAACACGTTGCCCATGAACTGCAGCACCGCCACGTTCACGCCGCCCGCCGTCTGCCGGACCACCTTGCCCGTGCCGGGATTGCCGGCCGGATAGTTGGCCGGCCGGATCACGTGCGGGTAGTGCTCGTAGTTGTCGACGAAGTCCTTCTTGTCCCAGATGTGATTGCCGGAGGTGTAGACGTTGATGGGGAGATCGCTCAGCTCCTCGATGATGGCCTCGGTCACACCGAACCCGCCCGCGGCGTTCTCGATGTTCACGATCACGAAGTCGACCATCTCCCGGCCGACCACCGTCTCGAGCTTCTGGTGCAACGCGCGCCGGCCGGGCTGGCCGACGACGTCGCCGATGTAGAGGACACGAATCATTAGGCTCACAGGCTCACAGGCTCATAGGCGCATAGGTCTCCTGTGAGCCTATGTACCTGTGAGCCTCTGAGCCTTCCTTTCTACTTCGCGTACTCCGTCGCACGCATCTCCCGGATCACCGTCACCTTGATCTGCCCCGGATACTGCAGCTCCGACTCGATCTTGCGGGCCACGTCCTTCGAGAGCCAGATCGACTGTTCGTCGGTGATCTTCTCGGAGTTGACGATGATGCGAAGCTCGCGCCCTGCCTGGATGGCGAAGCTCTTGGCCACGCCGTCCATCTGGTTGGCGATCGCTTCGAGGCGCTCGAGGCGGTGCACGTAGTTCTCGAGGATCTCGCGGCGGGCACCCGGCCGGGCGGCGGAGAGTGCGTCCGCGGCATTCACGAGCACGGCCTCGACCGTGGTCGGGTCGTAGTCGCCGTGGTGGCACTCCATGGCGTGGATGATGTCGCGCTTCTCGCCGTACTTTTCGAGCACCTGGCGGCCGAGCTCGAGGTGCGTCCCTTCCATCTCGCGGTCGATGGCCTTGCCGATGTCGTGCAGCAGTCCGCCGCGCTTGGCGATGGTGTCGTTCACGCCGAGCTCCACGGCCATCAGCGCCGCGAGCTGCGCGACCTCGAGCGAGTGCACGAGCACGTTCTGCCCGTACGAGGTGCGGTAGCGCAGGCGTCCGAGGAGCTTGAGCAGCTCGGGGTGGAGATCGGTGATGCCGATCGAGAAGGCCGCGGCCTCCCCTTCCTCGAACAGCTTCTGGTCGAGCTCCTGGCGGACCTTGTCGACCAGCTCCTCGATGCGGGCCGGGTGAATGCGGCCGTCCTGCATGAGGCGCTCGAGGGAGATGCGGGCCACCTCGCGGCGGATGGGGTCGAAGCCGGAGAGGATGACCGCCTCGGGGGTGTCGTCGACGATGAGGTCGACGCCGGTGGCCAGCTCGAGCGCGCGGATATTGCGTCCCTCGCGGCCGATGATGCGCCCCTTCATGTCCTCGCTCGGGAGGTCGACGACGGAGACCGTGTTCTCGGCGACGTAGTCGGAGGCCATGCGCTGGATGGCCATGCCGAGAATCTTCTTCGCCTTCTGGTTGCCCAGCTCGGTGGCCTCGCTCTCGATGCGCTTGATGATGTTCGCGGCGTCGATGCGGGCTTCGTTCTCGATGCCGCGGATGAGGTCGCGCTTGGCTTCCTCGGCGGTGAGACCGGCCACCTGCTCGAGCTTGTGGCGCTGGGCCTCGATCAGGTCATCGAGCTCCGTCTCCTTCGCCTCGACGCGCTTCTCGCGGTCGTTGAGGGAGCGGTCGCGCTTCTCGACCTCGGCGATGCGGGAGTCGATCTGCTGCGTTTTCTTGTCGAGGCTCTCTTCCTTCTGCTGCAGCCGTTTTTCGACCGACTTGATCTCGTCGCGGCGCTGCTGCGCCTGCTTGTCGAACTCCGAGCGCATCTGGAGGAGTTTTTCCTTCGCCTCCAGATCGGCTTCCTTGACGCGGGCCGCGGCCTGCTTTTTGGCGTCTTCGAGAACGCGCTCGGCCTCGCGGCGCGACTCGGCGAGCTGGGCTTCCGCGCGTTTGCGGTAGACCCCTGCCCAGGCGAAGATCACAACGATGGCGAGGACCAGGCCCACGCCGATCGCAATCAATACTTGGAAACTGTTCAAACCGTCCTCCGCATTGGGAGGCTCGCGCTGAGAGGAGGATTTCGGATTCCCCGCCTGAGCCGTGTGGTGATTCTTACCTGAACCTGTACGAGACAGGTGGGCGCCCTACTCTTGCCGTTATGGCTACCTTCTGAGCTCCCCGATCGGGAGGAAGGCGTGCACGCGACCCGAGACGCGAGCTACCCGGGATAAGAAGTACGGTTCAGGAGTTAGATCGAGCATCACGAACTCTGCAGGGTCTCCGAAAGTTGCAATTCGCATTACTGCTGGTTGCTCAGCTGATTACCTTGCTGAGGCGTTCCGTTATTTCCTCCGTTTTCTCGATCCAGATTCCCGCGGCATCTTCCCGCTTCTTCCGGTATCGCGAAAACTCGTCGGCTATGTTCAGAGCCGCCAGGATGGCGATCTTCATGGGATCGACGGTCGCAACCTGCCCCGCCACCTCACGCATCCTGGAGTCGACAAACCGCGCAAGCTCCATCAAATAGTCAGGGTCGCCGTCCCCACGAACGTTGTACGTCTGACCAAAGATCTCGACCATGGTCGAGTCGTTCTTGACGTCCATGTGGGATCGTGCCTTGAAACGGCGCGGATTATAGCACCCGTCCATGGAGTGCGGCGGCTCGGCCGCCGCTTTCAACCGCCGCGGCAAAGCCGTGGTGGAAAGCGGCGGCTAAGGCCGCCGCACTCCAGATCTACAACGGGGAGGGGGCTTGTCTCGAAAGAGACATCCGCTTGACTGCAACTCGCTTTGAATCAGCAAGATAGGAAGCAGTTCGGCCTGAAACAGACACTCATGAGCGGCAAAATGTCCCCACCTTGATTACGCTCGATTACCGCCGCTAACGTACCTCTCGTGGCGGCAACGGCTCCTCTGATCGACTGGCAGTTCCAGCTCCTGCAAACGAGCCATCCCGCCCCCACCCTGGTCCCTCCTCCACCGCCTGTGGAGCCGGTCGAGCCGGGATCGGCGCTCGCGCAGGTGCGGGCCACGCTCGAGGCCAGCGTCGCGGCCAAAGTCCGGAGCGGCGCGGAGCTCCTCCGCCGCGCGGCAAACAACACCGAGCGTCCGGAGCTGATCCCGACCACCCTGGAGGCCTTCGACGCGCTCCTCGGCGGCGGCCTGGAGCGCGGCAAGCTCGTCGAGCTGGTCTCCCGCCGCGCCACGGGACGCTACTCCATCGCCATGTCCGCCCTCGCCTCCGCCACCTCCATCGGCGAGGCGGCGGCGCTGGTCGACCTCGGCGACGGCTTCGACCCCCGGCTCGCCGAGACGAACGGCGTCGACCTGCGGCGCCTCCTCTGGGTGCGGCCGCGCTCGGTCAAGGAGGCGGTGATGAGCGCGGAGATGCTCGTCGCCACCGGCTTCCAGCTCGTGGTCATCGACCTCGGCCTGCACCCGGTCAAAGGGCGCCGCGCGCCCGACGCCGCCTGGGTGCGCCTGGCGAGGAGCGCGGAGACGAGCCGCACCGCCATGCTCGTCTCCAGTCCCTACCCCGTCACCGGCACCGCCAGCGAAGCAGTCATCAAAGGTAGCAGCGGACGGCCGAAGTGGCGGCGCGGCCTGCTGATGGGGCTGGAGATGACCCTGACGCTCGAAAAGCACCGCCACCGCAAGGCGGGCACGCGCAGCACGCTCGCCCTCGAGGTTCTGCCATGACCAGCACGCGCATCGCCTGTTTCTACGTCCCGATGTTCCCCCTCGCGGCGCGCCTCCGCAGCGAGCCCGAGCTGCTCAGCGAAGCCGTGGCCGTCGTCGAAGGGAACGGCAACGCCGCGCACGTCGTCGCGGCCACGCGCCGCGCGCGGACGAAAGGGATCAAGCCCGGACTCTCCCTCGCGCAGGCGCGGTCCATCCTCCCGAAACTCATTGCCCGCGGCCGCGACACCGAATGCGAGCGCACCGCGCAGGAGGCGCTGATCGAGGTCGCGGAGTCGTTCTCCCCCCGCGTCGAGGACGCCGGCGAAGGAGTGGTCTACATCGACATCGCCGGCATGACCCGCCACTACGACAGCGAGCTCGATCTCGCAAAGGCGGCCATGCGCGCGGCGGACGAGGTCGGCCTTCCCGCGCGCGTCGGCATCGCCGCCAGCAAGCTCGCCGCGCGCGTGGCGGCGGAACTGCCGAAGTCGCCGACGGTCGTCGATCCCGGCAGCGAGTCGGAGTTCCTCGCGCCCCTGCCGCTGGCGCGCCTCACGCCGCAGCTCGACGCCGCGTCGATGCTGGCGCGCTGGGGGCTCAGCTCCATCGGCGAGCTGGCCCGCCTCCCGGAGGCTGAAGTGGCGGCGCGCCTCGGCGAGGCCGGCCGCGAGCTGCACTACGCCGCGCGCGGCATCGATCCCCGCCCGCTCATCCCCCGCCCTCTCCCGCCCGACTTCCGCGAGGGGATGGAGCTGGAGTGGCCGCTGGTGGCGCTCGAGCCGTTCCTCTACATCGCCAACTCCGCGCTGGAGCGCCTCTCGAAGCGGATGGAGCTGCAGGGCTTCGCCTGCAAGCGGCTCGAGCTGACCATGAACCTCGACCCCGACGGCTTCGCCGCGCGGGCCATCGAGCTGCCGGCGCCGACGCGCGACGTCAAGACGATGCTCACGCTCCTGCGCCTCGACCTCGAGAAAGCGCCTCCCGGCGCGCCGGTGACCGGCTTCTCGCTGGTGGCGCATCCGGACCGCCCGCGCCGCGCGCAGCTCTCGCTCTTCGGCCCGGCGGCGCTCTCCCCCGAGAAGCTGGCCACGACCATCGCCCGGCTGGTGGCGCTCCTCGGCGAGGACCGCGTCGGGATGGCCCTCACCGTCGACGGACACCTCCCCGAGCGCTACGGCATCGGCGAGTTCGCCCCGCCGCCGCCCCCCGACCGGCGCCTGAAGCCGGAGAAGAGCCGCGGCCTGCTGGCCATGCGCGTCTTCCGTCCGCCGATGCCGGTGGAGGTGCTGATGCACGGCGAGCAGATCACCGCGGTCAAGGGAGAAGGCGACGTCTGCGGCTCCGTGCGCAGCGCCTCCGGCCCGTGGCGGGTCGAGTCCGACTGGTGGACCGAGGCGCCCGCCGCGCGCGACTACTGGGACGTCGAGCTCGACGGCGGGAACGTGTACCGGCTGTATCAATCGGAAACGAAAGAGTGGCTGGTGGACGCCAGGTACGACTGAGGTGTTGCTGGTTGCTGGTTCGTGGTGGTTGGTTGCCAGTGGCATGCGGCAACCCGACCAAGCCACCACGAACCAGCAACCAGCAACCAGCAACACCTCGGCGGAATCCCCTCCGCCCCCCTCCCGTTTCCCGTGCCGTGCTCGCTGAATCGGCACTCCGGCAGCTCGTGTCGCGCGGCAGCGCCGAGCGGGGCGACGAATACTTCCTTCGCGGGCGCGTGAAACGCGTCGAGGCCATCGGCAACGCCATCGAAGCCGAAGTCCAGGGCAGCCGCCTCTACAACGTCGATCTCGTCATCGACAACGAGATGATCGACGTCAGTTGCGACTGCCCCTGGTACGTCCAGCACAGCGAAGTCTGCAAGCACATCTGGGCGGCCATCCGCGCCGCCAGCGCGAAGAACCTCCTCCCCGACCGGCGCCTGGGCATCTTCATCGACGACGAGAGCCTCGACAACGTGCGCACCTTCACGCCGCGCGAGACGCGCGCGCCATGGGAGCGCTTCCTCGAAGCCCTCGGCCCCGCCACCGTCACGCGGCAGCGCACGCCGCGCAACCTCCCCGACGAGATCGCGTACGTGCTCCTCGCCTTCGCCCGCTCGCAGACCTTCACGCTGCAGCTCCTCGGCCGCGCGCGCAAGAAGAGCGGCGAGTGGGGCAAATGGAAGCCGCTCTCGCTGCAGCTCGACGACCTGCACCTCCTGCCCCCCTTCGACCGCGAGACGCTCGCCCTCCTCCACCAGCGCTCCTACCTGGCCACCGTCGACGCCACGATCCCGATCGCGCCGGCCACGACGGCCTGGTGGGTCGAGCGCCTCGCCCGCGCCGGACGCCTCTTCCTCGGCAATCCGCAGGGCGAGCCGCAGCCGATCGCGTGGGACGACGGCCCGCCGTGGACCTTCCGCGTGGCCATCGTCAGCGAGGGGCCGGTCTACCGCATCACCGGGACTATCGAGCGTGAAGGGGAGTCGCTGCCGCTGACGAGCGTGAACGCCATCGCCAGCGACATCCTCATCAGCAACGGCCGGGCGAGCCGCTTCCACGACGGCGGGCGCGCGGCGTGGCTCCATCCGCTGCGCGCCAGCGGTCCCATCGAAGTGCCGCACGCCGACGCGGAGCGCTTCCGCCAGGCGCTGCTGCGCGCACCGATCGGCGACGTCGCGCTGCCCGAGGAGCTCGGGTGGGAGCTCGTCGACGCGGGACCGAAACCGCTGCTCGCCCTGCGCCACGACGCGTGGAGCGCGGAGCTGCACGCGGAGCTCTTCTTCGTCTACGGCGACTGGCGCGTCTCCGCGCGGTCGGCCGAGGCGCAGACCACCATCGGACGGAAACTGATCCGCCGCGACCGGCAGCGCGAAGAGGGATTCCGCGGCCGCCTCGGCGCCCTCGGCGTCATCGCCACGTTCGACGGCTACCGCGTGCGCCTGCAGCAGCTCGAAGAGCTGGCGCGCACGCTGACGGCCGAGAAGTGGCAGCTCGAGATCGACTCGTCGCCCGTGCGCGTCACGGACGACTTCGACGTCGAGATCTCCAGCGGCATCGACTGGTTCGACCTCGAGGTCCACGCCAGCTTCGGCGACGTGCGCCTGGCGCTGCCCGAATTGCTCGCGGCCGCGGAGGCGAAACGCTCGCTCCTGCGCCTCCCCGACGGCTCCTTCGGCATCGTCCCGGCGTCGTGGACCGAGGCGCTCACGCCGGTGATCGAGCTGGGCAAGGTGCAGGGAGAGGCGGTGCGCTTCCGCAACGCGCAGGCGCTGCTCATCGACGCCCTGCTGCGCACGAACCCGCGCACCGCGGACGTGCACTTCGAAGACCTGCGCACCAGGCTCGCGGCGGCAGCGCCGGAGCCGCGGCAGGAGCCGCCGACGCTGCAGGCGACGCTGCGCCCGTACCAGCGCGCCGGCCTCGGCTGGCTGGAGTTTCTCCGCACCACGGGCCTCGGCGGCGTGCTCGCGGACGACATGGGTCTCGGCAAGACGGTGCAGACGCTGGCACTGCTGGAGTCGATTCGCGTGGGGCGGGCTTCAGCCCGCCCCTCACTCGTCGTCGCGCCACGCTCGCTGCTCTTCAACTGGGCCGCCGAGGCGCGCAAGTTCGCGCCGCAGTTGCGGGTGCTCGAGCACCACGGCACCGATCGCGACCGGAATGTCTTCGACGACTGCGACCTCGTGCTGACCACCTACGCCACGATGCGCCTCGACATCACGCGCCTGGCGGAGACAGAGTTCGAGTACGTGATCCTCGACGAGGCGCAGGCGATCAAGAACGCCTCCAGCCAAGTGGCGAAGGCGAGCCGCCTGCTGCGCGGCAGGCATCGACTGGCACTCAGCGGCACTCCCATCGAAAACCACCTCGGCGAGCTCTGGTCGCTGTTCGAGTTCCTCAATCCGGGCCTCCTCGGCTCGGTGCGCTCGTTCAACCGCACCTTCGCCGCCAAGAACGCGCCGCCCGAACGGCGCGAGGCGCTGGCGCGCGCGCTGCGGCCGCTCATCCTTCGCCGCACGAAGGAGCAGGTCGCGCCCGAGCTGCCGGAGCGCACCGAGCAGACGCTCTACTGTGAGCTGGAAGGAAAGCAGAAGGAGCAGTACGACGAGCTGCGCGACCACTACCGCGACCTGCTCCTCGGCCGGATTGCGAAGGGGGGCATCGAGAAGTCGCGCATGCAGATCCTCGAGGCGCTGCTGCGGCTGCGCCAGGCCGCGTGTCACCCCGCGCTCATCGACGCGGAGAGCGACGCGCCGAGCGCGAAGAGCGAGCTGCTGCTGGAAGAGCTGCGCGACGTGGTGGAGTCGGGGCACCGCGCGCTGGTCTTCTCGCAGTTCACCTCGTTCCTCGACCTCGTCCGCCGCGGCCTCGACGCGGAGCACGTCGACTACCTCTATCTCGACGGCCGCACGCGCGACCGCCAGTCGCTCGTCGAGACGTTCCAGCGTCCCGACGGCCCGCCGCTCTTCCTGATCAGCCTCAAGGCGGGCGGCCTCGGCCTGAACCTCACCAACGCCGATTACATCTTCCTCTTGGACCCGTGGTGGAACCCGGCCGTCGAAGCGCAAGCCATCGACCGCGCCCACCGCATCGGCCGCACCAACCCCGTCGTCGCCTACCGCCTCATCGCCCGCGACACCGTGGAGGAAAAAATCCTCGAGCTGCAGGCCCGCAAACGCGAGCTGGCCGAGTCGATCATCTCCGAGGACAACAGCGTGCTGCGCAAGCTCGAGGTGGAAGACCTGGAGCTGCTGCTGTCGTAACCATGCGGACCGCCGGCGTCCGCGTAACGATGTGGGCGGGTTAGAATCGGGGCATGGGTAAGGTACTCCAGCAGGCACTGGCCGAGCTGACCAAGCTACCCGAAACGGAGCAGGATGCCGTCGGGGCATGGATCCTCGCAGAGCTCGAGTCGGAACGGCGGTGGGACGATCTCTTCGCCCGCTCTTCGGACCTCCTGGCCGAACTGGCCGACGAGGCGATTCGGGAGGATGAGGCGGGACTCACCGAACCGCTCGAGCCGGAAAAGCTGCTTTGAAGTCGCGCACGAATTCGGCGTTCCGCAAACTCCTGGCCGCATTACCGCGGAACGTGCGCGAGCAAGCAGTCGCCGCTTACCTGCTCTTCCGGGAAAACCCGTGGCATCCCAGCCTTCACTTCAAACAGGTACACCCGACCAAGCCCATCATGTCTGTGCGCATCGGTGGCGACTATCGCGCGGTCGGCATCCAACGAGAAGCTGGCGCAATTCTGTGGTACTGGATCGGACCACACGAAAAGTATGAAACGCTTCTGGCAAACCGGAAGCGATAACGCCCCCTCACGCAATCTTCTCCTCCGCCTCCGTCAGTTCCTCGCACGCCCGGTCGATGGCCTCGTACTCCGCCGCGTACTCGTCGCGGAACGCGCGGTATGCGGCGGCGTCGATCCAGCGGTCGATGGTGAGGTACTCGCCGGCGTGGGCGGTGCTGCGATAGAGCTCCGTGCCGAGGTAGCCGTGCGCTTTGCGGAAGAGGGAGGTCCACGTTCCCTCGGGGCCGTAGTGCCGCTCGAACTCCGGCACGGCTTCGGGGCGGACGGCGAACTTCCAGACGGTGGTGAACACGTCACTCGTCCTTCTTCAGCTTCCGCCGCGCCTCCGTCTCCTCGCGCGTCGGGATGGGGTGCCCGTATGACCGCTCGTACGCTTTCTCCATGTTCTCCACCTGCTCGACGAGGTGGGCGTTGGCCGGATCGCGCGCCAGGTCCGCGGTCGTGTAATAGATGTCCAGCGCCATCTCGTACGCGCGCTCCATCTTCTCGTCGATGACGGCCCGGATGTCCTCGGCCATCGACTCGAGTGCCTCGACGACGGCCTCGGCCTCGAAGTCTTCGACGGTCCGGGCATCGACGCGCGACGTCGTTTCCCGCACCCGGCGGCGCGGCCGCTGCGGTACCGGCAGCCGTTCCCGGATTTTCGCCAACTGGGACAGGATGGCTTCGGCGTTCATTCGCTTTTGCATCCGGAGATTCTCCTCGAAAGGACCGGGCGCGCTGCAGCACGCCCGGTCACAGGGTCAGGGTACTTCTACTACATTACTTCTGTGCGGCGGGTGCCGTTGCGACCGCCGGCTGCTCCCGGCGGCGGCGGAACTTGTTCATGCGGCGCATGCCGTCGACGTGCGGCAGCAGCGCGGAGTACTCCGGGTTGCGCACGAGCTGCCGCGTGATGCCGTACGTCTGCAGCGCGATCAGCCCGAGGCGGTGACGCCGCGTCAGAGTGGCCGCGGCGACGCCCTGGAGCATCGCCCTCAGCTCGTCCTCGACGGCACTCCACCGGCCGACATCTTCGCGCTCCGCGGCCACGACATCGGCGCTTCGTCCGATCGCGTCACTCACGGCGCGCTCGGCGCCGATCGTGTTGATGGCCGCCTGCATGAATCTCGCGTCGACGTGCGCCGTCTTGCGCAGCGATCGCGCGTCGGGCACGGTGAGCGGCCCGAAGTCGGGGATGTGCTGTCGCAGCATCCGCAGTTGTTCCACGATCTGCTCCGGCGTGAACGGTTCCTTGCCGTCCACCGCCACAGCCGCGGGCTTGGGGGACATGGTGTTGATAGACATTGTGTTTTTCTTCTCTGTCGATTCGTGGATGCAGCGGCCACACGCCGCCGTATCCGGGGTTCATCGTTCCCGAGCCCGCGGAACCCGGGTGCCTCTGACGGCAGACGTGACGCGTTCACGGATGCCGGACTGCCGGGGACGGCTGGAAGAGGAGCTCGGCTCAAACTCATCCACGCAGGGGCGCGGTGGCCATGACTCAGGCACTTTCCGCGTTGCGCTTGCCCGCGCCGGCCCTGTACGACCGCCAGCGCGACGCTCGGGAATCGGACGCCTTGACTCAAGCGTCGCCTCCGCGTTAGACACAAATATAGGACTCGGATGCGCCGATGTCAACCCTTTTCTTGTTACATTCATCACCGCGTTTGTTCAAAACGACATGAGCGTGTGTCACTCGCAACACACCGCCTGTTCCTTTCAACACGCACGTGTGTTCCGTTCGACACTCCGCGTCATCCATTCGATACACGCGCTGATGCGATCGACAACCAGTCTGTTTCATTCAACGCGCGGCGATGTTCCTTTCGACAAAGACGCTGATGCGCGAAACACGCGCTCTGTTGCGATCGACACGGCGTCGTCTCGACAGGATCAAAGCTGGTCATCCCTCCGTGCTTTCGGATAAGGTCCGCCGCTCACCTCAATCACCTGGAGGTTCGAACCGACGTGCTGTTCCGAGACGCGGCGTCTGCATTCATCCGCCACTGCCAGTCGATCCGCAAGCTCTCGCCCCACACCATCCGCGCCTACGAGCTCGACCTCGCCCGCTTCTCCCAGTTCCTCGGCAGACGCTCTTCCGTGTCTTCCTGCGACAAGCACAAGATCCACGACTACGTCCGCCACCTCTTCGACGTGCGCGCCCTCAAGGAGGCCAGCGTCAAGCGTCACCTGGCCACCCTGCGCTCGTTCTTCCGCTGGCTGGAAGAGGATGGCCAGGGGATCGAAGACCCGTTCCGCGGCGCGCGCATCCGCATCCGCATGCCGAAGCGGCTCCCGCGCGTCATCGCCCGGGCGGACCTGCGCCGCCTCCTCCTCCACGAGCGCCCGCCCGCGTTCGCCGACCTCACCGCCTACGTGGCCACGGAGCTCCTCTTCGCCACCGGCATGCGCGTGAGCGAGCTGGCCGGGCTGCTCGACGCGGCGGTGGACGTGGAAGACGGCACGATCACGATCGTGGGCAAAGGGAACCGCCAGCGCCGCGTCTTCGTCCCCGAGGAGCTGAAGTCGCTGCTGCGCGATTATCGTGTCGCGCGCGGGCCGGCCGCCGCGCCGACGTTCCTGGTGAACTCCCGCGGCGAAGCGGCGTCCCCGCAGATGATCCGCCGCCTGATCCGCCTGCACGGCGAGCGCAGCGCCGTCCGCGACCGCGTCACCCCGCACATGTTCCGCCACTCCGTGGCCACGTACCTCCTCGAGGAAGGGGTGGACATCCGCTACGTGCAGCGCCTCCTCGGCCACCGCAGCATCTCCACGACGGAGATCTACACGCACGTGGCCGATGCAGCCCTCAAGGTGCGGATCACGGAGCGGCATCCGCGGAGGGGGATCGTGACGTAGGAAGAAAGTGGACCGCCGGCATCCCCGCCGGCTGTCTGGGAGAGCGTCCCGCCCTCCCCCGGTGGCGGCGGGACGCCGCCACAGACAGCCGGCGGGGACGCCGGCGCTCCACCATTTGGCCGCGTCCTGAGCACAACTCGCTGCACGGTTTCGCCGGGACGGCGCACCTCGGGCACACTACGGTCCATGTCGCGCCGCGTCTGGCTCTTCGCCGCCGGGTTCTGGGCCTTCTTCGGGATCATCAGCGGCGTGCAGGTGTGGATCTCGATGATCACGCACGGGCATTCGGTGCCGTTGCTGATCGGGTATCACGTCATCGTGTGGGAGGGGTGGCTGTTGCCCACCGCGGGGATCCTCTGGCTGGCGCGGCGCTTTCCGGTGCTGCCGCCGCGGCGGTTGAACGTGCTGCTGCACATGCTGGCGGCGTCGGCCATCGCGGTGTTGCACGGGGTGCTCTGGATGGGACTCCTGGTGACCATGCGGCCCTACGACAGCATGACCGCCGAGGCGTCGGAGCTGCCGGTGGCGCAACTGCTGTTTGCGCGGCTGCCGCTGGAATGGACGCTCTACTGCCTGGTCCTCGGCGCGGGCATCGCGTACGAGCGCACCCTGCGCGCCATGCAGCTCGAGACCTCGCTGGCCGAGGCGCGGCTGCACGCCCTCGAGCTCCAGATCCAGCCGCATTTCCTCTTCAACACCATGAACGCCATCAGCTCCCTCGTGCGCGGCCGGCGCAACGACGAGGCGGTGACGATGCTGGCCGGCCTGAGCGAGCTGCTGCGCTACACGCTCGATCACGCCGAGCAGCAGCGCGTCTCGCTCGAGGAAGAGCTGACCGTGCTGCGCCGCTACCTCGAGATCCAGCACATCCGCTTCCCCGACCGCATGACCTTCGCCATCGACGCGGGAGACGAGACCAAACGCGCGGCCGTCCCGGCGCTCCTCCTCCAGCCGCTGGCGGAGAACGCCGTGCGCCACGGCATCGACCCGAGCAGCGGCCCGGGTGTCGTCGACGTGCGCGCCTTTCGCAGCGGCGAGCGGCTGCGCATCGAGATCTTCAACAGCGGCAACGTCGCCGCCGCCCCGCGCATCGGCATCGGGCTGCGCAACACGCGCGAGCGGCTGCAGCACCTGTACGGCGCCGAGTGGTCGTTCGAGCTCACCAACGCCAAGGGCGGCGTGCTGGCCTCGCTCAGCATCCCCTGGAGCGAAGTGGCATGAGCGAGCCGTTGCGGGTGCTCGTCGTCGACGACGAGCCGCTCGCGCGGGACGGCATCCGCGCGCTCCTCGAGGCCGACGCCGAGGTGGCGGTCGTCGGCGAGGCCACCGGCAGCGACGCCGCGGCGCTCGTGGCCCGCACGCGTCCCGACATCCTCTTCCTGGACATCCAGATGCCGGAGGTGGACGGCTTCGCCCTGCTCGAACAGATCGGCGCGGACGCGGTGCCGGCGGTCGTCTTCGTGACTGCCTTCGACCGCTACGCGCTGAAGGCCTTTGAGGTCCACGCGCTCGACTATCTCCTCAAGCCGTTCGACGACCGCCGCTTCGCCGGCGCTCTCGAGCACGCCAAAGAACGCGCCCGGGCCCGCCGCCGCGGCGAGGTGGACGCGCGCATCGCCGAGCTCCTCGCCGACCGTGCCTCGGCCGGCATCTCGCGCTTCCTCATCCCCGTCCGCGAGAAGACCATCGTCGTCAACGCCGCGGAGATCGACTGGATCGAGGCGGCGGACTATTACGTGTCATTGCACGTCGCCGGCACGTCGCATCTCCTCCGCCGGACGATGGACGAGATCGAAAAGCAGCTCGACCCGCGCCAGTTTTTCCGCGTGCACCGCTCCGCGATCGTGAACGTCGACCGCGTGCGCGAGATCCATCCCCTCTTCCGCGGCGACTGCGCGCTCGTGCTCAGCAGCGGGCAGCGGGTGAAATTGAGCCGCAGCCGGCGGGCCGAGTTCGAGGCCCTGTTCGCGAAAAGATAGTTACTGAGTTGCTGGTTGCTGGTTCGTTGCGCTGCATGGCATTCAGGCGTGACGTCGCCACGAACCAGCAACACAGTAACCAGCAACCCGTTCGCTGCGCCCCCAATCCAACTCACTGCATCCCACGCGCGCCGCCCCGCCCGTGCGGCCACACTGCACCCATGAGAAAACTGATCCTCCTTCTCGCGCTCTGTACGACTTCCGCCTTCGCCTCCCCGCTCGTCGTCGATGCCGCCTGGCTGAAGGCGAACCTCGACGACCCGAAGCTCGTCCTGCTGCACGTTGGCGACAAGGACGAATACGCGAAGCAGCACATCCCCGGCGCGCGGCTCGTGGCGCAGCAGGACGTCTCCGTGTCGCGGCACGACGACAAGGGGCTGATGCTGGAGCTGCCGCCCGCCGGCGAGCTCCGCACCCGCCTCGAGGCCCTCGGCGTCTCCGACGACTCGCGCGTGGTCGTCTACTACGGCAAGGACTGGGTCAGCCCGTCGACGCGCATCATCTTCACCCTCGACTACGCCGGCTTGAATGCCTCCCTGCTGAACGGCGGCATGCCGGAGTGGGTCCGCCGCGGCGGCACCGTCACCGACACCGCGACGCCCGTGCGCAAAGGCAAGCTCTCCGCGCTGAAGACGAAGCCGATCGTCGCCGACGCGGCGTTCGTCCGCGCGCACCTGAAGAAGCCGGGCTTCAAGGTCATCGACGGCCGCGCGCAGGTCTTCTACGACGGCGTCGAGACCGGCGGCATGCACGCGAAGGACAAGACCGGCCACATCGCCGGCGCCGGCAGCGTCCCCTTCTCTTCGGTGGTCGACGATAACAACCTGCTCCGCTCCCCCGCCGAGCTGGAGGCGCTCTTCACCAAGGCGGGCGTGAAGAAAGGGGACACCGTGATCGGCTACTGCCACATCGGCCAGCAGGCCACGGCCACGCTCTTCGCCGCGCGCACCCTCGGCCACAAGGTGCTCCTCTACGACGGCTCGTTCCAGGACTGGTCGCGCCAGGCCGACTCCCCGGTGGAAGTGAAATGAAGCGCTACGCCGATCCGTACGTGGCCGGCTTCTGCCTCGGTCTGGTGCTGCTCGCGTCGTTCGCGTTCGCCGGGCGGGGGGTGGGGGTGTCGGGAACGTTCGTATGGAGTGCGGCGGCCTTAGCCGCCGCTTTCGAACAGGCGGAGGCTGGCGCCTCCGCCGTTGAAAGCGGCAGCTCGATCGCTGCCGCACTCCAGACCGTTCTCGGCATCATGGTCGGCGGGTTTGCTTCGGCGCTGCTGGCGAGGCGCTTCAAATTCACCATCGCCAGCAAGGCGCGACTGCTCACCGCCTTCGCCGGCGGCGCGGTGATGGGCGTGGGCGCTTACCTGGCCCGCGGCTGCACGAGCGGGCTGGCGCTCTCCGGCGGGGCGCTCCTCGGCGCGGGGAGCTGGATCTTCATGCTGGCCGCGTTCGCCGCCGCGTACGCCTTTGCACCCCTCGTGAGGAAAGCATGGCACTCGTGATCGGCATCGCCTTCGGCTTCGCGCTGGAGCGCGCGGGACTGGGCAACGCGCGGAAACTGGTCGGGCAGTTCTACGGCACCGACTTCACGGTCTTCAAAGTGATGTTCAGCGCCATCGTCACGGCCATGCTGGGCGCCTTCTGGCTCTCGCGCTTCGGCGTCATCGACCTCGCGAGCGTGGCCGTCCCGGAGACGTGGCTCGTCCCGCAGCTCGCCGGCGGCCTGCTCTTCGGCATCGGCTTCGTGACCGCGGGACTCTGTCCCGGCACGTCGTGCGTGGCCGCGGCCACGGGACGCGGCGACGGACTGGCGGTCATGCTCGGCCTCTTCGCCGGCATGCTCGTCAGCGGCCTCACGCTGCCGGGCAACCTGAACCTCACCGCGCGCGGCGCGCTCACGCTGCCCGAGGTCTTCCACCTGCCGTACGGCGTCGTCGTCGCGGCGGTCGTGGCCATCGCCCTGGCGGGATTCCGATGGACCGAGGCGAGGGCGTGATGCGGCGCGCGCTCCTGATCGCGGCGCTCGTCGCGGGCGTGCTCGCACCGCTGGCCGGCAGTCCGTACCGCGCGCCGCAGCTCGACGTGCAACGCCTGGCCGCGCAGATCGAGGCGGAGCAGGATCACGTCACGGCCGTGGAGCTCGCGCAATGGATCCGCGACCGCAAGCCGGGGCTGCGCGTCCTCGACCTGCGCACGCCCGCGGAGTTCGAGCAGTACCACGTGCCGTCGTCGGTGAACGTCCCGCTGCCGCAACTCGTCGCGCAGCAGTTCGCGCGCGGCGACACGCTCGTCCTCGTCTCCGAGGGGGGAGGCCACGCCGCGCAGGGGTGGGTGCTGATGCGCGCCCGCGGCTACGCCAGCGTCTTCTTCCTCCGCGGCGGGATCCAGGAGTGGGACGAGGACGTGATCCGCGCGCCGGAGCAGAAAGAGCTGAGCCGCTATTTCGGCGGGGACCGGAGGGGTGGATGCTGAACGTGGCCAGGACGGACACATTCTTCGAGGAGCTGCGCTGGCGGGAGTTCAGCCGCCTGGAGCGGCAGCGTCACGCGTATCTCGACTACACCGGCAGCGCGCTCTACGCCGACTCGCAGCTCCGCGCGCACCAGGAGCTGCTGGCGTCGTCGATCTTCGGCAACCCGCACTCCGACTCCGCGCCGTCGCGCGCGAGCACGGAGACGATCGACCGCGCCCGCGACCTCGTCCTCCGCTTCCTCGGCGTGGACGCGTCGACGCACGACGTCGTCTTCACCGCCAACACCAGCGCGGCCGTCAAGCTCGTGGCGGAGAGCTATCCGTTCCGGCGCGACTCCGCCTTCGTCTACTCGGCGGACAATCACAACTCCATCAACGGCATCCGCGAGTACGCGCGCCGCGCCGGCGCACGCCTGCGCGTCCTGCCGCTCGACGAAGAGCTGCGGCTGTGCGACGGGGAGCTCGAGTCGCTGCCCGGACTGCTGGCCTTCCCCGCGCAGTCGAACTTCTCCGGCGTGCGCCATCCCCTCTCGCTGGTGCGGCGCGCCAGGCAGCTCGGCTACGACGTCCTCCTCGACGTGGCCGCCTTCGCGCCGAGCCACGCCCTCAGCCTGCGCGACTGCCCCGCCGACTACGTGGCGCTCTCGTTCTACAAGCTCTTTGGCTATCCGACCGGCCTGGGCGCGCTCGTCGCGCGGCGCGAGGCGCTGGCCAAGCTGCGGCGTCCCTGGTTCGCCGGCGGCACGGTGCTCTACGCGGCGGTGGGAACCGACACCCACCGCCTCCGGCCGCGCCACGAAGGCTTCGAGGACGGCACGCCGAACTTTCTCGGCATCGCCGCACTCCCCGCGGGCTTCGCCCTCTTCGACGAGGTGCAGATGCCGCGGCTGACCGCGCATGTCTCCGGCCTGACCGCACTGCTGCTCGACGAACTGCGGTCCATGCCGCACGTGGTCCTTTACGGTCCGAAGGACATGCACCAGCGCGGCGGCACCGTCGCGTTCAACATGCGGGGCGTCCCGTACACCGAGGTGGAGGCCGCGGCCACGCGGGCCCGCGTCTCCGTGCGCGGCGGCTGCTTCTGCAACCCCGGCGCGGCCGAGGCGGCGTTCGGTCTCACCGACGTCCGCGACTGCCTCGATTCCCTCGGCAGCGACTTCACCGTCGAGCGCTTCGCCGCCTGCACCGGCAGCGCCGTCGGCGCGGTGCGCGTGTCGCTGGGGATGGCGAACAACGCGGCGGATGTCCGCCGCGTTGTCGATGTCATCGCGTCATTTGGCTAACGTAGGACGGGCTTCAGCCCGTCCCCCACGTGGGTGGGCGGGCTGAAGCCCGCCCTACGTTGCTTAGCGCGCGTTCACCCAATCCAGCAGCGGCTGCCACACCTGCTGCTGCGCGTCGTTGGCGAGGAACAGGTCGGCGTGGCCGTAGTCGAAGAGGCGCTGCGCGGGCGGCACTTTGCTGACCACGAGCGAGGTCACGTCCGTGCTGCCGAGGAGCGTGGTCGTGTAGTTGCCGAACGTGCCGAAGCCGCCGCCGGCGCCGATGTAGAGCACCGGGACGTGGATGGCGCCGAGGTTCAGGCTGGCGGTGCCGCAGGTGAGCGCGTCGGCGTCGGCCAGCTCGCGGTTCGGCTGGAACGGCGAGGCCGCGGCCTCGAAGGCGAAGAGCTCCGCCTCGTTCGCGTAGAGCAGGCCGGCCGGGGCGCCGTTCGCGTCGAAGACGCCGCCGGTGAAGTGATACGCCGGCACCGGCTCCAGTCCGCCCAGGAGGGCGAACGTGGCCTGGCCGACGAGGAGTCCGGCCTGGCGGTTGGTGAGGTTCGGATCGAGGATCGACGGGCCGTTCGGGTCGATCTGCGCCAGCATCCCGAGGAGCGACAGCAGTCCGCCCACCGGATTCGCGTGCTGCCCCGCCGCGATGGAGGCCTCGCTGTTCTGCTGGCGCACGCACGCCGCCGCCTGGAGCTGCGGGACGTCGGTCTTCACGTAGATGTCGACCGGGATGAAGCCTTCGACGTGACGGAGGCCCGGCGCGCCCTGGCCTTCACCGGCGAGGTAGGCGTAACCGATCTGGCCGCCGCGCGACCAGCCGAGGAGAAAGAGCTTGCCGGGGTTGCCGTTCTGCGTCCGCGCGAAGCGGGCCACGCTCAGGGCCACGCCGAGGTCGGACGCGTCCTGCTCGAGACCCCAGCTCTGCATGAACGACGTGTCGGTCACGTTGCCCGGTACGCGCGTCCAGCGATAGTCGATGCCCCACACATCGACGTTCTGCCCGGCCAGGAACACCGGCAGCGGATTCGCGCCGGTCAGGAAGGCCGCGCGGAAGTTCCAGATGTCGCCGGGGGCGAGAAACACCGCCCGCTCGGTCCGGATCGGCTGGCCGGCCGACGTCTCCCGCACCACGCGGTGCAGCCCGATCTGGTCGTACGGACCGTCGCCGACCCGCACCGTATACGTGTACTCCGCAATGTCCCCCGCCAGCACCCGACGCTCGTACTGCTGCAGCGCCTGCACGGCGTCCGCCGCCTGCGCGAGCGCCGGCACCGAAGACAACACCACCACGAGGACGGCCACCGCCGCCTTGAGCAACCGAATCATGAAAGGTCTCCTTGAACCCGAGTTATGGACAGGGAGATTCTCGCACGAGTGCTTACACGGCGCTTACAACGAGCTGTCAGCTGTCAGGGCACTCGGATGGAGTAGCGGGCCAGTTGCTCGCTTCGCGATCCCTCGATTCCGTACACGACGAGCTGGTAGCGGCCGGGCTTGAGGTAAGAGCGCTGCACGTCGACCACGAACGTGTCGTCCTGGCGGCGCTCGCGGGTGCCGCTCCAGACCACGCGCTCCGGTTTTGCGCCGGTGCTCACCAGATCCACGCGGTATTCGGCGAATCGACGCTGGTCGAGAATCGCCGGGGCCAGGAGATAGTCCGTGTCCCGCTTGAGAATGATCGGCTGCTCCACGCCGCGCGAGCCGTCGGGCATGAGCGTCACCGCTTTCCAGCTCACCCGGGGGTCGGTGACGTCCTGGGCATTTCTCCAGAGCAGGAAGCCGAACAGCAGCGCCACCGCCGCGGCAATGGCCGCCACGGAGCGATAGAGCGTGACCGCGGGGACCGTGAATCCCGGCTTCTCCGGAAACGGCTCGGCCAGCGAGCGCGCCAGCTCGGGATAGCAGACCAGCAGGTCGCGGATGCGCTCTTCTTCCGCCTCCGAAAGCTCGCCGCGCATGTAGGCCAGCAGCTCGTCGGAGGTCGGCGGATCGCCGAGCCGGGCCCGCTGGTCGGCCATCAGTTGTTGATTGACGTGCTGCCAATCCGATTTCGTGCTCATTCCTCACCTCCCGGGAGCGTACCTTCCTCGCCCAGCCGCGCGTGCAGCAGGCGCTTTGCGTCGCGGATGCGCGACTTCACGGCGTCCTGCGAGATGCGCAGGATCGGGCCGATCTCGTTGTATTGGAATCCGTCGAGCCACAATTGCAGGCACTGCCGCTGACCGGGGGGGAGCGCCGCGATGGCGTCATACAGTCGTTTGTGCCGCAGCGCCTGCTCCTGGCGCTCGGCATAATCGGGGCCTTCCGGCGCGGCGGGTTCGGCCTTGAATTGATTGGGATCGTCGATCTCCACTGCCTTCAGGCCCGATCCCCGTTTGGCCGCGGTCTTCGCGCGCACGCGGTTGTATCCGACATTGCGGGCGATTTTTTCCAGGTACGCCCACTCGGCATCGCCACGGTATTCGTCCAGCGCCTCGAAGAAGCGGGCGAACGTGTCCTGTGTCAATTCTTCGGCATCTTCCTCGGTCACGCGGAAGGCGCGCATGAAAAATGTGATCATGCGCCGTCTATATTTGCGGTATAGAGCCGCAAATTGTTCGTCGTGACTCATCGCCGCATCCTCGCAGGGGGCACGCTGGTCGTTCTGTGTGTCATCGTGCTCTCTCTCCGCCTTACTTCATGCGATGAGAGAGACACAAAACCGGGAAAAATGGGGCGCCGTACGGTCGAGCCGCGTCTCAGCGGCGGCCAGACGTGGCAGGAATGTCCCAAGGTGGCGGTGGACGGCCGGCTCGTGCCTCAGGCCCGCTGCGCCACGGCTCCCTCCCCAAATCCAAGCTGCGTGCACCATGCGGACGTTGACGATCCCCTGCGCCTCCTCGCGGAAGAACCGGACTGCACGGATGAGGCCGTGGAGGCGCTGCAGCGCATCTCGGCCGCCGAACCGGCGGCGCTGAGCGACCTCGCCGCCGCCTACTACATCCGCGCGCAGCAGCAGGACCGCGCCTCCGATCTCCTGCGCGCCTACGATGCCGTCCATGCCGCGCCCGATTCTCCCGAGGCCCTCTACAACCGCGCCATCATCGAGGAGGCCCTCGGCGTCCACGCCTCCTGGGACGAGTTCCTCGAGAAGGAGAGCGACTCCCCATGGGCCGCCGAGGCGCGTCGCCGCAACAGGCCGCGTCCCGCCGACGCCGCCGCACAATGGGATGCCGCCCTCGACGCCGCATTGCAGAGCCGCGACGCGGAGAGCGCATCGCGTCTCATTGCACCCTTTCCCGGCGTAGCGCAGGTGGACTTCGAGGACAAGCTGCTCACGCCGGGCGCGGACTTGGCCACACTGCAGCGCTTCGCCGACGCACTGTACCTGCGCAACCACGATCCCCTCGCCCGCGACATCGTGCAGGCCATGCGCACCGACCCGCGCGGCATCGCCGAATACCACGCCGGGCGCGGCGGCCAGAGGGCCATGCAAAACCCGAAACTGCTGCTCCTGCAGGCCTCCGGCCTTCTGCGCGCGGCCGGCAACCCGCTCCATCTCGTCGCGCAACTCCGGTACGCGGCGGGAGAATCGTCCGAGCTCGACGGCGGCGCGCTCCGCGCGCGGGCCATTCTCGACCGCATCGAGCCCGAGGTGGAGCGCCTCGGCTACCACCATCTCCTGGCCCGCATTCACTCGCTGCGCGCCCATTGTCTGAACGTTGAGGGAGATTTCGTCGGCAGCATCGCCGAATACGGGCACACGTTGAAGCAATACGAGGCTTTGCGCGATTTCGACAGCATCCCCGGCACGAGGGCGCGCCTTGCCGGCGTGCTGCGCGTTGCAGGCGACATCGAGGCGGCGGCGCGCGAGATCGTGCGCGCGCTCCGCGACGAGCACCGCATCGTCACTACGCGCGAAAAGCAGAATGTGATCGGCGAGCTGTCCAAGACCGCTCGCGCCCTCGCTCTTCCGCATGCGGCGTGGCATTACGCGGACAGCATCGTCAGTACCTACCGCGCGCACCTGCTGGAGGATCCCGCGGGCGAATTGAGCCGGCTGCAGCAGGAGCTGGCCATTGCACTGAAGAATCGTGCGGCCATGGCCGTAGAGCTCCGGGATTTCGATAGCGCCAATACCGATCTCAATGAAGCCCGGCGTCAGAGCGAGGAAAAAGAAATTGACCCCGTGATCCGCCGCCTCACGGACATCGCTTTCTATGAGATTCAGGGCCAGGCCTCTCTGTTGAAGCCGCCCGAGGCAATCACCGCGTATACACGCGCACTGAACTTGGCCGAGGGAGACTCGTTCCGCACCACGCGCGCGTCGCTGTACGCACAGCGGGCCGATGCCTTCAGCCGCGCCGGCCGGGAGGCGGAGGCAGGCCAGGACCTGCAGCGCACCGTCCTCGAGCTCGAGGCCGAGGAGCGCGAGATCCTCGCCAATGGCGGCCCGCGCTCGAGTGACGGGCTGCCGCCCGGCTATTACACGCGCTTTCAAGACACGTATCTGCGCCTCATCCGCCATTACGTCGACCGCAGCGACGTGGTCCAGTCGCTCATGTACGCGGAATATTCGCGCGGCGCGGAGACGAAGAAACTCCTCGCCCGGTTGCGGCTGCGCGGCTCCATCGCCGGGAGCATGGAGCACTTCCGGTCCATCCGAGCCCGTTTGCCGCACGACGGCGCGCTGCTGCTGTACAGCGTCATGGAAGACCGCACGTACGTGTGGATCGTCACGGCCGCGAGCGCGAGCGTCCACCGGCTCGAGGTGACCCGGCAGGACGTCGAGCGCTGGTCGCGCGCGCTGTACCGCGCCGCGCAACAGCGCCAGTTGGAGGAATTCGAGAAAGGGCTGGAGGCGCCGTACGCGGAGCTATTCGCCCCCATCCTGAGACACGTCGACCGCAAGCGGCTGATCATCGTTCCCGATGGTGCCATGCACGGCCTGCCGTTCGCGGCCCTGCGCAATCCCGACGACGACCAATACCTCATCAGGAAATACATCATCGAGACCGCTCCGAGCGCGACGCTGTATACCTATGCGCGCGTCCGCGACGCCATGCTCCAGCAAAGCGGTGCGCCTTCCATCATGGTCGTGGGAAACCCGGCGTTCGACCGCACGCTCCCGCTGGTGCGCGGCCTACCCGATCTCCCGTACGCGGAGCGTGAGGCCAGAGCGATCGCCGACTTTTACGGGACCAGGGCGCTCACCGGCGCCGCGGCCACCGTGCCGGCACTCCTGAACGGCGTGGAGGGAATGGACCTCGTGCACTTTGCCGGCCACGCGGTCGCCAATCCCGTCACCCCGATGTCCTCTTATCTATTGATGGCCCGCTCGCCGGAACACTCCGGCGTATTGACCGCCGGCGAGCTGTTGAAAGGACTGCGACTCGATCGCACGCGCCTGGTGATCCTGTCGGCGTGCAGCACTGCCGGCGACCTCGGTGCCGGCAATGAAGGAGTGGCTCCCCTGGTCCGGCCCATCCTGACGGCCGGCGTTCCGGCCGTGATCGGAAGTCTGTGGAACGTGCACGACGCCACAACGGAGCAGCTGCTGGTGTCTTTTCATCAGCATTACCGGCAGCACAAGGACGCGGCGGTTGCATTGAGGGACGCACAACTGGCCTTCATCGACAGCCCGAGCCGCTCCCTGAACGCCGGCACTGCCTGGGCGCCATTCCTGGTGATCGGACATGCGTCGTCGCCGCTGGCACCCAGACCACAAACCGATAAAGGAGAACCACCTTGAGCAGCTTCGTACTGAGAATCCTCTTCAGCGGCCTGATGGCCTTCGTCCCCAGCGAGGACGGCACGGAAGTGACCGTCCTCCTCCTCAACACCGAACACGCCTCCCACACCTCCGACGGCGCGGTCCTTCCCCCCCACAAACCGTTCATCGTGGCCCGCGCCGGCGACTGCACGGGCACCTGCCCGAAGCGCGACGCCGACGTCGCCGGCTTCGTCTATCGCGACCTCGGCGCGACGGCCGCGGGCGACGCTCTCGAAGCGTCGCATGTCGACGGCGGCGTCTGGAGCCTCAATGGCTCCGACCTCACCATCCGCAAGGGCAGCACGAGCGATCCCGCTCTCCCGGCGCTTTCCATCGCCAGCAGCGCGGGCGCGTCGAACATCCCCACCACCTCCGCCGAGCGTGAGGACTACAAGTGGGTGGCCAATCTCAAGCAGCTCTGCTCCGGCGGCTGCGCACTCAATTCCGCGCTTCTCGGCTCCAATCCGCCGGCCGGTCTCATCGCCGCGCGCTTCCGCATCCGCAACGGCAAAGTCTTCACCTGGTCCGTCGCGCGCATCGGCGGGAACGTGACGCCGGTGACGTTCAAGCGTCTCGACGGCACGGGCAGCGCCTCGTCGTACGTGCAGGCCGTGGCCAGCGCCGTCGGCGTCGACATCCAGGTCGAAGGCAGCAGCATCGAGCTCGCCGAGACCAGCTTCAGCGGCGACCCGCGGCGCACCATGCGTCTCGAGCCGGACGCCAGCGGCAAGGTCGAGATGGCCGTGCTGAACCTCCCGCCGTTCGTGCCGCCGGCCTCGCCGGACAACGAGGCGCCGGAAGTCGGCAAGCACTTCGAGGCGTATTACGACCTGCTGCAGAATCCCCCCGCGCGCGAGACGCGGCTCGTGCCGCGCGTCGGCACGGCCACCGGCACGCCGGTGGGCTGGCAGTCCGTGCACCCGCAGAGCGTGCTGTATTCGGACCTGCTCAACGGGCTGCGGATGAACGCGGGTCGGTCGATGTACGACCGCGTGCTCTGCCCCCCGGCCAGCATTCCTCTCCCGTAGTCGCAGTCCAACGGTTCGCCGCCTTCGGGCGGCGAACCACTTTCAGGAGGACGCCATGGCGCGTCAGATCGTCGCAGTCCTGTTGTTCCTGAGCGTCCTCGCCTGCCAACGACCCGATGCCCGCGTTTCCACCGCCAGTATGCTCACGCAGCGCTATTCACGATCGCGATTCGAGAAGTGGGACGTGCGCGCCAGCGCCGCGGGCCGCGACTGCCGCGTGCTGCTCGTGCGCACCTCGATCATCCTCGACGACTCGATGGTGGAGGCGATGCATTACGGCGCCGGCGCCTATGCCGTCGACGGACGCGGCATGCAGCACTTCTCGCGCGAAGGAGCCTTTCACGACGTCGTCTACAGAGACCGCACGGACCGCGTCTGGATTTACGGCCAGCTCGGCGAAGACGAGGCCAGATCCATCGCGGAGTGCCATTGAGGAACTATGCGGAACATCATCGTTCTCATCGCCTGCCTGCTTGCCACGGATGCGCTGGGCGCCCGCCGCGCACTGCTCATCGGCATCAATGATTACAGCGCCACGGCCACGGTCACGCGCGCGCGCCATGCGGCCCCACCGCCGGGACGCGACTGGCCGAATCTCTTCGGCGCCGTCAATGACGTCAATATCCTGAAGGAGATGCTCGTGGAGTCGTACGGCTTCGCGCCCGGCGACGTGGTGACCCTGACGGACCACCAGGCCACCCACGACGCCATTCTCGCGAAGATCGAAGAGCATCTCATCGCCCCCGCCGCGAAAGGGGACGTGCTGTTCTTCTATTACGCGGGGCACGGCTCGCAGCTGCGCAATTCCCTCTCCGACGAGCACGACCAGCTCGATGAGTCGATCGTCCCCGCCGACTCGCGCCTCGGCGCGCCCGACATCCTGGACAAAGAGCTGCGCCGTCTCTTCAATCGCATGCTCGACCGCGGCGCGCGCCTGACGGTCATGATGGACAGTTGCTACAGCGGCTCCGGCGCCCGCGGCCTCCCCACGGAGGCGATCGCACGCGGCGTGAAGCCCGACCGTCGCGACCGCCGCGACGCCGGCAAGTACGGCCCGCTTCCGGCAAGCCGCGGCGCGCTGGTGCTCGCCGCCACGCAGGATTTCGACCGCGCCTGGGAGATCCGCGACGTCGACGGAAAGATGCACGGCATCTTCAGCTGGGCGTGGATCCGCGCCCTGCGCGATGCCGCGGACGGTGAGGCGGCGTCGGAGACGTTCCTCCGGGCCGACGCGCGCATGCGCCACGAGACGCCGTTCCAGGAGCCGGTGCTGGCCGGCACGGACGCCGCGCGCTTCGCGCCGTTTCTCGGCACGCGGACCGACCGCCGCGGCGACCGCCCGGTCGTGGCCGTGGAGAAAGTGCAGCAGGACGGCACGGTGCTGCTGCAGGGCGGCTGGGCGAACGGACTCTCCGCCGGCACGGAGCTGCGCGTCACCGACGACCCGAAGGCGCGCGTCACCGTCACGGTCCTGCGCGGGATCGCCCGCAGTGAAGGACGCGTCGTGGCGGGAAGCATTCACAGCGGCTCGCTGCTCGAAGTCGTCTCCTGGACTCCGCCGCCCACACGGCCGCTGCGCGTCTGGATGCCGCGCATGGCCGGCGATCTCCCCTCGCTCGCACGCCGCCTGGCCGCCGCGGCGTCGAAGCGCGGCGTGCGCTGGATCGACGATCCCACCGAGGCCGCGGCCATCCATCTGCTGCGGCCCGGCAACGGCGCGTGGGAACTGCTCGAGCCGAGCGGCGTGAAACGCGTCGAGCCCGATCCCGTCGCGGCCGTCTCCAGGCTCGGCAAAGGGGCCTCGCTCTTCGTGCAGTTTCCCCGCGCCGACGCGCTGTCGATCGACGGAGTGGTCGCCGTCCCGCGCGCCGAAGACGCCGATTACCTCCTCGCCGGGCGCTACGCCGCCGGCAAGCTGTCGTATGCCTGGGTGCGGCCGATGGTGCGCGGCAGCGATCGGCGCAGGAGCGCGCTGCCGGCGCGGACGGCCTGGGAGACCTCCCCCGCCGCGCTGCGCGAGCACGCGCAACGCCTGCGCAGGATCCAGATGTGGCAGCTCCTCGAGTCGCCGCCCGGCGCGCGGGCGCCGTACCGCCTCGCGCTGCGGCGCGTGAAGGACCGGGCTTTCGTCGGCGACGGCAGGCTCGCCGGCGGCGAGCACTACGAGCTCGTCCTGCGCGCGGCCGCGCAGCGCCCGCAGCCGCGCTACTTCTACGCGTTCGTCATCGACAGCCACGGCACCAGCACGCTGCTCTATCCGCAATACGGCTCCGGCGAGAACCGCCTGGCCGACACGCGCCCGCAGCTCTCCCTCGGCCAGTTCCAGGTCGGGCCGCCCTACGGCCTCGATACGTTCATCCTGCTGGCGACGGAAGAGCCGCTACCGAGCCCGTGGGTCCTGGCGTGGGACGGCGTCCGCGCGGGACCGCTGGAGCTGTCGCAGTGG
Source organism: Thermoanaerobaculia bacterium (assembly GCA_035627015.1). Taxonomy (GTDB): domain Bacteria; phylum Acidobacteriota; class Thermoanaerobaculia; order Gp7-AA8; family Gp7-AA8; genus QHVT01. Next base: position 2,601 of record DASPMO010000168.1, on the reverse strand, counting down.
TCGCTCGAGCGCATCGTTTTCGAATCCGTGGCCCCGCGACGCCACTAAGTTCCTTTTCCCGTGTCTCTCGCTGCGGCCTCCTTCCGCGTGGGGCTCGCCGGCCTGGCCGTTCGATCCTCGCAGGATGGGTCCCGCCGGGAGGGGGCCACTTCATTCGCATGCTCCCGTGGAAACTGCTGTGCGTCCTGCTGCTGGCGGTCTCCGCCGGGGGCGGCGTGCGCCCGTCTGAGTCGCTGTCGCCGTTCGATCCACGGCAGTCGGCCGCGCTGTTCGTCGGCGTGCAGGAGTTTCCCGGCGACCGCACGCTGAGCGAAGTGCGCTACGCCGTCGACGACGCGATCGACCTGGCGTGGCTGTTCGCGCTCGACCCGCGCGTCCGCCTCGTGCCGCCGGAGCGCGTGGTGCTGGCGATTTCGGGCAAGCCGCAGAAGGAAGTGTCCGAGATGCGGCTGCAGGAGCTCATTCAGGCGGATGCCGTGGTGAAGACCGCGACGCAGAGCGACATCGAGACTCTGCTCGAGCGTCAGGCGGCGCTGGTCGGCAGCGGCGGCGTGCTGGTGGCCGCCTTCGCCACGCACGGCTTCCAGAGCGACGGGGCGCCGCACGTGCTGGCGTCATCGTCGGTCTTCGAGCGGCGGGAGACGGCGATTCCGACGGCGAAGCTCGCCCAGATCGCCGCCGCCGCGCCGCGGTCGATCCTCTTCTTCGACTCCTGCCGCGAGCGCATGCGCCCCCGCATGCGCGCCGCGTCCATCGCGCCGCCGCTGTTCGAGGGACTGACGCACACCGCCGGGCAGGCGGTCTTCGCCATCTCGGGCCAGTACACCTGGGACAATCCCCGGACCCGCAACGGCGCATTCACCGACGCGATCCTCGGCGGCCTGCAGTGCAAGGCGAAGACGGATGCGCGCGGCCTCGTGACCGTGGAGACGCTGCACGCATACGCGGAAAAGCGTCTGCTGTCGTGGATCCGCAGGCACCGCGATCCAGACGTGGCCACGGCGGTGCAACTGACCGCCGACGGCGCGGCGCGAGCGATGCCGCTCGCCCTCTGCACCCCGCCGCCACCACCCGTCTCGCCCGTCCACCTTGCCGTCGACGGAGCGTCACTCATCGCCTTCGACCTGCGCAACCAGGAGCTCTGGCGCACGACCTTCGCAAGCCGCGTGACGCGCACCGAGCTCGCGGACCTCGACGGCGATGGTGCCAACGAGGTCGTCGCCGCGGCTGGCGGTGCGCTCCTCGTCTTTCGTCCGGCCGGCGAGCGGTGGTGGAGCGCCGACAGGATCGACGCGTTCGAGATCGGCGAGCTCTATCGCCGGGGGCGGCGGCAGATCGTCGCCCTCTCCGGCACGAGCCTGTCCGTCTTCGACGCCGACGGCCGCCTCCTCTCCGCCTACGCGCATGCCGGACCGCTGCGGCACCTGGCCATCGCCGCACCGACCGCGCGTCACAAGCCGAAGATCCTCGTCACCGCCGTCAACGAGACGCTGCACGACACGCTGCATCTCCGCGGAGCCCTCAGCACCCTCTTCATGCTCGACCCGAAGGACGTCCGCACCGGCACGCAGCTCTGGTACGGCTACGTCCACCCCGCCGCGCAATCGATCGAGCGCCTGGAGATCCTCGACCGCGACAACGACGGCCGCCGCGACATCGCCCTCACCACCTCCACCGGCACCCTCCACCTCGACTTCGACGGCCGGATCATCAAGGCGAAGAACGCCCAGTTCGGGCTGGTGAAGTAGCGTCCTGCGGACCGCCGGCGTCCTCCTCGTCGCCGTTCATCGCTTCAGTCCACCTTCTTCCAGCAGGCGCGGTGCCGGGCTGAAGCCCGGCCTACGTTCAGCACCTGTCCCGCGATCAAGCACGTCAACGTAGGGCGGGCTTCAGCCCGCCCTCACGTGCGGTCTGGTGAAGGGAGCTCCGGCTCGCTCACGAGCACATGCATCACGTGAATGCACGCTACACCTCTTGTAGAAAATTGCCTCCCGCCCTTCCCCGAGGAACAATCCTTCTCCTTGAGCACCCGCAAGCCCACGCGTGATCTCGACGCGCTGCATGTCACCCATAACCCTCCCGGGGCCGAGAAGGAGAAGGTCAAGGAGCGGGCCGGCGTGCCGGTGTCGGGGGAGTACGACCACCTCCCCTACGTCCACGAGCAATGGGGCGGGACGTACCGCGAAGAGCCGGAGGAGAAAAAGCCGAAGAGGAAAGAGAAAGGCAGGAAGGGGCGCCCTTACGCGGAGCTGCGGGCGGCCTCCGCCTTCTCCTTTCTCGACGGCGCCTCGCTCCCCGAAGACCTCATGCATCAGGCGGCGGAGCTCGGCCTTCCCGCCATGGCCCTCCTCGACACCAACGGCGTCTACGGCGCGCCGCGCTTCTTCACCGCCGCCAGGAAGAGCGGCGTGCGCGCGCTCATCGGTGCAGAGCTGCGGATGAGTGATGCTCCCGAGCGTCTCAGCCTCCTCGTCGAGACCCGGACCGGCTACAAAAACCTCTGCAAGCTCCTCACAGCCGGGGCGCTCGCGCATCCGAAGGGGCAGGCGCGCTACGACTGGAAGCTCGTCGAGCAGTACGCGGACGGCCTCCACTGCCTCA
>DASPMO010000167.1:0-13869 GCA_035627015.1 Thermoanaerobaculia bacterium | reverse complement strand
GGGGAGAGGGTCAGGGTGAGGGGTTGTGGCGCTCGGGAAAGAGGAGCCCCTCACCCTAGCCCTCTCCCCACTGCGGTGGGGAGAGGGGACTGGCAGCGCGCCGCCGCACGCTCTGTGTTCGAACTTAGCGAATCGAGTACTTAGCCTCTCCCGTCAGCGGGGAGAGGAGACCGTGGCCGCGTCTCCCGCCTTCGATCCGGAGACGGTCGATTGACACGGAGGCAACTCCCGCCGGACCGACACCTTTCCGGCGAAAAAGCTCAGACCATCCTGCAACTGCTGCACGACACGTCGCAGTAGCCGTACTCGTCGTACACACACTCCCAGCTGACGGTGCCGGTCTTTTTGCCGGTTCCGCCCGTGGTTTGGCCGCAGTTCGGGTCGGTGCCGGCATCCTCGCACTTGGTGCCGCCGTTCTCCTCATCGGAGACTGTCCTGCACCCGTGCCCGATATTCCGGTACATCAGGCGGTCGCCGGTGAAACAGTCTCCCTGGTCGTCCGCCATGCAGCACGACGCCTCGTTCGTCAGCCGGTCGACGTCCTGCACGAAGCGGTGCACGCAATCCATGCAGAAATCGTCCGCCTGCAGCGGGAGCGGGGCGAACCACGACAACACCGAAAGCAGCAGCAAAAGTCGTCTCACGGATCGCCTCCTGAGCCGGGCTCGCTGAAGCGGAGCTCGACTTCGACCGGTTTGTTTTCCTCGACCACGAACGTCGTCAGCGGCGGGAGCGCCAGGCCGTTGCCGCCGCGCAAGGCGAGCCGGTCTGCCGGCGTCGCGAGGACCACATAGCGCCAGACCCCCGGGACGAGACGCGCCACGAGCGTCTGGCCGCCCTGCACGTGGCCCGCGTTCACGGGACTCACCCACGCCCCGTCGGCGGCGACGAGCACGTGGTTCGCCATGCTCTCGACACTCCATCGCTGGTCCGAGCGGTGCAGGAGGGCGGTGCCGAACGCCGGCACCTGGAGCGTGAGGGGATCGCGGACCTCCATGCGCCGCACGAAGGAGTGCTGCATCGTCAGCGCAACCATCACATTCGCCGCGAACGGCGTCTGGGGCGGCGGCGGGTCCTTCAACTCGAACCTGCCCTGCTCGTCGGTCTGCGCGATGAGCGACTCCTGTCCCGACAGTGCGAGCGGGACGGCGAACACCGCGGCGCCCGCGACGGGGGTGCCGTTCGCGTCGCGCAACGTGCCGCGGATGAGGCGACGCTCGCGCATGACGAGCCGGATTCCGGTGACCGGCACGTCGCCCACCGTCACCTCAACGGTGTCGCTTCGCTCGTTCTCGCTCCACGCGTAGACCTGCCACTTGCCCGCCGGGATGGCGTCGAGCGTGAAGACGCCCTGTTCCCCGCTGCGGGCCAGGACCTCTCCCTCGCCACGCGCTTCGACGCTCACCTTCGCGAGCGGCTCGCCGCGCGTGTTCTCGATGATTCCCGTGATGCGGCCGGTGCCGAGAGTGATTTCCACTTCGCGGCCGGCAGAGTCGAAGACCACCGGTTTCGGGGCCACGATCCGCGCGCCGTCCTGCCGTTGAATCGAAGCGCGGAACGTTCCCGGCCTCTCCAGCAGCACTTCGAAGCGGCGGTCCTGGATGGTCGTGAACTGGTTGCCCGAGTTGCCCTGATCCGCGCGTTGCAGCGAGAGCACCGCGCCATCCGGCACCTCGCCGCCCGTGATCTTTCCGCGATACACGAGATCGGCGAATGACAGTGACGCGGTGATCCATCCTCCCGGCGGTACGAAAACCTCGGCCCTGCCGACGCTCAGCATGTTTCCGCGCGGAAGACGCGCATCCGCCGACGCAACCCACGATCCCGGTGGCACGGTATCGAACGCCGCCGCGCCGTCCGTGCCTGCAGGCGCCCGCAACACCAGCAACCGAGGCCATGGCGAATCCTCTCCGGGACGCAGCGTCACCGCGCGCAGGTCGACTTCCGCCGAGCCGCGGTCGCGCACCACCTGCACGCGCACGCTCGCCGGCGGATCGAGGACCACCTGTTCCATCCGTTCCGCGCCGCGCGTCAGCTGGAACGGGGAAGTGAGGTTCGCCACCCGCCCTTCGGGGGTGAATACGAGCAGCTGGATCGGTTCGGCGGGAAGATCGGGGAATGGGATCCATCCATCCGCCGCGGCCCTGCTGTTCGCGATTCCCGGTACGCTGCCGAGCTCCTCGATCGAGCGCACGTTCCGCAGTGCCTCGGGTTTCACGACGACGACGCGCGCGGCCGATGCGGGACGGCGATCCGCATCCAGCACGCGCACCAGCAGCGCGGCAGCGCGCTGCACGTTTTTCACGACGGCCTCGTGCCGTGTACCGGCAGCGACGTTGGCTGTCCCAAGGCTCGCCGTGGCGTATTGCTTCGCCACCAGCGACAGCAACGAGCATCCGGCCGGAAGCGGCAGGTCCGCAACGCCGCGATCCGCCACGAAGGGAATTTCCGTGCGCACCGCTTTGCCGTCGCAGGTCGTGGCACGCCCGACTCCGCTCGTGATCTCCTGCGTTTCGAAGCGGATGCCGGCGACGACTCGGAATGAGGTGTCCGGCACGTCGAAATCCGCTGCGCCGGCCGCGGCGACCCGCTCGGCGATGGGAGAACGCCACGCGTCATCGTCCTGCACGATCCCGACATAAGCGTGCGGGACCGGCGCGCCGGACGGATCGACGATGGAGATCCTGAGCTGCGCTGCCAGCGCGGCCTGCACGGCGAACAGCGGCACCACTACCTGTAGAAGGCGCAAGACGCGAGCGACCATGGTTTCGCCACCTGCGACAGCTCTGCTTCAGTGTGCGCCCCACCAGCGCTCGAGGCAAGTGCGCCGGCGCTCCGCCGCCGTGCCCCGCGCGCTATCATCCGCCCGCCACATGACCACCTCCTACGACTCCTCGGCCATCGAAGTCCTGACCGGACTGGAGCCGGTGCGCAAGCGCCCCGGCATGTACACCCTCACCGAGCGCCCGAATCACCTGGCGCAGGAAGTCATCGACAACTCCGCCGACGAGGCCATCGCCGGCTACGCCGACGAGATCGTCGTCACGCTGCACGACGACGGCTCCCTCTCCGTGCAGGACAACGGCCGCGGCATGCCGGTCGACAAGCATGCCAAGGAAGGCGTCTCCGGCGTCGAGGTCATCCTCACGCGCCTGCACGCCGGCGCCAAGTTCTCCGACAAGAGCTACCGCTACTCCGGCGGCCTGCACGGCGTCGGCGTCTCGGTCGTCAACGCCCTCTCGAAGAAGCTGCAGGTCTGGGTGCGCCGCGACGGCAACGAGTACTCGATGCACTTCGCCGACGGGAAGAAAAAGTCGGAGCTGAAGATCGTCGGCCAGGTCGGCAAGCGCAATACCGGCACCACCGTGCGCTTCTGGCCCGACGAGTCGTTCTTCGACTCGCCGAAGTTCTCCGTGCCGCGGCTCAAGCACGTCATGCGCGCCAAGGCGGTGCTCTCGCCGAAGCTGCGCATGCGCTTCATCAGCGAGCTCGATCCGGCCGACAGCGAGGAGTGGTACTTCGAGGACGGCCTGACCGATTACCTCCTCTCCGAGCTGGCCGGCAACACGCTGCTGCCGGAGCGGCCGTACACGGGGCATTTCAAGGGACACGAGCACGAGGTCGACTGGGCCGTGGTCTGGCTGCCGGAGGAGGGGGACATCGTCGGCGAGAGCTACGTGAACCTCATCCCCACGGCGCAGGGCGGCACGCACGTGAACGGCTTCCGCACCGGGCTCACGGAGGCCATCCGGGAGTTCTGCGAGTTCCGCAACATGCTCCCGCGCGGCGTGAAGCTGGCGCCGGAAGACGTCTGGGCGCGGGTCAGCTACATCCTCTCGGTGCGCATGGGCAACCCGCAGTTCACGGGGCAGACCAAGGACCGCCTTTCCTCGCGCGAGGCGTCGGCGTTCGTCTCCGGCGTGACGCAGGACGCGTTCGCGATCTGGCTGAACAGCAACATCGCCGACGCGGAGAAGATCGCCAACGTCGCCATCAATCAGGCGCTGGTGCGTCTCAAGCAGTCGAAGAAGGTCGAACGGAAGAAGCTGACCTCCGGCCCCGCGCTCCCCGGCAAGCTGGCCGACTGCACGGCGCAGGACCTGTCGCGCACGGAGCTGTTCCTCGTGGAAGGCGACTCGGCCGGTGGCTCGGCCAAGCAGGCCCGCGACCGCGAGTTCCAGGCCATCATGCCCCTGCGGGGCAAGATCCTGAATACGTGGGAGGTGGAGTCGAACGAGGTGCTCTCTTCCCAGGAAGTGCACGACATCGCCGTGGCCCTCGGCGTCGACCCCGGCTCGAACAATCTCGACGGGCTCCGCTACGGCCGCCTCTGCATCCTCGCCGACGCCGACTCGGACGGCGCCCACATCGCCACCCTCCTCTGCGCGCTCTTCGTCAAGCACTTCCGCAAGCTGGTGGAGGAAGGACACGTCTACGTGGCCATGCCGCCGCTCTACCGGATCGACGTCGGCAAGCACGTCTACTACGCCCTCGACGACGCCGAGCGCGAAGGAATCCTGGCCCGCATCGCGGCGGAAGGGATCAAGGGAAAGGTGAACATCCAGCGCTTCAAAGGCCTCGGCGAGATGAACCCTTCCCAGCTCCGCGAGACCACCATGGACCCCAACACCCGCCGCCTCGTCCGCCTGACCATCCCCGACGCCGAGCCGGCCGTCGCCACGATCGACATGCTCCTCGCCAAAAACCGGGCGGGGGACCGTAAACAATGGCTGACCGAGGAAGGCAACCGCGCGGAGATCCTGGACTAGCCAAGGAATTTCAGCGACACACTGGTCATTCCGAAAGACACAATGACCATTTCCGTCACGGAGTTGAAGGCGCGTCTGCTCGAGATCGTGCGTGAAGTCGAGCGCGAGGGGACGGTGGTGGAGGTGGAGCGGCACGGGCAGATCGTCGCGCGCATCATTCCCGCCGCGCCGCTCTCGGCTTCATCGCGCCCGTGGGAGGCTCTCCACGGAACGGGCCGGCTGCTGGCCGCGCCGGAAGAATCCGTGCTCGCCGACGACGACTTCGAGGCGAATCGTTGATGGTGCTGCTGGACACCCACTTCTGGATCTGGTGGGTGATGGGACAGGCCGAGCTGACCGAGGCGGAACGGGCAGGGCTGCGAGCCGCGGCCGAGTCGGGAGCAGTGGCCCTGTCGGCGATCAGCCTGTGGGAAGCGCAGATGCTGTACGCGCGGCGCCGGCTCGAGCTCACCATGCCCTTCGACACCTGGCTGCTGCAGGCGGCTGCCCCTTCGGTGGTGCGGATCATGCCGCTCGACGTCGCGGTGGTCCTGGCGCTGAACCAGCTTCCCGCGTCCTTTCACGGGGATCCCGCGGATCGGATCATCGCCGCCACGGCGCGAGCCCACGACCTGCCGCTCGCCACGCGCGACCGCGCCATCCGGCGCTCGCGCGTGGCGCGTTTGTGGGCGTAAGTGGTGGACCGCCGGCGTCCCCGCCGGCTGTCCGTGCGGGCGTCCCGCCCGCACGGTGGCGGCGGGACGCCGCCACGGACAGCCGGCGGGACGCCGGCGGTCCACTACGGGAAGTTAGCGCACGGACGCCCACTGGTTCTGCTCGATGAGCAGGATGGTGGGCTCGCAGCGGAGGGCGGCGAGTTGCTGTGGGGTCAGCTCGGCGGCGAAGCCTTCGATCGCGGCGCTGTAGACGGCGGACGGCGTGAAGCCATGCCTGGCCACGAGGCGCGGGGTCTCGGTGTCGGACTCGACGCCCGCCTTGAACTGCACGATCCAGCCGGGGGCCGGCGCGGCGGGGGCGAGGGCCAGCGGCACGGCGTTGCTGCAGGCCGGGGCGACGACGAAGCTGCTCGTCGGGCGCACCTCCACCGGCAGGACGAACTGCGGGTCGCCGCCGTCGCGGATCACCGAGCCGTACGCGTACACCGGCTTCGACGCCGTGAAGAGCACCGTCGAGCTCTCGGTGGTGAGTGCGTCCATCTGCGCGTTCGTGTGCGGCGCCAGGGTGATGGTCCGCGGGCTCAGGCCGTGCGGCGGCGAGATCAGCACCGTCACCGGCTCGTCGTGCGGGTTGCCGACGCCGACGTTCGAGCGGTGGCCGCCCGTGGTCTGCAGGCCGCCGATGAGGGAGCGCGTCTGCAGCGAGGCCACGGGGAGGGCATTCACCGTCTGCCCGAGCGGCTCCTCGCCGCCGACATTGTGGATGATCGCCTCCGCCTTGAGCTGCGCGTCCGATTGCGCGGCGGTGAGGTGGATCGTCCCGAAGGCATTGTCGCGGCCGAGCTTCGTGCGCACGAAATCCTCGATCACCGCGCTCTCGCCGCTCATCACGTCCACGTCGAAGCTCTCGAGGGTGCCGCCGGCGTAGAAGTCGACGCGCACGCGGAGCAGGTCGTACTCGGGCGAGAGGTTCGTGATCACCAGATCCGTCTGCCAGAACGTCCCCGAGGCGCCCGGCACGCGGCCGGCGGCGGGGATGAAGAGCTCGCGGCCGGCGAGGTCGAGCGCGTGAGCGGAGGCAGAGAGGGAGAGGAAGAAGGCGAGAAGCGCGACTTTTCGCATCCAGTTATTGTAATTTCACAAAACGCGGCAGACAACCACCGTCACGTCGTCCGCGGCCTCCTCGCTTCCCCGGAACGCGGTCACGTCGCGCACGATGGCGTCCCGCAGCTCCTCGGCGCTCCCGCCGCCGCGCAGGCGCACCACGTCCTCCAGCCGCTCCATGCCGTAGTACGTGCCGCCGGCACTGCGCGTCTCGTAGACGCCGTCGCTGTGCAGCACGAAGAGGTCGCCCGGAGCCACGTCGATCGTCCGCTGCGGAATGTCCACCGGCAGGCGGACCCCGAGGGGAGGAGCGAAGAGGTCGATCGACTCGACGCGGCCGTCGGCGCGGCGGAGGAGCACGGGAGGATGGCCGGCGCTGGCCACGATGGCCCGCCGCGCGACATGGTCGAGCAGCACCACCGAGACGGTGACCAGCATCCGCCGGCGGCTGGTCTGGGCCACGAGATCGTGCAGGCGGCGCAGCACGGCGGCGGGATCGTGCAGCGAGTCGCGCAGCAGCGTGAAGCCGCTGCGCAGCGCGGAGAGGACCAGCCCCGCGGCCATGCCGTGACCGGCCACGTCGCCGCAGACGAGGGCCACGCGCTCTCCCTCCACGAAGTAGTCGTAGTAGTCGCCGCCGACCTCGGTGGCGGGGACGGAGACGCCGCAGATGTCGGCCCACGGCAGCGACGGCGCGCAGTCGGGGAGCATGCTCAGTTGCAGCTCGCGCGCGTAGTGCAGCTCGTCGCGCATGCGGATCTGCTCGCGCGCGTGCGTGCGCCGCTCGGTCAGCTCGCCCACCACCTCGCGGCGCATGCGGCGCGAGAAGAAGAGGCCGACGGCCAGGGTGACGATGTTGATGGTGACGATGGCCAGTCCGACCTGCGGCTTGTTCTTCATGCTCGTGCTCAGCATCAGCAGACCGCCCGAGGTCAGGATGCCGTGCAGCAGCACCAGCTCGGTCGGGAGCATGCGGAAGGCGACCATCATGAACGGCATGGTCGAGGCCCAGGCCACCCACTCGGCGCGCTTGGTGCTGATGTCGCCGTACTGGTACAGCAGCGCCAGCGCGTACTGGACGGTGACGAAGCCGATGGCGACGGCGGAGATGCGGCGGCGCGTCCAGTCGCGGGTCGAGGGGGACCAGGCCAGGAACATCGTCGTCGCCACGAAGACCAGGTTCACGACGCCGATCACGATCTGAAACAGCGTCTTGCGGTCGGTGTCGGCCGAGGCCTCGATGAGGGAGACGAAGGCGAAGAAGACCAGCAGGGCGTTGAGCCAGACGCGGTTGCGGCGGTCGAACCGCCGCCGCACCGCGGATTCGTCCGACGTGCGCGCCAGCTCCTCGATCGTGTTCCAGTTGGAGTCCATGCCGCGCTACTCGCCGCCCGGCATGCCGTACGGCATGGCGCCCCAGTACGAGTAGAAGGTGTCGTCGAGCTTCTTCCACCCCGCCGCGACCTGCGGCTGGTTCTCCTCCAGCCAGCGCACGAAGTGCGGGCGCGTGCCGTCCGCGTCGTCGACGGCGTACTCCTGGCCGAGGTCCCAGGAGGCGTAGACGCGGCCGTTCCTGCCGGCCACGTTCGGGTCGGCCGTCAGCGCGGCCACGCAGCGTCCGACGAAGAGCGGCGTCTCCGAGGCGATGAACTCCGGCACTTTCTCCGCCGCCTCGCGCCAGTTGGCCTCGGTCACGCCGAAGTGGTCGAGCATCCACTCGGAGCGGAGGAAGCCCGGCGTGACGGCGACGGCGGTGATGCCTCGTCCTTTCAGCTCCTGCGAGAGCGCGAAGGCCATGCGGATGACGGTGGTCTTGACGAGGTCGTAGAAGAAGTGGCCGCGGTAGAAGAACGAGTCGCCGTCGGTGATCTCGACCACCACGCCTTCTTTCCGCATGCGCGGCAGGCCGTGGTAGCTGGTGATGATGTGGGTCTTGATGGCGCGGTCGATGAGCGTCAGCCCGTCCTCGAGCTTCGTCTCCCACAGCTTTTTGCCCCACTCGACCAGCTCGTCGCCGCCCCAGATGTCGTTGATGAGGATGTCGAATGCGCCGACCTGCTCGAAGAGCCGCGCCACCTGCTCGGGCCGCGTGTGATCGACCTGCACGGCGATGCCTTTGCCGCCCCGTTGCGTGACGAGCTCCGCGGTCTGGTGGATGGTCTCGGGGCGGTCTTTCATCCCCGGACTGCCGGCCACACTACGGCCCGTGCAGTAGACCGTAGCCCCGAGCTCGCCGAGGGCGGTGGCGATGCCGCGTCCCGCGCCGCGGGTCGCGCCGGCGACGACGGCGGTTTTGCCTTGCAGTGACTTCATGCAGGGATTCTACGCAAGCGGGGGCGCCTGCGACGGAACGCGCGTGCGCGTTCGAGAGAGGTACGTGCGGATTCGCGAAAACTGAGAGGACATTTTTCCGGGCGCGCGCGTTATCCTTCGCGCCGCAATTCATGGCCATCCGCAAATCGAAGACCCAACTGCCCCTCGCACCGCCGCCTCCCACCCTTCCCGACATCGAGTCGCTTCCGGTCGGTGACTTCGCGCGCAAGGCGTACCTCGACTATTCGATGTACGTCATCCTCGACCGCGCGCTGCCGCACCTGGCCGACGGGCTGAAGCCGGTGCAGCGGCGCATCATCTACGCCATGTCGGAGCTCGGCCTCGGGCCGAACGCGAAGCCGAAGAAATCGGCCCGCACCGTGGGCGACGTGATCGGCAAGTTCCATCCGCACGGCGACACGGCCTGCTACGACGCCATGGTGCTGATGGCGCAGCCGTTCTCGATGCGCTATCCGCTCGTCGAAGGGCAGGGAAACTTCGGCTCGCCCGACGATCCGAAGCAGTTCGCGGCCATGCGCTACACCGAGGCCAAGCTCGCCCGCTTCGCGCAGTCGCTGCTCTCCGAGCTCGAACAGGGGACGGTGGAGTGGGGGCAGAACTTCGACGGCACGCTGAAGGAGCCGAAGCTGCTGCCGTCGCGGCTGCCGCACGTGCTGCTCAACGGCGGGTCGGGCATCGCCGTCGGCATGGCCACGGACATCCCGTCGCACAACCTGCGCGAGGTCGTGAACGCCTGCATCGAGCTGCTCGACAACCCCGAGGCCACGCTGGCGCAGCTCACCAAGCACGTGAAGGGGCCGGACTTTCCGACCGAGGCGGAGATCATCACGCCGCTGGCCGAGATCCGCGAGATGTACAAGACCGGCAACGGCGGCGTGCGGCAGCGGGCCAAGTGGGAAGTGGAGGACGGCTCGATCGTCATCACCGCGCTGCCGTACATGGTGTCGGGCGCGAAGGTCCACCAGCAGATCGCAAATCAGATGAACGCGAAGAAACTGCCGATGGTGGAAGACGTGCGTGACGAGTCGGACCAGGCCAGCCCCACGCGCCTGGTGATCATCCCGCGCTCGAGTCGCGTCGACCTGGAAGAGGTGATGACGCACCTCTTCGCCACGACGGACCTGGAGCGCAGCTACCGCATCAACATGAACATGATCGGCCTGGACGGCAGGCCGCGACTCTACAACCTGAAGGATCTGCTCGGCGAGTGGCTGGAGTTCCGCATCGAGACGGTGCGCCGCCGCCTGCAGCACCGCTACGACCAGGTCAACGCCCGGCTGCACCTCCTCGACGGCCTCATGGCCGCGTATCTCAACGTCGACGAGGTGATCCGCATCATCCGCCGCGAGGACGAGCCGAAGCCGGTGCTGATGCAGCGCTTCTCACTGTCGGAGGTCCAGGCGGACTACATCCTCGAGCTGCGCCTCCGCTACCTGAACAAGCTCGAGGAGATGCAGATCCGCGGCGAGCAGAAGAAGCTGCAGGAGGAGCGCGCGGAGCTGGAGAAGGTTCTCGGCTCGAAGCAGCGCCTGCGCAAGCAGGTGCGGGACGAGCTGCAGCGCGACGCCGAGGAGTTCGGCGACAAGCGCCGCTCCCCGATCGTCGAGCGCGAGGCGGCCAGGGCGCTCGATCCGACGGCGCTGATCCCCTCCGAGCCGGTGACGGTGATCCTCTCCCAGCGCGGCTGGGTGCGCGCGGGGAAGGGACACGATCTCGACCCGACGGCGCTGCAGTACAAGTCGGGCGACGAGTTCCTGCACGCGGCCAAGGGACGGAGCAACCAGCTGGCGGTCTTCCTCGACTCGACGGGACGCACCTACGCGCTGCCGGCGCACGAGCTGCCGTCGGCGAAGAGTCACGGCGAGCCGCTGACGTCGTCGCTGGCCCCTCCCGGCGGGGCGACGTTCGTCGGCGTGATGATGGGCGACCCGGACGATCTCTGGCTGCTGACGACCGACGACGGCTACGGCTTCATCGCCCGCCTGGAGGACATGATCACGGACCGCAAGGCGGGCAAGGCGGTGGTGAACGTGGCCGACCACGCGACAGTGCTGCGTCCGCAGCGGGTGCATCACTACGAGACGGACCGCATTGCCGCGGCGTCGTCGGAGGGGAAGCTGCTGCTGTTCGAGGCGGCGGAGCTGCCGCCGCTGGCGCGCGGCAAGGGGGTGCAGACGATCAAGCTGCACCGCACGCCGATCGCGCCGGAGAAGGTGGTCGGCACCGCGGTGGTGCCGCAGGGCGGCACGCTGATCGTGACCGCCGGCAAGCGCTTCACGAACCTGAAGGGCCACGATCTGGAGGAGTACCTCGGCAAACGCGCACAGCGCGGGCTGAAGCTGCCGCGAGGGTTCCAGAGCGTGTCGTCGATCCGCGCCTGGAACGAGCGCGACCGCGGCCCCGACGTCGTGAACTAATGTGGAGTGCGCGAGCGCCAGCTCGCGCTCTCCATGCCGCAGCGCCAGCTGCGGCGGGCGGGGGAGGCTGGCGCCTCCCCCATGGAGAGCGCGAGCTGGCGCTCGCGCACTCCAGACCTACGGTACGACGGTCACGTTGGTGAACGTGCCGGTCATCGTCCCCGCGCTCGCGCCGTTGCGCAGCGCCACCAGCCCCACCAGCGTGTTGGCCGGCATGGCGATCACCTGCGACGGGCCGGTTTGCGTCCAGGTCACGCCGTCGCTGGAGAGGTAGGCGGTAAACGTGTCGCCGGTGCGTTTGACCTTCACCCACGTGCGGTACGGCTGCGTCCCTTCCGACGGGCCGTCGCTGAGCGTGGTGGTGGCGCCGGTGGTGACGCGGCGGCGGAACTTGGCCTTGTTCTGCGTGGTGGTCATCATCGTCGCGTGCATCGCCGACGCGGAGAGGTCGGCGCGAATCATCACGCCGCCGAGGGAGAAGGCGGCACCGCTGGGCAGGGTGAGGTTGTCGATGAACGCGGAGACCTCGCCGTCGCCGTTCATCGGCTGGTAGACGAAGCGGAACGCGTCGGCGCCGGCCCAGACGTCGTCGCCGCCGGCGGTAACGGTGAACGAGGCGGATCCGGTCTGCGTGTTGCTGCCGGTGAGGCCGACGTTGCCGACGTCGGCACTCTGCCAGCCGGAGGGGGACGTGGCGGTCACGGAGACGTTGTTCATTACGATCGTGGCCGCGGGCGCGCTGCTGCCGTTGCGGAGCGCGACCAGTCCGACGTAGACGGTCGACGGCAGCGCGATGGTCTCGGGCGAGCCGGAGACCTCGCTCCACGACGCGCCGTCGGTGGAGAGGAACGCGCTGAAGACATTGCCGGCGCGCTTGAGCTTCAGGTAGCGCGGCGGCATGGTCGTCCCTTCACTCGGCCCGGTGCTCACCGTCTCGCCGCCGGTGGTGAGGCGGCGGCGGAACTTCGCCTTGCCGCTGTTGGTGATCATCATCGACGCGTGCGCGGAGCCCGAGGTCAGTGACGCGCGCATCATCACCGCGGCCAGCGAGAACGCGGCACCGCCGGGGTTGGTGATGCCGGCCACGTTGGCGACGATCTCGCCGTCGCCGGTGAGCGTCTGGTGGACGAAGTGGAAGTCGTCGGCCGTCGACCAGAGGTCGCTCCCGCCGGCGGTCATGGTGAACGTGCCGCTCGCATGGCAGGTCGTGCCGTTGACGCCGCTGCCGACGTCGGTCGTGGTCCAGGGCGACGGCGGCGCGGTGCAGGTCTCGCCCGTGGTGATGGTCACCGAGGCGGTGCTCCACGCCAGTCCGCCGCGGCCGTCGGTGATCGTTACCTTTGCCGTCACGGTGCCGGCGGCGGCGTAGGTGTGCTGCACGCTATTGTTGGTGGTGGTGGCGGACGTGCCGTCGCCGAAGCTCCAGGCGTACGTCAGCGAGTCGCCGGGATCGGGATCGTGGGCCTGCACGGAGAGCGTCACGCTCTGGCCGGCGGCGGCGGGATTCGGGTTGGCGGCCAGGGGGGTGTCGACGACGGGATCGGTCACGGGACCGGTCTCGGTGAAGCCGATCTTCACGACGGCGTGGTCGGACATGGCCACTTCGTCCGGCGCGTTGACGGTCTTGTTGCCGACCCAGTAGCTGGTGGCGTACGGCAGGTTGTCCTGGAAGCCCATGTCGATGCGGCTGCCGAGGGCGCGGCCGTCGCCGGGGCTGCCGTTCGTGCCGAAGCAGCAGGTCAGCGCGTTCTTGTCGCTGCCGGCGGGGATCCGCGGCGAGGTGCCGGCCTCGATGTAGTTGCGGCCGACGAGATCGTCGTAGCGCGACGACCCTTTCTCGAAGTTGTAGTCGCCCATGACCAGGATGCGCCCGGCCGTGCCGGCTTTGGCGCGGACGAACTGGTCGAGCCGCTGTGTCTCGCAGGTGTGGTCGCCCTTGAGGCGCGTGGCGAAGAGGTGAATGGCTTTCGACGGCGTGCGCGCGGCGTCGGTGTAGATGGAGGCGTGCACGGCGCGATACTTCGTGTCGCGGCAGTAGATCTCGACCATGTCGCCGTTCGGATTGGTGACCGGATCCCAGGCGGACATGGAGGGAGCGGAGGGCGTGGCCCAGCCGTATTTGGCGATGATGACGTCGCGGCCCGACTGCACGTACTGGCCGGTGGTGTTCCAGGCCGCGTTCCCCGCCGCGAGCTGGTTTTTCACCCCGGCGATGTCGATGCAGAACAACCCCTCGGACAGGGTCATGGCCACGAGCAGGGGATCGGCGCCGAGGTCGGCGCTGCGGAGGAAGGTCTGGATCGGACCGCTCGTGCCGAGGTGCCACGTGGCCAGGTACGGTGCGGCGCCGCAGCCTCCGTTCGGCTCGCCGGTCGGCTGGCCGTACGTGAGGCCGTTGGGGCCGCTGCCGTCGTCGCTGATGGCCGAGAAGGGACCGGTGGGTGGCCAGACGGTGGAGTCCTGCCCCGCCTGATTCCAGTAGCGCCCCCAGCCATGCATGACGTTCCAGTGGGCGACGCGCCAGTCGTCGGCGAGCGCATGCAGCGAGCAGAGGAGCAGGAGCAGAGAGGCGAGTAGCGGGCGTGCCAT
>DASPMO010000166.1:0-18079 GCA_035627015.1 Thermoanaerobaculia bacterium | reverse complement strand
CGCTCGATCAGTTGCAGCCGCTGGATCGCTGGATCCTCGACCGCGCCGCGCGCGCCGTGGCTCGCTGCCGGCAGGCGTACGAGGAGTACGAGTTCCACGTCGTCTACCACCGCGTGCTCGACCTCTGCACGGTCGACCTCTCGCAGATCTACCTCGACGCGTCGAAGGACACGATGTACTGCGACGCCCCCGCCTCGCCCGAGCGCCGCAGCGCGCAGACGGCGATGTACGAGGTGCTGCGCGGCTTCGTCACCTCCATCGCGCCGATCCTCTCCTTCACCGCCGACGAGATCTACGAGGCCATGCCCGGCGAGAAGGAAGCCTCCGTGCACCTGGCCGAGATCCCGAAGCTGGAGTCGACGCTGTCCGCCGACCAGGGGGAGGAGTGGACCCGCGTGCTGCGCCTTCGCGACGCCGTCCTGGCCGTGCTCGAGAAAGCCCGCGCGGCGAAGCAGATCGGGCAGTCGCTCGAAGCCGACATCACCCTCGGCGGCAACATCTCGACGTCCATCGACCTGGCGAAGCTCTTCATCGTCTCGCACGTCGAGGTGTCGTCCGAGGTCGGTGCGGAGCCGGTGGACGTCGAAGGCTTCGGTCCCGTGTCGATCGCCTGGTCGCCCGCGCGCGGCAAAAAGTGCGGACGCTGCTGGCAGTATCGCGAGGAAGTCACCGACGAGGGCGGCGCGTGCGCGCGCTGCCAGCAGGTGATGGACTCGCTGGCGCCGCCCGAGATCCCGACCGCCTGATGCGCTACGCCGACCTGCACACGCACACGTACCACTCCGACGGCACGCGCTCGCCGAAGGAAGTGATCGACGTGGCGGCGGCGCACGGGCTGTCGATCGTCTCGATCAGCGATCACGACAACCTGGCGGCGTACTTCGAGATCAAGACGTACGCGGACGAGAAGGGGATCACGCTCGTCCCCGGCATCGAGCTGTCGTGCGGGTGGGACGGCGTCGACGTGCACGTGCTCGCCTACGCCTTCGACCCGCACGACGAGCGGATCGCGTCGCGGCTGGAGCGCTTCCGCGAGACACGCCACCAGCGCGGCTACGCCATCGTCGAGCGCCTCCGCTCCCTCGGCGTGACCATCAGCGCCGACCGCGTCGACCAGCTCGCCGCCGGCGGCGCCATGGGCCGCCCGCACGTCGCCCGCGCCCTCGTGGAAGCGGGCCACGCCGCCTCGGTGCAGGAGGCTTTCGACAAGTACCTCGGCACGGGCAAGCCCGGCTACGTCGACAAGGAGCGCTTCGCCGTCCGCGAAGCCGTGTCGCTGATCAAGGGGGCCGGCGGCGTGACGTCGATCGCCCACCCGACGCTCTACCCCGACCACAACCGCCTCGTCCCGCTGCTCCTCGACGAAGGGATCGACGCGGTCGAGGTGCTCCACCCGCAGGTCGACGAGAACCACCGCCACCGCTACTCCAGCGTGGCCCGCTTCCGCGGCAAGTTCACCACCGGCGGCTCGGATGACCACGGCAGCGTGAAGACCTCCGAGACCCTCGGCACGATAAAAGTGCCCGAGTCGATGATTGGCCCCATCCTTGAGAGAACGTAGGGCGGGCTTCAGCCCGCCCCGGACGGGCTGAAGCCCGTCCTACGTCATGCTCCGCCCTCTCTTCTTCTCTCTTCTCTTCTTCGCGCTCATCGGCGACGCGCGCGTGTTCCTCTTCGTGGCGAACCGCGTCGTCTTCGGCTCGCATCGCGAGGAGAAGTCGCGCTTTCACTGGCTGCTGTACGCCGTGCCGCCGCTGCTGCTCGTCCTGACGCTGCTTTTCTGGCCGCTGCATGCGTGGATCGACAACCTGGCCGACGACCGTCTGGCGTTTCTGGCGACGCTCGGCGCGGCCTGGCTCTTCATCGCCGCCGGCATCGGCGTCTACTGGATTCTCGACCGCTTCCGCATCCTTCTGCGCGGCGAGCCGCCGGTGCCCGGCACGCGCACGCTTCCAGGCGAAGTGGTGAAGCTGCGCAAGGCGCACATCCCCTTCGCCTCGCTGCGCAAGCTCGGCGCCCATAACGACCTTTATGACCTCGAGATCACGCGCCACGAGGTCTTCGTCCCGAACCTGCCGCCGTCGTTCGACGGCTACCGCATCGTCTTCCTCACCGACACGCACGTGGCCTCGTTCCACCGCCGCGCATTCTTTCGCGAGGTGGTGGCGCAGGCGAATGCCTTCGACCCCGACCTGGTCCTCCTCGGCGGCGACTTCGTGACCTTCGAGCGCCACATCCCGCTGATGGCGGAGCTGCTCCTCTCCGGCCTCACCGCGCGCGACGGCATCTACGCGGTCCTCGGCAATCACGATTACTGGGCGAACGCGGACGGCGTCGTCGCGGCGATGACCGCGCGCGGCGTGCGGTTCATCGTCAACCGCAGCGTGGCCCTACGGCGTGGCGGCGAGATGATCTCGCTCGTTGGCATCGACGAGCTCTATCGCGGCGCGCCCGATCCCGACGCCGCGTTCCTGCGCACCGAGCCGCACGTGCCGTGCATCGGGCTCAGTCATCACCCCGACATCATCGACCTGCTGGACGACCGCCGCGTCGACCTCCTGCTCTGCGGCCACACGCACGGCGGACAGATCCGCTTTCCCTTCTTCGGCTCGGTGGTCGTACCGTCGAAGCACGAGGCCCGCTACGCCGCCGGATTTCATCGCGCCGGCGGCGTGTTGATGTACGTCAGCCGCGGCATCGGCGCCATTCCCCCGCTGCGCATTCTCTGCAAGCCGGAAGTGGCGACGTTCACGCTCCGACGCGATGACCCGAACACTCTCTGAAGTCTGGCCCGATCTCGAGCGCGTGGCGCGTGCCGAGGGAGTCGTCCATCTGGGCGCCAGCGATCTCGATGACGAGCACGCAGCTCTCTTCGCCGCCTGGATCGAGCGCGGGCATCACGCGACGATGGGCTACCTGGCGAAGAACGCCGCGGTCCGCACTCATCCCCGCGAGCGCTATCCGTGGGCGCGCTCGGTCATCAGCATCCTCGTTCCCTACTCCTCCGAGCGCCCGCACGCCCCCGCCGGCGCGCTGAGCAACCACGTCGCCCGCTACGCCCTCGGCGACGACTACCACGACGTCCTGGACCGCATCCTCCGCGCCTTCGAGGCCGCCCTGCCGGGCGTGAAGACCTGGCGCTACGTCGACACCGGCCCGCTCTCCGACCGCGCCTACGCCGCCCAGGCCGGCCTCGGCTGGATCGGCAAGAACGGCATGCTCATTCACGAGCACGACGGCTCCTACTTTTTCATCGGCACGCTGCTGACCGCCCTCGAAAACGACCTCTCCGCCGCCACGGTCGCCGACCGCTGTGGTGCCTGCACCGCATGCCTCGACGCCTGCCCCACCAACGCCATCCTCCCCGACCGGACCCTCGACTCGGCGAGATGCATCAGCCACGCGACCATCGAGTCCCGCGATCCCCTCGGCGGCCTCCCCGTCGCCGATAACGCCTTCGGCTGCGACATCTGCCAGGAAGTCTGTCCCTGGAACCGCGCTCCCGCCGCCCCCCATCCGGCCTTCGTCCCGCGCGATTCCTATCGCGCCACCCCGGTCACCGACCTCCTCCGCTTCTCGCAAGCCGACTTCTCGATGCTCTTCAAGAAGAGCGCGATCAAACGCGCCAAGCTGGCCGGGATGCAGCGCAACGTCGCCGCGTTGACAGCGGAGGCGGACCGAGGGATTCTGAAGCCGTGAGCAAAGAACTAACGGTCGAGGAACTGCGGGAAAGGCCGGATGCGCTCATCGAAGCGATCGATGAGGGGGAGCCGGTCACGATCACGCGCGATGGGAAGGAAATCGCGACGACAAGTCCGGTCTGGCGAGGAGGAAAATACAAGGGCGTCCGATATCCCTTCCGCGACTTCGATTTCGGGCCGCGTCCGAAGGGCCTCACGACCGATCCGGCCCAGTTGATCATCGACGAGCGCGAGCGGGAGCGATCGGGTAAGAAACACGGACTGTGATCGCGTACATCGACTCGTCCGTCCTGATGCGCATCATTCTGGTGCAGGCATCGCCCCTGCCGGAATGGGGAGAGCTCGAGCACGGCGTTTCCAGCGAGCTTCTCGTGGTGGAAGGGTTCCGCACATTTGACCGGCTGTGGCACAACGACGAGTTGACGGAAGCTGATCTGGTTGAAAAGCGGCCGAAATTCCGAAAGTTTCTGCGCCGGCTCGATCTGCGACCACTCGATCGTGCTGTGCTCAATCTGGCGGCACGCTCGCTTCCCACAACGCTCGCCGCACTCGACGCAATTCACCTGGCAACGGCAATCCGGTACCGCGCCGCCCAGCCACCCGACGAGCGTCCCATCGCATTCGCCACCCACGACCACCAGCTCGCCCGGGCCGCGCGCGCGATGAACTTCGAGGTCCTCGGCGCATGAGCCACGCCGCGACGGAACCGGACTGTCTCAACTGCGGCGCGGAACTGCAGGGGAAGTTCTGTCATGTGTGCGGGCAGAAGGCGGCCTCGGTGCATCTGGGGATGCACGACTTCGTGCACGAGGCGACGCACGAGTTTCTGCATCTGGACGGGAAGATCCTGCAGACGGTGAAGCTGCTGGTGGTGAAGCCGGGGGAGCTCACGCGGCAGTTTCTGGAGGGGCGGCGGGTGCGGTACATCACGCCCGTCCGGCTGTATCTCACCTTCAGCCTGATCTTCTTCACCCTCGCGGCACTGCTGCCGGGGGCGACGGAGGGGATGGTGAAGGTCAACAGGACGGGGCTGAATCAGGACACGGAGCTCGAGCGGCGGATCGAGGGCGGGCTGCTGAAGGCGGAGCAGGAAAACGAAAAGCTCGGGCAGGCGGTGCTGCACAACCTGCCGCGGGTGATGTTCGTGCTCATGCCGATCTTCGCGCTGGTGACATGGGCCTTCTACCGAAAGCAGCAGCGGTACTACATTGCCCACCTCTACTACTCGATCCACTTCCACGCCTTCACGTTCCTGGTGATGACGCTGTACATCCTCCTCGCCCGGCTGGTGCTCCCGAAGCCCGTCGCCGCGCTGCTCATCCTCACCGTCCTCCCGTATCACTTCATCGCATTGCGGCGCGTCTTCGGCGGCTCGCGCGCGGTCACGTTCAGCAAGGGACTGGCGATCGGAGTGCTCTACTGGATCCTCGCCCTGACCGCGGTGATGGTGTCGGTGCTGACGATCCTGATGAGTCTCTAGGGCAGCTCGAAGGCGCGGCCGACGATGGAGGGATCGACGGAACGGTCGAGGTACTCCCACACCGCCAGCGCATCGGGATGGCCGGCGATCGGCGGCGCCACGGCGCGCGTGGCGGGATCGTTGATGATCATCCTCGCGCGGCGGTACCAGTGCATCGCCTCGTCGGGATTCAGCCGCAGTTCCTCGCGCACGCCCTGGATCAGCAGGTACTGCTCGGCGGGGATGCCCGCCACCTCGGCCTGCGGATACCGCGGCGCGAGCTGGCGCGCGCGGGCACGGAGGATCTTCAGCTTCAGGCGCAGCGAGTGCGTGTCGAGCGCGGCGCGGTTCAACTCGCACAGCCGCGCGATGGCCAGGCGCATCAGCTCCGGCTTCTCCGGGATCAGCATCCCCGCGCGGTGCACGCGTTGCGCACTGCCGGTGATCGCCTTGAGCGACGTCCAGACGATCTGCCCCGGCACGCTGACCTCGAGGTCCGACTCCGGCACCTCGAAGGTGAGCATGGCCACCGAGCCGCGGCGCGGCCCGGCCGCGACTTCGATCCGCGCGCCGCGCGCCGAGAGGTCTTCGATCCGCACCGGCGCACCGTCGTAGTGTGCGGGGAGCGACGGCGCCACGAAGAAACGCTCCGTCGCGCGCAGCTCCTCGATGCGGTTCGTGCGGTTCGACGTCTGCAGTTGCACGAGCAGCGACTGCAGCACTTCCGCGGGGCCGTACGTGCGCGCGCCGGAGAGGAACTTGCCGGCGAACATCGGATCGGGCTGCGACCAGACCACCACCGCCTCCAGCGTCACCGGCGTGGAGCGTCCCTCGACGGCGATCTTGAGCAGCGACTTCGCGCCCGCCTCGAGCAGGCTGCCGTCGTGGCGGAAGCGCGCGCCGGTCGCGGAGATGTCGCACACCGCCACCGCCGCGCTGCCGAACGTCGCGGTCAGCGGCGGCGCCAGGAGAAATCGCTCCGCCGTGCGGAGATTGCGAGCGGTGTCATGCATCGCGGAAGTGCAACAGCTTACACTCGCGGCGTGGAAAGCCGCTACGACGTCATTACCTTCGACTGCTACGGCACGCTGATCGACTGGGAGAGCGGAATCGCCGATGCGTTTCGCGATGCCGGCGTCGAGCTCGAACGCGACGAGGTGCTCCGCGCCTACGCGGACGCGGAGCGTACCGTCGAACGCGAGGCGTATCGCTCGTATCGCGACGTGCTGACCGAGGCAGCGTCGCGCGTGGTGAATCGCGACGGCGCCTTCCTCGCGGAATCACTCCCGCGGTGGCAGCCGTTCCCCGACACGAACGCCGCGCTGGAGCGGCTCCGCGCCGCCGGCTACCAGCTCGGCATCCTCTCCAACACGGATGACGACCTGCTGGCCGCGACGCGCCGTCATTTCACGGTCGACTTCGACCTGATCGTCACCGCGCAGCAGGTGCGCTCGTACAAGCCGGCGCACGGACACTTTCACGCCGCGCGTGCGTGGATCGGCGGGAAGCGCTGGCTGCACGCGGCGCAGAGCAACTTCCACGACATCGCGCCGGCGACGGAGCTGGGTATCCCGAACGCCTGGGTGAACCGCCACGGCGAGCGTGGCGGCGTCACCCCGACGTACGAGGTCCGCGATCTGAAAGGACTCGCGGACCTGCTGGAGGCGGGCTGAAGCCCGCCCTACGTTTTTAGCGCACGGCGCGCTGCTTCCTGCGTGACTTCAACTGCGCGTCGAGGAACGCATCCGCTTCCGTGACGCCGGGCGCATCGAGCAACCGCAGCGTCGCGCCGACGCCCGCCGCGCGCAGCGCGTCGTAGAGACGGGTGCTCTGTGCGGACGGGACAACGCAATCCTCGCGCGCGTGCACGAGCAGGAACGGCGGATCGTCCGGCGTGACGTACGCCAGCGGGCTGGCGTCGGCCGCGCTCCGCGGACAGCTCTGCAGCGCGCAGCCGAGGAGCTGCGACTGCGGCGAGTTTCGCTCGTCGAACGCCGTACGGCAGCCGGCCGCCACGCCGTCGCCCTGCAGGTGCAGGAGGTCGGACGCGCCGCCCCAGGCCACGACGGCCTGCACGGAGCCGTCGTTCATCGTGCCGAGAAGCGAGGCCAGGTGCGCGCCGGCCGAGGAGCCCCAGGCCGCGATGCGCTCGGTGGAGAGCTGCAGCGAGCTTCCGTTCGTGCGCAGCCAGGCGATGGCGTTGCGGAGATCGTCGAGCTGCG
The DNA here is from genome assembly GCA_035627015.1 of Thermoanaerobaculia bacterium. Classification (GTDB taxonomy): domain Bacteria; phylum Acidobacteriota; class Thermoanaerobaculia; order Gp7-AA8; family Gp7-AA8; genus QHVT01. The sequence continues at coordinate 10,697 of DASPMO010000166.1, read as the reverse complement.
CCGGGAAGCGCGCCACGTGCACGGGACGGTAGCGCACGACCGCCACGGCGAATCCGCGGCCGGTCTGGCGCAGCGCCGCCGGCACCGGGCCTTCCGCGTCGTAGGCATCGGCGCCCGGCACCCACACGATCAGCGGGAACGGACCCGTTCCCTCGGACGGGGTGTAGAGATCGAGCGTGAGCCCGTAGCCGTACGGAAGGTTCATCGCGGCGCGATACGTCAGGTCGTCGTTCACGACCTGCACGTTCGCGCGCGAACGGCCGAGGGTGGCGTTGACGGGCGACGCGAGCTGCACCGCGAACGTCTCGTCGTCCTCCGGCGTTGCGTCGCCGGCGATGCGCAGCGCGATCGTCTTCACCGTCTCGCCCGGCGCGAAGGTGAGCGTGCCGGAGGCGGCGGCGTAATCGGCGCCGCTGCTGGCGGTGCCGTCTTCGGTCGCGTAGCCGACGATGACCGCATCCATGGTCGACGAGGAGAGCTCGACGGAGAGCGTGACGCTCGCCTCGCCCGAATTGCCCTCGATGACGACGACGTCGCGGACCGAGACCTGCGGCGGACCGGCGGCGTAGTCGACGGCCGTGCTGCTCGGCTCGAAGTTGCCGTTGCCGAGGAACGCGATGTCGAGGTGATGGTCGCCGCTGGAGAGGGCGGAGAGGTCGAGGACCACCGTGCCGGCGGCGACGGCCTGCTGCGCGATGACGGTGCCGTTCTCGCTCACCGTGACGACGCCGGTGACGTCGAGCCCGGGGCGCGCCGTCGCCGAGACGCCGACGGTGAGCGTGGATCCGGTTGCGGTGGCTGAGGTGACGGTCGCTGCCTTCCGCACGGTCACCATGGCCGGCGTGCTGCTGCTGCCGTCGAAGCGGGCATCGCCGGGATAGGAAGCGTAAAGGATGTACGTGCCGGCATCGAGCACGATCGAGGGGAAGACCGCGGTGCCGTTCTCGAGGGTGGCGGAGCCGACGTCTTGGACGGTCACGGTGCCGGTCGCTGTGCCGAACGCCGGCGCCACCGGCTGGACGATCACGCGCAGGTTGAGAGGATCGCCGTGGACGTGCGGCATCTCGGGCATGCTGAGGGTAGCCGTGGTCCTGCCGCGCAGCACCTCGTGCGTCATCGCCGCGGCGCTGGGGGCGAAGAGCGGCGTGCCGTCATAGACGGCGGCGAGCGCGTGTACGCCCGGCTCGAGCGTCGCGTTCAGCGTCGCCGCGCCGTTTACGAGCGGGAGCGTCTGCAGTTCCGCGCCGTTGTCGGTGAAGGTGACGCTGCCGTTCGGGACGCCTTCGCGCGCCACGACGCGCACACTGAACGTGGCGCCTTCGCCGAACTGTGTCGAGGCGGCGTTCTGCTCCGTCTCGATCTCGGTCGGCTCGATGGCGGTCAGGACGACGTCGTTGCCGTCGCCGCCGGCGTACGTGATGCGGAACTTCCACGGCGCGAGATCGACGATCGAGTCCTCGGCCTGGCCGGCGAACGTGCCGGAGACGGCATCGGTGCCGTCGTTGTCGATGATGGTGAAGGTGTCGCCCGCCGCGGGTGAGCCGGTGGGTACGGTGAGCTGCAGCGAGACGTCGCCGAGCGTGACCGCGCCGGTGACTTCGAGGAGATCCGAGGTGCCGCCGGGGACGAGGTCCGCGTGGAAGCGGCCGTCGATGGAGATCGACTGCGTGTGCAGCGTGCCGATCTGGTGTGCGTCGCCGCAGCACGGCGGATTGGGACCGAGGATGAGCGCGCCGGCGACCGTGGCCGCGCCGACCGTACCGTTCCCGCTCAGCGGACCGATGATGGCGGCATTCGGCAGCGAGCCGGTGATGTCGGCCGTCCCGCGGATCGTGCCGCTGAACGCACCGCTGCCGGCGAAGGTCATGCCGCTGCCCGTCACCACGATCGAGCCGTCGCCTGCGAGCGGTCCGTTGAAGGTCGTGTTGTACGACTCGACGGTGAGCGTGTGACTGCCGACGTCGATGCCGCCGTGGTACGTGCTGGTCACGGCGCCGCCGAGGCGCACGTTCGCGCCGAGCGCCAGATCGAGGTTGACGACGAACGGTGCGGTATGGTCGAGCGTGATGTCGCCGGTGAGCGTGAGCGCATTCCCGTTCAGCGTCGACGGCACCCGGATCTCCATCGGACCGACGCTCGTACCGGCCGGCAGGTCGTTGGTCATGGTGTGGTTCGCGGAGCCGTGCGGGAAGAGGAGCGGCTCGCCGGCGGACGGAATCGCGGCCGGCGACCAGTTGCCCGGATCGGACCAGAGGGCGCTGTTCGCGCCCGTCCACGCTTTGCTCGCGCTGACGGCGGTGAGGACGACGTCGTTGCCGTCGCCGCCGGCGTAGCTGATCGCCACCGAGCCGCCGGGGAGCGCGATCTGCGCACCTTCCGGCAGACCGCTGAACGTGCCGGCGACCGGGTCGGTGCCGTCGTTCTCGATGATGGTGAACGACTGCCCCGCGACCGAGCCGCTGAGCACGGTGACGTGCAGCCAGGCCGTGCCGATGGTGACGCTGCCCGTAGCGTCGATGCGGTCGGACGTGCCGGCGGGGACGAGGTCGACGTACGTGTCCCCGCCGATGGTGACGGACTGCGTGTGCAGCGTGCCGATGGCGTGCGTGTCGCCGCAGCACGGCGGCGTCGCGCCGGGGAGCAGCCGGCCGGTGGTGGTCACGGCGCCGAGCGTGCCGGCGCCGGCGAGCCAGCCGGTGAAGGAGGCGTTCGGCATCGAGCCGACCAGGTTGACGTTGCCGGCGATCGGGCCGCTGAACGAGCCGCTGCTGGTGATGGTCAGGCCGTAGTAGTTCTCCGCGATCGCGCCGCTGCCCTCGATCGGGCCGGCGATGGTGGTGTTGTACGAACGGATGCCGAGGGTGTGACCGTTGACGTCGATCGCGCCGTTGTACGTGCTCGTGCCGGCGGCACCGAGCGTCACGTCGGCGCCGAGCTCGAGGTCGACATTGCAGGTGAAGACGGCGTTGAATGCGAAGGTGACGTCGCCCGTCAGCGTGAGCGGATTGCCGCTCAGCGTGTACGAGGCGCGGAAGTCCATCGCGCCGGCGGTCGCGCCGCCGGCCAGATCGTTCGTCATGACCGTGCGCGCGGCACCGACCGGGAAGATCAACGCCTCGCCCGCCGATGGCACGCCGGCCGGCGACCAGTTGGCGGGATCGGACCAGAGGGCGCTGCTCGCTCCCGTCCAGCTCCGCGACGCGCTGGTGGCGGTGAGGACGACGTCGTTGCCGTCGCCGCCCGCGTAGCTGATGGTGACCGTGGCGCCGGGGAGCGCGATGGACGCGCCTTCCGGCAGGCCGTCAAACGTCCCGGTGATGGCATCGCTGCCGTCATTGTCGATGAGCGTGAACGTCTCGCCGCTGCCGATCGAGCCGCTGGGCACGGCCACGTTCAGCGCGCCGCCGCCGAGGGTCACGCTGCCCGTGACCTGCAGACGGTCGGACGTGCCGGCGGGAACGAGGTCGGCGTACATCGGGCCGCCGATCGAGACCGACTTCGTCTGCAGCGTGCCGATGGCGTGCGTGTCGCCGCAGCACGGCGGCTTCGTTCCGAGGAAAAGGAACTGGACCGTGGCCGCCCCGGCAGTGCCGTTGCCGCTGAGCGACCCTGTGAACGTGGCATCGGGCAGGGCGCCGAGGAGATCGATGGTGCCGGTCACGTTGCCGCTGAACGAGCCGCTGCCGGCGATGGTGATGCCGGCACCGGTCACGGCAATCGTGCCGCTGCCGTCGAGCGCGTAGAGCGTCGTGTTGTACGAGTGGATGGTCAGCGTATGGCTGTTGACGTCGATCGCGCCGTTGTACGTGCTGGTGCTCGCGGCGCCGAGAGTGACGTTCGCGCCGAGCGCGAGGTCGGCGTTGCAGGTGAAGCCGGCGAACCCGAACGTGAGATCGCCCGTCAGCGTGAGCGGATTGCCGTTCAGCGTGTACGCCGTGCGGAAATCCATCGGGCCGACACTCGTGCCGGCCGGCAGGTCATTGTTCATGACCGTGCGCGTCACCCCCGCGGGAAACACGAGCACGTCGACGGAAGCGGGCACGCCCGCGGGCGACCAGTTGCCCGGCTCCGACCAGGCGTCGCTGACGGCGCCGGTCCAGGAGCGGGTGATGGCGTACGACGGGGTGGCGAGACAGAGTGCGGCGACGACCAGCGCGAACGCGCGAACGAACATCGGTTCTCCCGGGGGGTGGATTGCTGCGGACTAGACTGAAAATAACTAAAGTCCGATCAAGGCACCCTGATTCCCGGGAGAGCTCGCTTAGAACCGCCAGCCGACGCCCAGCGAGAGCTTGAACGGCTCGTCGTACGCGTAGGTGCTGCCGAGGGTCTGTTTCACGTCGAAGCGCAGCGACCACGATTCCACGGGGTTGAAGTCCACTCCCGCCACGACCTCGGGCGCAATCTGGTTGTCGTACAACTGGAGCGGGTCGGCCGGCGCCGCCACGTAGCGCACGCCGGCGCCGGCGTAGGGACGCCAGCGGGTGCGCACGCCCTGGAATGAGTAACGCGCCACGGCGTCGAACGGATACGTGCGCGCGCCTTCCTGCTCCTGGACCGCGGCCGCGAGCTCCGCGGACCACTTGCGCGAGAAGCGGTGCTCGTAGGCGAGGCCGTAGCCCGCGTCCAGGAAACTGCCGCCGCCCTCGCTCCAGCCGAAGGCGACGTTGCTCAGGAAGAGGGAGACGCGATTGGGGCGGTCGATCGTCTGCGCGGACGCGGAGACCGCCAGGAGCGAGACCACGAAGCCGAGCACGAATTTGCGCATGGCCTCATTCAACTCCCGCGGACCCGCGTCCGCTGCAACGAAAACTACACAGTCTCGACGATCATCGCCGCCGCCTCGCCGCCGCCGATGCAGATGGCGGCCAGGCCGCGCTTCGCGCCGCGGTCCTGCAGGGCGTGAATGAGCGTGACCAGGATGCGGGCGCCGCTGGCGCCGATCGGGTGGCCGAGGGCTACCGCGCCGCCGTGTACGTTCAGCTTCTCGTGAGGGATGTTCGCGTCCTTCATCGCCGCGAGCGCCACCGCCGCGAATGCCTCGTTGATCTCGAAGAGGTCGATGTCGTCGGCGGTCAGGTTGGCGCGGCGGAGGACGATGTCGATCGCCTTGGCCGGTGCGGTGGTGAACCACTCCGGCTCGTGGGCGGCGGAGGACTGGGCGACGATGCGCGCGATCGGCTTCAGGTTGTTCTTCTCCGCGAACTCGGCCGAGGTGACGACCATCGCCGCGGCGCCGTCGTTGATCTTCGACGCGTTCGCGGCCGTGACCGTGCCGCCATCCTTGACGAAAGCCGGCTTGAGCGTGGCCATCTTCTCGAGCGGCGCGGTGAACGGCTCCTCGTCGTCGACGATCACCGACTTGCCGCGCTTTCCTTCGATCTCGACGACGGCGATCTCCTTGCGGAACTTGCCGTTCTTCACCGCATCCTGCGCGCGGCGGTAGGACTCGAGCGAGAACGCATCCTGCTGCTCCCGCGTGAAGGTGTACTTCGTGACGCACGCCTCGGCGCAGTTGCCCATGTGCTTGTCGCCGTACGGGTCCCACAGCCCGTCGTGGATCATGATGTCGATCATCTTGCCGTTGCCCATGCGATAGCCGGAGCGCGCCTGCGGCAGGGCGTAGGGGGCGTTGGACATCGACTCCATGCCGCCGGCGACGGCGAGGTCGTATTCGCCGCAGCGGATGTCGTTCGCCGCGTACATGACCGCCTTCATCCCCGAGCCGCAGACCTTGTTCACCGTGACCGCGCCGGCCGAGGTGGGCACGCCGGCGAAAATGCCGGCCTGGCGCGCGGGCGCCTGCCCGATGCCGGCCTGCAGGACGTTGCCCATGATGACCTGCTGGATCTGGTCCGCGGAGACGCCGGAGTTCTCCAGCGCGCACTTGATGGCGATGGCACCGAGACGGGGGGCGGGGATGGCGGAGAGCGTACCGAGGAACGAGCCGATTGGAGTGCGGGCGCCGCCGAGGATGACGATGTCTTTCATGGGGGAAGTTCTATCACGAAGGCTCACAGGCTCACAGGTGCAGAGGCCCACAGGAGAGACTGCTATGGGCCTGTGAGCCTGTGAGCCCTCTGCTAGAATCCGGCTCGCCTACCGAATCACGTCAGGAGTACCGATCACAATGACCATCGCCCCGATCACCGACCGCCGTCTCCACATCCAGCCGGCGGAGGTCCACAACGTCCTCGAACGGCACATGCTCGCGGACGGCTACGAAATCGTCATGGACCTGCGCAAGTCGCAGGGCTCGTGGGTGTTCGACTCCCGCGGCAAGGGACGCATCCTCGATTTCTTCACCAACTTCGCGTCCATTCCCATCGGCTACAACCACCCGAAACTCGACACGCCGGAGTTCCGCGACCGGCTGGCCGAGGTGTCGGTGAACAAGCCGGCCAACTCGGACATCTACACCACCTACATGGCGGAGTTCGTCGAGGTCTTCTCGCGCCTGGCCACGCCGCCGAATTTCTCCAGGCACATGTTCTTCATCGAAGGCGGCTCGATGGGCGTGGAGAACGCCATCAAGGCGGCTTTCGACTGGAAGGTGCGCAAGAACTTCGCGAAGGGCTACAAGGAAGTGAAGGGACAGCAGGTCATGCACCTGCGCCAGTGTTTCCACGGCCGTTCGGGCTACACGCTGTCGCTGACGAACACCGATCCGACGAAGACGGACTACTTCCCGAAGTTCGACTGGCCGCGCATCGAGAATCCGTTCATCAGGTTCCCGCTCGATGACGAGTCGCTGCGGGACGTCGAGCAGCGCGAGGCGGCGGCGCTGGCGCAGGCCAAGCAGTTCCTGCACGAGCGCAAGGACGACATCGCCGCCTTCATCATGGAGCCGATCCAGGGCGAAGGGGGCGACAACCACTTCCGCCCCGAGTTCTTCCGCGCCATCCGCCAGCTCTGCGACGAGAACGAGATGATGCTCATCTTCGACGAGGTGCAGGCCGGCGTCGGCATCACCGGGAAGATGTGGGCCTTCCAGCATTACGGCGTGGAGCCGGACCTCTTCGCGTTCGGCAAGAAGACGCAGGTGTGCGGCTTCGCCTCGAACGAGCGCATCTTCGAGATCGAGGACAACGTCTTCAAGCTCTCCTCGCGCATCAACTCGACGTGGGGCGGGAACCTGACGGACATGGTCCGCTCGCAGCGCTACTTCGAGATCATCGACGAGGAGCGGCTGGTGGAGAACGCGGCCACGGTCGGCGCGTACTTTCTCGGCGAGCTTCAGCGCTTCCAGGCGGAGTTCCCGAAGCTGGTCTCGAACGTGCGCGGCCGCGGCCTGATGTGCGCGTTCGACCTGCCGGACGGCGACACCCGCAAGGCGGCCCTCGGCGCGTTCATGAATCACAACGTGCTGGTGCTGGCCTCGGGACCGCGCTCCGCCCGCTTCCGCCCGCCCCTCAACCTGTCGATGGACGAGGCGGCGGAGGGGATCCGGCGGATGGAGAAGGCGCTGAAAGATATGGCCTGAAGCAGTTGCTAGTTGCTGGTTGCTGGTTCGTTGCGGCTTTCGGGTGAACCGCAACGAACCAGCAACCAGCAACACAGCAACCGCCGCAGGCGCTAGAGCATCCAACGCTTCAGCTGGGGCGCGCGGCTGCGGCTGACGATGAGCGTGCTGGCGTCTTCGAGCACCACCCGGTAGCGGGCGCTCCCCTCTCCCGTCACCTCTCGGATCTTGTCCGTGCGGATGATGGCGGAGCGGTGGATGCGCAGGAACTGCATCGGGTCGAGCTTTTCCTCCAGCTCGTTCAGAGTGCGGGCGATGAGGTAGCTGCGCCCCCGCGTGTGGATGCGCGCGTAGTCCCCCTCCGCCTTGATCCAGATGATGTCGCTCACCGCTACCGGCACGAGGGAGTCGCGGTGCGGGACGAGGATGCGGTCCGGGCGCGGGCCGAGGTCGCGCAGCAGGCGCGCGAGGTTGGCGTTTCCTCCGCCGCGCCGCTGCCGCGCTTTCTCGATCGCCGCGGCGAAGCGCTCTTCCGAGAACGGCTTGAGCAGATAGTCGACGGCGTTCACCTCGAACGCGCGCAGCGCGTAGCCGTCGTACGCGGTGGCGAAGATCACCAGCGGCAGCGCGTCGCGGCCGTCCAGAATCGAGAATACGTCCGGGCCGGGCATGCGCACGTCGAGCAGCAGCACGTCCGCCTCCGTCGTCTCCAGCGTCCGCTGCAGTTCCTCGGCGTCGCGGCACTCGGCCACGATCTCCACGTCGGCGTGCTTGCGGCCGTAGCGGCGCACGAGCTTCCGCGCGAGGTCTTCGTCATCCGCAATGACGACCCGCAGCCGGGACGTCGAGCGAGACGATGAAGCGTCCGTCGCGGCGTTGGAAGTCGAGCCTGAAGTCATTGCCATATGTCCCCTCCAGCCGCCGCCGCGTGAGCTCGAGGCCGCGCCCCGCGCCGTTTCCGGTCTCGGAGCCGCGGCCGGTGTCCGAGACCTCCATGCGCAGCCGCCCGCCGTCGACGCGCGCGGCCACGCGCACCTCGCCGCCGTCGGGACAACTGCTGATGCCGTGCTTCACGGCATTCTCGACCAGCGGCTGCAGGATGAGTGGCGGCACGCCGACCGGGCCGGCCTCGCGGCTGATGTCGATGTCGATGCCGAGACGCGCGGAGAAGCGGATCTTCTCGATGTCGAGATAAGCGCGAATCAGCTCGATCTCCCGCTCCAGCGGGACGTGATCCAGCTCGATACGCCGCAGCGTCGACTGCAGCAGCTCGGAGAGGCGCAGCACCATTTCCCGCGCCCGCGGCGGATCGGTGTCGATCAGCGCGAGGACGGAGTTCAGCGAATTGAAGAGAAAGTGCGGCTGGAACTGCGCCTTCATCGCCGTCAGCTCCGCCTCGCGCGCGGCGATCTCGAGCTGCGCCTCGCGGCGCTCCTGCTCCCGCTCGCGCCGCGTCGACTGCAGCGTCAGCGTCACGCCGAGGACGGTGCCATAGGCCAGGGTGGCCGTGATGAGCTGAAAGCCCCAGCTCTCGCGGTAGACGATATTCCAGAAATTCGGCCCCACCACGGCGCGGAGGAAGAGCATCTGCGAGCCCTGCCACGCGGTGATGACGGCGATGCCGAGGAGCGCGTGGGCGGTGACGAACAGCATCAGCGGCGGGCGGCGGGCGTGCAGCCGCTCCGCCACGCGCCAGACGACGATCGAGAGCAGCGCCAGCGTGTACGTCTCCACGGCCTGATTGATGAAGGCGTAGAGCGTCGCCACGTGCGGCAGCTGCAGCTTGAAGACGACGCCCAGCAGCAGCGCCACGGCGGTCCAGCCGGCGAGAAAGCGCAGGACCGGGCGGGGGCGCCGCGGCTCGGAGAGGTCGAGGGTGGTCATCGGACGTTCTGGAGACGCTTCCGAACGTACTCCGATTCGGGCGCGATGGCCAGCGCCAGCTCGTATTGCGCCCGTGCGTCGGCGCGGCGGTTCTGCTTCTCCAGCACCTGGCCGAGGAGCAGGTGCGTCTCGAAGCGTCCCCAGTTCGGCCACGGCTTCTCCGGCGGCTCGCTCCTGAACAGCTCCAGCGCCTTGCGCAGGAACGGCTCCGCCACCGCGGCGCCGCCGCCATATTCCGCGGGGCGATAGAAGGCGCTGCTGCCGTGCAGGTAGTGCACGCGCGGGTTGTACGGCTCGAGCTCCATGGCCTTCTGCAGCGCGGCGCGCGATTTCTGCCCGAGCTCCGGGGCGCGGAAGGGAAAGGCGCCGATGGCGGCGCCGTACGTGGAGCCGAGGAGCGCGTGCGCGTCGCCGCTGCGCGGCTGCTTCGCGACCGCCTGCTCGAGCTGCTCGATGGCCTCGAGGAACAGCGCCTTGCGATCGTCTTTCGCGGTCAGGGCGAGCGCGCGCGCGACGTAGCCGCGCGTGTAGTGCTGGTCCGCGGGCAGCTCGTCACGGATGGCGCGCAGCTCCGCGGGACCGGCCTTGCCGAGGCGGGCGACGAGCGTGGACCAGTCGGTGGCGAAAAGGAGGGTCAGTGCGAGGAGTGTCTTCATCATTTCGTCCAGGTCAGGGCGACGTAGACCGAGCGCGGCGCGGCGCTGACCACCGGCCGTTTCTCGGAGTAGTCGCGGGAGTAGGCGTACTCGAACGCGTTCTCGCGCGCGAGGATGTTCGAGACGCCGAGGATGTAAATGAGCGACCGGCGGCGGTAGCTCGACGAGAGATCAACCCGCTCGTAGCGCGGGAGGCGGTCGGAGTTGATCGCGCCGTAGACGGGCACGAAGCCCTGCGCCGTCTCGATCGCGGCGGTGACCGGCGTGGCCGGACGGCCGGAGGCGGAGCTGTACGCGAGGCCGAGGGCGATGCGCGGTGTCGGGTTGAACGTGCCTGCCAGCGTGAGGCTGTGCGGGATCCAGAAGTCGGGACGCCACGCGCCGGAGGGGATCGTGAACCGCTGCCGCTGCTCGTGCGGCGTCCAGCGCCGCCACGCGTCGACGTACGCGTAGCTCGCGCGCAGGCCGAGCTTCGTCCATTGCCGCTGCACGTAGACGTCGGCGCCCTGCGCCGCGCCGAAGCCGTTCGAGGTGAACGCGTCCCCTTCTTCCAGCGGCAATTGAGAGTACGTCTTGCGATACGTCTCCACGCGCGCGTGCAGCCACGTCTCGGGGTTGCCGTATTCGTAGCCGGCGATCCAGTGCACGGCGCGCATGGGACGTAGGACGGGCTTCAGCCCGTCCAGGCGGGCTGA
>DASPMO010000165.1:0-98455 GCA_035627015.1 Thermoanaerobaculia bacterium | reverse complement strand
CTCGAGCTCGACGCCGACCGCATGGACACGATGTCCATCGCCTATCCCGAGACCGCGCCGGACCGCGTCGACGGCGCGCCGCTGCCGGCGGAGAACGTGATCCTGGCCGTCGATCCCGCCACCGCGTCGGAGCTTTCGGGGCAGACGTGGAACGCGCAACCGGTGACCGCGGCCTGCCTCGACGTCGCGCTGCGCAGGCTGCCGCACCCGAAACGCACGTTCGCCCTCGGCATCGACGAGCCGCTCTACTACGCCGTGCATTCGACGTGGGCCCAGCTCGCGCCGAAAGGGGGCGCGCTCATTCACACCGTGAAGTACGGAGGCGGCGAGGAGCGCGAGCTCGAGGCGCTGCTCGACCGCATGCAGCCCGGCTGGCGCGAGCACGTCGTGCACCGCAGATACATGCCGTCCATGACCGTGTCGAACGCGCTGGTCACGCCCGGCGCAAAACGCCCGCCGGTGACGACGGGCGTGCGCGGGTTGTATCTGGCGGGGGACTGGGTGGGGGACGAAGGACTGCTGTCCGATGCGGCCTTCGCCAGCGCACGCGCGGCGGCGAAGGCCATCCTGTCATCCTGAGCCGCGCAGACGGCGAAGGATCCCCTGCCTACGGAGTGTGCACAGGGTTCCAGCAGGGGGTCCTTCGCCCTCTGCGGGGCTCAGGATGACAGTTGCGATTACAGACTCTTCACGCGAATCCCGCCGCCCGAGCTGCGCAGCGTGAGCTTCGGGCCGCCGCCGTTGATGCGGCCGCGGATGGAGTCGTCGTCCTGCGTTCCCTGCACGGTCACCGGGACGTCGGCGCGGACGCCGCCGCCGCTGGACTGCGCGTCGAGATCCACGGCGATCGACGGTGCGAGCGAGACGATCACGCCGCCGCCTGAGGTCTTGAGCGTCGAGTCGGCGTTCGGCTGGCGCGAGAGCGTCGCGCGGATCGTGCCGCCGGAAGTGTGCGCGTCGACCTTGCCCAGTGCGTCCTCGATGGTGATGCCGCCGCCGGAGGTGCGCGCCAGGACGTCGCCGGCGGTGCGAGCCAGCGTGATGTTGCCGCCGGAGGTCTTGGCCTCCACCGGGCCGATGGTGTCGCCGATGTCGATGCTGCCGCCGGAGGTGTGCGCGACGATGCGTGCGCCGCCGCCGGCGATCGAGATCGAGCCGCCCGAGGTCTTCAGCGTTCCCTCGCCGGAGATGCGGCCCGTCTTGATGCCGCCGCCCGAGGTGTACGCCTCGACGTTGCCCTGGATGTCGTCGATATGGATCGAGCCGCCCGACGTCTCCACGTCCACGTTGTAGCGGTCGGGCACGCGGATGTTCCACTGCACCTCGTAGTCATCGTGCCAGGAGAACCACGAGTTGTCGTTCTCCATCTCGCTGTCGATGACCACGTCGTTGCTGCGCTGCTCGAACGTGATCTTGTGATCGCGCATGAGTTTCTCGGCGCGGCGGCCATCCGCGGAGCGCGTGACCTCGACGGCCACACCCGAGCCGCCGGTGACGATGCGGATGTTGCCGTTCGCACCGTCCAGGCGGAGCGTCCCGCCGTCCGACACGGTGAATCCCTTTTTGATGACGTCCTCGGCTGCGAAGGCACTGGCGGCGAAACAGAGAGCGGCAATGAGAATGATTGTGCGGCGCATGTCCCCTCATACGCACGGCAGGGGCAAAAGTTTGAAGTAAGATCCGCCCCGCGATGCCGATCGACGAAGCACTCTTCAAGCTGGCCATGTCCCATTTCGCCAGCGGGGTCACGGTCGTGACCACCGAGCACGACGGGACGCCGTACGGGATGACCGTGGCCTCCTTCGCCTCGCTCTCGCTCCATCCGCCTCTGGTGCTGATCTGCATCGAGAAATCGGTGAAGACCCACGACGCCCTGGCCGCGGCGGGGAAGTTCGGGGTGAGCATCCTGGCGCACGAGCAGGCCGAGGTCTCGGGCCGATTCGCATCCAAAAAAATCGACGATAAGTTCGCCGGCATCGACTGGAGCCGCGGCGAGCTGGGGATTCCTCTCATTGACCATTCCATCTGCGCCCTCGAGTGCCGCCTCCACAGCGCGCTCCCGGGAGGCGACCACACCATCTTCGTCGGCGAAGTCGTCAGCGCGCGCACGAGTGAAGGCCCGCCGCTCGTCTACTTCCGCAGCGGGTACCGCGAACTTGCGTGACATGGGTGAAACGCTGCGCGACACCTTCCGTCGCGTGCTGCGCCTCGAGAACCGCCGCGCCACCATCCGCCCCGGCCGCATCGAGCGCATCGAGGGATTCGAGTCGCAGATCCTCGGCAATCAGCGCCAGATCACGGTCTACCTCCCGGCCGGCTACGACGAGCGCGAAGACCGCCGCTACCCCGTGCTCTATCTGCACGACGGGCAGAACCTCTTCGACGCCGAGCGCGCGTACGTGCCCGGCAATCACTGGCGCGTGCAGGACGCCGCCGACCAGGCCATCGGGGAGCGCACCGCGGCGCCGATGATCATCGTCGGCATCGACCACGCCGGTCCCGCGCGCATCGACGAGTACACGCCGGTGCCCGACCAGAAGCACAACGGCGGCGGCCGCGCCGCGGACTACGCGCGCTTCCTCATCGAGGAGCTGAAGCCGGCCATCGACGCGCGCTATCGCACGCTGCCCGACGCGGAGCACACCGGCGTCGGAGGCTCGTCGCTGGGCGGGCTCATTTCGCTCTATCTCGCGCTGAATCATCGCGACGTCTTCGGGCGCGCCGCGGTGATGTCTCCCTCGGTGTGGTGGAGCGAGCGCGCCATCCTCCAGGATACGGAGGCGTACGACGCCCCCCCGCCGCGCATGTGGCTCGACATCGGCGGCCGCGAGGGGAACGAGGCGCTGCAGGACGCGCGCACGCTGCGCGACAAGATCGCCGCGAAGGGGTGGCGCGAAGAGACGTTCCGCTTCTTCGAGGACCGCCGCGGCGATCACAGCGAGCGCGCCTGGTCCAGGCGCATCCGGCAGGCGCTGGAGTTTTTGTTCCCTCCGGTGTCATCCTGAGCCGCGCAGACGGCGAAGGACCTCCCGCGGCGCACGGAATTCGGGGGTCCTTCGCTGCGCTCAGGATGACAGTGACGCCAGATGCCCTCGGCCGCCCGCTGCACGACCTCCGGATCTCGGTCACGGATCGCTGCAACTTCCGCTGCACGTACTGCATGCCGAAGGAGGTCTTCGGCGGCGACTTCGCCTTCCTCCGCCGCGACGAGCTGCTGACGTTCGAGGAGATCGCGCGCCTGGCGCGCCTCTTCGTCCGCCACGGCGTGCGGAAGGTGCGGCTCACCGGCGGCGAGCCGCTGCTGCGCCGCGACCTGGAGCGCCTCGTCGCGCAGCTCGCCGCCATCGACGGCCTCGACGACATCGCCTTGACCACGAACGGCTCTCTTTTCACGCGCGAGAAAGCGCGCTCGCTGAAGGGCGCGGGGCTGCGCCGCGTGACGGTCAGTCTCGACGCGCTCGACGATGCGGTGTTCCGGGCCATGAACGACGTCGACTTTCCCGTCGCGCGCGTGCTCGACGCCATCGACGCCGGCGCGGAGGCGGGACTCGCGCCGGTGAAGATCGACTGTGTGGTCAAGCGCGGCGTGAACGAGTCGCAGGTCGTGGCGCTGGCGCGGCACTTCCGCGGCACCGGTCACATCGTCCGCTTCATCGAGTACATGGACGTCGGCAACTCGAACGGCTGGCGGATGGAGGACGTCGTCTCCGGCCGCGAGATCGTGGAGCTGCTGCGGCGCGAATGGCCGCTCGTCCCCGCCGATCCGCACTACTTCGGCGAGGTGGCCGAGCGCTGGCAGTACGCCGACGGCGCCGGCGAGGTCGGCATCATCACCTCGGTCACGCAGCCGTTCTGCGGTACGTGCACGCGTGCCCGCCTGGCCGCCGACGGCCGCATTTATCTCTGCCTCTTCGCCTCGACCGGCGTCGACTTCCGGGCCATGCTTCGCGGCGGTGCGGGCGACGACGAGATCGCGGAGGTGATCGGCCGCGTCTGGCGCGGCCGCGACGACCGCTATTCGGAGCTGCGCAGCGCGGCCACGCCCTCCCTGAGAAAAGTCGAGATGTCGCACATCGGTGGCTGACCTGTCATCCTGAGTCGCGTAGACGACGAAGGATCCCCTGTCTACGGAGAGCGAGCACCGGGTTCCAGCAGGGGGTCCTTCGCCGTCTACGCGGCTCAGGATGACACCGGCCGCAAACGTTTTCCCTTCCCGGACGTAAGAACGGGCATGCGCACCCTCATGCCTCTCCTGCTCCTCCTCGTCACCCTCTCGATGACCGCAGGCACGCGCTCCATCCATCGCAGCGAGCACACCAGCAATGGCGAGGCGCGCAGCATGAGCATCATCAAGACCGACGACGACTACTGGGCCACCTGGGAGCGCGACGGCAAGCGCTACATCACCCGCGACCGCGGCGTGCTGGCACAGATCGAGGAGGCCTACGATCCTCAGCAGAAGATCTCGAAGGCGCACGCCGAGATCGGCCGCCGCCACGCCGAGATCGGCCGGGAGCACGCCGCCATCGGTCGCGAGCATGCCGCCCTCGGCCGTGAGTTCTCGCGGGTGCGCTCGGAAGACCGCCAGCGCGAGCTGGAGCGGAAGCAGCAGGACCTCGAGCGCAAGCAGCAGGCGCTGGAGCGCCGCCAGCAGGGCCTCGAGCGCGAGCAGCAGGAGCTCGAGCGGAAACAGCAGGCCATGGAGCGTGAGGTCCACGCGAAGATCGACCGCATCTTCGAGCGCGCCGTGAAGGAAGGTAAGGCGAAGCGGGACTGAGTACAGCTCACCGGAAGTGAGTGACCACTCATAACGTAGGGCGGGCTTCAGCCCGCCTCCCCCGGGGGGCGGGCTGAAGCCCGCCCTACGTCCAACGTCCTTAATGAATTAGCTGTCCCGCCCGCCGTTGTACTTTTCTTCCGCGGAGCTGGGCACCGTCGACAGCTTCTCCGCGTTCTTCGTGCTGAGGTTCGACTTCGGCCCGAACGGCTGCAGGCGGCCGGACCAGACCTTCTCGCGCATGGCCCGCCCTTCCTTGATCTGCTGGATCTGGCTCTTCTTCATGGCCGTCAGAATTGCGACAGTCGGGCCATGCCGTCAACGAAAAGGTTCTTCCCGCCCTGCGACGGATGGCGCACCTTGTCGTGCGCCACGTTCATCCGCGCCAGCGACGCCGAGGCGTGGTTGCCGATGGCCACCACCCGCTGGAACGCGAAGAGGCGCATCAGCCGCGCGATGAAGCGCTCGCCGAGGGCCAGCTCGTCGCGCGTCGGCGCGCGGTTCGTGTCGGGATCGCCGGCGTGGAACGGGTGGAAGGGGAACGCGTTCCAGAGCATCGGCAGCGGATGGATGTCGCGGATGGTCGACCAGACCATCGTCGCGCTGGCCTCGGTCGACAGGCGCGGTCCGGCCGTGGCCTTGCGATAGCCGCGGTCCGCGCCGAGGATGCGGCCGCCGCGCGTCTCGACCCCGCCGAGCATCACGCTCTCGCTGACGAAGGCGATGCCGGTGAGCCGTCCGCCGCGATAGCTGACCGCCTCGCCGATGAGCAGCATGCGCGGCCTGATCGTCTGCATCTCGCTCAGGTAGAGGCGGAGATTGCGGCGGCGGATCGTGTTGCCGCGCAGGTCGCCCGTCGTGCGCGACCATTGATTGCACGCGCGCTCGGAGACTTCGACCGAAGCCAGCTCGTTGAGAAACGAATCGAACGTGCTCACCAGCCTCCGCCGCCCCCGCCGCCCGAGCTCGACCCGCCGCCCCCGCCTCCTCCTCCGCTGCCGCTGGACGAAGGTGCAGCCACGCCCGAGGCCATTGCCGCCGCGGCCGGTCCCCATGTGCCTGTCGCCCCCGCGCCGCCGAATGCACGGAACCACTGATCCACGTACGCACCGAGGCCGGACGCGAGCACGTACGGGAACCACTCGTCGTGCAGGTCGGGCCGCGGCTTCTGCAACTCCTGCATGAAGAACCGGCGCGCGCCGGCGACGTGGCGGCGGAAGGCCAGGATTTCCCGCGAGTCGCGGTTTTTCAGCAGGTCCAGCACGAGATTCAGGATCGCCAGCAGCCAGACCGGGATCATGAACAGGACCGGCGCGAGCGCGGGCAGCGCGAGCAACAGAATGGTGAGCAACCGCAGCATGCGCCTACATTGCAGTACGATCTCCGCATGCGCAAGACCGTGTGGGTCCTCGGTCTCCTCGTCGCTCTTCGTCTGCACGCCGCCTCGCCCGAGCTGGTCTTCGACATCAGCAACGGCGGCGAGGTCCGGAGCTCCGAGCCGAGCCGGTTCTTCAGCAACGGCCGCATCGCCTGGTTTTTCGCGAACGACGGCAGCGGCGCCGAACTGTGGACCACCGATGGCACCGAGCACGGCACGCGCATGGTTGCCGACCTCACGCCCGGCCCGCAGCCCGATTACCTGTACGCCGACGGAGGCAACTTCACCGCCTCGGGCGACCTGGTGTGGTTCTGGTACCCCGATCCCTTCGACCGCGACGACCTCGCGCTGTGGCGCACCGACGGCACGCGCGACGGCACGTTCGCGGTGGCCCGCGGCCTCGGCAGCGACGGCCTCCATCTGGCGCCCCTCGGCGTACGCGGCATCGTCGCGCACTCGTCCGAGCGCTTCATCAGCAGCGACGGCACCGTCGAGGGGACGCGCGACGTGAAGGACGAGGCTTTTCCGGAGCTCATCGTCTCGTTCCGCGGCCACGTCTATTACACGCGGAATGACCGCGACCTGTGGCGCACCGACGGCACGGAGGCCGGCACGGTGCTCCTCGGCAGCTTCAACAACAGCGGCTTCGGGGAAGTGCGCGACATCGTGGCCGGCTTCGATGGGATCTACGTCGTCGGCGACAACGTCGGCGGCTCGGACAACTGCTACATCTGGAAGTACGACGGGAACCGGTTCCTGCACCTGGCCATCCTGATCCGCGACGAACTGCCGCGCCTCGTCGCCACCAGCAAGGGCGTCTACGCGGTGATGGACGTCGACGACAACGCGACGGAGATCTGGAAGCTGAGCGGACAGGTCGTGCGTACGACGGTCGTCCAGGGAGACACGGAGTCGAACACGTTCCTCCAGCCCGCCAGCGACTACTTCTATTTCGAGACCCAGGATCCCGACCAGTTGTGGCGCAGCGACGGCACGGCCGGAGACACGCGGGTCTTCAAAGGGGTCGATCTCTTCACGTCGAGGCTCTTCCCCACCCGCTCGCGCGTGTTCTCGCTCTCGGACAGCGGCGTGCAGGTGAGCGACGGCACCACCGCGACGAAGATCTCCCCGCACGCGGCACGCGCATACGACGCCCCCGCCGCCGCCGTGGGGAATCTCGTCGTCATGGCCATCGAGGATGCGGCGCACGGCAACGAGCTGTGGGTCTCGGACGGCACGGTGCAGGGGACGCGTCTGCTGAGGAACATCCGCGCCGACCGCAGCTCCGACGGCCGCGACCTGCGCCGTTTCCGCGAGGGGCTGCTCTTCACCGCGGTCTCCGAGGGCGAAGGGCGCGAGCCGTGGATCAGCGACGGCACGCTGTTCGGCACGCGCCTGCTGGCGGACGTCGCGCGCGGCACGTTCGGGTCGGAGCCGCACCTCGTCACGCCGCTCGGTAACGGCCGCGCCGTGTTCTTCGCCGCCAGCCGGCTCTACGGCACCGACGGCAATCTCACCGAGATGCTGCGGCAGACCACCCTCTCCTTCGATGACGAGGAGTCCGGCCGGCAGTTGCCGGTGATCGGCGGCCGCGCGTGGGTCATCTACGGCGGCAGCGAGGGCGACGAGCTGTGGGCCTCGGACGGCACGCGCGGCGGGACGCTGAAGCTCGTCGATCTCCCGTACACGGACAGCGACTTCACGCCGGTCGCCGCGAACGGCGTGCTCTTCTTCGTCGCCCGCGACGCGCTCTGGCGCACCGACGGCACGGTGCAGGGGACGTTCGCCGTGGCGTCCCGCCCCGAGCAGATGCACGCCACCGGCAGCAGGCTCTTTTTCCTCTCATGGACCACCGCGCACGGCCGCGAGCTGTGGGTGACGGACGGCACGCTGGGCGGCACGCACATCGTCAAGGACATCCGCCGCGGCGAAGAGGGCGCCTTTCCCTACGACTATCCGTACGACAGCAACCGCGTGGTGATGCAGAGCGCCGGCGACAGGCTCTTCTTCGCCGCCGACGACGGCGTGCACGGTCTCGAGCCGTGGATCAGCGACGGCACGGAGGAGGGGACGCTCCTCCTGGGCGACGTCGCGCCGGGAGAGGCGTCGTCGATGCTGCCGGTGTTCGATCGCGAGATGGCGGCCTTCGCGGACGGCTCGCTCTTCTTCGGCGCCGATGACGGCGTGCACGGTTACGAGCTGTGGCGCTCCGACCTGCAGCAGACCACCGAGCTCGTGCGCGACATCTCCCGCGGACGCGGCTCCTCGACGCCGATGCACCTCCGCGCCATCGGCGACCTGGTCTACTTCTCCGCCGACGACGGCCGTCACGGCCGCGAGCTCTGGTGGGCCACTCCCGCCGGCGCCGGCCTCGCCGCCGACGTCAATCCCGGCCCCGACTCCTCGCTCCCGCGCGAGATGACGGAGCTGGACGGCGCGATCTATTTCTTCGCGGCGACCGAGACGACAGGCGACGAGCTGTGGCGCATGGGGCCGCCGAAATCATCCCGCAGGCGATCAGCGCGCTGAACGTAGGACGGGCTTCAGCCCGTCCCGCCGCCCGCGAGGGAGGCGGGCTGAAGCCCGCCCTACATTTGGCTCAGTGCCGCACCGCTCTCCGTTTCGGCCCGACCGGCAGCGTGTCCACGATCCGATAGACCGTACCACCGTGATCGGCAACGTAAATCTCACCGTTCACGTCCTCGCCGAACGACGAGATCATGTAGTCCGTGCGGACGAGCTGGGTGGAGACCCAGGCGCCGCTCGTGTTGCGCCGCGCCCCCCAGATCCGCCCGCTGCAGTAGTCGCCGTAGAGATACATCCCCTGCAGCCGCGGCGAGCGCACGCCGCGATAGACATACCCCCCTGTCACGGAGCAGCCGCCGGTGGAGTGGTGATACTCGATCACCGGATCTACGAGTGATGTGCGTGTGCAATTTGTTGCACCGAAGCAGTGCGTCCCTTCCATGATATCCCAGCCGTAGTTCTCGCCGCCGATGCTCGACGCCGGCTGGAAGCTCACCTCTTCCCACTGCCCCTGGCCGACGTCGGCGATCCATAAATCGCCCGTTTCACGATCGAACGAGAAGCGCCAAGGGTTGCGCAGCCCGAGGGCCCAGATCTCCGGGCGGCCGGCGCCGTTCGACACGTACGGGTTCGTCGGCGGCACCGTATAGGTGTCCGCATTGATGTCGATGCGCAACATTTTGCCCAAAAGCGTCGTCCGGTTCTGTGCGCGATTCTCCGGGTCGCCGGCCGAGCCGCCGTCCCCCATGCCGATGTAGAGGTAGCCGTCCGGCCCGAACTGGAGCTGCCCGCCGTTGTGGTTCGGATAGGGCTGGTCGATGAAGAGGATCTGCTTCGCGGACGCCGGATCGGCCCGGTTCGGGTCCGCCGACACCCGGTAGCGCGCGATCACCGTGTCGCCGTTGCGGTCGGTGTAGTTCACGAAGAAGAAGCCGTTCTGCGCGTAGTCCGGGTGGAAGGCGATGCTGAGCAGGCCGCGCTCGCCGACCGAGACCGTCAGCGAACGGATGTCCAGGAACGGCTCCGGCAGCAGCCGCGTACCGTCGTGGATCCGGACGAGCCCGTTCTGCTGGGTGATGAAGAGCCGCGAGTCGCCGGCGTGCGTGATCGACACCGGCTCCTGCAGACCGGACGCAATTTGCTGAAAACCAAGGACCGGGTCGGCGGCGTGTGCCGGAATCGTGAGGAAGAGAGCCAGGAGCAGGGATCGGGTCATGAAAATCGGCCTCATGCAAAGATCGGGAACGGTTCTTGAGATATTTGCAGTCCGGAGGAAACAACATGGGAACGATCAACCAGCCGACGCCGAGCAATCCGAAGTCACCGCAGCCGGATGCTCCTCCGCTGCAGCCCGGCGGCCCGCAGATCTCGCAGGACAACGCGGCCGACCCGAAGCGCCCGAATTATCAGACACCCGATACGCAGGACGACAAGGTCCGCAACCGGACGTAGGACGGGCTTCAGCCCGTCCATGGTCGGGCTGAAGCCCGACCTACGTTTGTTACCCTGATGCGCATGCACCGCATGCGCGTTTTCATTTTCGTCGCCCTCTTCGCCTTCTCCGCGTTCGCGCAGGAAGACAAGGTCCGCGCCTTCGAGCAGTACGTCGAGGCCGCCATGAAGGCGCAGCAGATGCCCGGCCTCTCCGTCGCCGTCATGCACGGCGACTTCCGCTGGTCGCGCGGCTTCGGCTTCGCCGACCTCGAGAACCAGGTCCCCGCGCGTGCGGAGTCGTCGTATCGCATGGGCTCCGTCAGCAAGCCCTTCACGGCGGTGGCCGTGCTGAAGCTGGTCGAGGAAGGAAAGATCGACCTCGACGCCGAGGTGCAGACCTACGTGCCGTACTTTCCGAAGAAATCGAAGCCGGTCACCGTGCGCCAGCTCCTCGCGCACCAGGGCGGCATCAGCCACTACCGCGACTACAACAAGGAAGGACGCATCCGCGAGCCGAAGAACACGCGCGAGGCGCTGGCGATCTTCCAGGACTTCGACCTCGTCAACGAGCCCGGCACGGCCTTCTCCTACTCGAGCTACGGCTACAACCTCCTCGGCGCGGTGATCGAGGGTGCTTCCGGCAAGTCGTACGGCGACTACCTGACCGAGAACGTCTGGAAGCCGCTCGGCATGACCGCCACGCGCATGGACGATCCGCGCGCGCTGGTGCCGCACCGCGTCACCGGCTACGTGCTCGAGAACGGCCAGTTGCAGCGCAGCGAGTACATCGACATCTCCAGCCGCTTCGGCGGCGGCGGGACGCGCTCGACCGTCGACGACATGATCCGCTTCATCGACGGCATCGCCGCCGGCAAGGTGCTGAAGAACGACACCCGCAACGCCGCCTGGACGATGCAGCCGACGCGTGACGGCCGCTTCACGCGCTACGGCCTCGGCTTCGGGATCCTGGTGCGCAACGGACGCTGGATCGTGGCGCACACCGGCGCGCAGCAGGAGACGCGCACCAATCTCGTGATCGTCCCCGCCGAGCGCTTCGCCTTCGCCGTGGCTTCGAACTTCGAAGACGCGGACCTCAGCGTCTTCGAGGACAAGCTCCTCGAGCTCTTCCTCGGCGACCCGCGTCCGGTCGCCGCGCGCGCGAACGACGACGCCACGCAGACGACGTGGCGCGCCATGAACGAGGCCTTCAATCACGGGTTGGCCTACTACGAGCGCCACGGCAAGGCGATGACCACCGACAAGCGCGAGCTGGCGAAGGCGTTCGCGTACTTCAAGCGCGCGCAGAACGACGCCGCGCTCGCCGCCGACGGCGCGCAGCCGCTCTCCGGCGAGCCGCTGACGAAGATCGGCTCGTACATGGCCTCGGTGCTGGCGGCGAAGAACACCGACCTCGACGTCTTTCATCGCGAAGGGGCGCTGCGCTTCTTCGACGCCTTCCTCAGCAACGGAAACCAGCGCGACCACTTCGATCAGGCCTTCGCCCGCCGTGTGGCGGCCTGGCAGCGCGAATGGAACGGCCTCTGGACGCCGGAGCTGCAGAACCTCGATCTCTCGACCGCGGCCGGCCTGGCCGTGCTCGAGCGCAACCGCGAGTTGCTGGCGAAAGCGGCGCTCGCGCCCGATTTCTCGCGCCAGGTCGTGAGTCTCGCCGAGCGCGCCGCGCAGCGCCGCGACCTCGCCACCGCCATGCGCGCCGCGAACCTCGGCTACGAGCTCTATCCGCGCGCGGCCGGCACCAACGGCATCCTCGGCGTGTTCGCGTTGCTGACCGGCGATCCCGCCCGTGCGAAGTCGCTCCTGGCGACCTCGCTGGCCATCGATCCGCGCGATTACGCCCGCGCCGACAACCTGATCAACATCGTGAACTTCCTCGACCGTGGCCTGACCAAGGAGGCCGCGGGCACACTGCGCCGCATCGCCGCGGAGCTGCACCCGAACGACGTACGCTTCCGCGAGAAATGAAACGCGCAGCGTCTGGACTGCGCCTCAGCCGGGATAGATGAGGACGCGCAGAGGGGCATGGGCGGACCTTCTGGCGCGGGATGAGTGGGCAGGCTCACCTCATCGCGCGTGCGGATGGAGATGATGCACGCCACGAGCTGCTGGAACACACTCTTGAAGCCACGATCCGCCAGCTCGAACATCGCCGCATCCGCGTGCTCCTTCAGCGCCGCGCGAATGCGCCGCATGACGACGTGGACGTCGAACGGTTTTTTGGTCCTCGGTGCCATGCATATGTCGGGCACAGTGGCGATCGCTGCGTTTGGATGTATATTCCTGATTCCCCAGCGGCCCATTCCAGAATAAGACTGAGTGAGGAATCGACAATGAGCGGCATGGACGACTCATACATAGGCAACTCGGCACTGGCCTGCATGGTCTTCATGCCATTCAGCCCGGAGTTCTCCATTGTCTATGACATGGGGATCAAGCCCGCCGTTCAGGAGATCCGCCAGCAGCAACCGTCGCTGTCACTGAGCTCCGAACGAGCCGATGAGCACCTGGTCATCGACGACGACAAAGTGCGGAAGGTCATTGCATCTCTCAAAAAAAGCGACCTGGTGATCGCGGACATCTCAGGCTTCAATCCCAACGTGCTCTGGGAGCTCGGTTTTTCTCATGCGTTGTCGAAACCGACAATCATTTTGAGCCAGACCACCAAAGATCTCCCATTCAACATCAAGAATCGCGACGTGCTGAAGTACGAGTTCAGCAGCAGTGGGCTGGCAAAGCTCAAAACAGAACTGATCAAAGAGCTGGCGCCCTTCGTCGGCCAGCGTCTGCACCATGGAGCCTCCTTGCATGCAGACGACAACATCGCGCGTCGTCTGGAGTCCATCACCCAGGGGATCGGCAGCCTGGAACGGGATTCGATCGTCACCAATCTCGTCAGGAATGAACTGGACCGGTTCGCGGAACGTGTGAAGCATCTTCAGGAAGGCAAGTTCGATTTACGGAACCAGAAACCGAATCGGGAGATCACCAAGTATTTCTGTGACTATGTCGAGCAGTTGAGATCCCCCGGCGCCACCTACGACACGGTGTCGACCCGGGCATTCTGGCAGGCCATTACGGATGACGGACGGAATTTCAGCTATCTGACGGCGAATGTGCGCGCTGGTGACCTGGGCGCGAAAATCAGGCGCGTGTTTCTATTGGATCGTAAGACGTATCCGGAGTGCACCGCAAAAGCGGACGGCCTCCTCAGCGCGGTCCTGGCGAGGCACTATGAGGAGACGTCCGCCAGCGACGGCCAGATCGAGACCAAAGTCTTTTTCAGCGAGGATTACGCTGTCGATCTGAAAACTTACGGCAATTTCGCGGTGTGGCGTCAGGGGCATGAGTCGATGCTCTTCATCCCCCGCTATGATTCAACGGATAGCAGAATGGTCGAGACGCTGTTTACCTACATCAGCGAGCGCCGGAAGGACATGTTGACGTATCCGCAAAACGAAAAGGAGATCCGGGACCACGAAAGCCGGTTCAAGCGAATGTGGACCCGAGGCGTTACGCTGGAGGAGAAGCATTTTCGCCTGGACGAGTACCGCACCGAAGGAAGCTGAGACGTGAGTCGATTCGTGTGGAAGAGTTTCGAGCTGAAGGGCCGCGGAAGATCGCTGGTTCAGGGTCGGGCCGTGGGCCGCGGTGTCGGGGTGGGAAGGGTGCGGGTCCTGAGGGGAACCGCGGATTTCGACAGGTTTCAGCCGGGCGAAGTGCTGGTGGCGGAGCGAACGGAGTCCGGATGGGAAGAGGTCATCAAACGGGCGGCGGCGGTCGTGACGGATCGGGGCGGACCCACCAGTCACACCGTCATTGCCGGTCGAGCTCTTCGCAGGCCGACGATCGTGGGCAGCCTGGACGGGACCCGGGTCTTGGCTGACGGTGCGCCGGTGACCGTGTGGTGTGGCTCCGCGGCCGGGTCCGTATTTGCCGGGGACGTGGCCTTTGAGGAGAAGGAGCACGAGCTCGACCTCACGCGCCGGCCCACGACGAAGGTCATGGTCAATGTCGGAACTACGGCTGAAGCGCATGAGGCCGCTGGTTTGCCGTGCGACGGCGCAGGTTTGGTCCGAACGGAGTTTCTGATCCGGAATGTGGTCGGGATCCATCCCATGGCGTTGTGTGCGTTCGAGAAAGTAACCGATGGCGCGACGAGGTCTGCCATCGAGCAAATGACGGACGGTGTCGCGGATAAGACGGACTTCTTCGAAGCGAAGCTCGGAAGCGGGATTGAAGAGGTCGCGCGGGCGTTCTATCCGAGAGAAGTAGTCATCCGCCTGTCGGATCTGAAATCGAATGAATATGCCGATCTGGTGGGAGGGGAAGAGTTCGAAGCGAAAGAAGAGAATCCGATGCTCGGAGTGCGGGGAGCGAGCCGCTACCTGGCAGATAGCTATCGGGCCGCGTTCGCGGCGGAGTGTCGCGCGATTGCGCGTGTGAGAAGGGAGCGGGGCCTCGAGAACATTCGCGTCATCGTACCGTTCTGTCGAACGACTGGTGAGGCCGAGAGCGTCTTGAAGGAGATGGCGGGTCACGGTCTGGAGCGCGGCGTGGCGGACCTCGGTGTCGACATGATGTGCGAGGTTCCCAGCAACGTCGTGCTCATCGACGAATTCGCGGACTTGTTCGATGGGTTCTCGATCGGCTCGAATGATTTGACACAGCTCGTGCTGGGCGTGGATCGCGATGCAGAGGAGCTCTGGCGGCAATTCGATGAGAGGGATCTCGCGGTTTGCAGGATGATCAGTACCGCGATCGCGGGTGCGAAACGGAAAAATCGGCGCGTCGGGCTCTGCGGTCAGGCGCCCAGTGACTATCCGGAATTCCTCCGATTCCTGATCGATGAGGGAATTGAAAGCGTGTCGTTGAATGCCGACAGCATCATCGAGGCAACGGCACAGATCCTCGAAATCGAGGATGCTCGCGCTCGTGGATAGCGGAGGGAGCTGATTACCGCGCGGCGAGCCGCTCGAGCTGCGTGCGCTCATTGCGGATCTCGTCATTCGCGGGCTCGAGGCGCAGGGCGTCGTCGTACGCACGCCGGGCCTCGTCGTACTGGCGCGAGAAGGCCAGATAGCGCGCGCGCATCAGGAGCGCGAGCACGTAGTTCGGGACGATCTCGCGCTCCACGACCTCGCCTCCGGTCCGTCGCACCTGCGGGTCGTCCAGCCCGCGCAGCTCGAACGGCACGCTGCGGATGGGATGCACGCCGCCGCGGGGGAGCACCTGCAGGGCCATTCCGCCGGGCACGAGGTCATAAGACGACTTGATCCGCTGCATGATCCGTCCCTCGGGGCCGGAGTTCTTGAGCGCCACGTCCGGGGTGGCGTACACGTGCCCTCCGCGCGCGATCTGGCGGGAGATGAGCGCGAAGATCAGGTCGTTGAACCGCCTCTCGAAATCGGCATGCAGTTGCGCGTCGGAGCGCCACCGCTCCTCGTCGTTCTCGAGGATGTCGACCAGCGGCCGGTAGGCGGCCAGCTCGCTCCGGACTGAAGCCGCGAGCCGCGGCTCCTGCCGCTCGAGCTGCTCGAGATACCAGGAGCGGACCAGGGAGCCGTGATGAATGAGCACGACGTCGCGCCGGACCTTTTCGGCTTCACGGAGGTACATCAGGCAACCCCAGAGATCGGCGTCATTCGTCAGCAGGATGGCGTCGCACTCGATTCCGCGCAGCGCGTTCTGTGCGTAGTCACTCCCGACATGGAAGTCGCTGCGGTCGCGGTCCTGCCAGTGCGCGAACAGCGCCACCGCGGGGATCGCCGTCAGCGCCCAGGCAACGGCCACCCGGTTCCGGGCGATCGCGGCGACGGCGTATCCCGCGGCGATGGCCAGCACCACGAACAGAGGCAGCAGGTACGCGTCTTCGTCGTCCGCGATCGGATAGACGGCGAACCAGGCCGCGGTCACGACGGCGATCACGACGCACGTCCAGAACAGCGGGCGGTCGCGCCGGAATGAAACGCCGAGGCCGATCAGTGCCAGCACGAGCGCGGCGGGAAACAGCGCGGGCCCGAGCTCGCGTACGACGAGCCGCCGAAAGTCCCCGACCTGGTCTTCCCCCTCCTCCGCGGTGACATAGGAGCGGTACTCCTTCGCCGTGACGTGCCGGACGAAGCCGCGCGCGTCGTCGGGATCTCCCCAGTTGAGGGCCGGATTCCCCCGCGCGGCGAGCGGCAGGTAGGCGTAGACGGCCAGCGTCGTCAGGACGCCGAGCCCCACGGCCACCGCGAAGCTCCTCGAACGGAGCAGTGCCACTCCGCCGCTCCTGACCACGAGGAACAGCACTCCCGCGAGCACGAAGCCGAAGGTGAGGTAATGCACCCCCAGCGCGGCCCCCGCGAGCACGGCCGCGCAATACAGCAGCCGCGTCGACCGGGTGCGGCGCCACCGCAGCACCACCGCCAGCAGCGCGCAGATCAGGAAGGTGTTGAGCGCGTAGACCTCCGTGACCGTGGCGTAGGCCCAGAGGGTGCGCGAAAAGGCCAGCAGCAGACCGCCCGCGACCATGGCCGCGGCGATGACCGCGGGAGACGACTCGATGGGAGCCGGTTCCTTGCGCTTGACCTTTTTCGGCACGGGCCGCCGGATCGTCGCGGCCAGGAGCATCTCCGCCACCGCAACCGCGGCGGCGGCCGAGGCCAGCGCGGCAAAGAACGCCGAGGCGAGATTCGCGCGCCAGGCGATGCTGCCCGCGGGCAGAAGAGTCGCCAGATGCGTGAGCACCAGGAAAAGGGGAAAGCCGGGTGGATGGGCGCTGCCGCGGGACCAGGCAGCGGTCGTGAGGGTGCCGCTGTCGATCAGGAAGACCGTGGGCGCCAGTGTCGCCACGTACACGGCAAGAGCGACGAAGAAGATCGCCGCCGCCACAATTCCGACGGTTCGATCCGCGGACACGGCCGCGGACGGTATCACAGGTAGACAATTGGTGGAGGTGGCGGGAGTCGAACCCGCGTCCGAAAACAGTGGCAGCCTGGCTACTACATGCTTGTCTCTCCGTTTAATCTCGTTCGTGCCTTGTCCGGAGAGCGGGAACCGGACACGAACCAGCCTCTTGATCTCATGACGCGCGCGTAGGCGTTGCGCGCGTCACCAGCTCACATCATGACGCTCGGCTCCTCCGCCGTGAGCAGGCGGCGGACGAGCGCTCGTGGGTTTTTAGGCCGCGAGGGCGAAATCGTTATTCGCGTTTATGTTTTTCGATCGGTTTTACGAGGTGATCGAGCTCGGCATGCAACCATGACCCCGACAATTCCCGTCGAAGCCGGTGCACCCCCAGATTGTCAACGAACTGCCGATCAAAACGGGAACGGGGCTGGCAGAATTTCGGGCTCATGTTCGAAGACATCGTCCGTGCCGCTTTCGCCGAAGACCTCCCCGACATCACCAGCGAGTCCATCTTTGCGCCGGAGGACCGCGGGTCGGCGCGCTTCCTGGTCAAGGGAGAGGGCGTCCTCGCCGGGCTGGCCGTCGTCGAGACCGTGTTCCGCCTGCTCGATCCCGCGGCCGAAGTCGTGCTGAAAGGGAAAGATGGCGACCGGGTCCGGCCGGGAGACATCGTCGCCGAAGTGAGCGCGTCCGTGATCGCCCTCCTCTCCGGCGAGCGCACCGCGCTGAACCTCATGCAGCGCGCCTCGGGCATTGCCACCATGACCCGCCGCTTCGTCGACGCCGTGGCAGGCACGAAGGCGAAGATTCACGACACGCGCAAGACCGCCCCGGGGCTGCGCATGCTCGACAAATATGCCGTCGTGGCCGGCGGCGGCGAGAACCACCGCATCGGCCTCCACGACATGTTCCTCATCAAAAACAACCACATCGACCGCGCCGGCTCCATCACCGCCGCGGTCGAGCGCATCCGCGCCCGGAACATGCCCCAGAAGATCATGATCGAGGTGCGCGACATGCGCGAGCTCGACGAGGCGCTGGCCCTCGCCCCCGACTTCATCCTCCTCGACAACATGAGCCCCGATCAGCTCCGCGAAGCCGTCCGGCACACCAACGGCCGCGTCCCCCTGGAAGCCAGCGGCGGCATCAACCTCGACACCGTACGCGCCGTAGCCGAGACCGGCGTCGACCGCATTTCCGTGGGCGCGCTCACGCACAGCGTCACCGCGCTGGACATTTCGATGCGCATTGCTTGACAGGGACGAGGTACGAGGTACGAGTCGCTCCGCGTTCCCCGCGCTTCCGCCGAAAGCACGCGGATCGCGAAGCCACTCGTACCTCGTCCCTGGGGCGGAGCCCCCGTGGCATGTTCGTTGCGCCCGGCTCGCTTGAATCATGTCCGACTTCACCATAGCCATCGTCGATGACGACGCCGCGATCCGGCGTCTGGTGCGGCTCTTCCTGCGGCGTGCGGGCTACGACACGCTCGAGTGCACGACCGGCGACGAGGCGCGCGCGGCGTTGCAGAAAGAGCCGTGGGATCTGGTCATCCTCGACCGGCGGCTGCCGGACATGGACGGGGTCATCCTCGCGCAGGAGCTGAAGGCCACCCCCGAGTTCCGCACGCGCTACATCATCATGCTCACCGGCGAGGACGAGCAGGAAGACAAAGTCGAGGGGCTCGAGCTCGGCGCGGACGACTACATCACCAAGCCCTTCCAGTATCCCGAGCTCCTGGCGCGCATCCGCGCCGGCAAGCGCATCGTCGACCTGCAGAAAGAGCTGCTGGAGACCAACAAGCGCCTCGAGCTGCTCTCCATTACCGATGGCCTGACCAAGCTGCACAACCACCGCTACTTCCAGGACGAGCTGGCGCGCGCGTTCGAGGAGTCGCAGCGCTACCAGCGGCCGCTGTCGCTGGCCATGATCGACATCGACTTCTTCAAGAAGATCAACGACACCTACGGCCACGCCGTCGGCGACGACGTGCTCAAGCGCGCCGCCGCCCTCTACCGCAACTCCGTGCGCAGCACCGACCTCGTGGCCCGCTACGGCGGGGAGGAGTTCGCGGTGATGATGCCGGAGACGGCGCTGCAGGACGGGATCGCCTTCGCCGAGAAGATCCGCCACCTCCTCGAGTCGACGCCCCTGGAGACGCAGGCCGGGCCGGTGACCGCCACGGTGAGCGTGGGCGTGGCCAGCGTGCCGCACTCGCGCATCCACTCGGCCAAGGAGCTCATCGTGGCCGCGGACAAGGCGCTCTATCGCGCCAAGCGCAACGGCCGCAACCAGGTGCAGGCCGAGAAACGGCGCGATCCGTCCCGGGCACCGCGCACGCCGGAGAAGGAGAAAGAAGCGATGGCCCGCTGAGACAGTTGCTGTGTTGCTGGTTGCTGGTTCGTTGTGGTTCTGTAAAGCCGCAACGAACTAGCAACCAGCAACAGTCGATCAATGTAGCTCTTTGGCGGCCCGGTCAATCTCGTTCCGCAGGTTCAGCACGTGCTGCTGGATCTTCTCCTCCTGCACGGGCGACGAGCTGCCGCCGTCGATCGACTCCACCACCTTCTCCAGCTCGGCGGCATCGGTCGAGATCCGCTGGTAGCCGTAGCTGCCGCCCGAGCCCTTCAGCTGGTGGGCCAGATAGGCCAGGCGCTCCAGCGCCTCGCGCTCGCGGACGCGGTCGAGCGCGGTCTGCATCTCGTCTACCTTCTCGCGCGCCTCGTCGAGGAACTCGCGTTTGAGCTCGTTCAGTTCGTAATCAACCACCATCCGGTCCCCGGTCGCTGCATCGTTGCACGCGGTATGCCGCACGCGTCCGGCTATCATTCGGCGGCAATGACCGAGACGCTCGTCGTTCCGCGCGCGCCCTTCGACATGGAGGAGCCGTGGTCGACGCCGCAGGCCTGCGCTCCGGTCCGCCTGCGCCGTGCCACCGACGCCGCCGCCCCCCGGCTGGCCACCAGCCTCGCGGCCTGGCACGACGACCAGCTCGTCACCTTCCTCTTCTCCGGCACCGACGACCACATCCACGCCACCTACCACCACCGCGACGACCCTCTCTACGAGCAGGACGTCGTCGAGCTCTTCATCGCCCCCGAGCGGCTCACCCGCTATTTCGAGCTCGAAGTCAGCCCGCACGGCACCATCTTCGACGCCATCATCGACTCCCCCGACGGCGTACGGGCCACCATGCACGCCGAGAAGAGCTGGACGTGCGCGGGGCTGGTGGTGATGGTCCGCAAGGTCACCGAGTCGAGCGGCGTCATGTCGTTCGACACCCTCATCCGCATCCCCTTCGCCTCGCTGGAGCGGGAGACGCCCGCGGACGGCGAAGTGTGGCGCGCCAACTTTTTCCGCATCGACCGCCACGAGCAGCACGGCGACGAATACAGCGCCTGGCAGCCAACCATGAAAGAGCCGGCGGATTTCCACGTCGCGGCGGCGTTCGGGGCCGTGCGTTTCGTGCGCTAAGGCCCATCGCTTGCACAGCGCCGGACTCATGCAACGGTCTCTGCTCCTGGTCGTGCTCCTCCTCCCGGTTTCGGCATTTGCGCAAGGCATCTGGGGCCAGCGCGGCGCCACGCGTGCCTTCGCCGTCAACAGCAGCGGCAGCATCCTCTACACCGCGGACGGCCGCGGCGTCTCCGCGTACGACGTCCGCGGCAACAGCGTCACCCGCATCGACACCGAGTGGGGGGATGACGAGACCTACGACCTCGCCCTGATGGGGGCCAGCGACCTCGTCGTGGCCACCAGCACCGGCGTGGAGCGCTTCGCCGTCCGCGCCGGCGGCACGCTGGAGCGGCTGAGCTGGATCGGCGGGCCGGGCCGGGTCTCCCACGTCGCCGCGAACGCGCGTTATGCGGCGGCCGCGGCAGGGAGCGTGCTCACGGTGCTCGAGCGCGACGGGGAAGAGCTCCACGCGGCGCGGCGCCTCACCCTCCCCGCGGCCATCACCGCCCTCGAGTTCGTCGGCGACTACCTCTATGTGGCCTCCGAGGAGCAGCCGCTGCGCGTCTACCTCCCGCCGGCGGCGGCAACCGTGAAGATCCTCCCGAGCGTCGATGCGAGCGACATGGCCGTCGCCAGCAACACCCTTTGGGCGGTGTCGGAGAACGACGCCCTGGTGGGGATCGACGTCACCGATCCGACCAATCCGAGCGTCATCGCCTCGGCCGGGCTGAACGAGCTGCGCCTGCGCGGCGTCGCCGCGGCCGGCTCGCGCCTCTTCGCCTTCGAAGGGACCGACCGCCTGCATGTATTCGACGTCAGCAATCGCGCCGCGCCGCGCCTGGCCGAGACCCGCACCGAGTGGGTGAACGCCCTCGCCGCGACGGGTGAGCGCCTCTTCCTCTCCGGCGCGATCGTCACCGAGTCCGGCCTGGCCTTCAACCCGGGGCTCATCCCGCGCGAGACCGGCAAGCCCGTGCGGGTCTTCGACGCCGCCACGCTCGACCTCGTGACCGAGCTCGACGACCTCGCCGGACCCGTGAGCGGCGTCTGGACCGACGGCTCCGTCGCCTACGTCATCGACCCGCCCTACCTCCGCGTGCTCGACGTCTCGAAGACCAGCGAGCCGCGCGAGGTCTACGCCATGACCGTTCCCAACCTGCAGGACAAGATCCGGGTGAAGAACGGGCGCGCCGTGATCTACGGCCGCGCCTTCGTCAACTACCTCGACGTCACCACTCCGCTGCGTCCCCGCTATCTGGGCACGTGGGACGTGCAGGGGCATCCGCCGAGCGTGGCCGCGATCCTGCGCGACCGCGTTATCGAGGCGAACGAGCACAGCGGCATGCACGTCATCGACTTCAGCGACCCGAACCGGCCGGTGCAGATCGGCGGGCGCATCTGGCACTACGTCGACATTGCCGCCAGCGACGACGCCGCCTATGCCCTGCAGGCGGAGATCATGGTCGTCGTCGAGATCGAGAACGAGCGCCGCGTCGTCGACCGCGGCCACGTCGGCGTGCGGCATGATCAGGTCGACACCTCGCCGCCCAATGCCTCGCAGCCGCCGCTGCTGCTCTCGCGCGGCGGAGAAGGGCTGCGCCTCTACTCCATCGCCGGCGAGGAGCGCTTCGCGCCGCGCCTGCTGGAGTTCTTCCCCATGACCGGACTGGACCAGTTCGCGACCGGCGACGGCCTCGCGTACATCGCCAGAGACGGCCGGCTGCACTTCATCGACCTGACCAGAAACATCGCCCTGCAGGAGACGGAGTGGCGGGTCACCTCGCCGATGCAGATGTCGGTCGCGGGCGGCAAGATCGTCGTTGCCGACCGCTACCAGGTCCGTGTTTACGGTCCCGACACTGCTCCGCCACCACCCCTCCCCACGAAGAGGCGATCCGTAAGGCAGTAAGAGGAATCAAACGCACATTTTCTGATTTGTAAATGGCGTTCCCTCAGGAAGGTCTTAGAGTGAACCTCGACCTCAGGGACCTCGATCGTTGATGACATACCGATTCTCCAGAATTTTCATCGCCGCGTGGCTCGCCACCTCTCTGCTCGCCATTGCCGACGAGCAGAGCTGCAGAGGCACGGCTCGCGAGTGCGAACAGGAGATCCGGCAGATGGTCGGCGGACGCCGCTTTCTCGGCGCCACCATCGGCGTGGAGAAGAAGAAGGGACTCGTCGTCCAGTCGGTCGCTCCCAACGGTCCGGCCGCGCGTGCCGGGCTGCAGGAAGGGGACCGGTTGATCGCCTGCAACCTCAAGTCGCTCATTGACGCGTCGCCGCGCGAGTTCAAGCAGATCCTCGCGGACGCCCGCCAGACCGGCATGTTGCGGATCATCGTGGGACGGCCCGGCGGATACAAAACGATCGTGACGCGACTCGAGCCGTACACGAAAGAGCAGATCGAGAAGATCATCTCCGCGCACCTGTCCCAGAACCACACGACCTCGGCGGGCGCGCATCGGTGATCGGGTTCCACAGAGGTCCATGTTCGACGCGATCCTCTCGAAGTTGAGGGTTGCCTCCCGGCGCGGAGGCCGGCCGGACCGTGTCTCGATTCTGCTCCCCTTCGTCATCATCTCCATCGGCCTCGGCGTGCTGGCCTGGCGCTCGTACAACCTCTCGGTGCGCACCGAGCAGGGCGCCAAGACGCTGGCCAACGAATACGCCCGCTACACCTCCGAGATCACGGCCAGCCGCGTCGACGCCGCCGCGCGGGCCGAGATGGCCGCCGTGGCCGAGGAGTGGCAGCAGATCGAGAGGCGCATCGCCGATCCGACCTTCGCGACGCTGCGCGACTGGATGTCGCAGCACGGCTGGATCACCTCGGCCATCTACGAATCCGACTACGACCCGGCCAGCTCCATCTTCGCCACCGAGGCCTCGGCCGGCAAGGGAGAGCTGCGGCTCACGCGCGAGTTCTTCACCGCCACCGGCTCGATCAAGTACACCTACGACCCGCAGCGCCTGCTGGGCGTGCCTCCCGTGCAGGCCGCCATCCGCCAGCAACTGCCGCTGAAGAACCGCGGCACCCTGCCGTTCCAGCAGGCCGCGGACGTGCTGCTGGTCCTGGGCGGCCCGGCCGGTCCGCAGCCGCTCGAGGATGGTTACGCTTTCGTCACACCGCTCGCGCCGCCCCTCAACGGCTTCGGGATCCGCTCCGTCGTGCGCATGTCCTACATCGGCGGCACGGGGTGGGAGAACCAGCGCACCATGAGCCTGTGGGTGAGCTTCCTGGCCCTGGTGCTGCTCGGCATCGGCGCGGCGCTGGCGCTGCGCGGAATCAACAAGGAAGCGGAGACGATGAAGCTGCGCGGCGCGCTGATCGCCAACGTCTCGCACGAGCTGCGCACGCCACTGGCCATGATCCGCCTCGGCGCGGAGACGCTCAAGCGCGGCAAGGTCAAAGACAAAGACCGCGCCGAGATCGAGGACCAGATCCTGCGCGAGGTGCTCCTTCTCTCGCACCTCGTCGAGAACGTGCTCGACGTCGCGCGCATCCAGAACAACAGCGCCCGTGCCCTCGCCTTCACCCCCGTGCACCCGCGCGATCTCATCAGGAACCTCGTCACCACGTACGAATCGTGGATCCGCAGCAAAGGCTTCACCTGCGAGGTGGAGATCGACGACGAGGTAGGGGAGCAGATGTGGGATCGCGACTCCGTGTCGCGCGCGCTGCTGAACCTCATCGACAACGCCATCAAGTACTCGGCCGACGACAAGCACATCGAGGTCGTCCTGCGCCAGGACGACGAGCACGTGATCATCGAGGTCCACGATCACGGCATCGGCATCTCCACCGTCGACCAGGCACGCATCTTCGATCCGTACTTCCGCGCGCAGTTCTCCGACACCATCTCCCGCCGCGGCGCGGGCCTCGGGCTGACTCTCGTGCAGCAGATCCTCGCCTCGCACGGCGGCAAGGTCGAGGTGGAGTCCGAGGCCGGCAGCGGCTCCACGTTCCGTCTGTTGTTCCCGCGCGGTCTCGCGGGCGATGCCGCGGGTCTTCCCGCTCTCGGCTCGCCTCGGGAGGCCTTTTAGAAACTTTGTGAATGATTCGGACGTATGAGGCGTTATGACTCGAATTCTGATCGTTGAGGACGAGGCCGGGCTCAGGCAGGGTCTCGAGATCAACCTCCGCCACGAGAACTACGACACGGTCACCGCCGGCGACGGCGAGGAGGCCATCCGCCTCTTTCACTCCGAATCGCCGGACCTGGTCCTGCTCGACCTGATGCTGCCCAAGAAGAGCGGCTTCGAGGTCCTCGATCACATCCGCAAGATCTCCAAAGTCCCGGTGATCCTGCTCACCGCGCGCGGGCAGGAGACGGACAAGGTCCGCGGCCTGCGCGGCGGCGCCGACGACTACGTGACCAAGCCCTTCGGCGTGCAGGAGCTGTTCGCGCGCATCGACGCGGTCATGCGCCGCAGCGAGGTGGCCACTACCGGCGCGAAGACGGTCTGCGAGGATGCCCTGATCCGCCTCGACCCCGCCACGCGCGAGGCCACCGCCAACGACCAGAAGCTCAAGCTCTCGCCCAAAGAGTTCGACCTCCTGATGTATCTCTTCAAGAACAAGGAGCGCGTGGTGCCGCGCGACGAGCTGCTCTCGCGCGTCTGGAACTACCGCGTCGACCTCAACCTGAACAGCCGCACCGTCGATACGCACGTGACCCGTCTGCGCCGCAAGCTGCAGAAGGCCGTGGGCACCGACGCGGCTGTGATCGTGGCCGTGGCCAAGATCGGCTACCGCTATCTCGGCGCGGCCAGCGGTGCGGCGGTTGCGCACTGAACGAACGCGCGGCGTCTGGACTGTGGCAACGACAGTTGCCGCTCTCCAGGGCTCTCGCGCTGCCGGCATTCGAGAGCGCGAGCTGACCGCTCGCGCAGTCCAGACGCTTCGCGTACAATCTTCCCCAATGTTTCACCAGGACTTTCCGGCGTGCATCTGTTGTCCTCACGCCGGAGGTCCATAGGCGAAGCACTTCGCACGTCTTCGAACTTGGACCCGATGCCCTCGGGTCCTTTTTGTTTTTTGGCCCAATCGCGAAAGGAGACAATGTCATGCCCCACGGAAAGATCTACGACAGCATCACGGAGCTCATCGGCAATACCCCGCTCGTCCGCATCAACCGCGTCGCGCCCGAGGGAGCGGCCGAGGTGGTGGCCAAGCTCGAGTCCTTCAACCCCCTCTCGTCGGTGAAAGACCGCATCGCCATCTCCATGATCGAAGAGGCGGAGCGCAGCGGTGAGATCGGCCCCGGCTCGACCATCGTCGAGGCCACCAGCGGCAACACCGGCATCGGCCTGGCCTTCGTGGCCGCGGCCAAAGGCTACCGCTGCACCCTGTTCATGCCCGACTCGATGTCCGTCGAGCGCCGCAAGCTGCTGCAGGCCCTCGGCGCGGAGCTCGTGCTCACGCCGGCGCCCATGGGCATCAAGGAAGCGCAGCGCCGCGCCGGCGAGTACGCCGAGCAGACGCCGGGCGCCTGGCTCTCGAAGCAGTTCGACAACCCCGCCAACCTCAAGATCCACCGCGAGACCACCGCGCGCGAGGTCATCCGCGATACCGGCGGCCAGCTCGACGGCTTCGTGGCCGGCGTCGGCACCGGCGGCACCGTCACCGGCGTCGCGCAGGTGATGAAGAAAGAGCTGCCGCACGTCGTCATCGCCGCGGTCGAGCCGATCGAGTCGACGGTCCTCAAGGGGGGCACGCACAGCCCGCACAAGATCCAGGGGATCGGCGCCGGCATGGTGCCGTCGATCTACGACGGCTCTCTGGTCGACAAGATCTACGACGTGAAGTTCGAGGACGCGGTCGAGGTGGCGCGGCGGCTGGCGAAGGAGGAAGGGCTCTTCGTCGGCATCTCCGCCGGCGCGGTGGCCTGGTCGGCCTTCGAGCTGGCCAAGGAGCTCGGCCCCGGCAAGCGTGTCGTGGCCGTCCTGCCCGACACCGGCGAGCGCTATCTCTCCACGGCGCTGTTCGAGTACACCGATCTCGTGAATCAGCCCGCGACCACGCCGCAGATGCTGGCCGAGCAGCAGGCCGCCGCCGCTGCCGCCGCGGGACGTTGAGGCACTCGCACGTTGCATGGGCCGCCGCGGCGACGCACGTCGTCGCCTCGGCGGCCATGCTGCTGTTGCTGCGCCGCGGGCTGCCCGGGTTTCCGGAGGAGGAGCGCCTGGCCTACATCGCCGCGAACCGCGCGGCGTGGATGTTCGGCTGGTTCCTCTGGCAGGTGGCGGCGGTGTCGCTGATCGCGTTCTACGCGACGCTGGCGTTGCATGTGGCGCGGACTTCAGCCCGCGAGGATGGCGGGCTGAAGCCCGCCCCACATGTGCTCTCCATCACCGCCATGGCCGTGGCCGCGGCGGGCGTGTCGCTCGACATCGCCTGCGAGTCGCGCTACATGGCCGTGCTGCCGGAGCTGCACGGCGACGCGTTCGCGCAACTCGACCGCGAGCTGGAAGTGCTGATCGGCTACGGCGCGAACGGGCTGTACACCCTCGCGCTGGTCCTGCTGGTGCTGGCCGGCTGGCGCGTGCTGCCGAAGACGGCGCTCGCGCTGGCGGGACCGGTGGCCGCCGCCGGCGTGGCGCTGGCGCTGGCCTCGCTCCGCGGCGATCCGCGCCTCGAGACCATCACCTCGGCGATCCTCTTTCCGCTGTTCACGCTCTGGCTCATGGTGATCGCCCTTTGGATGCGGAAAAACGAAGAGTCGTCGTAGCCGGCGCGCGCGGCGTGTTCGGCTCGCTGCTCGTCGCCGAGCTGCGCGATGCGTATGACGTCGTCCCCACCACGCGCGAGACGCTGGACCTGCGTGACGTGGCCGCGGTGGCGCGCGCCGCGCGCGGCGCCTACGCGTTCGCCTGCGCAGCGGGACCGTTCCAGCAGCTCGACCGCGCCATCGTGCGCGCGGTGGTGAACGAAGGCGTGCACTGGCTCGACATCGCCGATGACGCGCGCTGGTTCTTCGATCTGCTCGACGATGCCTCGCTCGATGCGCTCGCACGCCAGCGCGGCGTGGTGGTGATGCCCGGCCTCTCGTCGCTCCCCGCCATCTCCTGCGCGCTCGTGCACGTCCTTGGCGCGCGGCGGGCGCAGATCACCCTCTACATCGGCAACGACAACAACAAAGGCGCCGCCGCCATCGCCAGCGGCGCCGCGCTGCACTCTCCCGACCGCGAGCTGCTCCGCCGCGAAGGCATCGACGCCACCGCCCGCTCGAAATTCGAGCTCCCCGGCGCCGCCCTGGCCATGCGCGCGCTGCGCGTGCTGCCCGTGAGCGCGCGCGTGCGCATCGCCAAGGCGCTCTCTCGCTTCATCCCCCGCTTCGGCTCGCGCGACGGCTACGTCGAAGTGAACGGCGTGCGCGTCCCCCTCGGCCAGCGCGAAGCCATCCTCCCGCTGGTCTACGCGCTCGGACACCTCGAGGGCTTAAGTGGCTGCCTCCCCCCGACCGTGCTCGATGCGCAAGCCCTTCTGGAGTGCGCGAGCGCCAGCTCGCGCTCTCCATCGCCGCAGCGCTAGCTGCGGCGGCTGGCGCCGCCGCAATGGAGAGCGGCAACTGGCGTTGCCGCACTCCAGACGCTGCGCGTACAGTTGCACCCGTGAAGCGCCGCAAGTTCCACCAGCTCACCTTCGCCCTCGCCGGCGCCTACAACCTCGCCTGGGGCGCGTACTCCGCGCTCGATCCGCAGTGGCTGTTCCGCTACGCCGGCATGCCGCTGTCCAACACGCCCGAGATCTTTGCCTGCCTGGCCATGGTCGTCGGCATCTACGGCTTTCTCTACTGGCAGGTCGCGCGCGATCCGGAGCGCGGGGCGCCCATCGCCGCCGTCGGTCTCCTCGGCAAGGTTCTCGGTCCGATCGGGCTCGCGCAACTGATCTGGAGCGGCGCCTGGCCGCTGCGGTCGATCGTCCTCTGCATCACCAACGACTTCATCTGGTGGATCCCGTTCACGCTCTACCTCATGGACGTCCGTGCAGCCGCATCCGCATCCGCGCGAAGCGCGCCCGCTGCTCGGGCGTGAGGACGCGCTCGATCTCCGCGTTGGTCGCGTCGACCTCGCCGCGGATGCGCGTGTGACCGCGCTCGAGGATCCGCTCGACCTGCGCGCGCTGCGCGTCGGTGAGATCGAGACGCCGGTCGAGGTGGCGGAGCATCATCCGCGTCGCCGTGGGCGACGGGCGGTGCAGGCGCGTCACCACCGCGCGATGCGCGAACGCGCCCGCCATGAAGCCGCCCGCGAACACGAGCAGCAGCGCCAGCACGGCGATGAGAGTGGTCCTAGTCGCCGACAACGTAGCTCTCTCCTCCCACGACGATCTCGACGCCCCCTTCGGGAAGGTCGATCGTCGCCAGTCCGACGCCCGCGATGACGGCCACGATTGCCACGGCCGTGGCCAGCGGCCGGAACCACGACGCGAGCAGCTCCGCCACGGTCGGCTGCGGTGCAATGCGCTCCTGGATGCGCGCGCGGATGCGCGCCAGCGTGGCCTCGTCGGGCCGGTAGCGCAGCGGCGCCGCGTCCTGCCGCAGCCGCGCGAAGAAGTCGTCGTCGGGCTCAGTCATACAGGTCCGCCAGTCTCGCTTTCAGCTTCGTCCGCGCCAGCGAGAGGTGCGAGCGTACGGTCCCGTCGGACAGTCCGAGCAGCGCCGCGATCTCCGCATGATCCATTTCTTCGACGAGGTGCAGCCGCGCCACGATGCGCTGCATCTCCGGCAGCTCGTCGAGCGCGGCGTCGATGCGCGCGGCCAGGTCGTGCCGCAGCGCCGGCAGCTCCGCGTCGTCCCTGCGGGAGGCCGGCCGCGTGTCGTCGATGGCCTCGTGCCGGAACTTCGTGCGGTGCTTCACCACGTCCAGGGCCAGGTTGGTGACGATCCGCCCGATCCATGGACCGAAGGGCGAGCCCGTGCGGAACCGGCCGATGCTCTGGTACGCCTTCACGAACGCCTCCTGCGCGAGGTCTTCAGCATCGTGCGCGTTCCGCACGATGCTGAAGGCGATGGCGACGACCCGCCGCAGGTATTCTGCCACGAGGAGCCCGTACGCCTCGGCGTCTCCCTGCTGTGCCCGCGCGATGAGCGGATCGTCATTCAAACGTTACCTTCCGAGACGCCCGTGGCGCTCTTCGATCATCGTACGCAGCTTCGCACGCTGATCGGCGTCGAGCACGGCGAACGCTTTCGCGACAGTCTGCAGCAGGTTTGCCCTCAGCGCGCGCTCCGCCGCCGCCTGGCGGTCGAGCGCCGCCTGCGCCGCGGCGACGTCGCCCGGGTTGGCGAGCAGGATCTCCGCGGCCTCGGTGATGCCGTCGTGCATCTGCTTGCGCGAGGCGGCGTTGGCCTCGCGCATCTCGCGGAAGAGGGCGTGAATCTGCGCGGCCTGCTGGTCGGTGAGATCGAGCTCCTCCTTGGCATGCCGCAGGTGCGCGAGCATGCCGAAGCCGTGTCCGCGTCCGTGCGGTCCGGCCAGGAGCAGCGGCGCGGCGGCGATGAGGCCGACGGCCAGGATGGCGGCGATCAGGATGACGTTGCGTTTCTTCATTTCGTGTTCTCCCTTCTCCTGCTTTACGACCGGGAGACGGCATCGTTGAATGCTTTAGAATCGCCGCACTCCATGCGCTTCCCCTTACTCGCGTTGCTCCTCGCGGCCGCTGCCGGCGCGCAACAGGCGCCGCTGCTCTGTCCGCCCGCGCCGGCCGGCCGTCCCTGTGAGGCCTTCCACTACCACGTAGCCCTGTTCCGCCCCGACCCGCGCGGCTTCAGCGAGCTCGCCGCCGTGCAGCCGTACGCCACCCAGGCCGCCTGCGAGCGCGCCCGCGAACAGGCCGTGGCCGCGAACGAGAGAGTCGTCGCCGCGATGCGCGTGAAGGACCAGAAATACGAGGCTGACCGGTTCGGCCCCTGCCACTGCGACATGACCGCGCTCACCGACGTCCAGCGCGTGCAGCAGCTCCGCACCGCCGAAGACATCCGCCTCCGCGTGAGAGAGCGCCTCCTCGACTATA
Source organism: Thermoanaerobaculia bacterium (assembly GCA_035627015.1). GTDB lineage: Bacteria > Acidobacteriota > Thermoanaerobaculia > Gp7-AA8 > Gp7-AA8 > QHVT01. The sequence continues at coordinate 67,960 of DASPMO010000165.1, read as the reverse complement.
AAGTCCCGGTGGATTCCGACCCCATGCGCGCCCTCTACGCCGAGCCCCCCATCACTCCCGCGCTGAGCACCCCGAAACTCGTTCCCCTGCCGTCGACTGCACCGTCGCCCCTCGTCACGTCGCCGGATGACCTGAAACCGACCAACACCTTCGATACCACGAAGCCGACGATTGCCGCGCTGGACCTTCCGCTCGTGGAGATCGAACAAAGCGGAGCGCCGGCGCCTGCCCTGAGCACAGCCGAAGCGTCCCCGCCGGCTGGCCCGGAGGCGTCCCCGCCTCCGCCCCCCGTCGAAACCGTCGAAGAACAAACCGTCCAACCCGAGCCCGAGGTCGTCCCCGAGGCACCGGCTGTCGTCGAGGAGCCGGCAGAGCTCTCCGCCGAAGCCGCCGCCGAGCGCTTCATCTCCTACGAGACCGAGCGCATCCAGAACGTCCTCAAAGCCTCCGCCGCCATCACCGATGAAGACGTGAAGACGAAGATCTTCGAAGCCTGCATGCAGCGCATCCAGCTCCTCTCGAACCTGCGCCTGCTCATCGAAGGCTCCGGCTCGCGCAGCGCGCTGGCTGCCGCCGCGCGCGATGCGCAGTCCGAGGCCGACCGCCTCGCCTTCGTGGCGCGCCTCTTCGGCGAGGGCGTGAAGCCGCACTGGGCGCCGTCCGACGCCCGCGACGTCGTGTTCGACGTCGAGCCCGAGATCGCCGCCGCGCCCGAGCGCGCCCTGCGCGACACCACCGGCCGCTTCTCCGGCGAGCAGAAGAAGCGCGCCCTCTACCTCGTTCTGGCCCAGACCCAGCCGAGCGAAGACCAGCGGCTGTGGCTCTCGACCGTCGTGGAGGGCTTCCTCCGGTGAAGATGCGACTGCTGATCCTCTTTTTCTTCGCCCTCGGCGCCTTCGCCCAGGAGGAGGACGAGTTCACGAAGTCCGTCTTCTTCGGGAAAAAGTTCGCCGACATGGGTGACTACGCGTCCGCCGTCGAGCAGTACGCGAAGGCCGATGCGGCGAAGCCGGACCAGCCGGCCGTGCTGTACAACCTCGCCGTCGTGCTGGCGCGCGCGGGGCGGTATGCCGAGGCGCAGGTCAAGGTCGACCGCTATCTCGAGCTCTTTCCCGAGGGAGCGGAGCGCGCGAACGTCGGCCGGCTCCAGCTCGAGCTCCAGTTCCAGCGCGAGCTGCAGAAGAAGCGTCAGGCCGACCAGGAGTACGCGGACCTCTTCAACCGCGCCCGGTTCAGCTACGGCCGGGGCGAGCTCGCCGAGGCGCTGCGTCTCTACGCGCAGGCCGAGCAGCTCCGTCCCACCGACGCGGCGACCGTCTACAACCAGGGCATCGTCCTCGAGAAGCAGGGCGACTACGTGAAAGCGATCGAGCGCTTCCGCCGCTACTCCGAGCTCGAGGGCGACCTGGAGAAGAAGGCCACCATCGACGAGCGCGTCTTCACGCTGCAGCGCGAGCTCGACGACCGCGCCACGAAGATCGTCTGCGGGTTCTGCGGCCGCAAGCTCCCTTCCGGCGCAACGTGGTGCGAGCGCTGCTGGCACGGGCCGTACGCGGTGCAGTCGCCGGTGTGGAATTCACGCGCCTGCGCGAGCGGCGCCTCCGCGACGCGTGCCACCTACTTCGCCGACGGCCGCTTCAGCCGCAATGACGTCCTGCCGTGCCTCTGGAAGGAAGGGAGCGTGCTCGAGTCGCTGCGCTGGAGCGCGGCGAAGCAGCGCGAGATCCAGGCCGCGCGCAAAGCCGAAGGGTGGACCTACTCCGGCGACATCATCCAGGGCAACAAAGAGCTCCGCTTCGTCCAGGGCCCGCAATACCTGGAGAAGATCGTCGCCACGAGCGGCGGTGAGATCCTGACGTACGTGGCGCACGAGCATGGCGAAGGAATGTGGCTCCTCGACCGGGAGGACCTCGTCGTCGATGCCACGCGCTACACGAACCGCTACACCTTCAACGAGGCCGGCCGCATCGCCCAGCAGCGCGTCGACTACCAGAACACCGCCGCCTGCAATCACCTCGTCTCCATGACCGCCGACTACGCCTGGGACGGCGACGCGCTGATGTCGGTGAACCTCACCGGAGGCTACGAAGGCTTCCCCGCCGAAGGCTCCCCGTCGAGCACCTGGACCGCGACGGTGAGCTACGCCTACGACACGAACCGGCGCCTCACCTCCGAGGAACTGAACGTCACCTCCCAATCGAAGACCTACAACGTCAAACCGCACGGCGAGCTGCGCGACGAAGTGAACCGCCTCTACCCCACCATGCGCCTGAAGAAAGCCATCGAAGGCCTCCAGCGCACCGGCGACCTCTGCGTCGCCTCCGGCGCCGCCGCCCTCGCCAACCCCATCGACCTCCGCCCCTTCTACGCCCTCTCCCCGAATCTCGCGATTCAGTTGCCGATGGGGGTGACGAAGGCGGTGGTGACGTTCACGTACTGAGCGGAGCGCCGGCGTCCCGCCGGCTGTCGCGCAGGCGTCCCGCGCCTGCGCCCCGGGCGGGCGGCTCCGCCGCGACACATCGTCATATGATGATGCCCTGTTTGAAATTGTCTTGACAAATTCAAATCTCAATCCCATCTTGGCAAGTGAGGAGAAGAGAGGTGATGGACCAGCAATTTCACGTAAGGAGACCTCCATGGCGATTGCGCCGTCGAGCCTCAAGTCACCCTCCTCATCCCACTCAAGGACAACAACGGTGAGCCATTCGATCTCGCCACATGGAGTTGGTGGAATGACGAGCTCACCGAATTGGTGAGCGGATTTACTGATTTGGGCGTCGTCACCGGATGGTGGCGCGGCTACTCGGATCAGAACCGCATCATCGTCATCATCGTGAGAACGATGCGTGAAGTGGATGCACTTCGTGAACTGTTGCGGAAAGCGCGTGTGCGCTTCCGGCAGGAAGCGATGTACCTCGAGTATCACGAGGTTGTATTTGAAGAAGTGCAGTGACCACCTATGGCTCAGTTGACACAGGAAGAAGACGCGTTTCTCCGTCGTGCTCGGAAAAAGAGCGCAGAGAACGCGGACTGGTTCGAATTCGAGGACTTCGCCTTCGGCAGCCGCTCGCCTCTCTACTCGAAGACCCGCTCCCACAAAGACGTGCTCACGCACCCGCTCTACGTCGCGCTGAAGGACATGTGGCTGGAGCTCGGCGTCCGGCAAGGGAAAGTAAAAGATGCCTCGGGGCGGAAAGCGCGCGGGGGCAGGTAGACCGCCGACGGCACCCACGCCACGACGTACCGTGACGCTGCGCCTGCCCGTGCATCTCATCACCGCAGCGCATCGGCGCGCGGAACTGGAAGGTGTAAGCGTGACGAGCTGGATCGAAGCGGCTATCGAGCGCCGGCTACGCCGCTCTTGAAGGGGTTCGCCAACCTCATGGCGAGTGCTGGTGGGCTGAAGCCCGCCCTACATTCAACGGCACACAGAACGGATCATCCTCCGCGCACATCGCGTACTCGAACTGGATGGTCGTGTGGGCGATGCGGTACTCCTTTGCCAGCATCATCTTGATGTCCTCGAGCAGGCGGGCGGTGCTGCTGACGGGGACGTCACCGACCATGAGGTGGCAGGAGAGGGCGGGGCTGGAGGGGCCGAGGGCCCAGATGTGGAGGTGGTGGACGCCGAAGACGCCGTCGATGCGGCCGAGCGACTGGGTCACGGCGTCGGGGTCGATCCCGGAGGGGGTCCCTTCGAGGAGGAGGTTCATCGACTCGCGGAGGACGCCGTAGCTGCTCCAGAGAATGAGCACGCCGATGACGACGGAAGTCGCGGCGTCCCAGAGCGGGTTGCCGGTCCAGCGGATGAGCAGTGCGGCCACGATGATGCCGAACGACGAGACGGCGTCGCCGATCATGTGCACGAACGCGCCGCGGATGTTGACGTCGTGGCGGCTCTCGCGGTGCAGCGAGAGCGCGGTCAGCCCGTTGACCAGCAGCGCCACCGCGGCCGTGACGAGCATCAGCGACGTCTCGACGGCGTGCGGCGCGCGCAGGCGCTCGTACGCCTCCCGGAAGATGAGGAACGTGAACGCGACCAGCATGGCCGCGTTGATGAACGCCGCCAGGATGCCGGCGCGCTGGTAGCCGAACGATTTCTCGCTCGTCGGCGCGCGCTTCTCCAGCCGGACGGCGATGAGTGCGATGACCAGGGCCAGCGCGTCGGTGAGGTTGTGCAGCGCGTCGCCGATCAGCGCCAGCGACCCCGCCCAGAGGCCGATGGTCAGCTCCGCGGCCACGACCAGCACGTTTGCGGCCGTGGCGATGGTCAGCTTGCGCGAGAGGTCATGGGAGTGGTGATGGTGATGGTGCCCGTGCCCCATCGCATCACCGCCGCGTCGACTTTTCCACCTTCTTCGACTTCGCCGCCACCTGCTCGGCCATCGCCCGCCGCGTCTCTTTCATCTTCGCCGCCAGCTCCGCGTCCGCGGTGGCGATGATCTGCGCGGCCAGGATGCCCGCGTTCCGCGCGCCGCCGATGGCCACGGTCGCCACCGGCATCCCGGGAGGCATCTGGACGATGGCGTAGAGCGCGTCGAGCCCGTTCAGCGCGCCGCTCGCCAGCGGGACGCCGATGACCGGCCGCGTCGTCAGCGACGCCACGACGCCCGGCAGGTGCGCGGCCATCCCCGCGCCGGCGATCATCACCGCGCAGCCGTTGGCCTCCGCGTCGGTGACGATCTGCTTCGCGCGCTCCGGACTGCGGTGCGCCGAGGCGACGGTGAACTCGTACGGAACCCCGAGCTCGTCGAGGGCGGTCGCGGCCTGCGACATCACCTCCGCGTCGGAGTCGGAACCCATGATGATCAGGACCCAGGAGTTAGCCATGGCGTGGCATCGTAGCAAACGAGCGATGAGTGATGAACGATCAGCGATGAGCCACGGCCGCGAGGTTCATCGCTCATCTCTCATCGTTCATCGCTCGGCGACCGCCCTCGCTTCGAGCGCACGATATCCGATGTCCCGCCGGTAGCGCGCCCCTTCGAACCGCACTTTCGGCGCGGCCTCGTACGCCTTGCCCAGCGCCTCGGAGAGTGTCGCCGCGCGGGCGCAGACGCTGACCACGCGGCCCGCCTGGTTCACCAGGCGCCCGTCGCGCTTGACCACACCGGCGTGGAACACCACCACCGAGGGGTCGTCGATGGCGTCGAAGAAGACTTCCTGCCCCTTCGAGAAGTCGTCGGGGTAGCCATCGACGGCGACGACGATGCACGCCGCCGCTTCCTTGATGAAGCTCAGCGACTTCAGGTCGCCCAGCGAGCCGCGGGCGACGCGCAGGCAGACGTCGGCCAGGTCGTCCTCGAGCCGCAGCATCTGCACCTGCGTCTCCGGGTCGCCGAAGCGGCAGTTGTACTCGAGCACCTTCGGCCCTTTCGCGGTGAGCATCACCCCCGCGTAGAGCACGCCCGTGTACGGTCGCCCCTCCGACTCCATCCCCTGCACGGTGGGGATGATGATCGAGCGCATGATCTCCGCGCCCGCCTCGCCGCTCAGCACGACGGCGGGCGAGTGCGCACCCATGCCGCCGGTGTTCGGCCCCTCGTCGTTGTCGAAGGCTTTCTTGTAGTCCTTCGCCGGAGGGAGGGGGAGGGTCTTGGTCCCGTCGGTGATGACGATGAACGACACTTCCTCGCCCACCAGGAACTCCTCGACCAGGATGCGGGTGGCGGCGGTGCCGAACTTTTTGTCGTCGAACACCGAGCGTACGTATTCTTCCGCCTCGGAAGCGGAGTGGACGATGACCACGCCCTTGCCGGCCGCCAGTCCGTCGACCTTCAGCACGCACGGGAAGCCCATCTGCTTGACGGCTTTCTTCGCCTCGTCGACGGAGTTGCAGGCCACGGCGTCCGCGGTGGGGATGCCGTACTTGCGCATGAACTCCTTGGAGAAGACTTTCGACCCCTCGAGCTCGGCAGCGAGACGCGTCGGGCCGAAGACCGGCAGGCCGCGCTTCTGGAACTCGTCGACGATGCCGAGGGTGAGGGGGAGCTCGGGGCCGACCACGGTCAGGTCGACCTTGAGCTTCTCGGCGAAATCGGCCAGCTCGATGATGTCGGCCACGCCGATGGGGACGCAGGCGGCGACCTGAGCGATGCCGGCGTTCCCCGGGGCGGCAAAGACCTCTTTGACGAGGGGAGACTGCGACAGTTTCCAGCAGAGCGCGTGCTCGCGCGCACCCTGACCGACGACGAGGACCCGCATGTTCCTGGGATTGTAACGGCTGTTGCTGGTTCCTGGTTGCTGGTTCAAGGCGGTTTCCGGCCTGGGCGATCGATGCCGGAGTGCCGCCCAGGCGAAAAACTGCCTTGAACCAGCAACCAGCCACCAGCAACCTGGGAAGCCGCACCCCTCCCTAGACGTTCCTCCAGCAGCGTCCGTAATTAGGACGATCATGCCCACGGGACTCCGTCTGATGATTTCGACCACGCCGACGCCCGAGCCTGACGACCGTCAGCTCGTGGAGACGATTCGCGGCGGCGACACCGACGCGTTCGAGACGCTGGTTCGCCGCAAGACGTCGAAGGTGTATGCGCTCTGCTACCGCATCATCGGCAACGGCGAGGACGCCAAGGACATCTCCCAGCTGGTCTTCATCAAGCTGTGGGAGAACCTCGAGAAATACGATTCGAAGTACGCGTTCGACACCTGGCTGTACCGCATGGTGACGAACGTGGCCATCGACTTCATGCGCAACAAGCAGTCGCGCGACAACGCCGTGAACTCGAACCTGCGCCTGGTCAAGACGGCCGCGGACGCGGAGCAGAGCGTGGTGGTGCAGCGGAAGGAGGTGGAGAGTGTTTTCGAATCCGTCTCTTCCGTTCTCTCCCCGAAACAGAAGACCATCTTCGTGATGAATCAGATGGAGGACCTGCCGTCCGCCGAGATCGCGAAGGTCCTCGGCTGCCGCGAGTCGACGGTGCGCAATCACCTCTTCAACGCCCGGAAGCTGATGCAGGTGCAGTTGGCCAAACGCTTCCCGGAATACGCGCAGCTCTGGAGGGAGAAATGATGTCGTGTGACTCCTTCCGCAAGCGGTTCCACGCCGGCACCGAGGACGCGGCGCTGCTCGAGCATCTCCGCTCGTGCGACCGCTGCCTCGACTTCGCCGTGCACGCCGACCCGGACGTGATGTTCCGTTCCCTCGGCGGCGATGAAATGATGCCTCCCGGCGGCCTGGATGCGTTCGTCTCCGGCGTGATGCAGCAGGTGCGCGTGCGCGAGGCGGAGACGGTGGCCTCGAAGCGTGGGGTGACCTGGCCGCGCCGCCTGGCCATGGCGGCGGCGCTGGGGGCGGCGGTGTTCGGGGCGACGCTGGTCTACCGCGTCGATGCGCCGGTGGCCGTCAAGCCGATGGCGCGTGTAGCGGCCGTGCAGCGTGCGCCGCTCACGACGAAACCCGTGGTCGCTGCGTATGACTCTCAGAATGCGACGATCGTCGAAGTGCCCAGCGAGGGAGCGGACGACGTGAAAATCGTGATGGTCTTCGACGAGAACCTCCCGGCGGATTTATGAAGCGACTTGCGGTGATGTTGATGGCCCTCTTCCTCGTCTCGGCGGCGGCGCTCGCCGACACGGCCGACGTGGGCAAAAGCCTTTCGGTGCGGACGTTCACGTTCAAGCACAAGCAGGCGGAGAACGCCGCGGCGATGATCAAGTCGCTGATGAGCGCGGACGGGACGATGTCGATCCAGCCGAAGAACAACTCGCTGGTCGTCACCGACGATCCGGAGAACCTGAAGAAGATCGCCGCCGCGCTGGCGGAGTTCGACTCCGCGCCGCAGCCGTTCCGCGTGCACGTGCGCCTGGTCTCCGCCGGACGCAACCCGGCCGCGAAGACGGAGCGCGTGGCCGAGGAGCTGCGCGACATCGAGTCGAAGCTCACGCTGCTCCGCTACAACGTCATCGATCCCGTCGGCGCCGCCGAAGTGGCCGGCAAGGAAGGGGAGCCGGCACGCATCGACCTCACCCAGTACCGCGCCGACTTTCAGTTCGGACAGTACGACCCGGCCAGCGACACGATCGAGATCTCGAACTTCAAGCTGTCCCGGCTCGACGGCGATCAGCTCGCGCCGATGATGAAGACCACGTTGAATTTAAAGCTCGGACAGACGGTAATCATGGCCGTGACGAAGGACGCCAAGTCCAATCGCGCCCTGATGCTGGTCCTGTCCGCGAAGCGCTAGACGGAAGCGCGCATTTCTCCTCACTTGCGGTAGCCGCGGCGCACGGGGCGCTCACCCACGTGCGCCGCGGCCCCTGGACGGGCTGAAGCCCGTCCTACGTTCAGCGCCCTTTGTGCCGAAACTCTGCTCGACGTAGGGCGGGCTTCAGCCCGCCCGGCGCTCGCGACGCCCGCGCAGGAGCTCCTCCACCTCCTCCACGCTCTTCGTGTTGAAGATCTGCTTCGGCGAGAGCCCTCCCTTGCGCGCCACCCACGTCCCGGTAATGACGGCGTTGTACTCACCGATCGAGTGCGCGTCGGGGTGGATGCTGAACATGACGCCGCGGTCGGCGGCCTTCTTCAGGTAGCGCCAGTCGACGTCGAGGCGGTTGGGGTTGCCGTTGATCTCGACGATGACGCCCGTCTCCACGGCCTTGTCGAAGATGCGCTCGTGGTCGACTTTGTAGCCGGGACGCGAGAGGAGCTTGCGCCCGGTGAGATGGCCGAGGAACGTGACATGCGGGTCGTCCATGGCGCGGAGGATGCGCTCGGTCATCTGCTCCTCCTCCATCTTGAACTGCGAGTGCACTGAGGCCACGACGAAGTCGAGCTTCGAGAGGATCTTCTTCCCGTAGTCCATCGTGCCGTCGGGGAGGATGTCCGCTTCGGTGCCGCGGAAGACGCGCATCGGGGCGACGTCTTTCTCGTGCCGGGCGATGTCGGCGTGCTGCGCCTTCAGCTTCTCCTCGGTCAGCCCGCCCGCGTAGTAGGCGACGACCGAGTGGTCGGAGATGCCGACGTACTCCCACCCCCGCTGCTGCGCCGCGCCGAGCATTTCCTGCACCGTGTTGCGGCCGTCGGAGTAGGTCGTGTGGACGTGGAACGTGCCGCGGAGGTCTTTCACGTCGACGAGCTTCGTGCGCTTCTTCAGCTTCAGGTCGTCGGCCGATTCGCGGCGCTCCGGGACGACGTACGTGTAGCCCGCTTTCTTGAAGACGTCTTCTTCGCTGGCCGCCTTGGGGAGCGTGCCGAACGCCTCGACGAACTCCGCGCTGCCGGTAGTACGCAGCAGCGTGGCGCCGAATTCCGCGGGCGTGCAGAGGTGGAAGAGCACGTCCATCTCGCCGCGGGCCTGTCCTTTGTACGTGCGCTCGTCGATGGCGGTGAGGCCGGCTACGAGCTCGGCGAGCTGCTCCGCGACGATGGCCGGCTTGCGCGTGACGACGACGAGGTTGACGTTGCGGATGACTTCCAGCCGCCGGCGGATGCTGCCGGAGACCTCGGCGTTCTCGACTTCGTCGAGGTCCGCGAGCCGCTCCCGCAGCGATTCGGCGACTTCCAGCCCGACCGGGAGGAGGAACTGCGACTCGCGCATGCGCGCGAACTCGATCCCCTGGAGGATCTGCTCGGCGGTCTTGGCGCCGAAGCCTTTCAGCTTCGCCACGCGCCCTTCCTCGATCGCTTCCTGCAGCTCGTCGAGCGAGGCGACGCCGAGCTCGGAGTAGAGCACGCCGATCTTCTTGAGGCCGAGCTTCGGCACGCGCAGCAGCTCGAAGATGCCGGGCGGGTATTGTCCGCGCAGCTCCTCGAGGTACTGCGAGGTGCCGGTGCGGATGACTTCCTCGACCACGGCGCCGGTGGCTTTGCCGATGCCGGAGACGCCGGAGAGCGCGCCGCGCGCCACCAGATCTTCGAGCTCTTCGTCGAGGTTCTCGATCGCGCGGGCGGCCTTTTCGAACGCACGCGCCTTGAAGGGATTGGAGTCGCTCAGCTCGATGTAGCGCGAGATCTCATCGAGGATGCGGGCCACGGTGAACTTGTCCATAGCGTGATTCTGTCATGCCCCCAAACGTAGGGCGGGCTTCAGCCCGCCTCCCTCGTGGGAGGGGGCGTTCCCTCCCTCCCTCCCGGGAGGCGGGCTGAAGCCCGCCCTACGTTTGGGGGCATGACAGAATGGGCGACCGATGCAACCCCTCGACCGTCTCGTCGTCGCCGTCGATCTTTCCGCGCGCGAGGACATCCTCCGCCTCGCCGACACGCTCCACGGCGCGGCGGGCGTGCTGAAGATCGGGCTGCAGGCGTTCATCGCCAACGGTCCCTCGATCGTGCGGGAGCTGGTCTCGCGCGGCGAGAAGGTGTTCCTCGACCTCAAGATCCACGACATCCCGAACACCGCCGGGCATGCCGTGGCCGAGGCGGCCTCCCTCGGCGCCTCGATCGCCACGGTGCACGCGGCGGGGGGGGAGTCGATGCTGCGCGCCTGCGCGCACGATTCCCTGCTGGTGCTGGGCGTGACCGTGCTGACCAGCCTCACCGAGGCGGACCTGCTGCAGATCGGCTTGGGCGGCTCGGCCGTGGCGAACGCCGTGCGCCTGGCGCGGCTGGCGCAGGCGAGCGGCCTGCGCGGCGTGGTGGCGTCGCCGCTGGAGATCGCGCCGATCCGCGAGGCGTGCGGCGAGGATTTCGTGATCCTCACCCCGGGCATCCGCCCCGCGGGATCGGATGCGGGCGACCAGCGGAGGACGATGACGCCGGGCGATGCGGTGCGCGCTGGGGCGAGCTACATCGTGGTGGGACGCCCCATCACCAATGCGGCCGACCCGAGGTCGGCCGCATTGCGAATCGTCGAAGAGATGGGCGCTTAACGGACGGCGCGGCGGCGTACCGCGGTGCAGTTGCTGCCCGGACCCTCGAAGAAGATCCGGCGGCTGGCGAACTGGCGGCGGCGTCCGAGGATGTCCGTGCCGATGGCGCGGAGCTGATACTCGCCGCGCGCCGTGGTGTCGAGGTTCACGCGGATGTTCCACGGCGTGACCGGCGTCCGCGACGAGACGTTGGTGCGCGGGGTCCCGCCGAGGGTGGCCGGGCCGAGGGGCGTGTTGTTCAGGAACACCTCGACGCTGACGATCTTCTGCTGCCCGGTGACCCAGCCGTGGAGATTTGCGCCGGCGCAGGTGAGCTGGCGCGGGCTGTCCAGCTCGATGCGGCCGGTGACCTGTCCGCACGAGCCGTAGCTCTGCAGTCCCGTCTCCTCGCCGATGACGTAGACCAGCGGGCCGACGACGACGGGGTTGTGCTTGACCTCGTCCTCGTTGAGCATCGTCACGTCTTCGTAGATGCGCTCGGCCGCGCCCTCGAAGAGCGGCATGGTCAGGTCGAAGACGTCGAAGGCGATCGTGCGCGCCGGGTGCAGCGTCATCGGATCGATCTCTTCGATCATCGTCACCAGCCGGCCGTTGGCCTCATCCCACCACGCGTTGCGGCTGAAGCGGATCGCATTCGCGCGGTTGAGGGTCAGGTACTGCGGGACCGTGAGCAGGGCCGTGCGCGTGAAGATCGGGAACATGTTGCGCACGCTGAAGGTGTTGATGACGCTGTCGGTGCCGACGGCGATGAAGTCATTGCCGTTGCTGACCAGCCAGCGCCCCGGGAAGGCCACGGTGGAGAGGCGCAGCGGCGCCGCGGGGTTGGAGATGTCGAGCGCGCTGAGGCCCGCTTCGCTGAGCAGGATCAGCAGCCCCTGGTTGAAGGCGACGTCGTTGATGCCGCGGTACTCCGACTGCGCGCGCGACTGGATCACGCCGACGATCGCCGGCGAGGCGGGGTTGGTGACGTCGAGGAGCTCGATCTGGTTGGTGCAGGCCAGGGTCGTGGTCGGGAAGCAGGGGAGGTCGGTGGCCGGATAGAGGCCGGCCAGGCGGTTGCCGCTCACCGCCATGCGGCGGTAGTGCAGGTTCGGCGTGAGCGACCGCCGCACCGGCGCGGTGCCGCCCGCGCGCGTGTTGGTGAGGTCGAAGATCTCCAGGCCGGCCTCGCTGCTGACGTAGAGGAAGCCATTGGCGAAAGCCGTCCCCCCTTCCGTCTCGCGGCCTGCCAGCGAGCCGAGGAAGTCCTCGCGGGCGATCGTCAGATTGCCGGTGTCGTTGGTGGTGTACGTCGTCAGCACGTTGCCGCGCAGGACGTAGACGTTGTTGCCCGACCGGAACACGCCGTGAGGCGAGAGGTCGAAGTCCGTCACCGCCGGGGTCGAGTCGACCAGCGACAGCGGGCACTCACCGATCAGGTGGTCGGCGATGGCGGCCGGCCCGAGAAAAAGAAACGTTACGACGAGAGCGACCCGTGAAAAGACGCGCATTAAGCCTCCCAAAAACACACCCGTGACGCCGCGTACGAGTTCGTCTAGCGGCTTAGTGTGTCGCAGGTGAGGTGATTTTTGCAATATTGGCCGTTCGCGGGAAGGCTGTATCATGCCCGTGGACATTTATGCTCGATGGTCATGTGCTGGTTCTGAATCGTTTGTTTCAGGCCGTACAGATCACGTCGGTGCGGCGGGCGCTGACGCTTCTGTACAAGGGGCAGGTCCGCGCCGTCGATTCCGAGTACCGCACCTACGACTTCGAGAACTGGATGGACATCCCGGTCCAGCCGAACGACCACTACGTCGTCACCCCCAGCCGGAACATCGTCATTCCGCACGTGGTGCAGCTCCTGGTCTTCGACCGGCTGCCGCGGCAGGAAGTGAAGTTCTCGCGCGGCAACATTTATCTCCGCGACCAGAACCGCTGCCAGTACTGCGGGAAGAAGTTCCCCTCGTCGGAGCTGTCGCTCGATCACGTGATTCCGATCTCGCGCGGCGGCAAGTCGACGTGGGAGAACGTCGTCTGCGCCTGCCTCCCATGCAACGTGCGCAAGGGCAACAAGCTCCTCTCCGAGAGCGACATGCGCCTGCGCCGCGTCCCCGTGCGCCCGAAATGGCACCCCCTCCACCGCCTCCAGGGAAGGACCTACCCCGAGATCTGGAAGAACTTCCTGGACGAGGCGTACTGGAACGTGGAGCTGCGTTCTTAGTTGCTGGTTGCTGGTTGCTGGTTCAAGGCGGTGACTGGCGGCCCGGCCATGCAGCGCCTTGAACCGACCACCAGCAACCAGCAACCGGTTGGGCGGGCTGAAGCCGCGCCCTACGTTGAGCACGTTCGTCGCGATCCCCATGCTCAACGTAGGACGGGCTTCAGCCCGTTTGGCGCGCGCGGTTGGAGTGACTGGGCGGACCGGCCATGCAGCGCCTTGAACCGACCACCGGCAACCAGCAACCGGCTTCAGCCGCACAGCCGACCGGGACCACTTCTTGCTACCTGCTCCCCCGTGCAGTCTATTGTGGAGTGGCAGCAATGACGTTGGTGAATTCTCTCTGCGCTGAGATCAGTGTGTACCAAGGGGTTGGTGAGTCGACGGGCGTGATGGTGGAGCGCAGCGCGATTCGCGGCAAGAAGGGGCTCTGCAAGAGCATGCGCGACCTGGCCATCAAGTCGCGCGTCCTCGGCGACGGCTACTACTACATCCCCGTCGACCTCTGGCCGAAGGCGAAGGAACCGATCGTCGTGCACAAGCACGACTGGACGGTCATCAGCTCGATCCCCCGCACGTCGCGCGCGACCAAGAAACGCCGCGCGGCGGGTGAGTAGCCGCGCGGGTACGCCGCGTGCAGTTCCGGCCGCGCGGGACGAATCTCTTTTTGGAGTGAAATCAATGAAGGTCTGGAAGTTTGCGCTGATCGCACTGGCGATCGCTGCTCCCGTGTTCGCACAGCAGGAAGAAGGCCCCGGCGTGGCCCAGGGGGCCGCGGTCGATACGACCGGCCGCGGGTACACCGCGGCGTACGTGATCGAGTCGTCGACGCGCCGCGTGCTGCACGCCGTCAACGAGCATCAGTCGCTGCCGACGGCGTCCATGGCGAAGATGATGACGCTCCTCATCACCATGGAGGAGATCCGCGACGGGCGCCTGAAGTACGACTCGCCGGTCACGATCTCGGCCCGCGCCAGCAAGATGGGCGGCTCGCAGATCTATCTGCGCGCCGGCTCGATCTGGCCGGTCAAGAACCTGATCATCGCCACGAAGGTGCAGTCGGCCAACGACGCCGCGCAGGCACTGGCGGAGAAGATCGCCGGCTCGTCCGAGAACTTCGCCGACATGATGAACCAGCGCGCGCAGGAGCTCGGTCTGACACACTCGAAGTTCTACGACCCGCACGGGCTCCCCAATACCGAGAACCCGGAGATGGTCGACCAGATGTGCCCGCACGACCTGGCCATCCTCGGCCTGGAGCTGATGAAGTACGACTTCATGCGCAAGCTCGGCGTGGTCGCGGAGATGCCGTTCCGCAACGGCACGCTGGAGAAGATCTACAACCCGAATCACCTCATCAATCCGCGCAAGGCCAACTACATGGAAGACGCCACCGGCATCAAGACCGGCTACACCGCGAAGGCGGGGTATTGCGTGACGGCCTCGGCGGAGCGCAACGGCATGGAAGTGGTCGCCGTGATCATGGGCGCGAAGACGGGCGGCGGCCCGAACGGGTCGTTCGCGAACGCCGCGCGCCTGATGAACGAGGCTTTCGTAAACTGGCGCATGGCCACCCCCGCCAAGAAGGGGACGCAGGTCGGCCAGGCGCAGGTCAACAAGGGGAAGGTGGCCACCGTGCCGGTCATCGCCGGCAAGGACGTGACGGCGCTGGTCAAACGCGGCCAGGAGCGCAACGTGAAGGTGACGTTCCAGCCCGGTGCCCCGCTGACCGCCCCCGTGAAGAAGGGGCAGCAGGTCGGGACGATCATCGTGCAGAGCGGCAATGACGTTATCGCGAAGATCCCCGGCGTGGCCGGTGCGGACGTCGGGCCGGAGCCGTGGTACAAGGCCTTCCTGCCGTTCTAGTGCGCCTGCGGCGCGTTGCTGGTTGCTGGTTGTCGGTTGTCTGCGCGGCATGGCCTGAGTGCCAGGCATCGCAACGAACCAGCAACCAGTAACCATCAACTAATCGAAGATCACGCGCCGGCCGTCGATCCGCCAGGGGCCGGCCAGTTTCCGCAGTGCCTCCACGTACGCCTCGTGCTCCTGCACGAGAATGCGCGCCGCCAGCGTCTCCGCGGTGTCGTCCTCGTGCACGGGCACGGCGCGCTGCACGAGGATGGGACCGGCGTCGAGCTGTTCGTCGACGAAGTGGACGGTGCAGCCCGAGACCTTCACCCCATGCGCGACGGCCTGTGCCTGCGCGTCGACGCCGGGGAACGACGGCAGGAGCGAGGGGTGGATGTTGAGGATGCGGTTGCGCCAGCGCTCGATGAAGGGCGCGCCGAGGAGTCGCATGTAGCCGGCCAGGCAGATGAAGTCGGGGCGCGCTTCCTCGAGCACGCGCAGGACTTCTTCCTCATGCGCGGCGCGGCTGGGGAACGCCTTGTGATCGAGGATGTGCGCGGCGTAGTCGTAGTCGCGCGCGCGGGCGATGCCGGGCGCGCCGGGACGGTTCGAGATCACGCAGACGATCCCGGCGGCGAGTTCGCCGCGCTGGATCGCCTCATGGATGGCCTGGAAGTTGGAGCCGCGTCCCGAGAGCAGGACCGCCAGTCTCATTCGATCCACGATGCGAAGCCGGCCGGCGGCGTGTCGTACTGCACCTTCCCGCTGCCGCGCACGACGTTGCCGACGAAGTAGAAGGTCTGGCCGACCTGGGTGAGGTGCTTGGCCACGCGGTCCACGTCCTCCGGCGCGACGAGCAGCACCATGCCGATGCCCATGTTGAAGACGCGCAGCATCTCGTCGACGGCCACGCCCCCCTTCTCGTAGAGGAACTTGAAGATCGGCAGCACGGGCCAGGAGCCGAGCTTCACGCGCGCGTCGAGCGTGTCGCCGAGGACGCGCGGGAGGTTGTCGGTCAGCCCGCCGCCGGTGATGTGGGCCATGGCGTGCAGCGCGCGCTGCTCGACGAGCGGCAGGAGCGGCTTGAGATAGGAGATGTGCGGCTGGAGCAGCGCCTCGCCGGCCTTGCCGATGCCGGGGACGATGGTCTGGGGATCGTAGCCGAGCTGGTCGAAGAGGATGCGGCGGGCCAGCGAGTAGCCGTTCGTGTGCAGCCCCACCGAGGGGAGGCCGATCAGCACATCGCCCTCGCGCACGCCCTTGCCGTCGATCAGGTTCTTCGAATCGACCACGCCGAGGATGAAGCCGGCCACGTCGTAGTCGTCGTCGGAGTAGAAGCCGGGCATCTCGGCGGTCTCGCCGCCGATGAGCGCGCAGCCGTTCTCCTTGCAGGCGCGGGCCATGCCCCGGATGACGTCGGTCATCACCGGCGGGCGGAGCTTGCCGGTGGCGTAGTAGTCGAGGAAGAAGAGCGGACGCGCGCCCTGCACCAGGATGTCGTTGACGCAGTGCGAGACGAGGTCGTAGCCGACGGTGTCGTGGATCTTCATGGCCTGCGCGATGCGCAGCTTGGTGCCCACGCCGTCGGTGGAGGAGACGAGGATGGGGTCGGTGATCCCCTCGAACGTGCCGCGGAAGAGGCCCCCGAACGAGCCGATGTCGGAGAGCACGCCCGGCGTGTAGGTATCGCGCGCGATGCGGCGGACTTCGCGGAGGGCGTCGTCCTGCGCGTCGATGTCGACGCCGGAGTCTTTGTAGCTGGTCACGCGGCGGAGGATATACGATGCCGCGCCGTGGCGCAGGCTCTCCTCATCTCGACATTGCTGACCATCGCCGGACTGATCGTCACCATCGTGATGGGCTTCCGCGCGACGCCCGCGCACCAGGGCGATCACATCCTCACGGCGCTGGTGACGGTGGTGATCGGGCTCTTCTCCCAGTCGATGACGATGTTCTTCTTCATCGGCACGGGAAAGGAGCTGAAGGACGCGTCGAACCAGAACGCGGACGTGGTGCAGCGGACGAAGGATTTCAAGTCGCGCGTCTTCCCCGCGGCGATGTGGGCCATGACGGCGATCATGGTCACGTTCATCACCGGCGGCGGCGTCGGTCTCGGCAAGACGCCGATCTGGCTGCATAACGCGCTGTCGGCGGTCTCGATCCTCATGTACGCGCGGGCGTACTGGATCCAGATCAGGGCGATGAACGAGAACGCGACGCTGATGGAGCGCTACCTGCGCGAGTGAGCGAAACGTAGGGCGGGCTTCAGCCCGCCTCCCCGGGGGTGACGGGCTGAAGCCCGTCCTACGTTAGCGAGCTTTACGCTCGATCACGTTGATCGTGTCTAACGCATCGAGGTACTGCGTCACGTCTTCCAACGGCACGGTCTCGCCGAAGATCGCCGCGAGCATGTCCCGGATCTCGGCGTCGGTGCGTTTGCCGTCCCACAGGTTGAGCGTCTCGTAGCGGTACTGCGGGTTGAGGCGCACGGCCGCGCCTTTGTGGTGCGCGTCGAAGTAGTCGTAGCCGAACGCGCTCATCGGGCCGCGCACGTTGCGCTGCACGGGCACGGGGCCGCTGAAGAAGCGCGCCACGGAGTCATGCATCCCGCGCTCGTACCAGTCGTGGAACGCGAGCGTCTTGCGGCGCATGGCACGGGCGCGGCGCTCCAGCGCGAAAGGCTCCATCATGGTCCGGATGGCCGGCGCGTCGGCGGGCGTGAGCCGCGCCAGCACGTAGCCGCTGGCGGCGGCGATGAAGGCGGCGCGGGCGAGCTTGGTGGAATCGATGTTCGCCGGCACGTCGCGGTTGGTGTGGATGTAGCGGTCGGGCCAGTCGTTGAGGTAGATGCTGGGGATGCCGAAGGAGCTGTCGGTGTAGACCTGATGGTCGCTGCCCTCGCTGAACGGCGCGAGCGCGGCGCGCAGCGGGTCTTTGCTGCCGTCGCCGGCGACCATCGGAAACCTGGCCGTTCCCGTCTTCGCGTACGCCTCGGTCTGTTCATTGACGAACGTGCCGACCGCATCGGCGAGGTCGTAGACGAACGACGGCGCGGAGGCCGGCCCGCGCGTGACATGGAAGATGGCTTTCGTCTCCGGCCCGCCGCCGACCATGTCGAGATGGATGGCGGCGCGGATGCTCCTGGCCAGCTCGGGACGCCCGTTCAGCAGGGCCAGCGTCCCCTCGATCTCCGCGGGCCAGACGAAGCGGATGGTCCTGCGCGGCTTCGCCAGGCGCTCTTCACTCATCAGCTTCGCGAACGTTCGTGCGACTTCGAGGATGGTGGCGCAGCCGCTGGCGTTGTCGTTTGCGCCGGGGCGGGGATGGTCGAGGTGGCAACTGAAGACGATCTCCCCCGGCTCGCTGCCGGGGATGGTGGCGGTGGCGATGTCGTAGGCACCCGCGGTCTGTCCGGCGACGACCTTCGCGTGCAGCCGCACGCTCTCCCCGCGGCCGAGGCGCGCCTGCAGCGCGCGGGCGGTCTTGAGCGAGACCATGAAGGCGAAGGCCTTCTGTGCGGCGAAGGTGTCGAGGTGGCCCCAGCGGATGAGCGTCTCGTCTTCGCCGTACCAGGCGGTGCGCTGGTTCTGCGCGTAGCTGACGATGCCCGCGGCGCCTCGGGCCAGCGCCTTGGCGGCGACGGGACCGGGCTGCGCGGAGGCGAGGACGAGCTTGCCCTGCACGTCCTGGTTCGCGTAGTCCGCGTCGGCCGTGCCGGCGCCGACGTCGATCAGCTCCGCCGTGACCTCGCCGGAGGCGCTGTCCTGCGCGACCGTGATCGGCGCGGCTTCCCAGCTGGCGAGGCGCGTCACGCGCGCTCCGCCGGCGTCGACTTCCCACAGCTCGGCGAAGTCGGCGTTCCAGGCGGGGCGCGAGCGCTGCGTGCCGTAGAAGATGGTGCCATCGGCGGGGAGCGACTCGATGTGCGCGTCGGCGTAGCCGTAGCGCTTCAGCTCCGCGACGATCTGCTCGGAGGCCGCGCGGAAGCCGCGCGAGCCGCGCATGCGGTGATGGCGCGAGAAGCCCTCGAGGTTGCGCTTGGCCGTCTCGCCGGAGATCTCGGTGGCGAGGGCGGCGATCTCCGGTTCGGAGAGGAAGGGGATTTGCGCGCCCGCGGAAAGGGTGAGCGCGAGGCTGATGGCAACGAGTCTCATAGGCTCAGAGGCTCATAGTCTCACAGGAGAGGAAACGCCCTATGAGCCTGTGAGCCTATGAGCCTATGGGCCTGCCGTCATGCACGGTACAGCGCCGCTCCCCAATGCAGTCCCGCGCCGAGGGCGGTGAAGCAGATCAGCGAGCCGGGCTGGATGCGGCCGGTCTCGCGCATCTCGTGAAAGAGGATCGGCAGCGTGCCCGCGGTCGTGTTGGCGTAACGGTCGATGTTGTGCGGCACTTTTTCCTTCGGCAGCCCGAGCTGGTGCGCCACCGCCTCGATGATGCGCAGGTTGGCCTGGTGGACGAGGAGGAGGTCGATGTCCGAGACCTCCACTCCCGCCATGGCGCACACCTCGCGCACGGCGGCGGGCATCCGCGACACCGCCTCCTTGAACACCGTGCGTCCCTCCATCACCGGGATGAAGTCGCTCGCGTCGATCTGCTCGTGGGTGACGAAGGGTCGATGCCGGAAGCCGACGCCGGGGACGTACAGCGCCTCGATGTTGCTGCCGTCGGTGAAGAGCTTCGTGGCCAGCACGCCGCGGCCGTCGTCGGAGCGCTCGACGACCACCGCGCCCCCGCCGTCGCCGAAGAGCGCCGTCCGGTCGCGGATGGCGGTGTTGGCGGCGAACTCCTCGGGGGTGATCTCGCGCTGTTCCTGTCCGATGACCGTGTTCCAGCCGTTCTGCCACGGGATGAAGGGCGAATGCACGTCCGCGCCGATGAGCAATACGCGCGAGTACTTGCCGCTGCGGATCAGCGAGTCGGCGAGATCGAGTCCGTAGAGGAAGCCGGAGCACTGCTGCCGGATGTCGAAGGCGGGGATCGACTCGCGGAAGCCCATCTTCGCCTGCAGCACCGGGCCGTTGCCGGGGAAGAAGTGATCGGGCGTCATCGTGGCGAAGACGATGGCGTCGATGTCGTCCTTGGTGCGGCCGGCGGAGTCGAGCGCCCCGGCCGCGGCCATCATGCCGAGGTCCGCGGAGCCCTGGCCGTCATCGACGTAGTGCCGCTGCGCGACGCCGCTGCGTGTGCGGATCCACTCGTCGTTCGTCTCCATGATGCGCGAGAGCGCCTCGTTCGAGACGACGTTGTTCGGGATGCCGATGCCGGTACCGGTGATGATCGAGCCCATTGGCGACGACTATGCGTCGTGTTTAGCGGTCAACGCAAGCAGATCCTCGACGCCGAACTGATACTTGCGCCCGCAGAACTGACACGCGACCTCGGTGCCGCCCTCGTCGATGATCTCCTCGATCTCTTCCTGCCCGAGGAACGACACGCCGGCCAGGGCGCGCTCGCGCGTGCACTGGCAGGTGTAGCTCACCGGCACGGTGTACCCTTCGTCGATCTGCTTGTAGCCGACGCCGTGGAAGACCGTGGCCACGACGTCCTCGATCTCCATCTTCTCGAGGAGCGTCGAGAGCGGCGGCGCTTCCCGGATGCGCTGCTCGATCTTCGCGATCGCCTCCTCGGTGGCATGCGGGAAGGCCTGCACCACGATCCCGCCGGCCGAGGCCACGCCGTCGCGGCGGTTGAACACGCCGAGGAGCACGGCCGAGGCGATCTGCTCGGAGTTCATGAGGTAACGGGTGAGGTCGGTGGCGATGCCGGTGCCGCCCAAGAGGAGCTGCGAGGTGTACGGCTTGCCGAGGGGCGGCGTGCCGCGGATGATGGTCAGCTTGCCGTTGCCGATGCCGCTCTCGACGTCGAGGCCCGGGTCTTCGGGGACGGGATTGGCGACGTAGCCGCGCACGTGGCCGCTGTTGGTGCCGTCGGCGATGACGGTGCCGAGGGGCCCGTCGCCTTCGAAGCGGAGGGTGACGTACTGGTTGCGCACGTCTTTGTCGAGCAGGCGCGACAGGAGCAGCGCGCCGGTCATGGCGCGGCCGAGGGCGTCGGCGGCGACGGGGGAGAGGTCGAGAATCTCGCGCGCCGTGTCCACGGCCGTGGTCGTCTGCGCGGCGATGACGCGGAAGTGGCCGTCGACGGCCATTCCCTGAATGATGCGGTCCTGGGTCTGCTGCATAGGACGGGTGAAAACGCTGCGGAACGTCACTTGCTTCCGATCTCAGCATGAAGAACTTCGCCATCGCACTCGCATTGTTCGCCGCGGCGTGTCAGGTCAACGATCAAACAGGGGAAGTCCAGCCCACGGCGGAGACGCAGACGGCGACGGCCGAGGCCGCGAAGGAGACGCGCGAGGCCGCCCAGGAAGTGAAGGAAGGGGCGCAGCAGCTCGGCCAGGAGATCAGGGAAGGCGCCCAGCAGGTGCAGGAGTCCGAGGCCGGGCAGCGCGTGGCCGAGGGGGCCCGCGAGGCGGGCCAGGGGATCAAGCAGGGCGCGGGCGAGGCGGTCGAGGCCGCGGGCGACGCGCTGGCCGCCGAGGGACGCGAGGCGCAAGCCGAGGCGAAAAAGACGAAGAAGAAGCAGTAGGATTCGCACAGCACGCGCAACGGGCGTGGACCCCGTTTGTGTGAAACGCAAAAGGAGGAGCTTCCATGGTCAGTTTTGGAAGAACTTCCGTTGCCGGCGAGACCCAGACGCTCAAGGTGGGAGATACCGCTCCCGATTTCGAGCTGCCGGGTCACCGCGACAACGAGAAGTTCCGTCTCAGCGACTACCGCGGGAAGAAGAACGTCGTTCTCGTTTTCTACCCGCTCGACTGGACACCGGTTTGAACGGTGCAAATGCCGTCGTACGAGGCCGAGTCGGCCGACTTCGAACGGTATGATGCCCAGGTCGTGGGCATTTCAGTCGATTCCGTCCCCAGTCACGTTGCATTCTCAAAATCGATCGGCGGGATCACCAAGTATCCGCTCCTCGCCGATTTCCACCCCAAGGGCGAAGTCTCGAAGAAATACGGCGTCTGGAAAGAAGACAAAGGAATCTGCGAGCGCGCCATCGTGATCGTCGACAAGCAGGGCAAGGTCCGCTACGTCGACGTACACGACATCGGAGAGGCGCCCGACAACGAACAGTTGCGGGACGTGCTCCGCGAGCTCGACTAGACCACATGACGGCGAGTCGTCCACGGACTCGCCAGATGTTCGTCGGTTGGCGGTTGTCCGTTGTCTGCGCCGTGTCGCTCATGCGAAAACTCACAGACAACTGACAACCGACAACCGACAACGAGGTATCCATGCTCAACATCGCACGCAAGTGCGTCCCCTTTACTCCCTACGACAAAGACCTGGCCTCGGCGACGGTGACGCTGGTCTCCCTCACTGGCGTCTTCCTCTCCGATCAGGAGCCGTTCCCCGGTGAAGATCCGGGTGACATCACTTATCGCGTGATCCCCGGCGACGCAGACCTCGGCGCGATGAAGATCGTGCACGGCCATTACGACCACGCCGAGGCGGACAGCGACCCGAACATCGTCTTCCCGCTGGAGACGCTGCGGGAGCTGGCGGCCGAAGGGTTCATCGGCGCGGTGAACGACAAGCACTACTCGTTCGGCTTCACGACGCGGCTGCGCGAGCTGTACGAGACGGCGTATCCCGAGATCGCGGACAAGATCGAGCGCTCGAAGACGAAGCTCGTGCTGCTGACGGCGGGCTGCCCGGAGACGTGCCATCGCGCGGTAGGGAACCTCGCCCGCGAGATCGAGGCCCGCGGCATCCCGACGCTGATCATCAGCGCCTCGCCGGCGGCCACGGAGTCGGTGCGCCCGCCGCGGGCCATGACCTTCGACGGCGCGGCGATCGGTAAGATCGTCGGCCGCGCCGGCGAGCGCGAGGCGCACAAGCAGGTGGTGCGCGCCGCGCTGCAGATGTTCACGCACGACACGCCGCCGGGCAAGGTCGTGGTCAAGAACGTGCCTCGCTGACGCGGTTGCTGGTTGCTGTGTTGCTGGTTCAAGGCGCTGCATCGTCGTCTGGCGGGTCACCGCCTTGAACCAGCCACCAGCAACACAGCAACCTCACTTGAACCTTTTGCCGGCGTCCGGGGTATAGCCACATGTGACCGACGCCTTCCTCATCGGCAGCATCGTCAACGGCGACGCCGACGCGGTTCGCCCGCTGATGGAGCGATACCGCCGCCCGCTGGGGGCGATGCTGCAACGCGCGCTCGGCTCCTCGCCCGACGTCGACGATGTCTTTCAGGAGACGTGGATCCGGGTCGTGCGCAGTGCGCACCACTACGACCCGGAGCAGCGCTTCAGCGCGTGGCTGTTCGCCATCGCCTGGAATCTGGTGAAGGACCGCTGGTCGCGGCGGATGACCTCGGATGACGTCGATCTGGCGGCCATGCCGTCCGACGCGCGGTCTCCCGAGGAGCAGGCGGTGGAGGCGGATCGCGCGGCGCGGGTGCGCGATGTCGTGTCGCGCCTCCCGGAGCGGCTGGCGCAGGCGATCCTGCTCCGCTATTTCGAGGAGCTGTCGGAAAAGGAAGTGGCCGAGCGGCTCGGCATTCCGGTGGGCACGGTGAAGAGCCGCATTCATCACGGACTACGACTGTTGAGGGAAAGCGATGAACTGCAATGACGCTGTGGCGGCGCTGGTGGCGTCGCTGGAAAACGGAACGATTCTGACGGACGAGCAGCGCGAGCACATCCGCACCTGTCCGCGCTGTTCGGGGATGCTCACCTTGGCGAAGGGGGCGCTGCGCGTCAAGTCAATCGAGGTGTCGATCGACGCCGCGGTCGCCGCGGCCGAACAGGAAGTGCGCCGCAAACGGTTCTGGCGCGCTGTACGCGTTTATTTCGGCGTGCTGCTCGTCGCCTACACGGCCGCGGTTTCGCTGCTCTGGTGGAGCGAGATGAAATTGCTCGACGCGATGATCTTCGTCGGCATCGGCGCCGGCATCACGGTGCTCGTCACGGGGCCGCTGCTGCTGCTGGTCTGGTTCATCCGCGGCGCCGGCGGGAGGCACCGCCTCTACCGCCGCCTCGGCCCGCCGCGGTTGCTCTTCGGCGTCTGCGCCGGCTTGTCCGAGGCCTGGAGGATCGACGTGGCCCTGGTGCGCATCGCCTTCGTCCTGCTCTTTCTGTTCAGCGGCGCCGGCTTCTGGCTCTACCTCCTTTGCATCCTGGTCATGCCCGTGCATCCTGACGACCGTCAGTACCTGCTCCGCTTCCGCGTGCGCAGGTGGTGGCGGAGGACGATGCATGCAGAGCAGCGCGCTGGGTGAGCTTCCGGACATCGGGTTCGGCGGGATGCCGCTGTCGATCCAGGGCCGCCCCTCGGAAGACGAGGGGCGGCGGGTGTTGAACGCGGCCATCGACGCCGGCATGACCCTCGTCGACACCGCCGACGTCTACTGTCTCGACGACCGCGACATCGGCCACAACGAGCGCCTCATCGCCTCGCTGG
Source organism: Thermoanaerobaculia bacterium (assembly GCA_035627015.1). Lineage (GTDB taxonomy): Bacteria > Acidobacteriota > Thermoanaerobaculia > Gp7-AA8 > Gp7-AA8 > QHVT01. Next base: position 43,633 of record DASPMO010000165.1, on the reverse strand, counting down.
GCCGCAACGACTTCCGCGTGGCGACCAAGGCGGGACTGAGAAGACCCGGCGGCGCGTGGACGAACGACGCCTCGCCCGCGCACATCCGCGACGCGTGCGAGCGGAGCCTGCGCGCGCTGAGCACCGACCGCATCTGGCTCTACCAGTTGCACGCACCCGATCCGAAGGTGCCCTTCGAGCGGAGCGTCGAAGCCTTCGCCGCGCTGCAGCGTGAGGGAAAGTTCGAGCATTTCGGCCTCAGCAACGTGAACGTGAAGCAGCTCGACCAGGCGCGCGCGATCCTGCCGGTGGCCTCGGTGCAGAACCGTCTCAACCCGTACTTTCGCCAGTCGATCAAGGTGGCGAAAGCGTGTGCGGAGCGGGGCATCGTCTTCCTCGCCTACAGTCCCGTCGGCGGCGGACGGCTGGCGAAGAAGCTGCCGCAATTCGACGTGCTGATCGACCTGGCGCGGAAGCACGACCGCAGCGTGCACGCCATCGTCATCGCCTGGGTGCGCGCGCAGGGAGCGACGGTCGTCCCCATCCCCGCGGCGCGCACGGTGGAGCACGCGCTGGACAGCGCGAAGGCGGCGGATCTGGTGCTGGACGAAAAAGACCTGCGGCTGATCGATGAAGCGGAGTTCGACCGCGGCTGATTTGTTCTATTCTTCGCCATCGGAAGGGGGCACACGACAGGAATTGACCACGCACGAGCTCATCGAAGCGCAGCAGGAGCAGGAACAGGAAAACCGCTGGACCACTGACGACGCGGTCTCGCTCTACATGATCGACCGCTGGGGCGCGGGCTACTTCGACGTTGCTCCGGACGGAATGATGACCGTCGCGCCATTGCAGCAGAAGGGAATCGCGGTGCCGATCCTCGACGTGCTTCGGGAAGCGCAGGCGATGAATCTCGCCGCGCCGCTGCTGATCCGCTTCCAGGACCTCCTGCGCCACCGCGTGGAGATGCTCAACCGCGCGTTCAACAACGCCATCACGGAGCACAACTACCGCAACGCATATCGCGGCGTCTTCCCCATCAAGGTCAACCAGCTCCGTGAAGTGGTCGAGGAGATCCTCGACGCCGGACGTCCCTTCCACCACGGCATCGAAGTCGGCTCGAAGCCGGAGATCTTCGCCGGCCTGGCCGTGCACACCGACCCCGACTCGATCCTGATCTGCAACGGCTACAAGGACCGCGCGTACATCCGCACCGCGCTGATGGGGCGCAAGCTCGGGAAGAAGGTCATCCTGGTCGCGGAGAAGATCTCCGAGGTCGCGCAGATCGTGAAGATCGCCGCGGAGCTGGGCGTGGAGCCGTGGATCGGCCTGCGCGTGCGGCTCCTCTCGAAGGGCGCCGGCAAGTGGGCCACCTCGGGCGGCGAGCACGCTAAGTTCGGCCTCTCCACCGCCGAGATCCTGGAGGCGATGGAGATCATGGAGCAGGCCGGGATGGCCAACGCCTTCAAGCTCCTCCACTTTCACATCGGCTCGCAGATCCCCGACATCCTCACCATCAAGCGCGCCGTGCGCGAGGCGGCCATGTACTACGCGAAGCTCTACAAGAGCGGGCATCGCCTCGAGTACATCGACGTCGGCGGTGGGCTGGCCATCGACTACGACGGCTCGCGCTCCACGTTCCACAGCTCGATGAACTACTCCGTCGAGGAGTACGCGAGCGACATCGTCTACAACATCATGGACATCTGCGACGACGAGAAGGTCCCCCATCCGATCATCGTGTCGGAGTCGGGCCGGGCCACCGTCGCCCATCACTCCGTGCTGGTGGTGCAGGCCTTCGGCGCGATCGAGAAGACGCCGCTGGAGTCGCGGGAGATCCAGGCCAAGGACCACAAGCTCGTGCGCGAGCTGCTGGAGATCGACGGCACGCTCGCGCCGGATACGGTGCAGTCGGCGTGGCACGATCTCGAGCAGATCAAGGAACAGGCGCAGACGATGTTCGAGGTCGGCCTGCTCGACCTCGACGTCAAGGCGCGCGTGGAGTCGCTCTTCTGGCAGATCGCCGAGCGCATGCAGGCCATGGTCATGGGGATGGAGCCGGAGGATGTCCCCGAGGACCTGCGCAACCTGAAGATCGAGCTGGCGGACCAGCACATCTGCAACTTCTCGGTGTTCCAGTCGCTGCTCGATCACTGGGCGCTGGGACAGCTCTTCCCGATCGTCCCCATTCATCGCCTGCACGAGCGGCCGCAGCTCGAGTCGACGCTGGTGGACATCACCTGCGACTCGGACGGCAAGGTCTCGAAGTTCATCGACCTGAACGACGTGCGGGAGACGCTGCCGCTCCACGAGATCCGCAACAACGAGCCGTACTACCTCGGCATCTTCCTCACCGGCGCCTACCAGGACATCATGGGCGACATCCACAATCTCTTCGGGCGCGTGAACGAGGTGCACGTCTTCCTCGATCCGGACGAGGAGTCGGGCTTCTATATCGAGGAGGAGATCCCCGGCCAGCCCATCGGCGAGGTGCTGGCCATGACCCAGTGGGACTGGCGCGATCTCGAGAAGCGGATGAAGCAGCAGATCGACGTGGCCATCAAGCAGGACCGCGTGAAGCCGAACGAAGGGATGCGTCTGCTTCAGGATTTCGAGCGCGGGCTCAAGGACCAGACGTACCTGACGTTCGAAACGTAAGACGGGCTTCAGCCCGTCCATGGGCGGGCTGAAGCCCGCCCTACGTCGTTCGAGTAGGAATCGGCCTCTTTCCCGGATCGTTACAAGAGCTGTCCAACAACCACAGGAGAAACGATCTCATGCGTAGAAATCTCGCGCTCAGCCTGGTTCTGATTCTCGCCGCCGCCGGCAACGCCTTCGCCGGCTCCGAGGGTCGTATGACCGGAAAGATTGTGGATGCGGCCACCAAGAAGCCGATCCCCAATGCGACGCTCAAAGTCGAGGCGATCGAAGGAAAGAACCTGAAGGTCGACGGCAAGGTCAAGGCCGACGGCTCGTTCGCCCTGATGCTGATCGACGCCACGATCCGCTACAAGTACATCGTCGCCGCGCCCGGCTATGACACCCGGGAAGAGGTGATCAAGCTGAAGATCGGCGAGAACGCCACGCGCGACTTCGAGCTCTACAAGGCCGGCACGTCGCCCGGCGCCGCTCCGGCCGCGGGCGGTGTTGCGCCCGTGCCCGCCAAGGCGGACCCGGCCGTGACGGCGTACAACGAGGGCGCCGCGCTCGCCAACGCGCAGGACTATGACGGCGCGATCAAGAAGTTCGAGGAGGCGGTCGCCGCCAAGCCGAACCTGACCGCCGGCTGGATCGCCCTCGCCAAGACGACGTTCCGCCAGAAGCAGCACGCCAAGGCCATCGTGGCCGCCAACAAGGTCCTCGAGATCGACGACTCCGACACGGAGATGCTGTCCATCCTCGCGCAGTCGTACGCGGCCACAGGCGACAAGGCCAATGCCGCGAAGGTGCAGGCGAAGCTGCCGAAGAACGCCGGCGCGCTCTACAACGATGCCGCCAAACTGATCAACTCGGGCGACGACGCCGCCGCCGAGAAGCTGCTCAAGCAGGCCGTCGATGCGGACGCCGCGTTCGCGATGGCGCACTACCAGCTCGGCATGATCTACGTCCGCACCGGCAAGAGCGCCGAGGCGAAGGCCGCGCTCTCGAAGTACCTCGAGCTCGAGCCGAACGGCTCCGAGGCCGCCACGGCCAAGGAGATGATGGGCTACCTGAAGTAAGCGGAACGTAGGGCGGGCTTCAGCCCGCCCCCACGGTCGTTGCAGGGCGGGCTGAAGCCCGCCCTGCGTTTTCTGGCTCATAGCCGAGATTCGGCGCCAGCCACCGCTCCACTTCCTCCACGCTCATCCCTTTGCGCCGCGCGTAATCCTCCACCTGATCGCGGCCGATCTTCCCCACCGCGAAGTAGCGCGCCTTCGGATGCGCGAAGTAGAGGCCGCTGACGGAGGCCGCGGGCGACATGGCGTACGACTCCGTGAGCTGGATGCCGAGCCGCTCCGCGCCGAGCAGCGCGAACAGCGTCCCCTTCTCCGTGTGATCGGGTGAGGCCGGATAGCCCGCCGCGGGACGGATGCCGCGGTACTTTTCCGCAATCAGCTCTTCGCTGGAAAGCTGCTCGTCCGGTGCGTACCACTCGCGCCGCAGGTCGCGGTGCAGCTTCTCCGCGAGCGCCTCGGCCAGCCGGTCGGCCAGGGCCTTGGTCATGATCGAGTTGTAGTCGTCGTGGTCTTTCTGGAAGCGCGCGACGAGCTCGTCGACGCCGATGCCAGCCGTGACGGCGAAGCCGCCGACGTAGTCATTCGCGCCGACGAAATCCGCCAGCGCGAGGTTCTCGCCGCTGTTCGTCTGCTGCTGCTGCCGCAAGGTGTGGAAGCGCGCACCGGCCACGACGATGTCGTCGCCGTCGCGCTGCGCGGGCCAGATGCCGTACACCGCGCGCGCCTTCAGCAGGCGCTTCTCGATGATCTCGCGCAGCAGCTCCTGCGCGTCGTCGAACAGTTCTTTTGCACGCGGCTCGTCGAGGATCTGCGGGTAGCGGCCGCGCAGTTCCCAGGTCTGGAAGAACGGCGTCCAGTCGATGAGCGGCGCGATCTCGTCCAGCGGCACGTCCTCGAGCACGCGCACGCCGGTGAAGGGGGGTGGCTCGGGCGCGAAGTCGAGCTTCAGGCCGCGGCTGCGCGCCTCGTCGAGCGGCAGGATGGTGATCTGCCGCGTCTCCACGCCGGCGCGGAGCTTCTCGTACTCGGCCCGTGCGCCGGCGATGAAGGCGTCGCGCTGGTCGTCCGACAGCAGAGCGCTGACCACGCCGACGGCGCGCGAGGCGTCGAGCACGTGGACCGTCGCCTGCGAGTAGCGCGGTGCGATCCTCACCGCAGTGTGCAGCTTCGACGTCGTCGCGCCGCCGATGAGCAGCGGCACCTGGAAGCCGCGGCGCTCCAGCTCGCGGGCCACGTGGACCATCTCGTCGAGCGACGGCGTAATTAGGCCGGAGAGGCCGACGATGTCGACCTTCTCTTTCTCGGCCGTGTCGAGGATCCGGTCGGCCGAGACCATCACGCCGAGGTCGAGCACTTCGTAGTTGTTGCAGCCGAGGACCACGCCGACGATGTTCTTGCCGATGTCGTGGACGTCCCCCTTCACGGTGGCCATCAGCACCTTGCCGCGCGCCCGGGTGTCGCCGGACTGCAGCTTCTCCGCCTCCATGAACGGCAGCAGGTAGGCGACGGCTTTCTTCATCACGCGCGCGCTCTTCACCACCTGCGGGAGGAACATCTTCCCCGCGCCGAAGAGATTGCCGACGACGTTCATGCCGTCCATGAGCGGCCCTTCGATGATGGAGAGGCCGGTCGGATATTTCTGCCGCGCTTCCTCGACGTCCTGGTCGATGTAGTCGACGATGCCCTTCACCAGCGCGTGGGAGAGGCGCTCCTCGACGGTGCCGCCGCGCCACGCTTCTGCTTCCTTCGCGGTGGCGGTGGACTGCCCTTTCACCGTGTCGGCGAAGGCGACCAGGCGCTCGGTGGCGTCGGGACGGCGGTCGAGCAGCACGTCCTCGACCAGTTCCAGGAGGTCTTTCGGGATCTCCTCGTAAATGCCGAGCTGGCCGGCGTTGACGATGCCCAGGGTCAGGCCGGCGCGGATGGCGTGGTAGAGAAACGCGGCGTGCATCGCCTCGCGGACGACGTTGTTGCCGCGGAAGGAGAAGGAGACATTGGAGATGCCGCCGCTGGCGTTCGCCAGCGGGTATTTCTCGCGCAGCCGCCGCACGGCCTCGATGAAGTTCACGCCGTAGGCGTTGTGCTCCTCGATGCCGGTAGCCACGGTGAGGACGTTCGGGTCGAAGATGATGTCGGTGGGATCGAAGCCGACTTCGTTGACGAGGATGTCGTACGCGCGCGAGCTGATCTCGACCTTGCGCTCGATCGTGTCGGCCTGCCCCTGCTCGTCGAAGGCCATGACCACGACCGCGGCGCCGTAGCGCTTCACCAGCCGCGCCTGCCGCTTGAAGACTTCCTCCCCTTCTTTCAGAGAGATCGAGTTGACGACCGACTTTCCCTGCAGGACTTTGAGGCCCGCCTCGATGACCGACCACTTCGAGCTGTCGACCATGATCGGCACGCGGGCGATGTCGGGCTCGGAGGCGACGAGGTTGAGGAAGTCGCTCATCATCTTCTCGGAGTCGAGCAGTCCCTCGTCCATGTTGACGTCGAGGATGTTCGCGCCTCCCTCGATCTGCTGCTTGGCCACGCGCAGCGCGCTCTCGAGGTCGCCTTCCTTGATCAGCTTCGCGAATTTCGGCGAGCCGGTGACGTTGGTGCGCTCGCCGACGATGATGAACGCGGAGCCGCTGTCATCCTGAGGCGCGGAGACGCCGAAGGACCCCCCGCGGCTGGACGCGTCGGGTGCTTCGGCAGGGGATCCCTCGCCGTCTGCGCGGCTCGGGATGACAGGGTGGCGCACCGTGAGCGGCTCGAGGCCGCTCAGGCGCAGGTGCGGCTCGACCGGCCGCGGGACGCGCGGCGGGAGCGTGGCCACGGTCTCGGCGATCATGCGCACGTGCTCGAAGCCGGTGCCGCAGCAGCCGCCGACGATGTTCAGCCAGCCGTTGCGGGCGAAGTCGCGCAGCACGTCGGCCATCATGGCCGGCGTCTCGTCGTAGCCGCCGAGGGCGTTCGGCAGGCCGGCGTTGGGATAGCAGGAGATGAAGATCGGCGCGAGGCCGGCCAGCTCCTCGACGTGCGCGCGCATCTCCTCCGCGCCCAGCGCGCAGTTGATGCCGACCGCGAAGAGCGGCGCGTGGGAGATCGAGTTCCAGCACGCCTCGACGGTCTGCCCGCTGAGCGTGCGCCCCGAGGCGTCGGTGATGGTCAGCGAGGCGATGAGCGGCAGGGTGATGCCGGTGTCGTCGAAGAGCTTCTGGACGGCGAAGAGCGCGGCCTTGAGATTCAGCGTATCGAAGGTGGTCTCGGCGAGGAGGATGTCCACGCCGCCGTCGACCAGGCCGCGGGCCTGCTCGTAGTACGCGTCGACCAGCTCGTCGAACGTCACGCCGCGCATGCCGGGGTTGTTGACGTCGGGCGAGAGCGAGGCGGTGCGGTTCGTCGGACCCATGGCGCCGGCCACGAAGCGCGGCTTCTCCGGCGACGCATAGTCGTCGGCCGCCTTGCGGCAGATCTCAGCGGCCGCTTTATTGATCTCGTAGACGTACGGCTGGAGGTCGTAGTCGGCGAAGGAGATCGCCTGCGCGTTGAAGGTGTTGGTCTCGATGATGTCCGCGCCCGCCGCGAGGTACTTGCGGTGCACTTCGTCGAGGATGGCCGGATTGGTGATGGCCAGGACGTCGCTGGCGCCTTTGAGGTCGCGCGGGTGGTTGGCGAAGCGCGTGCCGCGGAACGCCGATTCATCCAGTCCGTAGGTCTGGATCTGCGTTCCCATGGCCCCGTCGAGGACGAGGATGCGGCGGGTGAGTAGCTCGCGAAGCTCTGCGCTGCGGTTCGGTTGTGCCATCAAATCTCTCCGGAAAAACAAAAAGCCCCGCCATCAGTGCGGGGCCGCTCGGAAAAGCAAAAGCAGTCGAGTGCCGGCGTCTTTAGCTTTTTTTATCCTGGTTGCAAGCGGCCCGCAAATCAGTCCAGGTGCGGGCGAGACTACGCTCCGCCACGGGTGTTGTCAAACGGGGTGAGCCGCGGCATCCATGACGGCCGTGCGCAGGAGCACGAAGGCGGTTCGCATGAAGACATTGTCACGCTGCACTATCATCGGGGCATGACCGCCGCCACCGAGCTTCCCATCGCCCACACCGACCCGATCAACGCACAGATCCTGGCGGTCTCCGAGGACCGCATTCAGGGCTTCGTGCGCGACCCGTTCGGCGAGATCGCGCGGCAGTCGGGACTCGACGTCGAGGTGGTGCTGGAGCGCATCCGGGCCATGCTCCGCGGGGGGACCATCCGCCGCGTGCGCCAGACGCTCATGGCCACGAACCTGGCCGAGGGAGCGCTGGTGGCGTGGCAGTTCCCGAACGAGAAGCTCGATGCGGCCTTCGACTTCATGTTCGGGGAGGACCCGTTCTCCGGACATGTGGTCATCCGCTCCGCCGATCCCGCCACGCCCGGCTCGAGCTATCGCCTCTGGACGACGGTGAAGGTGCCGCAGGGCTACGCGATCGAGAAGCACTGTGCCCTGCTCGCCTCGCTCACCAGCGCCGATCATTTCCGCGTGATGCCCGCCAAACGCATCTTCGCCCTCGGCGTGGGCCACGTGCGCCGCAAGGGAATGGAGCCGGGCTCGAAGTCGGACGAACTGGCGGAGGTGAAGGACACCGCCAAGGCGGCGCTGTCGGACCTCGAGTGGCAGGTGCTGACCGCGGTGAAGCGCGAGCTGACCGAGGACGAGGTGACGCGCGATCTGTGGGAGCGCCGCGCGCGCGAGGCCGGCGTGCCGCTCGAGCAGTTCCATGAAGTGGCGGAGAACCTGAACGCGCGCGGCGTGGTGGGCCGCTTTTCCACGTTCCTCGAGCACGTGAAGCCGCTGCAGACGGGCGAGCGCGTGACGCGCTTCAACGCCCTCTTTCACTGGGCGGTGCCGCCGGGACGCGAGATCGAGGCAGGGCGCGAGGTCGGCCGCTTCCACATCCTCACGCACTGCTACTGGCGCGAGGGCGGCCCCGAGTTCCGCAACGTGAACATCATGGCCGTCGCGCACGGGACGGAAAAGGAGCTCGTGCTCGCCCACAAGCGCGCCATCGACGAGCACCTCGCCTCGATCGGCATTCCGGTCGGCTACACGAATGTCTTCTGGGGCGGCCGCAGCGAGATCAAGCCGAGCGAGATCTCGCCGTTCGCGTACCGCGAGTGGTGCCGGTCGCGCGGCGTCGACCCCGACACGATGCGCGCTACCTGATCGAGAGGCCCACGGTGATCGCGCCGATGGCCTTGCCGTTCTCCATCACCGGCACGGAGATCTGCGCGATGCTGGCCGAGGCGCTGTCGTCGTACTTCGGGCGGTCGATGAAGACGTTGCCCAGGCCGCCGCTGTAGGCCTGCTCGAACTTCGCCTCGTCTCCCTGCCAGTAGTCCGACGTTCTGGCCGTGGCGCAGACGAGGGCACCGCGGTCGTCCATGACGAAGGTCTCGTTGTATCTGCCGCCGGCGGTGAGGAGCCGCAGCCGGTCGGCGCACGCGCCGGTCGTGGTCTGCTTCACCAGCGCCGCGGCCTTGCCCGAGGTCCACTGCGCATCGAGTTTCTTGATCGTGTCGAGCGGGACTCTCTTCGCGTTCTGCGCCTTCACCGCGGCCACGATCTCGGGATCCGAGCCGAGCGCGCGCACCTTCGCGGCCTCCGCGACGAGCATTTTCTGCACGTCGCCCGCGGACTGGGCGTGTGCGCCTGCAGCCAGGAGAAGCACGAACATGAATTTCTTCATGAAGTAAGTTTAACGCGAGCCGCGATCGCACCGATGACGCGATCCTCGTCCCTGACCGGGACGGAGAGCAGCGACCGATCGAGGAAGGTCTCCCCGCGGAAGGCGCGCTGCCAGAGCGGTGCCTCGGCGTACCAGTAGTTCTCCGTGCGCGTGCTCGCGCAGACCACCGCCCCCTGGTCGTCCAGCACGAAGGCCTGGCCGTACGCGGGGTTCGCGGTCACGAAGGCCCGCAACTGGTCCGCGCACTTGCCGGTGATGGTCTGCTGCACGAGGTTGCTCTCTTTGCCGAGGAACCAGCGCTGGTCGATGACCTTGATCGCCACCAGCGGCAGCGCGCGCGCGTTCTGCGTCTTCACCGCGGCCACGACGTCGGCGTGCGCGGCGGCCTCGCTCAGTTTCGCCGCGTCGCGCTTCTTCGGCGCCGCGAGCATGCCGGCGGCGCAGAGCATCGCCGCGATCAGGCTAAGAAGCGCTCTTGAATTCGACATTCGGGTTCTCCTTCTGGGCGTAGTCCAGCTCCCAGTCGGAGGTGAAGAGCACCACCGCCTGTCCGTTGCGATCCGTGGCCACGCGGGAGCGCGAGGGGAGCGTCATCCGCGCCACCTCGTCGACGTCCCGGTCGACCCAGCGCGCGAGCTTGTAGGGGAGGTTGGTGAGCGTCGTCTCGACACCGTACTCCGTCTCCAGGCGCGAGGCGAGCACGTCGAACTGCAGCTCGCCGACGACGGCGAGAATGGGCTCGCTGCGCAGGCCGTCGTGCAGCACGAAGACCTGCATCGCCCCCTCTTCCTCGAGCTGCTCCAGACCCTTCTGGAACTGCTTCTGCCGGGTGACCTGCTTGGCGCGCATGGTGGCGAAGTGCTCGGGCGCGAAGCGGGGAATGCGGTCGAACTCGACCGGCATGTCCGAGGCCACGGCGTCGCCGATCTGGAAGATGCCGGGATTGACGAAGCCGATCACGTCGCCGGGATACGCTTTCTCGACGCCCACGCGCTCCTGCGCGAAGAGACGATGCGGGCGGGTCATGCGCACTTCGCGCTTGAGGCGCGCATGGTGGACGAGCATGTCCTTTTCGAACACACCCGAGGTGATGCGCATGAAGGCCAGGCGATCGCGGTGGCGCTTGTCCATGTTCGCCTGGATCTTGAACACGAAACCGGTGAAGTTCGGGTCGACCGGCGCGAGCTCGAAGTCTTCCCCTTTCGCTTTCGCGTGGCGGGGCGAGGGCGGCGGCGCGAGCTCGATCACCGCGCGCAGGAACGGCTCCACGCCGAAGTTGTTCACGGCGCTGCCGTAGAACACCGGGATCACGCGGCCGTACTCGAACTGCTTGCGGTCGAAGGACGCGCCCGCGCCGTCGAGGAGCTCGGCCGCGTCGCGCAGGTCCTGCCACGCGGTCGGTCCGAGGGCGTCGGCGAGGTGCGGATCGTCGAGGCCGCTGACCGTCATCGGGGCTACCGACGCACCGTGCTTGGTGCGCTCGAAACGCAGCACCTGCTGGTTGCGGAGATCGTAGACGCCCTGGAAGGTCGGGCCGTCGCCGATCGGCCAGTTCATCGGCACGGCCTGCACCTTCAGCTCGCGCTCGATCTCGCTGAGCAGCTCGAACGGGTCTTTGGCCGGCTGGTCGAGCTTGTTGACGAAGCAGAGGATCGGGATGTGCCGCATGCGGCAGACCTCGAACAGCTTGCGCGTCTGCGGCTCGATCCCTTTCGCGCCGTCGAGCACCATGACGGCGCTGTCGGTGGCCGCAAGCGTCCGGTAGGTGTCCTCGGAGAAGTCCTGGTGGCCGGGGGTGTCGAGGAGGTTCAGCACAGAGCCGTCGTACTCGAACTGCAGCACGGTGGAGGTGATGGAGATGCCGCGGCTCTGCTCGATGGCCATCCAGTCCGAGGTCGTGTGGCGCTGCTGTTTGCGCGCGCGGACCGAGCCGGCCTCTTCAATCGCCCCGCCGTAGAGGAGCAGCTTCTCGGTGAGCGTGGTCTTTCCCGCGTCGGGATGGGAAATGATGGCAAACGTGCGCCTGCGCGCGACCTCACGGCCGAGCTCGTCGGCGATCTCTGGAACGACAGTCATTGCCGCGGCCACAACAACGGGCCGGGAGTGCATCATCCCTCTTGACAATCTGAGTCTGACGGAATTAGATTTTTCGCGCTGAAGTTTCATTGAGGTGAGTGACAAAGACTAAACGAAGGAGGACAACAATGGCACTCATTACCCGTTTCAACCCCTTTGATGACCTCCGTCGCATGGAGGCGCGTCTGTTCGAGCCGTTCTTCCGGATGCCGTACTTCTCGGAAGAGATGCAGGCTACCGGCTGGAACCCGGCCGTGGACGTCCTGGAGGAGACCGAGCGCATCATCGTGAAGGTCGAGGCCCCGGGCGTCGAGGAGAAGGACCTGCGCGTGACCTTCGAGGACGGACTGCTCACCATCGCCGGCGAGCGTCAGTTCGAGCGCAAGGATGACCGCAACTACCACCGCATCGAGCGGGCGTACGGCACCTTCACCCGCACGTTCACGCTGCCGCGCAGCGTCGACGGCACGAAGATCACCGCGAACTACCGCAACGGCGTTCTCGAGGTCGAGATCCCGAAGAAGGAAGAGTCGCGGCCGAAGCAGATCCAGATCAACGTGAACGCGGGCAAGCAGCTCGAGGCGTAAGACCCTTCGCTGCGACGTGAATGAGCGGGCCGCAAGCCCGCTCATTTTCTTGGCATATACTTCTGTATGGAGGTATGCCGATGCGTCGCTTAAAGGTTACTTTGCTGGTGCTCGTGCTTGTGTTGCCGGCAGCTGCGGATAACAGGCCGGGAATCGGCATCGTGGGGCCGGAGCAGGGCGGGGGGTGCCAGGAATGCACGTACGACTATCAAACTGACGTCATCAAGTGCGAGGATGGTCCCGGCGATCCAGGCTGGATGGATTGCGTCGGCGGCTGGATCTGGTTGTGCGACGGTTACGCCGGCTGCGCGCGCGAGCCCAACTGCGGTCGGCGTTGCGCCATCGCATGAGAGCCGTAGCCTTCGCGCTGCTGGCACTGCTCTCCCTCGATGCAGCGGGTGACACCGCCGTGCGCATCCTTGCGCGCGATGGCGCCCGCTGCCTCACCGGAACACTACGCGCGGAATGCGACGGCTGCAGCGAGCCTCGCACGACGCGCTGGAGCGCACGCGACGGAGTGGCGTACGCAACCCTCGATCTCTCCTCCGCGTCGCGCTGGCGTGTGCAGGCAATCGCGGAGGGCTGCTGGAGCATGCCGTCCGAGGTGGCCGGCAACGCCGAGGTGGCGACGTTTACGCTCTGGCCCTCCGCCCGCCTTCTCGCCTCGCTCGCTCCGCCGCGCGGCGAAAAAGGGCCGGAGACCGTGCAACTGCGTGTGCGCGGTAAGGACATCCCGGATGCGGTCGTCGACTGCACGCGGGCGAAGGAGCGCTGGAGTTGCGAGGTGCCGGCGACAGAGCTCGACGTTCGCATTGGCGCCCCGGGTTTCGTTCCGCATTATTTCTGGAGCGTGCGTCCCGGTTTCGACGCAGGAGCGCTCGTGTTGCAGCGGGGCGCGTCCATCAGCGGCCGTGCCGCGCTCCCATTACGCGAAAGCGGCCCGATCACCGTCACTCTTGCGCCGGACGCATTCACCGACACGCCGGCGCGCGCGAATCTGGGGACGTTCACCACGAAGACGAACGACCGCGGGTTCTTCCAGTTCGCCGGCTTCGCCCCCGGCTCCTGGACTGTCACCGCCACGAAGAACGGCTGGTCTCCCGCGCAGGCGAGAGTGGTCGTCAGCGAGCCTGGGGAGACGGCACTTGCGGAGGTGCTCACGTTGCGGACGCTCGCACGCGTCGAGCTGACGCTCGACCCGCCGCGCGACATCGGTGGCGCGGATTGGATGGTCAAGCTCGAGCGCGAGCCGTCGTGGGGGATGCGTACGCCGGTGGCCGAATCGGCGTCGAGCGAGGGGCGATGGCTGTCCGAGCCGCTCGAAGCGGGGCTGTATTTCATCACTGTAAGAGACGCCAACGGCACGGTCGTGCACACCGGCGGTCAGATGATCGACACGGGAACGCTGCCGCTGGCGATCCGCATCGATCGCGTCGTCGTGCGCGGCACCGTCACCCTCGCCGGGGAGCCGGTGAAGGCGCGGCTCACGTTCAACGATTCCGCAGGTAAGCGCGTGCGCATGATGTCCGATACCGAAGGGTATTTCGAAGGTGCGGTCGCTCGCACCGAACGCGCGAAATGGTCGGTCCAGGTCACGCCCGACGACACCGGCTCGACGATCACGCTCCGCGATGTCGTCATTGATGAACAGGATGGTGTAGCCGACGTCGACATCGAGTTGCCGGAGGGGCGCATCACCGGAAAGACCGTCGATGACGCGGGCCAGCCGGTGCGCGCGTTCCTCGTCGTCAGAGGCGGGAACAGCTCTGCCCAGACGACCTCCGATACCGATGGAACGTTCACCATCGCCGGCCTCGAGCCGGGCGACGTGGAACTGCGCGCCTCGACGCGGGAAGTCGACAGCGGTTTCATGGTGCACACCATCCATGGCGCGGAGGACGATCCGCTCACGCTGGTGCTGCCGCGCAAGCTGAAAGCGAGCGTGACCATCGAGACGCCCTCCGGCCGGCCGTTCGCCGGCGCCATCGTGTACATCCTCACCGCCGGGAAAGTGATGGTCGATTCCGTGAGCGGTCCGAACGGGCGCGTGTCCATCGCCTCGCCGTCGCGCGATCCTGTCGCCTACGTCATCGTCAATGCTCCTGGCTATCCGCTGACCATGCGCGCGGTGCCGCTCGCCGGTGACGATGAGGCGCGGCGTGTTCGGCTGTCCTCCGTGTCAGGCAAGGTCCTCGTACCGCCCGAGACGTACCTCGGCCGGCGCGGAATGCCGGTCGTGAATCTCTACGCCTGGCGCGATCCACCTCCGAATACCTTCCGCAATGCGGTCCAGGGTGGATGGCTCCTGGACCTCGAGCCGGGCGAATACCGCTTCTGTGCCGACCTCGCGCAACAACGTTGCGTCGATCGCGTCGTCACCCCCGGCTCCCAACAAAGAATCGAGCTCCCGCAATGATCAAACGCTCGTTCATCGCGCTCCTCCTCGTCCTCCCTCTCCTCGCCGCCGGCGCGGTGCCGGGGTGGATCGGCATCGGCTATCTCTACAAGCGGACGGACAACCGCGGCTGGATGCTGATCCAGCACCTCGATCCGAGCGGGCCGGCGGCGAAGGGTGGGTTGCGGGCGCAGGACATCGTCACGCACATCGACGGCAAGCCGCTCACGGTGCCCGACCAGTACGCGATGATGACGGTGCTGCGGAACGTGAAGCCGGGGCAGAAGCTGCGGCTCACGGTGCGGCGCGGCGACCGCACGCTGCCCATCGTCATCACTGCCGCCAAGATGACGCCGCAGCAGGAGCGGATGTGGCGGGAGAGTCTCGCCTACGAGAGCGGCCGGCGGCGTTAATCCTTCGCCAGCGCGCGCGCCGCGCGCTGATGCTTCGTCGCCGCGGCCATGTCGCCGAGAGCCTGGCAGACCGCGGCGAGATTTGCGTGCAGCGCCGGGCTGCGCGGGTTCTGCCGCAGTGCCGACTCCCACTTCGCCCGCGCCTCGGCCACGCGGCCGTTCTCGATCAGGTGCATCCCTTCCTCGAACGCCGGGGCGCTCTCGTCCAGCGCGAGGTGCTCGCGCACGCGGCGCGGCGTGATGCGCTCCGCCGCGTCGATGGCCGCGTAGCGCGCGGCCTGGCGCACCGCGTCGTGACGCTCGTCGTCGCTCAGCTCTTCCACGCGTGACGACGTTCCCTCCCCCTTGCCGAAGAAACTGGAGAGGCGCTTCATGTCGCGCCCCATCACATCGACGCGCGCCGTGCAGACGGCGTCCACCCACAGCAGCCTGCGCTTCACGCGGTTGCCCTCGTGGTCGCGGGTCGAGCCTTCCCCCTCGCGGTTGAACGTCTCGCAGGAGAACGTCTGCACGGAGAGGTAGGCGTCGGCGGGGCCGGTGCTGTCGCGCGCGTCGCGCACGCGGAGAAAGCCCGCGCGGTTCACCTGGTCGACGAAGTTCTCCACGAACGCGTCCGAGGCGTCGGAGTCGCCGACCGCATGCACGAGCGCCAGATCGCGGGCGCGCCCCAGGTCGTGCACGGCCGGGACGACGCGATCGAAAGAGATGCGCGGAGAGCTCGCCAGGAGGAGGGGAGCGGCGATGAGTGCGAACAGCACGGCCAGGTGCCTGTGCATGGGACCGCTGTCGATTTTAGCTGTTTTGGCCGCCCGAGTAGAATCGCGCCCGCATGCGACTCAACGTCACCAGTGAGATCGGCAGGCTCAAGAGCGTGCTGGTCCACCTTCCCGGGCGGGAGATCGACCTGATGATCCCGCCGATGATGGCCCAGCTCCTCTTCGACGACATCCTCTACGGACAGGTCGCCCGCGAGGAGCATCGCCGCTTTCAACAGCTCATCCGCTTCGTGGCCGACGACGTCTACGATCTCCAGGACCTCCTCGAGGAAGTGCTCGAGGACGGCGACGCGAAGAAGCGCATCGTGCGCGATCTCGCCAGACGCAACGGACTCCGTCCGCGCATGGCCGCGCAGCTCCTCGAGCAGCCGGCCGGCGCGCTGGCCGAAGTGCTCATCGCCGGCATCGCGCGCGAGAAAGGCTCCGGCGACCTGCCGGAGTTCGACCTCTTCCCGATCCCGAACCTCTTCTTCATGCGCGACCCGCAGATCGTCCTCGGCGACCGGGTGGTCGTCGCCTCGATGGCCACGCAGGCGCGGCGGCGCGAGTCGCTGCTGTCCAAGTACGTCTTCGAGAACCACCCGCACTTTCGCCGCGACGGGGAGTCGCCGTTCTGGGTCGACTTCATGGCCACCGAGCCGGAGCGGCCGATGCCGCGCAAGATGCCGACGCTCGAAGGGGGCGACGTCCTCGTCCCGCGGCGCGACCTGCTCCTCGTCGGCGTCACCGAGCGCACGAACAAAGCCGGCGTGCAGGCGCTGATCCGGTCGCTGAAGAAAGCCAATGCCGGCGTGAACACGGTGATCATCGTCGAGATCCCGCGGCAGCGCTCCTTCATGCACCTCGACACGATCTTCACCTTCATCAGCCGTCACGAGTGCCTGGTCTACCCGCCGGTGATCCTGCCGAAGGGGGGCCAGGCCGCGACCGTGACGACCGTCGACCTGACGAAGAAGCGCGCCGCCGCGTTCACGTCCGAGAAGTCGCTGCTGTCGGCGCTGAAGAAGCAGGGCTTCGATCTCGAGCCCATCTACTGCGGCGGGCAGAGCGCCGTCGACCAGCAGCGCGAGCAGTGGACCGACGGCGCGAATGCGTTCGCGCTGGCGCCCGGGATCATCCTCCTGTACGAGCGCAACGTGCGCACGGCGGAGGAGCTGGCGCGGCACGGCTACCACATCGTCTACGAGGACGATCTGCTCCTCGGCCGCACGGAGCTGGAGACGTGGACCGACAAAAAGTACGCGCTGCAGATCGCCGGGAACGAGCTGTCGCGTGCGCGCGGCGGTCCGCGCTGCATGACCATGCCGCTCGAGCGCGAGGAGCTCTGATTGGCCGACCGTAAACTGGCCGTCGTGGCGTTCGGCGGCAACGCGCTGCTCCGTCCTGAGGATCGCGGCACGCAGGAAGAACAGATCGCGCGAGCCAAGCAGGCCGCGCGCTGGCTCGCGGAGATCGTCCGCTACGGCTACAAGCTGCTGGTCGTGCACGGCAACGGGCCGCAGGTGGGGAACATCCTCGTGCAGGCCGAAGAGGCGTCGACGAAGATCCCGCCGCAGACCCTGGACGTGTGCGTCGCGCAGACCGAGGGGTCGATCGGCTTCATGCTGCAGCAGGCCATGCGCAACCGCCTCGAGTCGATCGGCCTCGGCGGGGAAGTGGCCACGGTGCTGACGGAGGTGGAGGTCGACGTGAACGATCCGGCGTTCAAGCGTCCGACCAAGCCCATCGGCCCGTTCTTCACGCGCTATCGCGCCGAGGCCCTCGAGCGCGACCTCGGCTGGACCATGCGCGAGGACGCGGGACGCGGCTGGCGCCACGTCGTGCCGTCGCCGAAGCCGCTGCGCGTCCTCAACCTCAACACGATCTCTCGCATGCTCGAGTCGGCGGCGGTCGTCATCGCCGCGGGCGGCGGCGGCATTCCGGTGGTGAAGGGACGCGACGGCCAGTGGCGCGGCATCGAGGCCGTCATCGACAAGGACTACGCCTCCGCGCTCCTCGGCGCGAACCTGAAGGCGGACGTCTACATCGTCCTCACCGGCGTGCCGAAGGTCGCGCTCGACTTCGGCAAACCGACGCAGCGTTTCATCGACCGCATGACCGTGGCCGAAGCGGAAAAGCACATGGCCGACGGCCAGTTCCCCCCCGGCTCGATGGGACCGAAGATCGACAGCGCCATCCAGTTCGTGAAGAACAGCGGCCACGAGGTGCTGATCACGGACGTGGAAGTGCTGCGCGAGGCGCTGGAGGGAAAGAACGGCACGGTGATCGCGCCGTAATGTAGGGCGGGCTTCAGCCCGCCTCTGGACGGGCTGAAGCCCGTCCTACGTTCGGCAATCCGGGCAGAACGCGCGCAGCCGCTCGTAGGTCCAGATCCCGTACGTATGCCCGTCCGCCCAGTTCGGCTGCAGCGCGTAGTTGCCGATCGGCTCGACCGAGTGCAGCGTGAACGACGTGTGCGTGTACCGCTGCGGGATGCCGCCGGACATGCGGCCGAACAGGTCGGGCTCGCCGGAGCAGACGGCGCAGGGGCAGGCCCGGCGCAGCTCCTCCAGGGGATAGTAGGATTCGTGGCCGTCGTCCCAGACGACGACGAACAGATCGCCGATTACCTGATATGAATGGGGCCGCATGCCGACTTACAGATTGCTGCTGGAGTACGAAGGCACTCGTTACTCCGGTTGGCAGGCGCAGGGTAACACGCAGAAGACGGTCCAGGGGCACCTGCTCCGGGCGGCGCGCGACGTCCTCGGCGACGTCGACATCGGCGGCGCGGGACGCACGGACGCGGGCGTGCACGCCTCGGGACAGGTCGCGCATCTGCGCGCGCACAAGGCGGCCGAGCCGCTGCAGCTCATGCGCAAGCTGAACGACCTCCTGCCGCACGACATCAGCATCCTCGATCTCGTCCGCGTGAAGGACAACTTCCACGCCCGCCACGACGCGGTCTCGCGCGTCTACCTCTACCAGATCGCCACGCGGCGCACCGCCTTCGCCAAGCCGTTCGTCTGGTGGATCAAGGACCGGCTCGACGTGGAGGCGATGCAGGCCGCGGCCAGCGCCATCGCCGGGCGCCACGACTTCTCGGCCTTCAGCGACAAGCGCCTGAAGGAAGACGAGTCGCGCATCGTGGTGGTGGAGCGGTGCGAGCTCGTCCGCGCGGGGGACCTCATCCTTGTGCGCATCGCCGCGTCGCACTATCTCTGGAAGATGGTGCGCAAGCTGATGTCGTACTTTGTCGAAGTCGGGCGCGGGAACCTCGCCGCCAGCGACATCGCCAATCGCCTGCACCCCAGGGCGGAGAACTGGCAGCCGACCGCGCCGCCGTCGGGACTCTTCCTGGAGGCGATCGTCTATCCGCGCGAGACCTTCGACCGCCCGCTGATCCCGATCGTGCCGGTGGAGAGCCGGCGTTGAACGAATCGCAGCTCGTGAAGCGCGTGCGCGAGCTCTTCTCGCCGCGCATCGGCGACGACGCGGCAGTCATCGACAACCAGGTCCTGACGACCGACATGCTCGTCGAGGACGTTGACTTCACGCGCGCCATCCCGCTGCGCTTCATCGCCCGGAAAAGCCTGGCGGTGAATCTCTCCGACCTCGCCGCCATGGGTGCCGCGCCGGCGTACGCGCTGCTCGCGCTGGCGCTGCCGCCGTGGGCGCTCGAGCGGGCGGACGAGCTGCTCGACGCGTACGCGGAGGCGGCGGGGCAGTACGGCATCGAGATCGTCGGGGGCGACTTTTCCCGCGCGGAGAAGCTGACCATCGCTGTGACCGCGATCGGCCGCATCGTCACGCGCCCCCTGCTGCGCAGCGGTGCAAAGCCGGGCGATCGCATCTACCTGTCGCGTCCCGTGGGCGGCAGCGGCGCCGGTTTCGCGCTGCTCGGCGAACGTAGGGCGGGCTTCAGCCCGCCCATGGACGGGCTGAAGCCCGCCCTACATTCATACGCGCAGCGCGAGTTCATCGAGTCGGCCATCCGCCGCCACGTCGATCCGGAGCCGGAGCTGGCCCTCGGCGTGGCGCTGGCGGCCATCGACCAGGTCACGTCGTGCATCGACGTTTCGGACGGGTTGTCGTCCGACCTCCATCACCTGTGCGACGCCTCGGGATGCGGCGCGGAGATCGAGAAGGAGCGGATTCCCGTGTTCCCGGAGCTGCAGGGCTACGCGCGGCAGCTCGGCATCGACGTGCGCAACGCCGTCCTGCACGGCGGCGAGGAGTACGCGCTGCTCTTCACGTCGTCGCTGCGCGAGTCGGAGCTGAGCACGAAGCTGAAGCGCCCCGTGTACGCCATCGGCCGCATGACCGGAGAGCGCGGCGTGCTGTTGAAGGAAGACGGCGTGGCGCGGCCGCTCGAGCCGCGCGGGTGGGATCACTTCGCGGAGTGACGCCCCATGTTCGACGCGGCCACGGCGCAGACGAACGCGCCGATGCCGAGGGTCGTACGCACGGCGTGGGCGCGGCTCCAGTTCTTCACCATCGACTGTGACTTCTCGCTCGGATAGTCGGTCGCGGGCTGTGCCTCGAGCTCCTTGTTGATCGGCACCGTGACCATGATCGTCGTGGCGAGCACGCCCGCCAGGCCGACCGCGGACGCGGAATCGAGGATGCGCCGCGCCGGCCCGGTGCCGCGGGGCGCGGCGATGGCCAGCGTCACGGCGGTGCCGAGGGCCACGGGACCGATGGCGTTGAAGTAGCCCGCCACGCTGATCGGGCCGCGCGTGTGTCCCCCGTCCTTGGTCGGCAGCTCGTCCGCCCAGCCGGGGACGAGAGCCGCTTCTCCGAAACCGAGGGAGCCGGCCAGCAGGCCGGCGGCGGTGAGGTTGACGAGGCGGAGTGCCGATTCGATCGTGCGGTTCACGAAGCGATAGTGTAGCGAGTTGCGCGCGCAACCCGCTACACCTTGCGCACTATTTCTGAAGCTTGCGCTCCAGATCCTTCAGTCGCGTCTCGAGCTCCTTGATGCGCGTCTGGAGCTCGTCGCAGTTGCCGCCGAGGCGCTCGATGCGGGCGCGGAACTCCGGGCTGCCGACCATGGTGGGGAGGTCTTCGAGCTGCAGGAGGCGCGGATTCTCGCGCTCCTTGACCGTGGCCACGACGGTCTGGCGGGCGCGCCCGCGCAGCAGGTCGATGCGCACGGAGTCGCCTTCCTTCTTGTCGCGCAGGGCCATGCGCAGGTCGGCCGACGACTTCACGTCCTTGCCGTCGACCGAGAGGACGATGTCGCCGACGCGCAGGCCGGCCTTGTCGGCAGGGCTGTCGTCCTGGACGCTCTCGACCATGACCCCGGCGTCTTTCGGCGCGCCGAAGTGCTCGCGCAGCTCGGGAGAGAGGTTGGTCAGGCTCACACCGATGAAGGCGCGCGAGAAGAGCGTCTCGACGATGTAGCGGCCGTCGGTGCCGCTGACGACCTTGCCGTCGCGGACGACGACCGTGTTGGTGCGGCGCACGGGCGGGCGCTGGGCGAAGGCGGCCGTGGCCACGACGAGGGCGAGTGCAATGGTGATGATCCGTTTCATGAAAGCTGATTCCTCCGGGACTTAGTCGTAGTTGCGAAGAGAAGCGGGTTGTACGGCGGAGTCGAGATCCATGATCACGCGAGTGCCGTCTTCGTTCTCGAGGACGACCACGGGCTCGCTCTCCTCGGCGATCTTCTTGACGGCATCGAGATCGGCCGCGAGCTGCTGCCGCTCCGCCTGCAGCGCGAGCGTGCGCTGGCGCTGGCGCTGCTGCATCACGCCCAGCTGCACCACTGCCAGCAGGCAGGCAGCCATGGCGAAGGCCGCGGCCATCCGCCAGACCAGAGGCCTGCGGGCACCCTCGTCGAGGTGATGCGCCTTGCGCATCACCTCACGAGTGAATGCCGGCGATGCCTTCGTGCGCGGCAGCGTGCGCATCAAGTCGCCGATTCGTGTGTCGTCGTTCATGGGTTTCTCCTCCGGTCCACCACGGGGCGAGGTGGCGCCGCAGCATGTCTCTGGCCCGCGAGATCCGCGACTTCACGGTCCCGCAGGGGATGTCCAGGGCCCTGGCGATGTCGTCATACGACCACTCTTCGATCTCGAAGAGCACGAGAGGCGCACGATATTGCATCGGCAGCTGCTCGATCGCGGCGGACACCTGTCTCTGAATCTCCGTGGTGAGCAGGTTGGTATCGGGTGCCGGCTCGCTCTGGCGCGTGCTGGCGTTGAGGCGCGGCAGGAGCAGGCTCCACCGTTTCTCGCGACGGATCTCGGTCACGACCAGATTCGTGGCGATGCGGAAGAGATACGGCCCCAGCCGTTCCTGTTGCTTGTATTTGGCCGCGTTGCGGTAGAGGCGGACGAACGCATCCTGCGCCACCTCCTCGGCACGGTCCCGGGACCGGACGAGGTGAGTGAGGTAGTTGACCAGCGAGTCCTTGTAACGGTCGACGATCTCCGCGAAGGCGTCGTCGTCACCCTCGCGAACCCGCTGCATCAGTGCGTCGTCTGTCTGCATCCATGTGATGAACGCACGATCCGAGAAAAGGTTCCGAGGCGCATAGGTTCACAGGCTCACAGGCTCACAGGCTCACAGGAGGAGCACGGCGCTCCTGTGAGCCTGTGAGCCTATGTACCTGTGAGCGCCTACCTCTTCGCGTCCTCCAGCGCCTTGATCCGCGTCGTCACGTCCCGGTATCCCGGATTGGCCGCATACACCTCCATGAACGCCTTCTGGGCGTTCTCGGTGTCGCCGACCTCCTGGTAGGCCGAGGCCAGGTCGTAGAGCAGGCCGACGTGCTCTTCCTGCATGATCTCCGGCATCTCCAGCCCCTTGCGGTACCACTTGATGGCGAGCTGGGGCATGCCTTTCTCCAGGAAGCAGAGGCCGAGCATGGACGCGCACTCGACGGCGCGCTTGGGGTCCTTCGACGCCAGCTGGAACTCGCCGATGGCCTCGTCGATGAGCCCCATCTCCTTGTAGGCGATGCCGAGGTTGTAGTGGGTGTCGTAGTCCTCGGAGTCGAGCTGCTGTTCGACCCCCTTCTTGAACTCCTTGAAGATCTCCTCGAGCGACTGCTCCTCTTCGGAGAGCGAGATCGCCTCCTCTTCCTCGTCGGCCAGCTCGGACTCCAGCTCGGCGGCGAGATCGAAGAAGTTGTCCTCGTCGGCGAACAGGTTCTCCTCCTCCACGAGCGCGGCCGTGATGGCGGGCGGCTCGGGCGGCGGCTCGAAGGAGAGGGACGGCACCTCCGGCGCGGGCGCCGGCATGATCAGGTCGTCGTCCTCGTCCGGGATCGCGGAGAGGAGCTCGCTCTCGATCTCGTCGCGCGAGAGCACGGGCGGACGCGCCGCCGCCGCGAGCGCCGCGTTCTCGACGCGGTTGCGGCGCGAGGCCAGGTTGGTATCGCCGGGGAAGCGCGCCTCCAGCGTCTCGAGCTTGCGGCGTGCCTCATCGAGCAGCTCCTGCTCGATGTAAAAGTCGATCTCGTTCAGCTCTTCGAGCGGAAGCTCTTCCAGGTCGAGACCCTCGACGCCGAAGAACGGCTCGGACGCGTCGGCCGGCTCCGGCTCGGCGAACGCCATCTCGATGTCGGGCAGCCCTTCGGCCAGGATGGGCTCGGGCTCCGGTTCGGGCAGCGGCAGCGGCTCCGGTTCCGGCTCGGGCTCCGGCTCGAAGAACAGCTCCGGCTCGGGCTCGGGCTGCGGTTCGGGCTCGGCAGTCGCGAACGCGAACGCATCCTCTTCCGGCTCGACGACGAGGAGCGGCTCCTCCGCCGCGAGCGGCACCTCTGCCGGCGCGTCGAGATCGAATTCCATCTCCATCGGCGCATCGAGGTCGAGCTCCAGCTCCTCGACCACCTCTTCGGCCGGCGGCGCGACCTCCTCGGCCACGACCGGCGCGATCTCGAACGTGTGTCCGCGCGTGAGGAACTCGTTGCGCACGGCGGCCACCGTCGACGGATCCTCGAGCAGCGCCACGTAGCCGCGCGCGGCGGTGCGTGCCCCCTCCACGTCCCCTTCCTCGAGCAGGATGCGGAAGAGGCGCTCGTGCGCGGTGAGGTTCTTCGGCGCGCGGTCGAGTACCGCGCGCAGGTGCTCGGCCGCCTTCTCCGCCAGGCCGTACTTGGCGAACACCTCGGCCTCGGTGAGGTGCTCGGTGATGAAGTCGAGATCGTCCGCCGACTCGCCGAGGTCCTGCGCCGCCAGCTCCACCGCCGGCACCAGATGCTGCAGGGGGGGAGGCGGCGGTGCCGGCGCGGGAGCGGGTGCAGGCGGCGTGTCGAGCTCGAAGTCGAGCTCGATGCCCGGCGCATCGTCGAGGTCGAGCGAGAGCTCCGGCTCGGCCAGCCCGCCGAGGTCGAACGACGGCGCCGGCTCGTCGATCTCCATCGACGGCAGCTTCAGCGCGGGCATCGGAGGGGGCGTCGGCGTCCTCGGCGGCGGTGCGGTGTCGATCCCCATCTGCGAGCGGACGAACTGCAGCTTGGTGCGGTGCTGCGCGTTCTGCGGCTCGCGCTGGATCAGCTTCTCCAGCACCTTCGAGGCATCTTCCAGCGTTCCCTTGGCGATGTGCGCCTCGGCCAGGCTGTTCATCGACGCCAGGATGTTCGTCTCTTCGTTCAGCCGCTGGTAGAGGGCCACCAGGCGCTCCAGCGTGGCGATGTGTTTCGCGTCCACGCGGAGGATGCGGTTCAGCATCTCGATGGCCGCGTGCCGCTCGCCGCGGCCGAGGGCGCGCTCGGCCAGCGGGGCCATCATGTCCAGGGCGCGGTCGGCGTCGCCCTGCTTGAGGTACAGGTCGGCCAGCGTCTCGCGGACCGACGGCTCGTTCGGATCGGCTTCCGCGGCGCGCTCCAGCGTCGAGCGTGCCGCGGCGGCGTCGCCGCGGCCGAGCTGGATGCGCCCCATCATGGCCAGCAGCTTCGGGTTGTCGCGGTTCCCTTCCAGCGCCGTCTCGACGATCTGCCGCGCGTTCTCGAAATCCTTCGCCTCGAGCAGCGCGGTCACCAGCGAGTCCACCAGCTCCGTGTTGCGCGGGTCGATCTTCAGCGCCTTGCGGAAGACCTGCACCGCCTCGTCGAGCATGGCCCGCTTGAGCAGCATCCTCCCGACGCGGTCGTACTCCTTCAGCGCCTCGGCGGTCTTGCCGACCTGCACGTAGAGGTCGGCCAGCTTCACGTGCACATTGATCGAGTTCGGGTCGAGCTCCGAGATCTTCTTGTAGATCAGGACCGCATTCGGCGGGTCGCCGTGCTTGAGGTAGTAGTCGGCCAGGACCTGGTACTGGCTCTTCGCCTCCATGGCCAGCCCCTGCTTGGCGTAGAGGTCGGCGAGGCGGGCGTAGACGTCGAGCTTCGAGGGATCGAGCTTGTTGATCTTCTTGTAGATCGCGATCGCTTTGAGGAAGAAGCCGTCCTTCGAGTAGTGGTCGGCGATCTTGGTGAAGACCTTCACCGCCTCGTCGTTGCGGTTGATGCGCACCCAGAGGTCGCCGATGCGGTTCAGCGTGTTGACGTCGTTCGGGTTGTCTTCAAGGAGGCGCTCGTATTCCTTGATCGCGGGCTCGATCTTTCCCTTGGCAACGAGCTTTTCCGCGCTCGCGATGACTTTATCGCGTTGAACCGCCATGTCCCTCGCTGTTGCCGAAAAGCAGCCTCGGCTCCTCCACCCCTTCGAACGATCTTCGATGAATCGGGCTCGGTCCGTATGTTTTCAGCGCGGCCTGATGCCCTTCGGTAGCGTACCCCCGGTTGTGCTTGAAATCGTAAACGGGGTAACGCTCATGATACGACTCCATCAACAGATCGCGATAGACCTTCGCCACCACCGACGCCGCGGCAATCGAGATGCTGCGCCGGTCGCCGCCGATGAGCGGGACCTGCGGCATTTCCAGCTCTTCGAGCAGGACGGCGTCGAGGAGCAGCACGTCGGGGCGCAGCGGCAGATCGTGCACCGCGTGGAGCATGGCCAGCTTGCTGGCGCGGAGGATGTTGATGCGGTCGATGGTGCACGGCTCGACCACGCCCACCGCCACCGCGCGGGCCCGCGAGAGGACCAGCCGGCAGACGCCGAGACGGTCCTCGTGGTCGATCAGCTTCGAGTCGTTGACGCCGAAGAGCGTCGGATCGGAGGGGAGGACGACGCACGCCGCGACCACCGGCCCGGCCAGGCAGCCGCGACCGACTTCATCCGTTCCGGCGATGCATCGAAAACCAGAATCGCGGAGCCTGCGCTCGACCGCTGACATCTCAGCGACGCGCGCGAGCTCCGCGAAGAGGGAGTCGTAAAGGCGTTCGTCCGGGGTGCGGCGCTTATTTCTGGCGCCGCTCTTCGATGCGCGCGGCTTTGCCGCGGAGATCCCGGAGGTAGTAGAGCTTCGCGCGACGGACCCGGCCATGACGTTCCACCTCGATCTTGTCGATCGTCGGAGAGTAGAGCGGGAACATGCGCTCCACACCAATACCGCCGGAGACTTTGCGGACGGTGAACATCTGACGCGAGCCGCCACCACGGCGGGAAATCACCACACCCTGGAAGATCTGGATGCGCTCTTTGTCGCCTTCCTTGACCTTGACGTGGACTTTGATCGTGTCGCCGGGGCCGAAGGACGGGATGTCCGTCCGCTTGATCTCGGCAGACTCGACGAGTTTCATGATGTCTGGCATGACTAGTACTCCAGTAGGATTGAAAAAGCGCGTAAGTATAAGCGTTGCTAGTTGCTTGTTGCTAGTTACTTGTGGCGTGACGCCGGGCCCCACAAGCAACCAGTAACCAGCAACCAGTTAACTACGAGGCGCAACTAGAACTTACCGAGCTTGCGCAGTATTTCACGCGCCTCGTCGTCGAGCTCGGCGGTGTCGAGCAGATCCGGCCGCTTCTCCATCGTCGCCCGCAAGGCCTGCTCCTTCCGCCACTTCCGGATTTTCTCGTGGTGGCCGGAGAGGAGGATGTCGGGAACGCGCATGCCCCGCAGCTCCTCGGGACGCGTGTAGTGCGGGTAGTCGAGCAGGCCGCGGAAGAACGAGTCCTCCTCCACCGATCCGGTATTGCCCACCACCCCCGGCACGAGCCGCCCGATCGCATCCGCCATCAGCATCGCCGGCAGCTCCCCGCCGGAGACCACAAAGTCGCCGACCGAGATCTCCTCCGGCTGCAGCCGCTCGTGCACCCGGTGATCGAACCCCTCGTAACGCCCGCAAAGGAAGACCACGTGCCCACGCTCGCTCAGTTCGCGGGCCACCCGATGGTCGAAGCGGCGGCCCTGGGGAGAAGTCATGATGATGTGCGGCTCTGTCATCCTGAGCCCCGCAGAGGGCGAAGGACCCCCTGCCGACTGGCCACCCCCCGCTCCGCCGGCAGGGGGTCCTTCGCCCTCTGCGAGGCTCAGGATGACATCCACACACCGAAACACCGGCTCCCCCAGCATCACCATCCCCGGCCCGCCGCCGTACGCCTCGTCGTCCGTCGAGCGGTGGCGGTCCGTCGTGTAATCGCGCAAGTCCCACACGCGCACGTCGAGCAGCCCCTGCTTCACCCCGCGCGCGATGACGCCCTCGGCCAGGAGGGGGGCGAACATGTTGGGGAAGATGGTGATGAAATCGAGTCTCATAGGCTCACAGGCTCACAGGATCATAGGCTCACAGGCTCACAGCAGCACATCTCCTATGAGCCTATGAGCCTATGAGCCTATGAGCCTATGAGCCTATGAGCCTATGAGCCTCCGAGCCTATGAGCCTCCGAGCCTATTCGTCCACCGAGTCCAGATCCTCGATTCCCTCGGGAAGCGCCACCACCATCCGCTTCGCTTCCAAGTCGATCTCCGTGCAGAGGTCCGCCGCGAACGGCAGCTCGAACGTGCGTCCGTCCGGACGCTTCACATTCAGCAGGATCCCGCCGCCCCCCTCGTACGCCTCGGTCACGACGCCGCGCTCGCGCCCTTCGGCGTCGATCAGGGTCAGCCCCACCAGGTCGTGCAGAAAGTACTCGTCTTCCTCCAGCTCGCGCGCCTCTTCCTCGGGGATCTCGACCGTCCAGTTGTGCAGGAGCTGGACGTCTTCCGGCGCGTCGATGCCGCCGAACTTCAGCAGCGCGCGGCCGGCGTGGATGCGCACCGACTCGACCGCCACCTCGCGCGTCTGCGACTCATCGGGGGAGACCAGCGTCACCGACTCGAGGTCGTCGAAGCGGTCGAGGGAATCGGTCCACGGCTCGACGCTCGCTTCGCCGCGGACGCCGTGCGCTTTGCGGATCACGCCGACGGCGATGCGGCTCATCTCAATCCAGGATGTCGAGCGCGTAGCGGCGGCGGCTCTTCTCGCCGGCCGCGTTGAGCAGCGTGCGCAGGGCCCGCGCGGTGCGTCCCTGCCTGCCGATCACCTTGCCGAGGTCCGCTTCCGCGACTTCGAGCTCCAGGACCGTCTGCTGGTCGCGCTGGCGGCCGCGGACCTTCACCTCGTCCGGATGGTCGACGAGGGACTTGGCGAGAAACTCGATCAGCTCGTCCATGAACGTGTGGAGCGGCGGGCTTCAGCCCGCCGTCGAGACTAGGCCTTGTACTTCTTCAGCAGCGACTTCACCGTCGGCGAGAGCTGCGCGCCCTTGCTGACCCAGTAATCGACGCGCGCGCGGTCGATCTTCACGTCAGCCGGGTTCTTCTTCGGGTCGTAGTGACCGATCTGCTCGACCGTCGCCGCGGCGGGCGTCTTGAGCGAGTCGGAGACCACGATGCGGTAAAACGGCGCGTGAGTGGCTCCACCGCGGCGCAAACGAATCTTCAGCATGTATTCAGTAACTCCTTGAGGTTTAGGGCGCGGAATCGTACCCGAGCGTCCGGCCGAACAGCAACCCCATGGGTGCTATTCCGGCCACAGCCGGGCCGGCTACTGCATGAACTCCGGCGGCAGCCCCTTCATCATCTTCCCGAACTTCCGGGCGCCGAAGCCCTTCGAGAAGCTCTTCATCATCTTCTTCATCTGCAGGTACTGCTTGAGCAGGCGATTGATCTCCTGCACCGAGGTGCCGGAGCCCTTGGCGATGCGCTTCTTGCGGTGGCCGTTGATGATCTGCGGGAACTCGCGCTCCTTCTTCGTCATCGAGTCGAGGATGGCCTGCATGCGCACGATGGCCTTCTCGTCGATGTCCTCCTCGCTGATCTTCCCCGCGCCGGGGAGCATGCTCACCAGCGACGACAGCGGCCCCATCTTCTTGACCTGCTGCAGCTGGGAGCGCAGGTCCTCGAGCGTGAACTTGTCCTTGGCGACCTTCTCGGCCAGGCGGGCCGCTTCCTTCTTGTCGACTTCCGCCTCGACCTTCTCGATCAGCGACAGCACGTCGCCCATGCCGAGGATGCGCTGGGCCATGCGGTCCGGATAGAAGACGTCGAGGTCGGCCAGCTTCTCCCCCACGCCGACGAACTTGATCGGGCGGTTCACCACCGACTTGATCGACAGCGCGGCGCCGCCGCGGGCATCGCCGTCGAGCTTCGTCAGCACGATGCCGGTCACGCCCAGGCGGTCGTCGAACTCCTTGGCCGACTTCACCGCGTCCTGGCCGGTCATGGCGTCGGCCACGAAGAGGATCTCCGAGGGACGGACGTCGTCGCGGATCGTGTGCAGCTCCTGCATCAGCTCGTCGTCGATGTGCAGGCGGCCGGCGGTGTCGAGGATGACGGTGTCGTACAGCAGCGTCTTGGCCTCGGTCATGGCCCGCCGGGCGATCTCGATCGGATTGCGGTTGTCGCCGATCTCCAGGAACGGCACCTTCACGTTGTTCGCGACGATGCGCAGCTGGTCGATGGCCGCGGGGCGGTAGACGTCGCACGGCACCAGCAGCGGACGCCGCCCGCGGCTCTTGAGGTGCAGCGCCAGCTTGCCCGAGGTCGTCGTCTTGCCCGAGCCCTGCAGGCCGACCATCATGATCGCGGCCGGGCTGCCGACCAGCGCCAGCCCCACTTCGTTCCCCCCCAGGAGCCCCTGCAGCTCGTCGCGGACGATCTTCGTGACCTGCTGCGACGGCGAGAAGGCGGTCAGGACGTCCAAACCGACCGCTTTCTCCCGGACGCGGTTGGTGAACTCCTTGACCGTCTTGAAGTGCACGTCCGCCTCGAGCAGCGCGACGCGGATCTCTTTGAGGGCATTGTCGATGTGCCATTCGTTGAGAGTGGCTTCACCGCGCAGGGTCTTGAAGACCCGGTCCATCTTGTCCTGGAGGTTGTCGAACATGGGCGGCACGGCCGGCAGCACTGGTTGCCCAAGGCCGCAGCACGTTTCTCCTGAAGGCGCTGGTTGCGCGCCGACTATAATGCGGCTCCGCAACCGGTCATTCCTGCGTGCCGTCTGGCCGTTGATCTCTGCGCGCCCATTGCGTCAGCAGAGCGCTCCGGCTACTCTTTTGGCGTGAAGTGGTATGAAGACTGGGTACGACGGAAGCTGCCGCTACTCTTGATCATCGTTGGCGTCGTTACGATCTTCATCCTTCGGTGGATCGTCCGCATCTCCGGCGTATTTGACATCGCGAAGATTAACGTGCAGGGTGCGGCAGAATTTCGCGCCTTTGCCGTTTGGGCGATTGCTTTTTCGGGCTTAGTCGTCACGGTGACTTGGGCCTCGCTTGCCGCGGTAGCCATCGCGAAGCAGTATCTGTCAAAGCGCGGCTATCGGACCACACTCATTCTTTCCGGAGGTCTGGCGGTAGTCGTAGGTGTGCTGAGTTGGTATTGGTGGGACAATCGCGACCTTCTGGCCATTGTCGAGCGGGCACGATCCGTTCCGATCCGGGCGGTCACGTTGGTCGGCAACGCGTTGGCTGTGGGTGGTGCAACCTTGATCGTTGCTGCATGCATTGCTCTGACCACGTCCCCAGGCACGCCGTCTATCCCCGAGTTACGACGAAGAATCGCGGAGTCGCGCCTGCTTCTCTTCTCGGCTGCCGCATTGCTCGTAGTAGGTGTCGTGGAAATCTACATGGTCTTTCAACTTCCTGTCGCTGTAGAGAGAACGATACGTGTTGCCGGTGACCTCAGAGTCTTACAGCACGTGACTAGTTCAATCACGCTGATCGCTGGCTTGTTGTATACGTCCTCGCTGCTGATTCTGTTTGTACCTGTCGCGGTTGTGCATGAAAAATGGGTCGATGAAGCGTGGCGTGCTACCCCCAGCGAGAAACACTCCGACTGGTTGGAGTCGACCGGTCTCCACCGGTCGATCGGGTCGACGACGAGTCAATTGATCGCCGCCGCCGCTCCGCTGTTAGCGGCGCTCGGCCTGACGCCGTCGTAATCGCAGACGCAGTAGCTCATGGCCGTGCGTTCCTTCGCGCCGCTGCGGCGCATCCCTCCGGCGCCCGACCCCTTCGCCCTCCGCGTGACCCAGCTCGCCGACGGCAACCCGCGCGGCGAGTACGTGCTCTATCACGCCCGCGCCGCGCGCCGCGCGCGCAACAATCTCGCCCTCGATTACGCGAAGACCCTCGGCAAGCGCGTGGTGATGGCCGAGTGGCTCGACGAGCCGCACCTCTCGCCGCGCATCGAGGCCTTCCTCCGCGAAGGGGCGGAGCGCACCGCGCGCGAGGCCGACGTCGAATACTTCTTCGAGCCCGACCGCGCCGTGATCCAGCGCGCCAAATACGTCGTCACCGACGAGTTCCCGACGCTCCCCCCGCCCGTGTACGCCACGCACCTCGTCGACCACAACGGCATCCTCCCCATGCGCGCCCTGGCCAAGGAGCAGTACTCCGCCAAATTCTTCCGCGACAAAGCCTTCAAGCTCTTCGAACAGTTCTGGAGTGCGGCGGCCCAGCCGCCGCTTTGGAACGCGCCGCAAGAACTGAAGAACACCCGCATCTCCGCCAAACTCCATTACGGCCACCTCGGCATCAACGAGATCCTCACCGCCGTCCTCCACCGCGACGACGCCGACGGCTTCCTCGAGCAGGCCGTCATCCGCAGGGAGCTCTCCT
The DNA here is from genome assembly GCA_035627015.1 of Thermoanaerobaculia bacterium. Taxonomy (GTDB): domain Bacteria; phylum Acidobacteriota; class Thermoanaerobaculia; order Gp7-AA8; family Gp7-AA8; genus QHVT01. Next base: position 12,066 of record DASPMO010000165.1, on the reverse strand, counting down.
TCAACCTCTGCTTCTACAACCCCGACTACGCCAGCCTGAAGGCCCTCCCCCAATGGGCCAGAGACACGCTCGACCAGCACCGCCGCGACCGCCGCAAGCCCGTCTACTCCTACGAAGAGCTCGAGCGCGCCGGCACGCACGACGACGTCTGGAACCTCTCCCAGCGCCAGCTCCTGGCCACCGGCACGATCCATAACTACCTGCGCATGCTGTGGGGGAAGAAGATCATCGAGTGGAGCGAGACCCCCGAGGAGGCGCACGCGGCCATGCTGCGCCTGCACGACGTGCACGCGCTCGACGGCCGCGACCCGAACACGCACGCCGGCATCCTCTGGTGCTTCGGCAAGCACGACCGCCCCTTCGCCGAGCGCCCCATCTTCGGCAAGGTGCGCTGGATGTCGTCCGAGCAGACGCGGAAGAAAGTGCGCTTGCAGGAGATCGAGGACGCTATCGCTGCCGGCGCCGGATCTCCGCGATGGCCGTCATGAGCCAGTAGTGGTGCTCGCGGTCGCCCGTCCAGAAGTCGCTCCGCGGCACCAGCACCTTCAGGTCGGAGGCCTCGCCGAGGTGGGCGAGATAAACGAGCGCGTCCTGGACGTCGCCGAATCCCGGCTCGACGAGCATGCGCCGCAGCGTGGGCAGGAAGCGTTTGCGCTGGACGTGAAACAGCACCTCCATGGCCGCGCGGCGGACGTCGACACTCGGGTCGCGCAGCAGCGGCTGCATCGCAGCCTCCACGTTTGTGTTGCCGATGCGCACGAGCGCCTCTGTGGACGTCTGCTGCTGCGGGTAGCCATTGCGCAGCGCGCGCACGAGCGTCGGGATCGCCCGCGGATCGCGCATCTCGCCGAGGCGGTAGAGCTTCCACTCCTGCGCCTCGAACGCTCCCGCCGGCAGCTTCGCGATCGCGGCGGCACGCAGCGGATCGCCGAGGTCGTACAGCGCGTACGCGGCAATGCGCTTCGACCGGTCGAAGAGCGGATCGCGTGATTCCAGCAGCGCGAAGAGCGCCGGCGCGGTGGAGGGGTGGCGCAGTTCGCGGAGCGTGCGCGCCGCGGCCTCCTTCCAGAGGTAGTTATCCGAGCGCGCCAGCCGATCGAGGATCGGCAGCATCACCTCACGGATGTGCGCCGCCTCCTTCGGATGCGCGGCGATCATCCGTTCCAGCCATTCGGGCAGAAAGTGAATCGCCGCTTCGAACTGCTCCCGATCGTCGAGCATGCGCAGGAAAAGCGGCCGCGTGGCCGCTTCGTCGCCGCGCTCGAGCAATTGCACGACGCGGCGATAGTCGTTCAGCGGCGCCGGCTTCCGCGGCGGCGCGTTGCCGGGGAAATGGGAATCGAGCGCGCTCTGCGCCTCGATGGCCACCCACTTGTGCGGCGACTTCAGGGCGCGCAGCAGCACCGGCACCGCGCGCGCGTCGCCGATGAACGCCAGTACGTCGATGGCCGCGCGCTGATCGAGCTCGCCGCCGCGCTCGAACAGCTCGAGGACGAGCGGCAGGTTCGCCGGCTCGCGCATCGCCTTGAAGTCGGCCGCCAGCTGCTCGCGAAGCAGCTTCGCCACCTCCGGCGTCTTCGTCCGCAGCAGCAGGTCGCGTTGCACCACGAGCCGCGCGCGCTCGCCGCGCAGCGCGTACACCGGCACCAGCTTCCGCAACGCCTCGATCGACGGCGCCGCCGTGTACACCTCGATCGCCCTCCCGTCCGCCGCCAGCAGCAGTGCCACACCCGTCGCGTTCCGCGGAAAGTGGCGGTCGTACAGCACCGCCACCGGCTCGCGCTCCACCCCCTTCAGCAGCTCGCGGAAGGTCGTCTTCCCATCCGCGATGTCGACGATCCCGATCGTCGCCGCCTGCTCGATGGCCGCGCCCATCGGGATGTACGCCTTCGAGGCGAGGATGAAGACGGCCAGAAAGAGCATGTCGCCATTATCAGACGCGCGCTTTAAAGGACGAGGTTTTTGGTCGCTCGGAGATTCCGTTTGGCAGACTCGTGCTGATATTTGGCAGGTTCGAGCTGTGGTTTCGTAAGTTGGAGCTGTTGCTGGATAGGTTCGAGCGATCGTTTGATGGCTTGACGCTGAGTTTTGCTCGGTTCGAGCTTTTGGTTGGTCGCCTGGAGGTATTGTTTCTGGCCGGCTCGCGGTGATTTGCTTCCTGGCTGCTCATCGCAGCGCGGAAATGGACAACACCCAGCATCAGCCGAGCAAAGCGGCAGTCCGGCGGAGCAAGAATGAGCGCGAGCCGAACAACCATCAGCACGAGCCGAGCAAACAGCAGCACGAGCCGAGCAAACAGCAGCATCGACCTGACAAACGGAATCGCCGGGCTCAGTAAATCGAATCATGGACGGGACTCAATGGAAGCCTCGAGCGAGTCGAGATTCGCGACAGACGCGTAAATATCCGACGTGACGGCGGCGTCCATATCAACTCCGGCATCCTCAACCACGCGTTCTACATCGCCGCGATGGGCATCGGCGGGTGCCTCAGGCCCGAGGCCGACTTCAACGATTTCACGCAGGCTACCTTCGACATTGCCGGGGAGCTGTACGGCAACGGAGGCGCGTGCAGCGCTTCTTCGGTGCGTTCCAGGCGGGCGTGGAGCGGCGCGAGCTGAACGAGGTGTTCGATTTCACGTTCCGTTTTCCCGCGGGAGCGCGCGACGTGCGCATCCGCATGATCTACAGCGGCAGCGCGGTGTGATTTTCGTGACGCCGATTGTGTCATCCTGAAGCCGCGCAGACGGCGAAGGATCCCCTGCCGGCGGAGCGGGCAGGGGGTTCCAGCAGGGGGTCCTTCGCCGTCTGCGCGGCTCAGGATGACAACATGGCCGACCCTGCACTGCGCCTCCCGGAGAACGTCCCTGGCGACTTTTACGTCGATTCCACCTGCATCGACTGCGACGCCTGCCGCATCTTCGCCCCCACGGTCTTCAGCGACGCGCGCGACCAGTCCTTCGTCTTCCATCAGCCGGAGGGTGGCGAGGAGCTGCTCGCCGCGCAGAAGGCGCAGCTCAGTTGCCCGACCTCGTCGATCGGCTCCCGCAGCGGCGCCCGCGCGGCCATCGACGCGCTGCCGGAGCGCATCGAGGACGACGTCTACCGCTGCGGCTACGCGGCCGAGAGCTCCTTCGGTGCCATCGCCTATTTTCTGCGCGGCCCGCGGATCCTGATCGACTCGCCGCGTTTCACCGAGCCGCTGGCGAAGCGCCTCGGCAGCGTCGAGCGCATGCTCCTCACGCACCAGGACGACGTCGCCGATCACGAGAAGTTCGCCGCCCGCTTCGGCTGCGAGCGCGTGCTGCACGCGGACGATCGCGGCCGCAACATCGAGGTCCGTCCCGCCGGCACCGATCCCATCGAGCTCGGCGACGGCGTGCTGATGATCCCGACCCCCGGCCACACCCGCGGCCACGCCGTCTTCCTCTATCGCGAGAAATATCTCTTCACCGGCGACCACCTTGCCTGGAGCGAGAGCCGCGGCCACCTCTACGCCTTCCGCAACGCCTGCTGGTACTCCTGGAGCGAGCAGGTCCGCTCGATGGAGCGGCTGCTCGACTATTCATTCGAATGGGTGCTGCCCGGCCACGGCCGTCCGGTGCGCCTGTCGCGCGAGGCGATGCACGCCTCGCTGGAACGATGCGTGGAGTGGATGAAGGGACGCTGACATGTTGCCAGGCTCGTACTGTTCCTGCTCTTCGCCACGGCCGCCGCGGCGGCCGACTTCGATCTCCTGATCCGCAACGCGCGGCTCGTCGACGGCACGGGCGCGGCGTGGGCTCGCGGCGACCTCGCCGTCCGCGGCGACACGATCGTCGCCGTCGCCCGTCGCATCGACGGCACGGCCGCGCGCACGATCGACGCGCGGGACCACGTCCTCGCGCCCGGCTTCATCGACCTCCACACGCACGCCCGCCGCGGCATCTTCGACGTTCCGAGTGCCGACAACTACATCCGCCAGGGCGAGGCCACGCACATGAAGGTCATGGGCGCCCCGAACTGGGGCGTGAGCGTCGAGACGCTCCGCCTCGTGGACGAGGCCCGCGCCCGCGGCGTCGACGTGACGATGGATCAGTACCCCTATACCGCGTCGAGCACGTCGCTGCAGGCGGCGCTGATTCCGCAGTGGGCGCTCGGCCACTACGTCCGCGACCGCAAGCTGCTCACGCTCGAGGAAGCGGTGCGCAAGATGACGTCGTTCCCCGCGGCGCGCGTGGGGCTGCACGATCGCGGCATCCTGCGTCCCGGCATGAAGGCCGACCTCGTGCTCTTCGATCCATCAGCCATCGCCGACAAGGCCACGTTCGAGAGCCCGCACCAGAGAAGGTACGAGTGACGAGGTACGAGGTACGAGTCCCGCCCGCCCACTCGTACCTCGTACCTCGTGCCTCTATGGAACGTCCGTTGCTCAACAAGGCCGCGGGGAACCGCAGCCATGGGCAAATACATTCAGGTGCTCAAGGAAACCTTCAAGGAGTTCGGTGAGGACAAAGTCCCGCGCCTCGGCGCCGCGCTCGCGTACTACACGATCTTTTCCATCGGCCCGCTGCTGCTGATCGCGGTGGCGATGGCCGGCATCTTCTTCGGAGAGGAAGCCGCGCAGGGGAAGATCTCGGCCGAGCTCGGCAAGGTCCTCGGCCCGCAGATGGCCGAGTCGCTCGAGAAGATGGTGCAGGCCGCGGCGAAGCCGAAGTCGGGGACGGTGGCCACCATCGTCGGCGTGATCACGCTGATGCTCGGCGCCTCCGGCGTTTTCGGCCAGCTCAAGGACGCCCTGAACACGATCTGGAACGTCGAGCCGAAAAAGGCCGGCGGGATCATGGGCTTCGTCAGGGAGCGCTTCCTCTCCATGGCCATGGTCCTCGGCATCGGGTTCCTCCTGCTGATCACGCTCGTGCTCGACGCGGCCATCTCCGCCATGGGCGGCCTGGTCGAGCAATATGTCGGCGGCGAGGCGGTCGCACACGCGCTGCAGCTCGCGCTGTCGTTCGTGATCGCCATCGTGCTCTTCGCCTGCATCTTCCGCATCCTGCCCGACCTCAAGATCGCCTGGCACGACGTCTGGTTCGGTGCGGTCTTCACGGCCTTGCTGTTCGTCGTCGGCAAATGGGGCCTCGGCGTCTACCTGGGCAAGGCGGCGCCCGGCTCCGCGTACGGCGCGGCGGGCTCGCTGGTCATCCTGCTGATCTGGGTGTACTGGTCGGCGCAGATCCTCTTCCTCGGCGCGGAGTTCACGCAGGTCTACGCGCGCACGTTCGGCTCGCTGAAGGGCGATACGTCGAAGCGTGACGCTCGCGCGCAGGCCAAACGCCCCGAGGATCGGCCGAAGGCGGAGGAGGTCGTGGTCCGCCCGACCACCGTCCTGCCGGCCTATGCCAGGCAGAAGTCGGGCGGCGGCGGGCTGGTGAAGGTGGCCGCGGGCGGCGCGGCAGGACTGGCCATCGGCGCCGTCATCGGCGGCATCGGCGCCTTCGTGATGTTGCTGAAGTCGGCGAAGAAGCTGATCATGCCGTTCAAGTGAACCGCACCCGTATCGTCATCGCCGCGCTCGTCCTGGTTGCGCTGGTGGTGGCGGTGCGCGTGCTCCCCGTCGCGGAGTGGATCGCGCAGTTCCAGGCGTGGGTGCGCGCGGCGGGGGCGCTCGGCTACGTCGCGTACGTGCTGGCCTACGTCGTCTGCTGCATCTTCATCATCCCCGCGCTCGCGCTGACGCTTGGCGCCGGCGCGATCTTCGGCTTCGCCGCCGGCTCGATCGTGGTGGTCATCGGCGCGACCCTCGGTGCGACCGCCGCGTTCCTCCTCGCCCGCACCGTGCTGCGCGCGCGCGTCGAGCGCATGACCGCCGGCAACGCCAAGTTCCAGGCCCTCGACCGCGCCATCACCGCCGAGGGGACCAAGATCCTCTGGCTCGTGCGCCTCTCCGGCTTCCCGCCATTCACCTGGGTGAACTACGCGTTCGGGCTCACGGGGGTCAGACTCCTGCAATACGTCGTCATCACCTTCTTCGGCATCATCCCCGGCACCCTCGCCTTCACCTACGCCGGCGAGGCGGGCGCGGCCGCGCTCACGGGCAGCGGCAACCGCATCGTGCTGATCGTCACGGCGGTCGGGGCGGTGGTGGTGGCTGTGTTCGTCGGGCGAATTGCGTTGAAGGCGATCCGCAAAGCCGGCGTGTCATCCTGAGCCCCGCAGAGGGCGAAGGACCCCCTGCCGACGGAGCGTGCACGGGGTTTCATCAGGGGGTCCTTCGCCGTCTGCGCGGCTCAGGATGACACTTCGATATGCTTACGCCTCCAACAGGAGGCGCGCATGACCAATCCCCTCGCCCAACTTCCCAAAGCAGGACAGAGTGTCTGGTTCGATCAGATGGAGCGGCGGCTCGTGACGAGCGGCAAGCTGCAGCAGCTGATCGACGAGGACGACCTGCGCGGGCTGACCTCGAATCCCACCATCTTTGAAAAGGCCATCGGCGGGAGCGAGGACTACGACGCGCAGCTCCGCACGCTGGCCTCGCAGGGCAAGTCGCGCGACGAGATCTACGACGAGATCGTGGCCGAGGACATCGGCAGCGCCGCCGACGTATTCGCGCCCGTGTTCGAGAAGACCAACGGCGAGGACGGCTACGCCAGCCTCGAAGTCTCGCCGCTGCTCGCCAGCGACACCGCCAAGACCGTCTCCGAGGCCAAGCGGCTGTTCACGAAAGTGGCGCGGCCGAACGTCATGATCAAGATTCCGGCCACGCCGGAAGGCATCCCCGCCATCCGGCAGGCCATCGCCCTCGGCATCAACATCAACGTCACGCTCATCTTCTCCAACGACGTCTACGCGCAGGTGATCGAGGCCTACCTGAGCGGCCTCGAGGAGCGCCTGCGCAACGGGCTCCCGATCGGCCACATCTCCTCGGTGGCCAGCTTCTTCGTCAGCCGCATCGACGCGCAGGCCGACAAACAACTGGAAGCGAAAGGCGAGACGGGGCTGATGGGGAAGGTGGCCATCGCCAACGCGAAGATGGCCTACCAGCTCTTCAAGGAGGCCTTCACCAGCGAGCGCTTCGCCAAGCTGCGCGACAAAGGGGCGCGCGTGCAGCGCCCGCTGTGGGCGTCCACCGGGACGAAGAACCCGAAGTACAGCGACGTGCTGTACGTCGAGTCGCTGATCGGTCCCGACACGGTCAACACCATCCCCCCCGCGACCTACGACGCCTTCAAGGACCACGGCACCGTCGCGCTGACGCTCGAGCAGGGCGTCGACGAGGCCCGCCGCGTGCTCGAAGAGTTCGAGGCCAAGGGCTTCAGCCTCAAGGCCATCACCGAGAAGCTCACCGCCGAGGGAGTGAAGTCGTTCAACGACTCCTTCGGCCAGCTCATGGACACCATCGAGGCGCGCCGCGACTCCGTCGTGCGCGGCCTCCCCGACCGCGTGACGCTGCACAACGTCGCCGTCGACGACGCCATCGCGCGCCTCGAAAAAGAAAAGGTCGTGAGCCGCATCTGGGCGAAGGAGAGCGCGCTCTGGAAGTCGGACGACGCGCACAGGAAGATCATCGACAACGCGCTGGGGTGGCTCACCGTGCCGCAGCTCGTCTCCGGCGCGGCGCAGCAGCTCGCCGAGATCGCGGACGACCTCCGCCGCGAGTTCGACTTCGTGGTGGTCCTCGGCATGGGCGGCTCGAGCCTCTGCTCGGAAGTCGTGCGCCGCCTCTTCGGGAAGCGCGAAGGCTATCCGGAGCTGCTGGTCCTCGACTCCACCGTCCCCGAGGCGGTGATGATGCTGGAGGCGAAGCTCGACCTCGCCCGCACGCTCTTCATCGTCGCCTCGAAGTCGGGCTCCACGACCGAGCCGGTGATGTTCCACCGCTACTTCTACGACCGCGTGAAGTCGGTCAAGGGCGACAAAGTGGGGATGAGCTTCATCGCCATCACCGACCCCGACACGCAGCTCGTGCAGGACGCGACGCGCGACCAGTTCCGCAACATCTTCCTCAACCCCGCCGACATCGGCGGCCGCTACTCCGCGCTGTCGTTCTTCGGCATCCTGCCGATGGCCATCGCCGGCGTGGACCTGGCGCAGCTCCTCGACCGGGCCGTGCACGCCATGCACGTCTCCGTGCTCCCGCAGGTGCGCAAGAACCCGGCCGCGCTCCTCGGCGCGGCCATCGGCGGCAGCGCGCTGGCGGGGCGCGACAAGCTCACGCTCCTCACCCCGCGCCCGCTCGATACCCTCGGCCTCTGGGTCGAGCAGCTCATCGCCGAGAGCACGGGGAAGGAAGGGAAGGGGATCGTCCCGATCGCCGGCGAGCCGCCGCTGGCGGCGAACGAGTACGGCGACGATCGTCTCTTCGTCTCCGTGCGGCTGCGGGGGAGCGACGAGACGGCGCGCCTGCGCGAGCTCACCGCGGCCGGGCATCCGGTCGTCGACATCGTGCTCGAAGAGCCGCTCGACCTCGGCGAGATCTTCTTCCTCTTCGAATTCGCCACCGCCGTGGCCGGCTTCCTCCTCGGCGTGAATCCGTTCGACCAGCCGAACGTGCAGGAGTCGAAGGACAACACCAAGTCGCTCCTGGCCGAGTACACGGCCAGCGGCACGATGACCGGCAGCGGCGGCCCGGCCGGCAAGCGCGTGGAGGTCTCCGACACCGAGGCCATCGCCGGCCTGCTGGCGCAGGTGAAGGCGGGCGACTACGTGGCCCTCACGCAGTACTTCGGCGAGACGCATTCGCGCGAGCAGAAGCTGGCCGCCATCCGCGAGACCATTGCCCGCGAGCGGCGCGTGGCCACCACCAGCGGCTACGGCCCGCGCTTCCTCCACTCCACCGGCCAGCTCCACAAGGGGGGCGGCGACAACGGCGTCTTCCTGCAGCTCACCGGCGGCCCGCGCATGGACGTCGACCTCCCGAACGAGAAGTTCGGCTTCGGCGCGCTCGCACGCGCGCAGGCCATCGGCGACTTCCAGTCGCTGGTCTCGCGCAACCGCCGCGCGATCAGCATCGACCTCGGCGAAGACGTCGATGCAGGGCTCGATCGGCTCGCGGCGGCGGTGAAGAGCGCGGCGGTGAAAGCATGAGCAGTCAGTTCGGCATGGTCGGCCTGGGCGTCATGGGCGCGAATCTCGCGCTCAACGTGGCCGACCACGGTTTCACCGTCGCCGTCTGGAACCGTGAGTCCGACAAGGCGCGCAAGTTCTGCGACGAGAACCAGGGGAAGCCGGTCGTCTGGAAGGAGTCGCTGGCCGACTTCGTCCAGGAGCTGGAGCGCCCGCGCCGGATCATGCTGATGATCAAGGCCGGCGCGCCGGTGGACGAGATGATCGGCAGGCTCATGCCGCTGCTCGAGGACGGCGACGTCGTCATCGACGGCGGCAACTCCTGGTTCAAGGACACGCAGCAGCGCGCGCAGCGCCTCATCGCCGAGGGGCTGCACTTCGTCGGCGCCGGCGTCTCCGGCGGCGAGGAGGGGGCGCGCTTCGGTCCCTCGCTCATGCCCGGCGGCACGCGCGAGTCGTGGGCCACGATGCAGGAGATCTTCAACGCCATCGCCGCGAAGAGCGACTCCGGCCCGTGCGTGACTTACTGCGGTCCCGACGGCGCCGGGCACTTCGTGAAGATGGTGCACAACGGCATCGAGTACGGCGACATGCAGCTCATCGCCGAGGCCTACGACGTCCTGCGCCGCGGCCTCGGCTGCAGCACCGACGAGCTGGCGGAGATCTTCGAGCGCTGGAACGAGGGCCCGCTGCAGTCGTTCCTCATCGAGATCACCGCCAGGATCTTCCGCGTCAAAGATCCCGAGGGGGAGGGCGCGCTGATCGACCGCGTGCTCGACAAGGCGGGGCAGAAGGGTACCGGCAAGTGGACGGCGCAGGTGGCGCTCGACCTCGGCGTGTCGATCCCGACCATCGCCGCCGCCATCGACGCCCGTGTCCTCTCGTCCATGAAAGACGAGCGCGTCGCCGCCTCGAAGGTGCTGAACGTAGAGACGGGCTTCAGCCCGTCTGCAGGCTCGCGCGAACAGTTCATCAAAGACGTGCACGACGCACTCTACGCCGCGAAAATCTGCTCCTACGCGCAGGGGTTCGCCTTGATGCAGGCCGGCTCGCGCGAATGGAAGTGGGACCTCAACCTGCGCGAGACGGCCCGCATCTGGAAGGCCGGCTGCATCATCCGCGCGAAGTTCCTCGACTCCATCATGCGCGCCTACGAGCGCCGCGGCGACCTCGCCAATCTCCTGCTCGACGACGCGTTCCGCGACGACCTCGCCAAAGCGCAGCCGGCGTGGCGCCGCACCACCAGCTTCGCGCAGGCCAGCGGCATCCCCGTGCCCGCGTTCTCCGCGTCGCTCGCGTATTTCGACAGCTACCGCACCGCCGATTTGCCGCAGAACCTCACGCAGGCCCAGCGCGACTTCTTCGGCGCGCACACGTATCAGCGGAACGACCGGGGCCCGGAGGCCCCGTTCATTCACACGGATTGGGAGTGACGTAGGACGGGCTTCAGCCCGTCCATGGGCGGGCTGAAGCCCGCCCTACATTTCCCACCCCAACCGCGCCGCCGTTCTCCTTGTTGACGGTGCCGTCCGGGTGGTAGGTGCCGTTCTCGATGAGGCGCTTCTTCTGCTCCTCGTTGAGATGCGCGGGCATGCGCTCCTCGCCGGGACGCGGCGTGAACTCGTTCCCTTCGGCGATCGGCTGGAAGTCGCGGTAGCCGCGGCGGATGCCGTAGACGACGTACGAGAACTCCACGTCGCGCGACGCCTCGACCTCGATCCGCTCCAGCGACTGCTTCATCACGCCGACGACCGCCAGGCCGCCGATCGGCGTCACGTGCACGGTCATCCCCTCTTCCTCGCTGGTGAAGCGGAACGCCTCCGGCACCTCGATCACGGCCTTCCCTTTGACGAAGCGGCCGCGCCCGCGAAAGTACGTCCCCGCCTCGGGGCCTTCGAGGGCGACGAAGCGGATCACCTTGCCCGCCTCGTGCGGGTGCGGGTCGACGAAGGCCTTGGTGCCGGTGGCGGCGAAGTCGCCCTCGGCGAGCACCGCGTACACCGGACCGCCGAGATAGCCCGCCGGTCCGACCGTGCCGCCGGAGACGTACACGCCGGTCACGCCCCAGCCGCCGTTCACGCCCGTGGCGTCGGTGAGGCCGAGGACTCCGTGGACGGGCGACTCGCCGCGCACGCCGGCGCGCTGCAGTCCGAGCCCGAGGCCGAGGCGGCTGCCGGTCACGCCGAGGACGCCGCCGGAGTCGGCGCCGCCGTTCGTCTTCACACCTTTCACGCCCCAGGTCGTCCCGCCGTTGGTCACGCCCACCACTCCCGCGCCGTCGGTCAGGATCGTCGACGAGAGCGTGCCGAAAACGCCGGACGTGTACGCGCCGCTGGTGGCGGTCTGATTCACGCCGTAGATCACGCCGGAGTTGCCGACGTTCCCCGCCATGCCGAGGTAATTGTTCGGCAGCAGCGTGTCATCGCCGTCGACGAAGTAGCCGTTCATGTCGACGATCACGTCCGTGGTGCCGGTCGCATAGATCTCGAAGGAGCCGTTCGTCGTCGGCACGATGGACGCGTTGTTGATCGGCAGGCCGCTGCCGAAGTTCACGGTGGAGACCCCGGGAGGTGTGCCGCCGGCGGGATAGGCGGTGATGTAGCCCGACGTGCCGACGTAGTTCACGAGCGTAAAGTTCACCGAGTACGCCGCGGCGTTCGGCACGCCGCAGCCGCCCGCCGGCACGTTGAACGTACGGATCGCGCCGTTGGTGAAGGCGGGGCCGCCGAACGGGCCGTTGGGATAGCGCGTGTCGAGCAGGCGGCACGGCGCGATGGCCACGAACACCGCCGCCTTCGAGACGTCGCCGTGCGCGGCGATGCGGCCCCGGGCGGGGGAAGCGACGGTCCAGTTGCGCAGCGGCACGTCGTCCGCGGCGACGGACAGAGCGATGAACAGAGCAAGGGCAGAGGTGATCGATCGCATGGAGTCATTGGGCCGTACAGGCGGCACGCCGTCAACGCGCAGAGATGGAAAGGGGAGGAGGCTCAGAGGCTCACAGGCTCATAGGCTCAGAGGCTCA
>DASPMO010000164.1:0-17009 GCA_035627015.1 Thermoanaerobaculia bacterium | reverse complement strand
CACCGACCAGGCGGCCCACCTGACGATCGACATCACCGGCTACTACCTGCGCGACGACGTCAATGCGTACGGCGGCAAAGGCGAGAAGGGCGACCGCGGCGAGAAGGGCGAGCAGGGTCTCCAGGGCGAGAAGGGCGAGCGCGGCGAGCAGGGTCTCCAGGGCGAGCGTGGCGAGCGCGGCGAGCAGGGCCTCCAGGGCGAGAAGGGCGAGCGTGGCGAGCAGGGCCTGCAGGGCGAGCGCGGCGAGCGCGGCGAGCAGGGTCTCCAGGGTGAGAAGGGCGAGCGCGGCGAGCAGGGGCTGCAGGGCGAGCGCGGCGAGCGTGGCGAGCAGGGCATCCAGGGTGAGAAGGGTGAGCGCGGCGAGCAGGGCCTGCAGGGCGAGCGCGGCGAGCGCGGCGAGCAGGGTGAGCGCGGCCTGCAGGGCGAGCGCGGCGAGAAGGGCGAGCGCGGCGAGCAGGGCCTGCAGGGTCTCCAGGGCGAGAAGGGCGAGCGTGGCGAGCAGGGCATCCAGGGCGTCCAGGGCGAGAAAGGCGAGAAGGGCGACCGTGGCGAGCAGGGTCTCCAGGGTCTGCAGGGCGAGAAGGGCGAGAAGGGGGAGAAGGGCGAAAAGGGTGAGCGGGGCACGGCCGGCGTCACGATGAGCAGCGGCGGCGCGAGCTTCCCGCCCCCCGGCTACATCCAGATCAACGACTCGAACATCAAGGGCGGCAGCTACATCATCGTGATGTACACGGAAGTCTCCAACGGCAACGCCATCGGCGTGGCCTCCCAGGGAGACGGCTGGTTCATCGCCACCGGCAGCCCGAACAAGCCGTTCCAGTATGTCGTGCTGACGCCGCAGTAAGGAATGGGTCCGAGGGCGTCGGAACGACGGGGGGGCACCGGCCACGGCCGGTGCCCTCTTTTCATTTGGACGATACAATCCGCCGCCCGATGATCGATCCCATCGCGCTGGCGCGGCAGCTCATCGACGTCCCGTCGCCCACCGAGAGCGAGTTCGCGGTCGGCGAGCTGCTCGAGCGGGAGCTGACCCGCCTCGGCTTCGCCACGGAGCGCCACGACGTCACGCCGGAGCGCTTCAACCTCCTGGCCCGCGCCGGCGGCCCTCCCCGCGTCGTGCTCAATTCGCACATCGACACCGTGCCGCCGTGGTTCGCCTCCTCCGAGGACGAGGAGCACGTGTACGGCCGCGGCGCGTGCGACACCAAGGGAATCATCGCCGCCATGCTCGCCGCCGGCGAGCGGCTCCGCGCGCGCGGCATCGACGACTTCGCGTTCCTCTTCGTCGTCGGCGAGGAGACCGACTCGGCCGGCGCCAAGTCCGCCAACACCGCCTTCGCGCACCTCGGCTCGGAGTACGTGGTGGTGGGGGAGCCGACGGAGTCGACGTTCGCCAGCGCGTCGAAGGGGGCGCTCACCTGCACGATCCGCTTCGAAGGCGTGGCCGCGCACTCGGCCTATCCGCACCTCGGCGACTCGGCGATCAACAAGATGGTGGCCGCCATCGCCGAGATCAACGCCACGGACTGGGGCTCGCACGAGGTCCTCGGCAAGACGACGGTCAACGTCGGCGTCGTGCGCGGCGGGCAGCGCCCGAACATCATTCCCGCGGACGCCGAGTGCGAGCTGATCTTCCGGCTCGTCACCACGCCCGAGGACGTGCAGGCGCGGCTGGAGACGCTGGTGGCCAGGCACGGCGCGCGGATCGTGTCGTCGCGCGGCAACCCGCCGCAGTTCATGATCGTCCCGCAGGGACAGCCGTCCGCCGTCGTCTCGTTCAACACCGACGTCCCCTGGCTCGGCAACCTCGGCAAGCCGCTGCTGTTCGGCCCCGGCTCGATCCTCGACGCGCACGGAAAGAACGAGAAGATCGCCAAGCGCGACCTGCTGGCGGCGGTGGGGATTTATGAGGAGATGGTGATTGCATTACTCGAAGGACGGGTCACAGGCTCATAGGCTCACAGGCTCACAGGCGCATAGGATCTCCTGTGAGCCTGTGAGCCTGTGAGCCTCTGAACCTATGAGCCTGGACATCTACCTGATCGCCCCCCTCCGCACCCCCATCGGCAAATTCGGCGGCGGGCTGGCGAAGCTCACCGCGCCCGACCTCGGCGTCGAGGCGGCGAAGGCGACGCTGGCGCGCAGCGGCGTCGATCCGGCGGCCGTCGACGAGGTGATCTTCGGGAACGCGCGGCAGGCGGGCGTCGGGCCGAACGCGGCGCGGCAGATCGCCATCCGCAGCGGCCTGCGGCACGAGACGCCGGCCTACACGGTCAACCAGGCCTGCGGCTCGGGGCTGCGCGCCATCATGAACGCCGCCGACCAGATCCGGCTCGGAAACGCGAGCATCGTCCTCGCCGGCGGCACCGAGTCGATGTCGAACACGCCGTACATGCTGCCGCGCGCGCGGTGGGGCTACCGCATGGGCAACACCGAAGTGATCGACGGCATGGTCCGCGACGGCTTCATGTGTCCCCTCGCCGACGAGATGATGGGCTCGACCGCGGAGACGCTGGCCGAGCGCTACGGCATCTCCCGCGAAGAGCAGGACCGCTATGCCGTCGAGTCGCAGCGCAAGGCCGGCGTGGCGTACGGCGAGAACCGCTTCGCCGAGGAGATCGTCCCGGTGGGTGGCATTACGCAGGACGAGCACCCGCGCTTCGACGCGGACCTCGGCTCCATGGCCAAGTTGCCGCCCGTCTTCCGCAAGAACGGGAGCGTGCACGCGGGCAACTCCTCGGGCGTGACGGACGGCGCGGCGAGCATGCTCGTCGCCTCCGAGGCCGCGGTGAAGGAGCACGGCCTGACGCCGATGGCGCGCATCGCCGGCTACGCGCAGGCGGGCGTCGATCCGAAGATCATGGGCATCGGCCCCGTCCCCGCGACGCGGAAACTGCTGGCGCAGACCGGCCTCTCGCTGGACGACGTCGACCTCATCGAGCTGAACGAAGCGTTCGCCGCGCAGGTGATCGCCTGCGACCGCGAGCTGCACCTCGATCCGGCGAAGCTCAACGTGCACGGCGGCGCGATCTCGCTCGGCCATCCGATCGGCTGCACCGGCGCGCGCATCGCCACCACGCTGCTGCACGCGCTGCAGACGCGGGAGAAGAAGCTCGGCCTGGCCACGCTCTGCATCAGCGGCGGCATGGGTCTCTCTTTGCTGGTGGAGCGGACATGATCTTCACCGACTCGCACTGCCACCTGACCATGTCCAACGCGGAGGCGAACCTCACCGCCGCGCGCGCCACCGCGGTGCGCGGCTTCGTCGTGCCGGCCACGAACCTGAAGGATGCGCCGCAGGCCGTGGCCATCGCGCAGCAGAACGCCGATGTCTGGTCCGCGGTCGGCTTCCATCCTCACGACGCGAAGGACTGCGACGACGCCGCGTTCGCGAAGATCGCCCGCCTGGCGTCGGAAGAGCGCGTCGTGGCCATCGGCGAGATCGGCCTCGACTACCACTACATGCACTCCGAGCGCGCCACGCAGCGCGCGGTCTTCGAGCGGCACATCGAGCTGGCCAAGGCGATGAAGAAGCCGGTCATCGTGCACAACCGCGAGTCGACGGACGACATGGTGGCCGTTCTCTCGCGCAGCGGCGTGCAGGGGATCCTGCACTCGTACACGGAGTCGCTCGACGTGGCGCGGAAGCTGGTCGACCAGGGGTTCCTGATCTCCTTCTCCGGCATCGTCACGTTCCGCAACGCCGACCCGCTGCGCGAGGTGGCCAAGGCGCTTCCGCACGACATGGTGCTGATCGAGACCGACACGCCGTACCTCGCCCCCGTGCCGTTCCGCGGGCGCGACAACGAGCCGGCCTATGTGGTCAAGATCGCCGAACTGCTGGCCAGGCTGTGGGACGTGCCGCTCGAGCGCGTGGCCGAGGCCACCACGGCGAATTTCGAGCGGGTCTTTGCGGTTAAACTCCCGCCACCGTGAGACCCGACCTCTCCGTCGTGTTCCCCGTGTACAACGAGGAAGAGAACATCCCCCTGCTGCTTCGCGAGATCGCGGCCGCGCTGGACGGGAGAGGGTGGACGTACGAGATCGTGGCCGTCGACGATGGCTCGAAGGACCGCAGCCTGAACGTGCTGCGCGCCGCCCGCGCCGACTACCCGACGCTGCGCGTCCTGACCCTGGAGAAGAACAGCGGCCAGACCGCCGCGCTGGATGCCGCCTGGCGCGCCGCCGCGGGGCGCTTCGTCGTCTCGCTCGACGCCGACCTGCAGAACGATCCCGCGGACATCCCCGCGATGATGAAGCGTCTCGACGAGACGGCCTCGGACATGGTCATCGGCGTGCGCGTGAACCGCGCCGACACCTGGAGCCGCAAGCTGCAGTCGAAGATCGGCAACGGCGTGCGCAACTGGATCACGGGCGACCGGATCACCGACACCGGCTGCTCGCTCAAGCTCGCGCGCCGCGAGGCCATCGACCGCGTGCGCCTCTTCACCGGCATGCACCGCTTCCTCCCCACGCTCGTGCGCTACGCCGGCTACAAGGTGGTGGAGATGCCCGTCAACCACCGCCCCCGCCAGTTCGGCCAGTCCAAGTACGGCGCCATGAACCGCGCCTTCCGCGGCCTGGTGGACTGCTTCGCGGTGCGGTGGATGGGGAAGAGGATGCTGAATTACCGGGTGAGTGAGGAGCAACAGTGAGAGCGATTGTTGTCAGTTGTCCGTTGTCAGTTGTCTGCGCCTCGGCGCCAGAGCTCACAGACAACCGACAACCGACAACCGACAACCCGTGCGGAGCGCGGCCATGAAATGGGACCTCTGGGTCGTCTTCGGCTTGGCCGGCCAGATGCTCTTCGGCTCCCGCTTCATCGTGCAGTGGCTGGCGTCGGAGAAGAAGAAGAAGAGCTATATCCCGGTCCACTTCTGGTACCTCTCGCTGTGCGGCGGGATCGTCACGGCCATTTACGCAATTCACCGCCGGGACCCGGTGTTCATCATCGGGCAGAGCGCGGGCCTGATCGTCTACGTCCGCAACCTCATGCTCATCCATCGTGCTGACCGCGGAACAACGCCAGACGCTCCTCTCGATCGCCCGCCGGTCGATTGAGGCCCTGCTCCAGGGACGCCGCCCCGAGCTCGACCGCTCGGGGCTCGATGAGGCGCTGACGCGCCCCAGCGGCGCGTTCGTCTCCCTGCACACCAAAGACGGCGACCTGCGCGGCTGCATCGGCTCGATCGAGGCCGTGGCGCCGCTCTGCGAGGCCGTGGCCTCGAGCGCCGTCAACGCCGCGTTCCGCGACCCGCGCTTCCATCCCCTGCGGGCGGAAGAGCTGCCGAACGTGCACATCGAGATCTCGGTGATGAGCCCGATCGTCGGCGTGGCGGACGTCGGGGAGATCGAGGTCGGCCGCGACGGCCTGATCATCCGCCGCGGCGGGCGGGCCGGACTGCTCCTGCCTCAGGTCGCCACCGAATACGGCTGGGACCGCGAGACCTTCCTCCGGCAGACCTGCATCAAGGCCGGGCTCTCGCCCGACGCGTGGCGGACCCCGGAGTGCCGGATCGAGCGCTTCTCCGCCGAAGTCTTCGGTGAGTGACACCGGGGAGACGGGCTGAAGCCCGTCCTACGTCGAGCACGTCTCCGGCGTAAACCATGCTGAACGTAGGACGGGCTTCAGCCCGTCGGCCCCCCGGTGTCGTGACGGAAAGAAATGAATCTCGTCACCCAACTCACTCAAAAGGGAGCACTTACAAATAAAAGCGGCCTCGACGGGCAATAACCCCGAGAGCGGCGGCGTTTTGAGTCGCGTTCCGGTAGTTCACACCGAATAACAGAAGGAGCGCGGATGGCCAGGAAGACCCCAGTTTCGGAATCCCTCTCGGTTCGTATCGCGCGCCTTCGGAAGCAGGGCGAGCGTCATCGCGTCGTCCGTTTCCTCGGTGGACGCGGTGCCGTCGCGCTCCTTCTCGGCACCGCCCTCTCCATCGGCGGCATCGCCGAGACCATCGAGAACACGCAGTTCCTCGTCCAGAAAGACCTCGACGCCGTGCGCGTCGTGCGGGTGAAGGGGACGAACGAGAAGGTCGTCGCGAAGCTGCAGGGCAACTTCACCGGCAACACCGTCTTCAAGCTCGCGCAGGTCCTGCCGGACCGCTACGTCTCGCGCGAACTGGCGCTCTTCGACCAGAAGTGGATCGCCACCGAGCGCTGGGCCTCCAACGAGGCGCCGCAGGCGAAGCGCGACATCTTCCTCGAGGAGATGCACCGCATCAACGACGCCATCCGCGCCGAGTTCTTCGCCGAGGAGATCCCGTTCGGGGAGCTGATCTATGCCAAGGCCAAAAAGTACGACGTCGACCCGAACCTCGTCGCGGCCGTGATCGAGCAGGAATCGCGCTTCAAGCCGCGGGCGAAGTCGCACGTCGGCGCGCGCGGTCTCATGCAGCTCATGCCGCGCACCGGCCGCTGGATGGGGGCGCGCGACCTCTACAACCCCGAACAGAACGTCGACGCCGGCGTGAAGTACATCGCCTACCTCGACAAGCGCTTCAACGGCGACCTGAAGAAGATCGTGGCCGCGTACAACGGCGGCGAGGGCAACGTCATGCGCTACCGCGGCATCCCGCCGTTCCGCGAGACGCGCCAGTACGTCAAGAAGGTCCTCAAGAACTACGACAAGCGCAACAAGCAGCTCGAGAAGTACCAGCAGGAGCAGGTCGGCGGCTCGGTCCCCGAGGCCGACGGGACGCTCACGCTGCGCTAGAGATGTGGGGCGGGCTTCAGCCCGCCAAGCCCGCGGGCTGAAGCCCGCGCCACATCCGTTTGACGTAACTGCCACACTAAGCTAACTTTTCCCCGAACCAACCCAGGAGGGGAAAGATGGTTTGTGTGCGTAGGGTGGCTCCCGTTCTCCTGCTCGTGATCGCTGCGACCGGCGCATTCGCGCAACGGCAGTCCTCGCAGCCACCGCGCGAGCTGCATCGCGTGGGCGATCACTGGACCGCCTGGAACCCGCCCGATCCGGCCAGTTATCCCGCCGGCGCACGCACGCACGTCATCAAGTCGGGCGACACGCTCTGGTCGCTCGCCCAGCAGTACTTCAACAACCCCTATCTCTGGCCGCAGCTCTGGGAGTCGAACACCTGGATCGAGGACGCGCACTGGATCTATCCCGGCGACGTGCTCCTCGTCGAGGGAGAAGGGACCAACGTCGCCGCGGCCGGGGCGGAGGGGGAGGGGGCGCTGGCCGCCGTCACGCCGCGCGAGGAGCCGGCCAACTACTTCATCTCCACGCAGGACAGCAGCGCCGTCCCCACGGCGCGCCTCACCACCGAGAACCGTCCCATCGCGCTGGCCTCCGAGTCCGACATCTACTGCTACGGCTACATCGGCGATCCCGACGAGCCGATGCCGAACTTCATCGCCTCGCACGAGGCCGTCGACATCAAGTACCTCCCGGCCACGGTGCACGCGGCCCGCGCCACGCTGGGCGACCTCGTGTACGTGACCGGTGGTCTCTCCACCGGCCTCGTCGCCGGCGAGACGTACCTGATCGTGCAGCCGGCCGAGATCGTCAAGCATCCCGAGACCGGCCGTACGATCGGCCGCCAGTACGACTACCTCGGCCAGGCACGCGTCCTCTGCACCGAGAACGGGCAGTCGCGCGCCATCATCACCGAGACCTGCCGGGAGATCCCCATCGGCGCGCGGCTCAAGCCGATCCCGCAGCTGCCCATCCCCATCGCGCGGGTGCCGAGCCCGGCCGAATGGTGCGATCCCCGGACCGGCAAGGCCAGCGGGCACATCGTCGGCTCGCGCGAGTGGCACCTCGGCCTCGTCGAGGGGAACCTCGTGCAGATCAACCTCGGCACCGAGAACGGCGTCCAGCCGGGCGACTTTCTCACCGTCACGCGGCGCAGCGAGCTGCGCGGTCAGCCGCCCATGGTCCTCGGCCAGATCGGCGTGCTCACCACCGAGGCCCGGACCGCCTCGGCCGTCGTCCTGCAGGTGCGGCGCGAGCTACTCATCGGAGACATGGTCGAGCTGCGGTAGAATCGCCTCCCTGGGGTCCATAGCTCAGCGGTTAGAGCTACCGGCTCATAACCGGCAGGTCCCAGGTTCGAATCCTGGTGGACCCACCAACACATTTGCCATGCTGAGAGATACCGAGACGATTGTGCGTTGTCCGATCCGCGAGGACCACTCGTCCTGCACAGGCGTTCCGACAGAGGAACGCCTTTTCTGTTTCTGGAGGGCTTGTTGAGCGACATCGACAAACTATGGGAGCTGCAGACCATCATGACCGCGCTCAACGAGCGCGAGAAGCAGATGAGCGTGAAACCGGAGTCCTTCGCGACCGTCGATCGCGAATACCAGTCCGCTCATGAGGAAGTGACCCGTCTGCAGGGCCAGCTCGACACGCTCGGCAAGGAGCGCCGCCGCGTCGACGGCGAGCTCTCCGACCAGCAGGAGCTCCTCAAGAAGTACCAGGGACAGCTCATGCAGGTGAAGAATCAGCAGCAGTACGCAGCGGCGTGGAAAGAGATCGACGCCACGCGCAAGCACGTCAAGGAGCTCGAGGACTCGGTGCTCAAGACCATGACCGAGGCCGAGGGCCTGCAATCGCAGCTCGACGCGCGCAAGGGGGGCCACGACGAGCTGCAGTCGCGCTACGACGCCGCCCACGCGGAGTGGCAGCACTCGCTCGGCGACCTCAAGGAAGAAGCGGAGAAGCTGAGAAAGAAAGCGGCCGACCTCGAGGCCACGCTCCCGCCGCGCCTCCGCGCCGAGTTCCAGAAAATCTACCGGCAGCGCCAGCAGATCGCCGTCTCCCGCGTCAACGCCGACACCTGCTCGTCGTGCCGCACGCGCGTGCGGCCGCAGGTCGCGCAGCAGCTCAAGCGCGGCGAGCTGGTGCACTGCGAAGGCTGCCACCGCATCCTCTACCTGGAGAGACCCACATCCTGAAAGTCACGGCATTCATCGACGGCGCGGCCCGCGGCAATCCCGGTCCGGCCGGTTACGGCGTGTACATGAAGACGACCGCCGGCGAGATCATCGAGGTGGCCGGCTACCTCGGCCGCCAGACGAACAACGTCGCCGAGTACTCCGGCCTCCTCGAGGCGCTCGAAGTGGCGCACGCGGAAGGGGCCACCGAGGTCGAGATCGTCTCCGACTCCGAGCTGCTCGTGAAGCAGATGCTCGGCGTGTACAAAGTCCGCCACCCCAACCTCATCCCGCTGTACGAGCGCGCGAAGTCGATGGCCCGCCGCTTCGGCCGCTTCTCCATCCGCCACACGCTGCGCGCGGGGAACAAGGACGCCGACCGCCTGGCCAACCTCGCGGTGGACCGCGCGGACGGGCGGTCTCTGGAGCGCAAGCGTGTCGAGGGCTGAGGAGATTGCTGCCGGTTTGACGGCGGTGGAGCGGCGCATCGTCGCCGCCTGCGACACCGCCGCGCGCCGCCGCGACGAGGTGATCCTCGTGGCCGTGACCAAGACCTTTCCGGCCACGGACGTGGAGCACGCCATCGCCGCCGGCGCGCTGCACGTCGGCGAGAACAAGGTGCAGGAGGCGCGCGACAAGAAGCCGACGGTCCGCGGCGACGCGCGCTGGCACCTCATCGGCCACCTGCAGTCGAACAAGGTCAAGGACGCGGTGGCGCTGTTCGACGTCATCCAGTCGGTCGACTCGCTGCCGCTGGCGGAGAAGATCGCCCGCGCCGCCGAGGCCATCGGCAAGCGGCAGGAAGTGCTGCTGCAGGTGAACGTCGGGCGCGAGGCGCAGAAGAGCGGCGCGGACGTCTCCGAGGCGGGGTCGCTGGCCCGCGCCATCGCGGCGCTGCCGTCGCTGCACCTGACGGGTCTGATGACCATTCCGCCGGTCGGCGATTCCCGCCCCTACTTTCGCGAATTGAGGCGGATGCGCGATGATCTCGGGCTGCCGGAGCTTTCCATGGGCATGACCGACGATTTCGAGGCGGCGATCGAGGAGGGCGCGACCATCGTGCGCGTCGGCCGGGCGATCTTCGGAGCGCGCGGCTGATGGATTTCGTCCTCATCTTCATCCGCGCCCTGGACCTGATCCTGGACATCCTCCAATGGGTGATCCTGGTCTGGGTCATCCTCTCCTGGGTGCTCTTCTTCCTCCGCAACTCCAAGTTCCGCTGGCGCCACCGCCAGTTCTACGGGATCCTCGAACAGCTCAACGACCTGTTCGAGCGCATGACCCGCCCCTTCCTCCGCCCCATCCGCAGATTCCTGCGCCGCTTCGATACGGCCGGCATCGACTGGTCGCCGATGGTGCTGGTGCTGATCATCTGGATCCTGCGGCAACTGCTGGCCGTGCTGGCGGCGAGGCTTATACTGGCTGCACGCTAACCCGTGTGTGGAGGGTGTGACGATGCAGAACCTGACACCGCTCGAGATCCAGAAGCAGACGTTTTCCCGCGGCCTGAAGGGTTACAACCCCGACGAAGTGCGCGCCTACCTGCACCTCGTGGCCGAAGAGATCGAGCGCCTCCTCCGCGAGAACGACCGCATGCAGCGCGACGTGGCGATGCTCCGCGAGGACGTGGACGACCACGAGAACCGCGAGCGCATCCTCAAGGACACGCTCCTCTCCGCCCAGAAGGTGGCCGAGGACCTGACCGCCAACGCGCGCAAGGAAGCGGAGCTGATCGTCAAGGACGCGGAACTGCTCGCCGAGCGGCTGGTGTCGCAGGCGCAGCAGCGCGTGGCGGACCTGGAGCGCTCCATCGGCGACCTGCGCATGGAGCGCCGCGCCGCGCGCAACAAGCTCACCACCACCATCGACATGATCCAGCAGATGATCGCCCTCGACGCCGAGGAAGAGGCGAACGAGGAGCCGATCACGAGCCTGTTCCGGTCCCGCAGTTCGTCCTGAGATGTTGTCGGTTGTCGGTTCTCAGTTGTCTGTGCGTTCCCGCTCAGGCGCTACGTCACAGACAACCGACAACTGACAACCGACAACAATGAGCCTGCTCATCCGCAACCTGTCGCAGATCGCGACGCCGGCCGGCCGCACCGCTGCACGCGGTGCCGCGATGCGCTCGCTGACCGTGCACGAGAATGCCGTCATCGTCGTCGACGGCAACCGCTTCGCCTACGTCGGTCCCGAGTCCGGCTGCACGCTTTCCATCGACGAGGATTTCGACGCCCGCGGCGCGTGCGCGATCCCCGGCTTCGTCGACTCGCACACGCACATCCCCTTCGCCGGCTTCCGCGAGTCGGAGTTCAACCGCCGCCTGCAGGGGGAGACGTACGCCGACATTGCCGCCTCGGGAGGCGGGATCGCCTCGACCGTGCGCGCCACGCGCGCGGCCCCGCTCGAGGAACTGGTGATCAACGTGCTCGCGCGCGCGGCGACGATGGCCCGCTACGGCACGACTACCGCGGAGGCGAAGAGCGGCTACGGGCTCTCGCTCGAGCACGAGCTGAAGCAGCTCCGCGCCATCCGCGCCGCGTCGGCACGATCGCCCGTGCGGCTGGTACCAACCTGTCTCGCGGCGCACGAGTTTCCCCGCGATGACGACGATTACGTGACGACCATCGTCGAGGAGATCCTCCCCGCCGTGGCGCGCGAGCGGCTGGCCGTCTTCAACGACGCCTTCGTCGAGCGCGGCGTCTTCACCCGCGCTCAGGGCGAGAAGGTGCTGCGCGCGGGCCTCGAGTACGGCCTCGTGCCGCGGTTGCACGCCGACGAGCTCTCCGACACCGACGGCGCCGCGCTCGCCGCCGACCTCGGCGCCGCCTCGGCCGATCACCTGATGTACGTCTCCGACCGCGGTGTCGACGCCCTGGCCGCCTCCGCCACGGTGGCCAACCTCCTCCCCGCGACCAGCTTCTTCCTCATGTCGCCGCGCTACGCGCCCGCCCGCGCGCTGATCGACAAGGGGGGCGCGGTGTCGCTCTCCACCGACTGCAACCCCGGGTCGTCGATGACCGAGTCGATGCAGACCGTCGTGCAACTGGCCACGCTGCAGATGAAGATGACGGTCGAGGAGTCCCTCACCGCCGCCACCCTGAACGGCGCCTACTCGCTGCGCCTCTCCCACGAGACCGGATCGATCGAGCCGGGAAAGCGCGCCGACTTCGTGCTCCTCGACGCGCCCTCCTACCTCCACCTCGTCTATCACTTCGGGGTGAACCTGGTGAGCGCGGTGTGGCGGGATGGAAAACGCGTCGTCTAACCTGTCATCCTGAGCCCCGCAGAGGGCGAAGGACCCCCCGCCGACGGAGCGAGCACTGGGTTCCAGCAGGGGGTCCTTCGTCGTCTGCGCGACTCAGGATGACAGGGAGTAGAACTCCGCGATCTTCTCGAACAACCTCCCCCCCACCGTCGTCTTCACCTCCCACGAACACCCACCGATGTGCGGCGTGAGGATGAGCCGCGGGTCGTCCGGCAGCGGCCCCTCAATTGGCTCGGGGTCGAAGACGTCGAGCGCGACGCCGGCCAGGTGGCCCGACGCCAGCGCCTCCAGCGCCGCCTGCTGATCGAGCACTTCGCCGCGCGAGGCGTTGATGAGGTACGACCCGCGGGCGAGCTTCGCGATCTCCGCCGCGCCGATCATCTTCCGCGTCTCGTGCGTGAGTGGTACGTGCAGCGTGAGGATGTCGCTCGTGCGCAGCAGCTCGTCGAGGGACGGCACCCGTGCCTCCTCAACATACGGGTCGTACGCCGCGACGCGCATGCCGAACACCCGCGCGTATTTCGCGACCAGCGAGCCGACGTTGCCCAGTCCCACGATGCCGAGGCGAAAGTGGCGGAGCTCGTGGCGCTCGGCACAGTCGTCGCGGCCGAACGCGCCGCGCACCAGCTCGCGCGTGTAGAACGGCACCGTGCGCGTGAGCGAGATCATGAACCCCACCACCAGTTCCGCCACCGCGTTGGCGTTCACGCCCGGCAGGTGGATCACGCGGATGCCGCGCTCGCGCGCCGCCTCCAGGTCGACGTTGTCGATGCCGGCCGTCCCCTGCACGATCAGCTCGAGGTGCGGCGCCGCCTCGAGCACGCGCCGCGTGACTTTGTTGTACGCGCGCGTGGCCAGCACGTGCGCGTCGTGCACCACATTGACCAGCTCCGCCTCCGTGCGCACGGGGCGGCGGAGGATCTCGAAGCGCGCGTCGCCGCGGGCGCGCTCGTCGAGGGAGGAGTCGATGTCGGCGGCCACGACGAGCTTCTTCACCCGCAGAGGATAAACTGACCGCGAGTGGCTCGCTTCCTTCGCAGACACCGCACCGCCCTCCTCGGCCTCGCGGTCGCCAACCTCGTCTTCTTCTTCCCGGTGGTCTTCCTGGACCGCGTCGTCTCGCCGAACGACGTCTTCCTCAACTTCAGCCCGTGGAACCTGGGGAAGCCGCTCGACGTCACGCACGCGCAGAACTCGCTGCTGAACGATCCTCCCACTGCCTACTTCACGCTGCTGGCGCTGGCGAAGGCCGACCCGCGCACGTTCCACTGGAACCCCTACATCGCCGCGGGCGTCCCTGGCTTCGGTTCCTCCGCCGCGGCGACGCTGACGCCGTTCGCGCTGCTCCCGCTGCTCGTGCCGCTGACATGGCTCTACACGGCCATGGCCTTCCTCAAGCTGAACGCGTCGTTCGTCTTCGCCTATCTCTGGCTGCGCGAGGAGCGTCTCGGGCGGCGGGGGGCGGCCATCGGCGCGCTGCTGTTTGCGGTGGCGGGTGTGTACTCGGTGCGGTGGCTGTGGCAGATCACCAATACGACGGTGCTCTATCCGGCGCTGCTGTGGATCGTGCGGCGGACGTTCTCCGGGAGGCGGACGCCGATCGTCGTGACGACGCTGATCGCGCTGGCGTATGCGATCTCGGGGTTTCCCGCTGCGATCGCGTACGGGGCCTGGATCGTGGTGTTGTATGGGGCGCAGCTGGCGCTGCGCCGATGGAGAGCGGCAGCTGGCGCTGCCGCACTCCAGAACGGCTTTGCCGTTTTCATCGCGGCGCTGATTGCGCTGCCTACGCTCATCCCGTTCGTGCAGCTGATCCGCCGCACCGGGTATCTCGAAACCCGTCAGGGGACGAGTCTGGCCGCGGTCTATCCGCTCGCGCACGCGCGGCAGTTCCTGCAGCCGGACCGCCTCGGCAATCCGGCGTACAAGAACTGGGTCGGCGATCCGCAGCTCGGGGTGCTGAACAACTACGTCGAGTCGACGGTCTACCTCGGCCTGCTGGCCATCCCGCTCGCGCTTCTCGGGCTCTTCAACCGCCGCGCACGGGCGCGCTGGTTCTGGCTGGCCATGGCCATCCTCATCGTGGCCTGCATGTTCGGCGCGCCCGTCATCAGTGCGCTGGTGGCGAAAGTGCCGGGCTTCAAGTACTCCGCGCTGGCGCGCGTCGGGCTGCTGCTGCCGATCCCGATCGCCTATCTCGCCGCGGCGGCGCGGCTGCGCCGGCAGCTCGTCTACGACGCCGTGGCCCTCCTCATCGCCTTCGACCTGGCGCTGTTCGCCGGGCGCTTCCACCCGTACCTCACGCACGAAGAGGCGCGCGTGGCCACGACGCCGACCATCGCCTTCCTGCAGAGCGAGCGTCCGCCGTTCCGCATCGCCCCGATGATGGACTTCCTCTGGCCGAACTCCTCGGAGCTGGTGCGCGTCGAGGACGTCCGCAGCCATTTCAGCTCCGAGGCTGCCTACCGAAAGCTGCTGCACCGGATCGATCCCAGCTCGTGGAACGGCAAGTCGACGGTGATCACCTTCTTCAGCCCGACCTACAACTTCGACGACCCGCTGAACGCGCTCCTCGGCGTCCGCTACTTCATCGAGCACAAGTACATCGACATCGTGAAGTGGGGCATTTTCAAGGCCACGGTGCCGGGCGTGAAGGAGACCGGGACCATCGCCCTGAAGCCGGGCGCCGTGCTGCAGCGCGAGATCCGCGTCGAGGCCGAGCCGTTCTGGTCGATCGAGCTGCCGCTGAACGTCGAGAGCGGCAGCGGGTGGGTCGAGGTGACGCTGCTGAAAGGCGGCCGCGCGGTCTGGTCGCGCGCCTTCACCATGGACGAGGCCAACGTGATGAACAAGGTCTACGTCCCGCTGCGCCCGTACGCGCGTCTCGGCGAGAGCGTCACGCTGCGCGTGCGCGCCGTCAACGTGCGCGGCTACGTCCTGCAGGGGGAGAACAAACAGTCCGTCTTCTACGGACGCGTGACCACCCCGGTGATGTTCGAGCGCGAGCTCCCCGAGGGACGTGTCTTCCGCAACCTCGCCGAGCTCCCCCGCTTCCGCGCCGTCTCCCGCCTCCGCAACCTTACCGACGACCAGTTCCTCGCCACGCGCGACCTCGACTTCTCGCGGGAAGCCGTCGCCGCCGCCCCGTCGCTTCCTCCGGCGGACGCCCGCGTGACCCTCACGCACTACGCCCCCAACGAACAACGCATCACCACCGAGTCCCCCGCCCCTTTCTATCTCGCCAGCTCCGAGAAACTGACCCCCGAGCTCGCCGTCACTATCGACGGCACCCCGGCGACCCCGCTCAAAACCGACATGCTCTTCGCCGGCGTGCCCGTCCCCGCGGGCAAACACGAGATCGTGTTCTCGCGCAGGATCGGGCGGGGGTGGTGGTGGGTGGCGGGGGTGGGGGTGGTGCTGCTTCTGGGAACGAGCCTTGTTTCACTCCGGCGGTTTACATGGATCCGCTGATCTTCATCCAGAAATGCGTCCGCGAGCGAAAGATCTTCTGGACCTATCACGTCAACATGCGGCTCGAACGCCGTCGTATCGAGCGTGAGGACATCCTTGCCGCTGTGGAAACGTACGAGATCGTCGAGGCGTATCCTGAGGACAAGTATCTGACGAGCTATCTCGTCATCGCGGCCAACACGTATCACGTGCTGTTCGCCGTCGACGTTGCAGGAGACAATGTGCGCGTAGTCACGGCATACCGTCCCGACTGGCGGGAATGGCTGCCCGATTTGAGAACGAGGAGGGCGAAATGATGAGATGTCAGGTCTGCGGCGGCACGATGCAGCCGATCATCACCGACCTTCCGTTCAAGATCGCCGATCGCGCCATCGTGATCGTGAAGGACCTGCCGGTGCTGCAGTGCGAGGGGTGTAGCGAGTATCTGCTCGAGGACGCAACGCTCGCGCGCGTCGATGAGTTGCTGGCCCGCGCCGATGCGTCGGCGGAGCTCGAGATCATTCGTTTCGCCGCTTGAGCTTGCGCCAGACGATTTCTTCGTGAGTCTCATGCCACGCGCCTGGACACAGACCAGACGCGGACGAGCGGCGTAATTCTCATCTCGCTGTCGTCGGCCAGCCCGGCGTGCCGGAAGAGGCGCAGCCACTCCACACGCGGAAGGAAGTGCCAGGCTCCCGGGACGAGCGTGCCCGCAGCTCGTGGGCGGCGAAAACGGAAGCCGCAGCCCTACGTTACGCGTAGCGTCTGGAGTGCGGCAGCGCCAGCTGCCGCTCTCTATGCGGGGGCGCCAGCCGCCCGCCCGCCCGCGGCAGCTGCGGCTGCCGCATGGAAAGCGGCAGCTGGCGCTGCCGCACTCCAGACTATTTCTTCGTGGCGACGAGGATGACCTGGTAGGCGAAGAGGCCCCGCCACAGGCGCGTGAGCCACGTCAGCAGGCGCTCGCCGATGCGTAAGAGAAACTCGGGCGTGAAGCGGCCGATGATGAGGCGGATGGGGACGGACGAGCCGCGCACTTCCTCGATGCGGAAGCCGGCGCGCTCGACTTCGTGCTTGATGGTGCGCACGGTGTAGAAGCGCAGGTGGGTGTGGTCGAGGATGCCGCGGTCGCGGTATTCGAAGATGCCCAGGAGGAGGCCGAGGCGCACGGTGATGTTGGCGATGTTGGGGACGGAGATGAAGACGTGCCCGTCGTCGTTGAGCGCGTCCCGCACCAGTCCGAGGGCGCGGGCCGGGCTGCGCAGGTGCTCGAGCACGTCGGCCAGGACGATGGCGTCGACGTCGCGCGGGAGCTGGTGGACGCGCTCCAGGTCGGCGATGACCACCGAGTCGAAGCGTCCCTGCAGGTCCCCCACGCAGTCGACGTTGTACTCGA
>DASPMO010000163.1:0-6571 GCA_035627015.1 Thermoanaerobaculia bacterium | reverse complement strand
CGGGGGAGGCGGGCTGAAGCCCGCCCTACGTTTACGTTGAGTATGGCTACTGCGCGGGCACGTATGTGGGGTCTTCCGTCGCGTTGTCGACCATCGAGCCGTAGCCGTACACGCGCCCCTGGCCGGCGATCACGCGGATGCTGACGCGGCCGTTGTAGACCGTGCCGAGCTGGCCGATCGCTTCGAGGATGCGGTCGAACTGGATGTACTCGTTGGCTTTGAGCGAGTACTGCGTCGAGGCGGAGATCTTGGCGTCGGGCTCGTACATCGTGATCTCGATGACGGCCGGGGCGCCCGTCACTTCGACCACGCCGACGTTGGAGCGGTAGCGGGCGGACTGTTCGAGCTGCAGCACCTCCAGGGCGCGCTCGCCGAGGCCGGTGGCCTCGCGATGCGTGACGCCGGGGATGAACTGTCCCTTCGTCCCGCCATCCGGCTGGCGGCTGTAGGTCTGCGCGGTGAGGACGAGCGACGACTCGGGCGGGGCGGTGGCGACGATGGAGCCGCCGCCAGTGAGGCCGGCCCAGAAGGTGGGCAGCACGTCGTTGTACGACTGCACCTGTCCGGGCGCGAGCGTGACCTGCCGCGGCGGCTGGCTGGGCGTGTCCCGGCCGCGGTCGTAGTACCAGAGCGTGACCGTGACCGGGTCGCGGCCGGCGTTGTAGATGCGCATGTCGCTGTGGAAGTTGCGGTCGCCGGCCACGAACTCGGCCATGCCGGCCAGCACGTACCGCGGCGCAGTCGTGCGCGCCGGCTGGACGGGGAAGACCATCAGCGGATCGTTGGTGCGGTTGTTCAGCACCGAGGCGTACGCGCTGACGAGGCCCGTCGAGGAGAGCACTTCCACCTCCACGCGGCCATCGGAGAGCTCGATGTTGTCGAACAGGTCGGTGAGGTTGCGCTGCAGGTGGCCGAATGGCGGGAGGTTGCGGATGATGCTCTGCAGCACCTTCCCGTTGCCATCGAGCAGGCTTGCGCGGAACTGCGCCGGCGCGCCGGAGCCTTCCACGAAGCCGAGGTTGGTGCGGTAGAAGGGACTGTTGGCGATCTGCTGCAGGCTGATGCGCCCCAGCGTGTCGGCGTTGATGTCGCGCACGAACTGGTCGAGGCGCAGCGCCGGGATGAACTGGCCGAGCGTGCCGCCGGCATCCAGAGCGTACGTGCGGCTGGAGGCGAAGGTGCTGGTGGTCGACGGCGCGTTCAGCGGACGGATCTCGATCGTGCCGAGACCACCCTCGCCGAGGACCCCCGCGCCGTACCACGACTTCACAATGTCGTCGAAGGCCACCGTGTCGCCCGCCTTCACGGTCAGGCGCGTCTTCTTCCCTTCCACCGTGCCGTCGAGCTGCGACGGCGTGTACGTGATCTCGTAATCGATGTCCTCGAACGAGACGTTCACCAGGCGCACGTCGGAGCGGAACGGGCTGCCGATGCCCTGCGCGTGCGCGACGGCGGGGATGATCAGCGTGCCGGGAGGCGGGTTGCTGTCCCGCGGGTCGGGCGACACCGGCGTGACCATGGTGACGGAGAACGGCGAAAAGGTGGTGGTCGGGCCGTCGTTCGCGCGGATGCTGCCGGTCGTGCCCGGCGTGCGCGTGATGCGGATGGTGGCGGTGGTGGAGCCGACTTCGAGCGTGGCCGGATTGACCGTGAGCTGCACGGTCGTGCCGCCGGCCGAGAGCGCGCCGGTGGCGGGGAAGACCGTCAGCCACGGGACGTCGATGGAGATGCTGAAGGTGTCGCCATTGCTGGCGGTCTCACCGAAGCCGGGCACGAGGAGCGGCTGCGAGAACGGCACCGTGGCGCCGAGGGGGATGCTGGTCGCGAAGTCGGTGCTGTCCGGGGGAAGCGGCGGCTGCACGACCGTCGAGGCGACGGCGGACCACGCCGTCGGCTGGCCGGTGCAGGGGGAGATGGCCCGCACGCGGTAGTAGAAACGCGTCTCGCGCGTGACCTCGTTGTGCGCCGCGATCTGGCGCGACAGCGCGTTGGCGACGTTGAACGTCTTCACGTTCTGCGTGAAGGCGGCGTCGGTCGCCTCCTGCACCTCGAAGGTCGGGGTGACGGCCAGGTTGCCCGTCCAGGAGACGCTGTACGGCGTGCTGAAGTGCGTCAGCGCGGGGACGGAGATCAGCGGGACGGTGAGGTCCGGGCAGGCCACGTTGACGGTGATGGTCTGGCTCGGGGCATTGCCGCAGGCGTTCGTGGCCCGCACCCAGAAGCGGAACGTGCCGGCGGTGTTGAAGGGGCCGGCGGAGAGGGTGTTCGTGGTGGCGCCGGCGATCGGGTCGGTATCGACCGGCGCGGCGCCGCGGAACCACTGATACGTGATGGGGGCGGTGCCGGTAGCGGTGACGGCGAAGGTGGTGCCCTGGCCGAGAGGCACGTTGACGGTGGAGGGCTGCGCGCCGATGGCCGGGGCGATGCACGGTGGCGGCGTGGTGCCGACGGTGATCGTGGCCACCGCGCTCTCGTCGGTGCCGCAGGCGTTGGTCATGCGGACGTAGAAGCTGGTGGTCGTGGTGAGCGGGCCGGTGTTGTAGTCGGGGCTGTTGGTGCCGACCGGCGTCCAGTTGCCGGGGCTGCCGCGGAACCACTGCCAGGTGATCGGGAACGTGCCGTTGCCGGCGGCGTGCAGGTTGGCCGAGGCGCCCGGCGCGATGTTCTGGCTGTCCGGATCGTCGGTGACGACCGCGGGGTTGCAGGCCGCGGGGGTGACGGTGACGGTGTTGCTGTTGGCGAAGGAGGGGCAGGAGTTGGCGACCTTCACCCAGTACTGCTTTGTCTCCGTGACCGGGGGGGTGTTGTAGGTGGCGCTGGTGGCGCCGCTGATCGGGCTGGCCGTGCTGGGGCTCGCACCCTCGTACCACTGGTACTGGAAGGGCGTCGTGCCGCTGGCGGTGACGGAGAGGGAGGCCTGCGAGCCGTGATTGATGGTGCCGCCGCCGCTGGCGACGACGTTGCTGACGTTGGTGCAGGGGGGGCCGGACGCGCTGTAGACCTGGCCCAGCGCCTCGAAGTCCCACGCACCGAGGACCGCGCCGCGGCCCAGATTCAGGTTGCCGTTCATGAGCGCGTTCTGGCTCGTATCGACGAACGAGAGCGTGTGGCCGAGCTCGTGGCCGAGGATCGTCTCCAGGGCCACGGTGTTCATCGGGTTGTTCACCACGATCACGTGCGCTTCCTCGATGGACCACCACTGCACACTCTTGAAGGTATGGGGATCGCCGGGGATGCCGAAGTAGACCACCGCGCAGCCGATGCTGCCGTCGCAGAACGGCGGCAGGCCGGCGCCGGCGTTGTAGTTGAGGATGATCCTGCTCTGGTTGGCCGGGTCGTCCCCCCAGGACTTGCTCGGCGTAAGACCGCCCAGGTCGAGGGTGATGGAAGGGGAGGCGCCGCTCCACGATGCGAGCGCGTTCTCGAGGGCCTCGGGTGTGTTGTTGGTGCCGGGCTGCACGTCGTTGAGCAGGTAGGAGATCGTGCAGTTGGTCTCGCAGCCCTTCCAGCGGATCGGGCGCGCGGGGCTGCCGCCGTTGAAGACGTAGTTCTGCGGCGGATCGACGTCGGTGCGCGGCCTCGGCTCGCGCGCCTCATCGAGCAGCTCGATCCCGTGCGTATCACGCACGAGGCGCTCCCCTTCGTAGCGATACTTCCCGAGGGCCATGGCCACCGTGTAGTACGTCCCGTCGCCGCGCTGTTTGAGGTACGCCAGCACCTTCGTCCCCGGCTCGTAGCTCGCCGCCCCGGGGATGGCCACGCCGCGCCCGTTCAGGAACCCGCCCGCCTCGGACACGACGATGCTCGCCGCGGCGCTCCCTTTGAGCACCTGCTCGACGTGCAGGCGCGCGTCGGTGTAGATCATCCGCTCCTCGCCGGTGCGGGCCTGGGCGCCGGTCACGGTGGCGATGACGACCGTGTCGGCGCGGTCGAGAAGCTGGGCGTCGGAAAGGGGCTCGAACGTCGCTCCCGAGAGCGTGAGGGCAACGAACAGCAGGCAGACGGCGACTGCGAAATGGCGCATCCAAGGTCCTCCAGGGTGGATCGCTCGTTATTGTAAGGGATTGGGATGCGTTACCATCGCGTCGTGCCCGATCCCGCTCCGATCCACGAGCACGCGTTCAACAATCTCCGCTACATCCGCGAGGCGATGGAGCGCGCCAGCGCGTTCACATCGATCCCCGGCTGGGGGGGCGTGGCCATCGGCGCGACCGCGATCGGCGCGGCCGTGCTCGCGCACCCGTACGCGGGGACGCGGCGCTGGCTGCTGACGTGGCTGGCCGAGGCGGTCGTGGCGGGACTCATCGCGGCGGTGACGATGTTCGTCAAGGCGCAGCGGGCCGGCGTCTCGTTCCTCGACGGCCCCTCCAGGCGCTTCTTCAGCAGCTACTTCGCGCCGATCATCGCCGGCGCCGCCCTGACGCTCGTCCTGGCCGGCACGGGCACGTACACGGCGCTGCCCGCGCTCTGGCTGCTGATCTACGGGGCCTCGTTCGTCAGCAGCGGCGCGTTCTCGATCCCGGTCGTGCCGGTGATGGGCGTCTGCTACATGATTCTCGGCATTGCCGCATGTTTCGCCGGTCCGCAACTGGCCAACGCGCTCGTCGGCGCGGGCTTCGGCGGGCTGCACGTCGTCTTCGGTTTCATCATTGCCAGGAGGTACGGTGGCTAGAGGAGCAGCAGCACGCAAAACATCCGATGCACCGGCGCCGCGACGGCTGCCGGTAGAGACGTCGATCCCCGACTTCGACCGCCTCATCCACGAGAAGACGCGCCTTGCCATCGTCAGCGCGCTGGCGGTCAACCCGACGCTGACCTTCAACGAGATGAAGGCCATCCTCAAGACCACGGACGGCAACGTGAGCGTCCACGCGCGCAAGCTGGAAGAGGCGGGCTATCTCCTGTGCAAGAAGTCGTTCGAGGGACGGATCCCGAAGACGGAGTACTCGCTCACCGCGGCGGGGAAGCGCGCGTTCGAAAAGTACATCGGGCACATGGAAGCGCTGGTCAAGGCGGCAAAAGGGGCGGGCTGAAGCCCGGCTTGCGTTGCTGGTTGCTGTGTTGCTGGTTCGTGGCGCTGCATGGCGTTCCGGCCATGCAGCGCATTGAACCAATCACCAGCAACACAGCAACTTACTGCGCGGGCACGTACGTCGGGTCGTTGGTCTGCATGTCGATGACGCTGGCGTAGGCGGTCACGCGGCCTTCGCCGCCCACCACGTTCACCGTCACGCGGGCGTTGTGCGTGTCGTCGAGCCCCATGCTCTTCAGGAGCGATCCGAGCTGGCGGAACTCGTTCGGCTTGAGCTCCAGCTCCGTGAAGGCGCTGAACTTGGCGTCGGGAGGGACGGCCGAGATCTCGACGCGCACCGGCTTGCCGGTCACCTCGACGATGCCGATGTTGGAGCGGAAGCGCTCCGACTCCTCGACCTGCAGGAGCTGCAGCGGACGCGAGCCGAGCGAGGCCGCCTCGGGGATGGTCACTGCCGAGATGAACTGTCCGTAGGTGCCGCGGCCGGTCTGGTTGTAGGTACGGGCGGTGGCGATGAGGCGCGACGGCTCGGCGGTGGTGATGTGCACCGCCCCGGCGTCGTTGGTGGTCTCGAAGAGGGAGACCAGGGCCTTGTCGAACTGGCGCACCTGGCCCGGCCCGATGGTCAACGTATGGACCTTCGGCTCGGCGCCGCTCTGCGAGTGGAACGTGAACGTGGCCTCCACCGGCTGCGCGCCGGCGTTGAAGAGGCGCAGGTCGGTCTGCCAGTTGGCGAAGCCGCTGGCCAGGTCGGCCACGCCCGGGACGACCCACTTCGTGGCGCCCACGCTGTCGACCGTCACCGGCGTCACCAGCAGCGGGTCGCTGGTCTCGTTGTCGAGCACCGAGGCGTAGGCGGTGACCAGTCCGTCGCCGGAGGCCACCTCGATCTCCACGCGCCCGTCGGCGAGCGCGCCGATGCCCTGCTCGCGCAGGAAGGAGTTGAGCTGCAGGTGCTGGCCGCCGCGCAGGTCGACGTTGAGCTCGGTGAGGTACTGCCCCGACTCGCCGAAGACGCGCACGATCAGCGAGGCCGGATGGCCGGAGCCTTCGACCAGGCCGAGGTTCGTGCGGTAGCGCGACGACTGGGCGATCTGCTGCAGCGACAGCAGCCGCTCCCGCCCGACGAAGCTCGCGAACGGCACGGCCGGGATGTACTGCCCGAACGTGCCGCTGGAGGTGACGTTGAAGGTGCGCGACGAGGCGAAGGTGGTCAGGTTGGCCAGCATGCCCAGGGCCGCGGAGGCGGTGGAGGTCTGCGTCAGCGGACGGATCTCCAGCGTGCCGA
This sequence comes from Thermoanaerobaculia bacterium, assembly GCA_035627015.1. GTDB lineage: Bacteria > Acidobacteriota > Thermoanaerobaculia > Gp7-AA8 > Gp7-AA8 > QHVT01. The sequence goes on along the minus strand of DASPMO010000163.1, from coordinate 251 downwards.
TGGCGCTGCCGTTGCCGGTGCCGAACCACGACTTGAGCACGTCGTCGAGGGCCACGGTGCGTCCCGGCTCGATGGCGAACCGGGTCTGCTGCCCCTGCGTGATGCCGCTCTCGCCGCTGGGCGTGAAGGTGACCTGATAGTCGATCAGCCGCGCCGAGGTGTTGGAGATGCGGACGTCGGACTGGAAGTGGGCGTTGATGCCGTCCGCGTGCGCGACGGCCGGGATGATCAGCGCGTCGGGCGGAGGCGTG
>DASPMO010000162.1:0-27983 GCA_035627015.1 Thermoanaerobaculia bacterium | reverse complement strand
GCCCACGGTCCCCTCTCCCCGCGCGCGGGGAGAGGGCCAGGGTGAGGGGCGGTTCCTCGCAGCGGGGCACGTCCCCTCACCCTGACCCTCTCCCCACGCGGTGGGGAGAGGGGACTGTGGGTCGAATGGGTGCGTTCTGCTTAGGTTTCCGCAAGGAACCGAAACGGGCCATGGCCCGTTCCAGCGACTCCACGCCCATGTCCACCCCGACGATGTTCTGTTCGGGTGCGAGCGTCCTTGACGTCATCAGCCGCCTTGACCATGCGGGGGATGCCCCTGGTCGATGGGTAACGCTGGCCGCAGGCGACGCAGCGCAGCGTCCCCTGCAGAATCCGCAGCTCATTTTCGTGACGGCTCTCGGCAACCTCGATCGAGCCGCGGCACTCCGGGCAGGCGAGCTTCTCCACGAGGGATCGACGCCTGGATCATGGTGACACAGCGGAGCACAGAGCTCCGTCCGTAATGAGACAAGGGGCGCGCGGCGTTACCACACCGCCAGTACGACAACGGCCTCAGACCGCCGCGGTGCGTTCCACTGCCCGAACCAGCATCTCCTCGAATCGCGCCGCTGTCGGCCGCGCCTTCGGATCACGGGACAAGGCGCTGAGCACGATCTCATCCAAATGGCGCGGAATGGTGGGGTCGTACGTGCGCATCGGCGCGGGCTCATCGCGCAGCTTGAGCATGGCGATGCTCATGAAGTTGTAGCCATCCTCGAAGGGCAGGGTCCCGGTGAGCATCTGATACACCATCACCGCCAGGCTGTAGACATCGGCGCGGCCGTCCTGGAGCTCATTGCACATCTGCTCCGGCGCCATGTAAAGCGGCGTCCCCACTGCGACGTGTCGCGATGTGATCAATGACTCCGACACCGCCTGCTCGTCGAGCAGCTTGGCGATGCCGAAATCCAGGACCTTCACCATCTCTCCCGTCGGTCCGTTGTGCAGGAACACGTTCTCCGGCTTTACGTCGCGATGGACAATCCCGGCGGCATGGGCCATGGACAGGACCTGACAGACCGGCTGAGCGATCTCCAGCATGCGTAATGGCGACATCTTCCCGCCACGCGCCTCGAGCTCACCCGAGACCGTGCGGCCGTCGAGCAACTCGGTCACGAGGTAAGCGATGCCCGCTGTCGAAACCCCGGAATCAATGATGGCCACGGCGTTCGGATGATTGATGCGGCAGGCGGAAATGCCTTCGCGGCGGAACCGCTCCAGATCGGCGCGTTCGGCACGTCCGGCGAGCGAGTGAAACACCTTCACCGCGACCGGCCGGGCAAGGTTGAGTTGTGTCGCGCGATAGACGGTTCCGAACCCGCCGCTGCCGAGCTTATTCTCGAGGCGAAACTTGCCGTCGAGCACCGTCCCGGGCAGGACATCGGAGAGTGTCGTGAGGATGCGTTCCTGTCGCTGCTGGGATGCGCTCAGTTCCTGGTTCAGCCGCAGCAGTTCGGCGTTGCGCTGCTCGAGGTCCCGCTGCAGCCGCTGGATGCGCAACTGATTGTCGATCCGCGCCAGCACTTCTCCGAACTGGAACGGCTTGGTCACGTAGTCGGCACCGCCCGACTCAAAGGCGCGCACTTTGTCGACGACTTCGTCGAGAGCGCTGATGAAGATGACCGGGATGCCGCGCAGGTCGTTGTCGGACTTGAGCTGCCGGCAGACGTCGTAGCCGCTCATCCCGGGCATCGTCACATCGAGGAGTAGCAGATCGGGACGTTCGGCACGCACCGCCGCCAGCGCGCGGGGGCCGCTCGTGGCGACGCGCACGCGATAGCCGCGGTCGCGCAGCATGCCGCAAAGCAGGTCCAGGTTCGCCGGCGTGTCGTCGACGATCAGGATGTCGGAGACCATGGCGGTCGGACCGGTCATCTCAGCAACTCCTGCGCTTCATCGAAGCGGTACGTGCGGAGCATCTCCAGGAGGCGTCCGCGAAGCTCTGTGGTGCCGATCCGGTCGGCCACTCGTACCGCCTCGGCGACATCACCCCTGACAATCGCCGAGTCGAGTGCGTCGCGCACGTCGTCCGGCAACGCGCCGTCCGGCAGCACGGGCTGCGCATCGTCCGCTGCCGGCCCAGCGGTGGCATAACGCCACCTCACACCGAGATGGCGCGTCAGCACGTCGAAAAGCGTGTTCTGGAGGAAGGGCTTGGCCACGAAGTCGTCGCAGCCCGACGAGACGATACTCTCGCGGTCATGCTCGAACGCGCTGGCGGTCAGGGCGATGACGATCGTGCGCTGCCGGCCACTCTCCGCCTCCGCCGCGCGGATTGCACGCGTCGCACCGCAGCCGTCGAGGATCGGCATCCTGACATCCATCCAGATGAGGTGCGGCTGCCACTCCCTCCATGCCTCCACCGCTGCTCTGCCGTTCGACACGGAGCGCACCTCCAGACCGACAGCGGTGAAGAGCTCCTCGAGGAGCAGGCAGTTCTCGGCTGTGTCGTCGGCAATGAGGAGCCGATAGGCTGATTGTTCCGTAGCGAGTCCCACGATCTTGCGCCCGGGCCGCTGCTCCGCAACCGCCGTCGTGACCGGAGGGAGCGGAATGGCGAACGAAAAGCGGGAGCCGCGTCCAATTGCGCTGTCGACCTGCAGGCTCCCGCCCATGAGATCGACGAAGCTGCGGCTGATGGCGAGGCCGAGGCCTGTCCCTTCGCGCGATCGATCGCCGTTTCCCGCTTGCGTAAACGCTTCGAAGAGACGGGCCACGTCGTCCGCGGCGATGCCGGCCCCGGTGTCTTCGACCTCGAATGATGCCGTACCGTCGCGCCACCCGAGGCGCAGGATGACGCGTCCACGGTCGGTGAACTTGATGGCATTCCCGAGAAGGTTGATCAACACCTGTCGCAACTTGGCCTCGTCGCCGCGCACCGTCGCGGGCACGGACGGCGCGATCTCGACCGCCAGTTCGAGCGACTTCGCGCTTGCGCGCAGCCGGAACATCTGCTCGATCGCGCCGATCACTCGCCGCAAATCGAAGTCGCTGACTTCTGTCGTCAGGCGTCCCGATTCGATCTTTGCCATCGACAACACATCATTGATCAGCGTGAGGAGGTGCTCGCCGCTGCGGGAGATGATCTCCAGCGCCCGGCGGTCCTCCTCGCTGCGCTCCGAAGCGCGCTGCAGGAGCTGAACGAAGCCGAGGATCGCATTGAGGGGGGTGCGGATTTCGTGGCTCATGTTGGCGAGGAATTGCGACTTCGCACGGGTCGCCGTCTCGGCTTCTTCCTTGGCCTTCTGCAACTCGCCATAGAGGCGCGCGTTCTCGATCGCGATCGCCGCTTGTCGAGCGAAGGCGCCTGCCACCCGCAGGTCGGCCTCCGAGTAGAAATTCTCCTGATGGCTGTCGATCGTCAGCGCTCCGATGATGCGGTCCCGTACGACGAGCGGTACCCCGACATTCGAGCGGACGGGGCCGAGCACCGGATCGAATTTCCAGCCGATACCGTCCGCATTGATGGAGGTGGTGAACGGCTCCGGGTCGGTGGCCAGTCTGCGGTTGTACGGAAATTCATCGAGCGGACGGACGCGTCCGAGCTCGCCCGCGGGTACGCCTCGCACCGCGAGCACGCGCATCCCGTTTTCTTCCACGAGTTGCACGCTCGCGCTGTCGTATTCAATCACCCGCCGGAGTTGATCGAGGATGGCGTTGAGCACGACCTCCAGATCGAGACTCTCATTCATGACCTGCGCGACGGCCTGCAGTTGTTCGGCAAGCTCGCGCGAGCGATGCTCTTCGTCGTAGAGGCGCGCTCCCTCGATCGCACCCGCGATCTGACCTGCAATGGTCTCGGCCACGAAAACATCGCCGTCACCGAACTGCCGTGCCGGATCCGAGCTGTCGATTCCGATCGTCCCGATCACTTCACCCCGCACCAGGAGCGGCACGACCAGCAGGCATTCGGTACGCCGCTCGCGCATGATCCTGTGTGTTCCGGCAGTGCGGGGATCGGTTTGCGCGTGCGGAATTACGATCGGCTTTCGCGTGCGCAGAATGATCCCGGCGGCATCGACTCCAACAGGGATGCTCATGCCGATAGCGCTCGGCTCGCCGTCGCCAACGGTGTGGTCGGCAACGACGCGTAACTCTGTCCGCGCCTCGTTGAGCAGGGTGATGCTGCAGCTCCGTGCACCGAAGAGCAGGACCATCTCCCGGGTAATCGTCCGCAGCATGACATCCAGGTCATGCATGGATGTGATCGATTGCGTCACGCGATTCATCATCGCCAGTTGCTCGGCGCGCTGTTCGAGCTGCCGCATCGTGGCGTTGATCTCGGTCGTCCGCTGACGCACCTTTGCGTCGAGGTCGCGCAGGAGCGAGGAGTGGTCGATCGCGGCCGCGGCCTGGCTGGCGACGGCAGAGAGCAGCGCGGCGTCGTCGTCGGAGAAGGCGTTCCGCACATTCGACTGCACCGACAGCACGCCGATCACGCGGTCGCGGGCGATCATCGGCACACCCAGCCACGAAGCATTCGCCTCCTCGACGAGCATCGACACGTCCGACGAACGCACGGAACGTTGCGTCGCGATGACCTCGGTGTAGGGGGGGACGATCGCCATATGGCGCTTCGGCTGCGGCACGCCGTCGCGCATTTCGAGCTCCAGAGAAAGCTCTCCCGCCGCGGCGTCGTAGATCGCGATCGAAAAGTTGCCGACGTCGACGACTTTCGCGCATTCGGCGTAGATGGTCGCCAGCAGTTCCTTCTCCGGCTGATCGAGAGAGATGGCGTTGCCGATCGTCGTGAGCGATGTTGCGCGTGCGAGCTGCCGGCGCGCGGCGTCATTGGCGCTGGAGAGGCGGCGGCCGATGCCGTTCGTCAGAGCGCCGATGAATGCCAGACCGAGAAGTGAGCCCCAGCCCACCGTCACCTGCGCGAAGATGAGAGCGATGGCGTAGGGAACGCCGACCACCACGAATGCCGTGTCGATGACGTCGGTGGCCAGGATCTTCCTCGGTGCGTACCCGTACGTCAGGGCTACGAAGCTCATGACGACGTTGTTCGTGAAGGACAGCAGCACGCCGGTGAATGCGATGCGGAGTGCGTCGCCGGCCGTGGTGGACGTCACGGGCGTCACGCCTCCGATTCGTGCATACATCGCTGCTGCCACGAGCACCGGCACGCCGTAGACCATGAACTGGCCGAAGATGCGTGCGTACTCGACAGGGGGATCGCCGCCGTCGTACTTGATCGGTCCGATCCCGCGTAAGGCCAGTAGTCGCGCCGTGACAGACGCGAAAACGGCAATCCATGCAGTGGGGACTCCTCCGAGGAGCGGAATCATCGCCGTACAGTTCACGAGGATGAACGAGACGAAGATTTTGTCGGTGAGGGGAAACTTCAGAAACGCACTGGCGAGAGTCAGAGCGACGAAGATGGCCAGGACCAGGGGGCCATCGTCGACTTGCGCGAGCGTCGCCGCTGTCTGGTCCCAGCGCGCAACCGTTTGCCAGATCAGAATCGTGGCGCCGGCGATGCCGTAGCCAATGAAGAGACGCAGCGTCCATTGACGGCGTGGCTTCTCACGATCGTGCGCGACGATAGGCATCGGGGACCCCGGGACCGAATTGTTTGCTGAGCGTCGTCATTGTAACGCGCCCCGGGCGGATGTCTGTACGTCCGTAAAAAAGAACGACGGTTTCGCTTCGTGAGAACGGCCGCGGTTCAGTGTCCCCCCACCGCCCGTCTCTTCGTCGTGGTCGTGGCCTCCGCGCACTGGTACGCGGACGTCACCACCGCCCGGCCGTCGGGGACGGACAGCACCATCGGGGTGCGGCAGGTGTCGAGGCCGTCGAAGTGGGCGGTGGCGGCGGCGGCGGTGTTGAACACCTCGCAGCCGAACGGTTCGTCCTCAGGGATGTAGATCGAGCCTTCCTCCACCCGCTTCAGGATCAGCCAGGGGCGGTCTTCGCGGCCGGTGGGGAGGGCCATCACGTGCTTGTCGCCGTCCGCCATGACGAGCGCGGCGGCGGCGCAGTTCCAGGTCGCGCACGACGTCACGATCCACGTGTAGCGGATCGGATTCGTGACGGGCGGCTCCTGCGCGAGCAGCGGAAGGCCGAGGACGGCGGCGAGGACGGCGGTACAGAGGATGCGGTTCATTGGGGGTCTCCTGAGGGGTGCTGCGCGGTGAAAGCCACGTGCCAGCCGCAACGGTCCCATCAGTTCAAATAAGTAGGCGCGATCTTTTCAATGCAGCCTCTCCGGAGGACCCATGAGACCCACAGCCGTATCCGTCGTACTCGCCGCGCTGCTCCTGGCAGCGAGCGCGAGCGCCGGCACCTTCATCGTGCCGGCGGACGAGGAACTGGTCGCGAAATCGACCGCCGTCGTCACCGGCACGGTGGAAGGCTCGTTCGTGCAGGCGACCGAGACCACCATCGAGACCATCAACGAGATCCGCATCGAGCGCGCCATGAAGGGAAGAGGGCTGCGCGCGGGCACGCTGCTGCGCGTCGTCACCCTCGGCGGCGTGCTCGAAGACGGGCGAGGACTGCTCGTTCCCGGCGAGGCGCACTTCCGCCACGGCGAGCGCGTGCTCCTCTTCCTGACCGAGGACGACGGGCGCTGGCGCGCCACCGACCTCACCCTCGGTAAATTCAAATACGTCACCTCCACCGCGGGCGACCGCCTGCTCGTGCGCGACATGGAAGACGTCGTCGGCTGGGACCGCGCCGGCAACCCGCATCGCGAGCGCGTGCGCCGCGAAGAAGGTTTCCTCCGGTTCGTCGAAGAGCGCGCCAAGGGAAGACCGTTCGCCACCGACTACATGGTCGAAGCCTCCGAGGTCACCCTCGAGACCGACGACCGGCAGTTCGCCATCGGCACCAACGCCGCGCCGTTCCCCGGCGCCACCTACACCAGCTGGGTGAACAACCAGCCCAACCGCTGGCCCAACATCGCCAACGGCATCAACTTCTTCAAGCGCTCCGACCAGAACATCGCCGGGGCCGGGGACGGCGGCGTGGCCGCCATCCAGTCGGGCCTCGCCGCCTGGACGAATGAGTGCGGCTCCGTGATCAACCTCAGCTACGGCGGGCAGATCGCCAAAGCGTCGGCCAATCACGACTCCACCAACGTCGTCGAGTACAACGACCCGCAGGGACGCGTCGGCGGCTCGTGGGGCGGCTCCGGCACCATCGGCATCACCTTCATCTCCTTCGCCGGCGAGCACTCGTTCGAGGGAAGGAGCTGGCTCAACATCACCGATGCCGACGTCGTCTTCCAGGACGGCTATCCGGCCACCAACGCCGCGTTCGCCGCGGCCATGACGCACGAGCTGGGGCACGGCCTCGGCTTCCGGCATTCGAACCAGAACCACGCCACCGGCGGCGGCTGCAACTCCTCGGTCGAGGAGTGCACGAGCGCCGCGATCATGAACTCCAGCGTCAGCGGCAACTACGGCTACACCCTGCAGCAGTGGGACATCAACGCCGCGCAGTCCGTCTATCCGGGCGGCACGTGCGGGCCGGTCTGCTCGCCGCCGGTCATCAGCGGCCACCCGCAGTCGCAGACCATCGCGCCGGGACAGTCGGCGACGCTCTCCGTCGCGGCCACCGGCGCCGGTGGACCGTTCACCTACCAGTGGTACATCGGCCCGGGCGGAAACACCTCGAATCCGATCCCGGGCGCGACGCAGTCGTCGCTCACCGTCACGCCGGGCATGACCACCAGTTACTGGGTGCAGGTGGCCAGCAGTTGCGGCATCGCCAGCAGTGCCAACGCCACGGTCGTCGTGACCACGGTCGCGCTGGCGTCGGGCACGGCGGCGCGGCTCTACCTGGTCACCCCGTGCCGCATCATCGACACCCGCGGCGGGCCTCCGAACTACTCGCAGAACACGCAGCTCGTGCAGATCACGGGACGCTGCGGCATCCCGTCGGGCGCCAAGTCGGTGGTCATGAACATCACCGCCGTCGCGCCGTCGGCGACTGGCTACCTGATCGTCTACCCCGGCACGGGCGGGTCTCCGCCGAACACGAGCACCCTCAGCTACCGCACCAACCGGACGCGCGCCAACAATGCCGTCATGCGGCTCTCGGTCGACGGCCGGGTGAGTGTCTTCAATGGTGGGCCTCCGGTGCACTTTTTGATCGATGTGACGGGCTACTTCCAGTAGCCCGCCCCACACCAGTCCCCTCTCCCCCCGGGGGAGAGGGTTAGGGTGAGGGGACGGGCCTCGCTCGACGCATCGCCCCTCACCCTGGCCCTCTCCCCAAAGGGGAGAGGGGACTTTTGGACTTTTTTCGGCCTCCCTGTGATCCTCGTCACGTTTCGAGGGAAGGCAGGCGCGGCGGCGCGCGTTCCGCAGCTCGTCCAATGAGCAAAACGGTCCGCAGTGCCGCCCTCGCTCTCACTCTGCTTTCGTCCACGGTCGCGCTTGCCGGCATGCAGGCCCGCGTCGAGGCGAATGACTTCCGTGCCCTGCGCGCTCCCGTGAGAACGGGCGCCAAGGTGCGTCTGCACAACGTCCCCCTCGGGGCCTCCCAGCGCACGCTCGAGCTCGAGCGCTTCGACGTCTGGGCTCCCGGCGCGGAGATCGTCGTGCAGAACGGCGACGGATCCACGTCGCGCATTCAGCCGCCGGCCATGAACTACTTCCGGGGCACCGTCGGCGGCGATCCCGCCACCATGGTCTTCGTCGCCGCGCGCGCCGACGGCGCGGTCGACGGCATGGTCTTCACCGAGGACGCGCGCTACACCATGCGCAGCACGTCCGGCGAAGAGATCATCGTCGACGAGGCCGGGCCGCAGGACATTTCGGCCGACGGCGGCTTCACCTGCGAGCTCGACGGCGCGCCAGCGGTCAAGAACATGTCCGGCCTGCCCAAAGTCGCCAGCGACGCCAAGCTCGCCGCCGAGGGCACCCTGAGCGGCACCGGCACGTGGACGCTCAACCTGGCCATCGAGACCGACTACGAGCTCTACACCGACCTCGGCTCGAGCAGCGACAATGTGGCCGCCTTCATCGGCAACCTCGTCGGCGCGGCCTCGGTCATCTACCAGCGCGACCTGCGCACCGAGCTGCTCGTCTCCTACAGCCGCATCCAGACCTCGGCCGCCGATCCCTGGAACGTCGTGCCGGGCGGCACCGGCGCGTGGAACGGCAACCCGAGCGTGACCTACTCGACCTCTCACGCGCTGGCCGAGGTGGGCGACCTGTGGGCCAACGCCGGCACGCGCCCCTTCAACGGCGCGCGCTCCTCCGTCATCCTCGTCAGCGGCAAGCAGCAGACCGCGGGCGTGGCCTGGGTCGGCACCACCTGCGGCAGCGACTTCGCCTGCGGCGCCGGCTGCGGCGAGGTCTTCAACGGCCACACCGGCGGCCGCTACGCCTACGTCGGCCTCGGCAACCAGTTCACCACCAGCGTGCCGGCGCCGAACAACACCGTCAACGGCATCCAGTACGGCATCCCGTCGTCGAACTACTGGGCGCTGCTCGGCTTCGCGCACGAGCTCGGCCACAACGTCGACGGCCCGCACACGCACTGCTTCGCCCTCTCCTCCGCCGACAAGACCACGTACAACGTGACCCGCGACTGGATCGACGTCTGCGTCACCGCCGGCGGCTGCAACGCCGGGGCGACCGCCGTCCCGGCCGAGCGCGGCACGATCATGAGCTACTGCCACCTCGCGAGCGGCACGTGGCCGACGTCGCGCTTCCTCTTCGGCAAGAGCGGCGAGACCAGCGAGCTGATGGCGAACCACATCAAGGGCTACATCAACTCCGTCACGCCGGCCTCGCCCGGGATCACCGCGCCGGCCTCGGTGGACGTCAACACGAGCGCCAACGCCTCCATCACCTCGCCGAGCGGCAGCCTCACCTACCAGTGGAGCATCACCAACGGCACCATCAACGGCAGCTCCACCAGCACGACCGTGAACTTCACCGCCACGGCCAACCCGGTCACGCTCCGGGCGCGGGCCACGAACAGCTCCGGCTGCTCGGCCAGCGACTCCGTGAACGTCAGCGTCAATACTTGCGGGCCGCCGGTCTTCAGCAGCTACACCGCCGGCATGACCATCACCCTCGGCACGACCATCGAGCTCAACGCCGTCGCCACCGGCAACGGCCCGATCACCTACCAGTGGTACGTCGGGACGACGGGGAACACCTCCACGCCGGCCGCCGTCGGCAACCCCATCAACGCCACGCCGTCGAGCACGACCTATTACTGGGTCCGCGCGACGAACTCCTGCGGACTGTGGGCCGACAGCCCGACCATCGGCATCGGCGTCGTGACGCCGCCGACGACCAGCACCTCGCTCTACATCGTGACCCCGTGCCGGGTCGTCGACACGCGCACCGACGGCGGCACCCTGGCGAGCGCGGCTACGCGAAACATCTCGTTCACAGGCACTTGCGGCATTCCGTCCGGGGCAAAAGCGGTCGTGGCGAACGTCACGGCCGTGGCTCCGTCGGCGGCCGGATTCCTCTCCATTTATCCAACCGATGGAATCTGGCCAGGAAATAGCACCATTAGCTACCGTGCAGGGAAGACACGCGCGAACAACGCTATCATTGTCCTGGCCAGCGACGGGCGGGCCACGGTGTTGAACAACGGTGCAGCCCAGCATTTCATCATCGATGTGACCGGCTACTTCCAGTAAGGGGATTCCAAATCATGCGACGTCTCGCACTCTCGACCATTCTCGCCGCCGCCTTCGCCATTCCTGCGCTCGCGCAGAGTGGTCCTTACCAGTACTTTCCGCTCTCGCCCTGCCGCGCCGTCGACACGCGCGGGGCGACGTCCACCAACGGTGGCCCGATCTTCGGCACGAACTCGACCCGCAACTTCCAGATCCGCGGCCTCTGCGGCGTGCCCAGCACCGCCAAGGCGGTGTCGCTGAACGTCACGGTCACGCAGGCCACGGCGTCGAGCTGGCTGGCCGTATGGCCGTCCGGCCAGACCCGTCCGGTCGTTTCGATGATCAACTTCGAGCCGTCCGATCCCGCGCTCGCCAACGGCATCATCGTCGGCCTCTCCACGAATGCGCAGGACCTCTCGGTCTACAACAACTTCGGCAACGTGCACGTGATCGTCGACGTGACGGGCTACTTCCAGTAAGAACCCCCTCCCTCTCCCCGCGCGCGGGGAGAGGGTCGGGGTGAGGGGCGGTTCCTCGCAGCGGGGCACGTCCCCTCACCCTAACCCTCTCCCCACGGGGGAGAGGGGACTCACTCACCGCTAGCGCCGCGGGCCGGTGCACTTTACGACCATGAACTCGTAATCGACGTTCGGGTCGAACGGTTGCACGTCGTAGATCCCGCGCGGCGTCCAGAGAAGCAGGCGGAACTTGACGAGCTGGCGGAGGATCGCCGCTCCCTTCTTCCAGATTCGCCCCACCCAATCGAACAGCTTCGTCACCGCCGGCGACTGCGGCGATTGCCCGTAGAGCTCCACCCGTTCGAACACGCGCTCGAGCATGGCCCGGAGCTCCTCGGGGGTCCATTCGCGGAGATGCCACGGGTTCAGCGGCTTTGCGCTGAGCGGCGCGCGCGGATTGCGCACGAGGCGGTTCGGGGTCGAGCAGAGGAACGTCCCGTCGCGGCGCAGCGAGGCGGCCACGTCGTCCAGGAATGCGTCCGGATCGTCGAAGTGCTCGATCACCTCCAGGGCGACGATCACCTCCACCGAGTCCGGCCGCAGCGGCAGCTTCTCCGCGCTGCCGTTCACCGCGCGCACGTTTCCCTCGGCCGCGCCGCGCACGAGCGACACGGCCTCGAGGGCGCGGTCCATGGCCACCATGATCCTCGGCCCGCCCCTGGCCATCGAGCGCGAGCCCTTCCCCTCGCCGCTGCCGCAGTCGAGCACGAATCTGCCGGGCACGTACGCGCGGCAGAAGGTGTAGCGCGCCTCGTGCTCGCGCGCGAGCCACGGCGGCAGGAACCTCGATTCAGTGATGCGTTCCGAGTGAGAGATCGGCATGAGCAGAAGCGGGTCTCGTTCCGGCCGTCGCGGCGATGCCGTGACGCGTGATCAGCCAGATCATCTGCAGTCCCAGCCAGAACGCGGTCGCGGGATCGCCCGTGACCGAGGACTGCCCGACGCGCGGGCTGTAATTGACCGGGATCTGCACGCAGCGGTAGTCGTGCTGACGGAGGGTCAGGGCCATCATCTCCGTCCCGAAGTGGCTCCCCTTGATGCGGTACTGCCCGGCCAGCTCCTGCGCCACGCGCCGCTTGACCAGGCGCATCGTGCAGCCGACGTCGGTCAGGTTCGGCCCGTTGAACAGGAGCTCCATGTACTTGGCCACGGCCCAGTTCCCGAAGCGGAGGAAGAACCCCATGTTCGCGCCGCGGCGGACGAACTGCTGCGACGTGCGGCTGCCGAACACGACGTCGAAATCGTGTGCGTAGGCCAGGAGCTTGTGGATGTCGTGCGCGTCGAACGTGCCGTCCGGCTCGCAGAGGACGATGTAGTCGCCGGTGGCTTCGCGCAGTCCGCGCTGGCAGGCCGCGCCGTATCCCTGCTCCGTCTCGAAAATCTCGATCGCGCCGGTGCCGGCCACTTCCTCCGACGTCCCCGGCGCGGCGTTGTTGTTGATGACGATGACCTCGTCCGCGGCCCCTGTGGCGAAGAAGTCCTGGATCACGCGGCGGATCGAGTCCTTCTCGTTGTAGGTCGGCAGCACCACGCTCACGCGCGGCTGCAGCCGCGGCTGATCGCGCGGCCGGTCCGGCACGTCCACCACACGGGCCGTGCCCCACTTCGGCAGCAGGAAGGCGATCCCAAGGATGAAGGCGAAATGCATCGGCACGATGGTCTTGTAGCCGTAGGTCCACGGCGTGGCGATGACCAGCGCGGTCAGATGGGAGGCCGCGAAGGCCAGCAGGACGGTCTGCACCGCCCAGGGAATCCGCTTCGTCTTCAGCGCGAATGCGAAGACGATGGGGAAGATGAAGAAGATGGCCGGGAACGTCCCCGCCTTCGGGCCGAGGAAGGTCAGACCGAGGGTGAAGCCGATCTTGCGCACCTCCACCCAGGCCGAGTGCAGGGGACGCTCGGCCACGAGGTCGAGGAACCTCTGCACGGATTCCAGCGCTCCGGGTGCGCGGCGTCCGATGCCGGACAGGTCCGGCGGCACCGTCTCTTCGGGGGCGTAGATGAACATCGGCAGCATCACGAACGAGCTGACCAGCAGCACGAACTTGCCCGAGACCAGCCAGTTCCGCAGCGTGAAGGGCGACACGCCCGCGCCGAACCCACACACGTACGCCACGGCCGCGCCGATGCGGGACATCAGCGTGCCGATCCGCTTCTGCAGCACGATCGCCAGCAGCGCGAAGGGCACGAAGATCAGAAACGACGGCCGCGTGGCCGCGCCGAGGGCCGTCAGCAGTCCCACCAGCGCGAAGCTCCGCCCCCGGGGACGCTCCATGGCTTCGATGAAGACGGCCAGCGTCGCGAACACGAGGACCATGTAGAGATTGTCCGAGTACGCCGTCATTGTGTACGGCGTCCAGTACCTCCACAGGAGGAGCGCGAACAGCGTCAGCACCGCGATCAGCGCCCCCTCCGCGATGCGATTCCGCAGGATGCGCCACACCAGCAGGAACAGCGCGGCGATGCAGATGTAGTTGAGCATCAGTACCGAGCCGAAGTCCTCGCCGAGGAGCAGGTGCGCTCCTGCCAGCACGTACGGGTACAGCGGGTAGTGGAAGTAGGGATGCCCGCGGCCGTTGTCGTCCACCATCAGCAGGCCGTTCTGCAGGATCTGCCGCGACTGCGACTCGTACGTCAGGAAGTCGTCGCCCAGCGTCTGCACCATCGTCACGTGCCGGTAGAGCACGTTCTGGCCGAGGCCGAGCATCAGGAACAGCGTCAGGAACCCGATGGCCGCGACCTTCGACTGCCGCTCCCAGATCCGTTCGAGCAGAAGGTGGCTGATGCGGCCGTAAGCACTCCGGAACGCGCCCGCCAGCAGCAGCGCCGCGACCATGCCGATCAGCACGATGGCGCCCCGGGCCAGCCGCGAGCGCGTCCACCCGGCGAAGCGGTCGTAGGGGAGCACTGTCGTGTCCAGGCCGCTGACGGTGATCTGCGCCTCCATGCGTGGCGGCTTGACGTACGTCACCCGCACCACATGCGTACCGTCCGCCGCGAGTTGTGGCAAGGGCACCGAGGCGCCGTCGGGATCGGCCGCGCTGAAGACGCGCGTGCCGTCCACCTCGATCGTGACCAGTCCCGTGGCCGTCACCACTGCCGTCCGCGACGCGCCGGGCCGCAGGTAGCCGGTCCATTGCACGCGCAGCGGGTAGAGGATGTCGCGCGCGATTTTCGACGGGGCGAAGCTCTCCGGGTGGGCGTTGTTGACGAACTGGAGCCCGAACGTGGCCCGGTTCCAGTCGATGTACGGATCGACGCGGTAATGGCGCACCGCGCCGTGCTCGTAGAAGCGCTGCAGGGTGAGTCTCGTCTCCCGTTCGCGCCACGTCTTCACCCACCAGTACCGCCCTTTCCACCCCGTCTCGACCACCATCGGCGCGAGCAGGAGCTTGAGCGCGGCCGCGGCCGCGAGGGCCAGCAGCCAGCCCGTACGGACACGGCGCCGGGGCGGGAAGAAGATGCAGAACGCTGCCAGGACCAGCGACAGCAGAAAGACCGCCTGCGTCCGCGTGGCCATCGGCAGTCCCGAAAACGGCGTCCGGTCGGGACCGGGCAGCATCACGAAGGCGAGGAAGAGGGCGTACGCCGTCCACCACGACAGCAGCACGATGCTTCGGGAAAATCGTGGATTGGCGTTCATTGGGAGGCGTGAAAAACTGCGGCAGTATTACCGCCGCAAACGCCCCTGTCCAGCAGCGCGCGATACACTTCGGGGCGTTGTCCGTCCCATCGCACGTTCGAGCGGCCTGGGCCGCTCTGCCGCTCATCGCCTTCCGTGCCGCGGCCGGCGGCATGCCCATCCTCCTCGGCCTCTTCATCGCCAGCCGGTGGGGGCTCGAGCAACTGGCCGCCTTCACCGTCGCCAACGCGGCCGTGGCCGTGGCACTCATCGTCGCCGACTGGGGCGCCACCCGCGCGCTGCCGCGCAACCTGGCCACCCTGCCGCCGGCCGGGGCGGCGGAACTGCTCTCCTCGGCCAACGCCTTCCGCCTGCTGCTGGTGGTGGCGCTCCTGATCCTCGGCCTGGCGGCCGCGGCCACGCGGTGGATCGCGGCGGACATTGCCGTCTACGCGGGCATCCTCTTTCCTCTCTGCTTCCTCGGCGCCATCACCACCAACGGCGTGAGCGAGCGCGTCGTGGCGGGGGAGACGCTGCCGATCCTCACCGCGGTCCTGGCCGGACTGGCCACGTTCGCCGCCGGCGCGCTCGTGGCCGTGCAGTTCGGCCCGCGCTGGTTCGTGGCGGCGTATGTCCTCGGCAAAGCCGTCGAGTCGCTGGTCATCACCGCCGGGCGGTGGTGGGTGCTGCACGTGAGCGCGCGCTCGATGGGCTCCACCGCGGCCGCGCTCTGGCCGTTCAGCCTGCAGGCCATCCTCGGCGTCATCTACGCGCGCCTCTCCGTCTTCACGGTCGAGCAGATGGCCACGCGGGCCGAGCTGGGCGTCTTCTCCGTGGCCATGGCCCTCTACGCCGCGCTGCTCCTGGTCCCGACCTCCCTGGCGCTGGTGCAGTTCCCCGAGCTCACGCGCCGCGTGCAGCGGCACGACCGCGCCGGGGCGCGGCGTCTCGTGGTGCGATATGCGATCATCTCCGCCGGCGGCGTGGCCGCGGGGGTGCTCCTCCTGGCCGCGTTGTCCGGACCGGTCGGTGCGCTGCTGAAGGTGCCGCGGCCGTATCTCGGGTTCGTGATCGCCTTTGCGGCGCTCGCCTTCCTGAACATCTTCAGCGCCATGACCGGCTTCTTCATGCAGGCCATGGGGCGGGAGGAACTGGCCGCGCGGTTGTCGGTCGTCACGCTCCTGGTCGCGCTGGTGTATCAGATCGCGGCGCTGGCCTGGATCGGGTTGTGGGGGATCGTCGCGGCCGTGGCCGCGGCCGAGCTCACGACCGTGGCGATCTTCGGCGCGGCGCTGATGCGCTCTCGGGAGAAGGAATGGAGATGATCGACAAGCGCGGCCTGCTGCAGCGGCCGCAGGAACTGAAGGACGTCGTCCTGGAACTGGGTCCCGGCCCGGCGCGCCGCTACCCCGGCTCGATCGGCGTGGACATGCTCGACGACGCGGCCGTGGACATCATCGGCGATGCCATGGAAGTGCTGCGCGCGCTCCCCGACGGCTGCGCGCGCCTCATCACCTCGGCCCACTTCATGGAGCACGTCCCCGACGCCGCGGCCATGCTCGACGAGATGAGCCGCCTCCTCGCGCCGGGAGGAGAGATCGAGGTGATCGTCCCGCACTTCGCGCACCCGTACTATCACTCCGATCCCACGCACACCAACGCCCTCGGCTACGGCCTCTACACGATGTCGTACCTCGCCCGCGACCCGCACTTTTCCCGCCGGGTGCCGGGCTACGTGCGGCGCGAGCACCTCACGCTGGCGAAGGTCGACCTCCGCTTCAAGGCCGCGCGGCCGTTCTACGGCCGCTACGCCATCAAGCGCGTCATCGGCGCGCTCTTCAACTCCTGCCGCTACCTGCAGGAGCTGTGGGAAGAGAACCTCTGCTACGTCTTCCCCTGCTACGAGATCCGCTACGTGCTCGTGCGCACGGAGGATTTCGAGCACAAAAAAAACAGCCGCCGGTGACCCGGCGGCTGTTCGTTCCCACAGGAAAAAGAGACTAGTTGTTGCCCGGGTTGCAGGCCGGCAGGGGAAGCGGGCCGTTGTTCGAGTTGCCCGAGATCCGGTTGTTTCCGAACGAGCACAGCTCGAGACCGGCGTTGCTGGTGCCGGTGCCGTTGCCGCTGATGAGCGAGTTCGCCACGCGGAGCACCGCGGTGCCGCCCGAGGTGCGGAGGCCGATGCCGGCGTTGTGCGAGATCTCGGAGTCCTCGACGAGCACCGTCGCGCCCGCGCCGCCGGCCGCCGTCGCGAAGACGCCGTCGACGGTGTTGTTCACGATGCTGCTGCGGACGATGCTGACATTGGAGTCCGGCTCGGCGCGGACGCCCGTGCCGTTCTTGGCGATCGTCGAGTTGTGAATGCTGACGCGGGCGGTGCCGCCCACGACCGGCTTGATGAGGATGCCGTTGCCGCTGGCATTCGAGATGCGGCAGTTGTTGACCACCAGACGCGCCAGCGAGTTCGGGAGGAACTCGATGCCGTCGCTCGACTGCGTCTTGATGTCCACGTTCTCCAGGATGAGCGAGTCACCCGAGACGAAGCGGACGCCGTCGACGCCGAGGGTCGTGCCCGCACCGTCGACCGACAGGTTGCGGAGAACGACGTGACGGTTCGTCGGGCCGGCGGCGATGTTGATCACGAAGCCGTTGACGCTGGAGTTCAGCGTGCTGGCCAGCGTGCCCGTGCCTTCCACGGTGATCGGCTTGGTGATGGTCAGAGTTCCGTACCCACCCGGATCCAACGCATCGATGATGCCTCCGGACGCGGTCTTCGAGATCGCGCCGGCGTATGTCTTGCACGGTGCGGTGCGACTGCACGGATTGACGTCGTCACCCACACCAGAAACCCACGTCCTCGTCGCCTGCGCGAACATGCTCGTGGCCATGAGCAGCAGCGCAAGAATGAGGATGGAACGGGACCATCCGGTAACACGCATAAAACAGCCCTCCTATTTGATCTGAGACCGGAAAGTATAAGCGACTTGGTTCGCGTGAAATCGAGTTTCTTTCGAGGGATTTCGCGGGTTTTGTCCCCTACGGACATAATTGGCCGATGATTGTGTGACCGGAATCACAAAGCCCGCGAAAGGCGTTCCCGCGCCTGAACCGATGCGCCCGCTGAAGGTCCTCGCCGTCGCCACGTACCCCGTCAAGGCGGCCTGCACGCGCCTGCGCATCGCCCAGTTCCTGCCGCTCCTTCGCACGCACCAGGTGCGCGTCTCTCTCTCTTCCTTCCTCTCCGACGCCGCCTTCGAGCGCCTGTACGATCGCCGCCGCTTCGCCGCCAACGCCCTCTCCATCGCCGGAGCGCTGCTGCGCCGCCTGCTGCAGGTGCCCCGGCTGGCGTTCATCGATCTCCTCTTCGTGCAGCGCGAGGCGATGCTCGTCGGTCCGCCGCTCTTCGAGTGGCTGGCCCGCCGCGTCTTTCGCCGTCCCCTCGTCCTCGATCTCGACGACGCCACGTTCCTCGACCAGGAGAGCCCGGTCTACGGGCGCCTGGCCTCCCTCCTCAAGTGGCGCGGCAAGACCGACCGCCTCATCGACTACGCCGACGTGGTGATCTGCGGCAGCGAGCGGATCGCCGCCCACGTGCGCGGCCGCGGCAAGCCCGCGGTGATCCTGCCGACCATCGTCGACACGGAGCTCTTTCGCCCGCTGCCCGGGCGGCCCGCGGACGCGCTGCCGGTGATCGGCTGGGTGGGCTCCCACTCCACCTGGCCGTATTTCGAGCGCATCATCCCCGTGCTGGAGCGGCTGGCGCGGACGCACCGCTTCCGCGTGCGCGTCGTCGGCACGGGACGCGACTCGGTGACCATCCGCGGCGTGGAGGTGGAGAATCTCCGCTGGGAGCAAAGCCGCGAGGTGGACGACTTCCGTACGCTCGACATTGGGGTCTATCCGCTCCCGCCGAACGATCCGTGGGTGGAGGGGAAGTCGGGGCTGAAGGCGATCGAGTACCTCTCGGTCGGCGTGCCGTACGTGGCCAGCCCGGTCGGCATCGTGAACGCGATCGGCGAGCCGGGGCGCACGCACCTCCTGGCCACGACCGACGACGAGTGGTACGAGGCGCTCTCGCTGCTGCTGCGCGACCCGCAAGCACGCCGGACGATGGGGGCCGCGGGGCGGGATTACGCGCTCGCGCACTTCCGGATCGAAGACTTCGCGGCGCGCATCGCGGCGCAGATCCGTGACGCCGCGGTCGCGACTCGTTGACGGATCTCTCCCGCCCCGCTACGATCTCGCCCGAGCTCTCGATCAAGCCCGAACAATCCCGTGATCCTCTCGTTGCTCCTCCAGACGTTGTGCCTCGTCGCGGCAGGCTATGCCTTGTGGCGGCTGTGGGCGGTAATCGCCCGCCGGGGACCGCTCATCTCGCTCGTGGTCGCGCTGGGCTTCGTCGGACGCTCGCTGGCCGGCCAGGCGTTGTTCTGGGTCTCGTACCTGAAGCTGCCCTACGGCCGCTCGCTGCAGCTCGGCGACGGGCTGTGGTTCTTCGGCCTCGACGCCATCCATTATTACGGGGCCGCGAAGACGGCCGCGTATGACGGACTGGGCGCCGTCCTGACCATCAGTCACTTCGTGCCGTCCGTCGTCTACGTGAAGGTGGTCGGTCTCTTTCTCTGGCTGTTCGGCATCGCCACGTCGACCGCGATCCTGGTCAACCTGGCCGCGTACCTCGGCACGGCCGCGCTGATCGTCGTCTGCGCGGAGCGCCGCCGGGTCAGCCCGCGCATCACCGCGCTGACGCTGGCCGCGGTGAGCTTTCTCCCGTCGACGGTCCTCTGGTCGCTGCAGCCGCTCAAGGACGCCTTCGTGCTCTTCCTGGCGGTGCTGTTCGCGTTCATGGTCGACGAGTTCGCCGCCGCCTGGCGCGGCGAGGCCGGCCGCGCGCGCACCCTCCGCCTGCTCTTCGCCGCGGCGATGCTGGCCGCGACGACGTACGCGCTGGCGGGGATCCGCTGGTACTACGCGCTGATCATGCTGGCCGCCGCGTCGATCCCGCTGCTGGCGATCATCCTCGGCGCGCACGGCGGACGCTCGATCGCCATACGCACCGCGGTGATGGCCGTGCTGATGGTCGTGCTCACCCAGAACGTCGTGGCCGGCGCGGGCCCGTATCTCCCGCTCCGGATGCGCGCCGTGCTGCGGCCGTGGACCGAGGGTGGCGGCGGAATCGTGCAGCGCATCGACGCGGTGGGAGAGGTGGTGGTCCAGTCGCGCGAGAACTTCGATCACTACAAGGGCGCGGGCACGCGCATCCGCGCCGGCGCCGCCGTGGCGGAAAAGGAGAAGGAGGCGACGCAGGTCGCCACCGCGACCGCTCCCTCCGCGCCCGCTCCGGCCGTGACCGCGACGGCACCTGCGCCGCAACCGGTGCCGCCCGCACCGCAGCCGCAACCCGCGAAAGAGGTGGACGTCCCCACCACCGCGGGCGGACGCCTGACCGCCGGGCTGGCCGCGCTGCTGCTCCCGCGCAAGGTGGCTTCGGCCCTCGGGCTGGTCTCCATCGGCGGAGGCCGCGGCCTGATGTGGTTCGTGGACATCGACACGGTCCTGTTCAACATCGTGCTGGTGGCCCTGGTCGTGATCTTCTTCATCGGCCTCCGGCGCGGTGCGTGGCGCGATTCCTTCGTCTGGTATCTCGTCGTGGCCACGATCGTCATCACCGCGGCGCTCGCATACACGGTCAGCAACTTCGGCACGCTGTTCCGCCACCGGCAGATGGTGGTGGCCACGCTGGCGCTGATCGGGATCGCCGCCGCGCGCCCGCGTCCGAACGCGCTCACATGAAGTTCGGGGTGTGCAGGTCCGAGATCGTGGTGGCCTGTCCGGCCGTGAAGCCGGCGCTGCGGAGGCGCCGCATCCGTCCTTCGTGCATGGTGGCCAGGAGCTCGCGGAAGGCGTCGTGCCCGCGGGCGACGCGCCGCGGCCCGCTGCCGCCGGCGGCATAGATCGTCAGCGCGTCCTGCACGGGCGCGGGGACGCCGGCGATGCCGGCCAGCGTCGCGGCGCGCTGCCGCACGGCCGCCTCCAGGCGCGGGTAGAGCGTGGCGTCGCACGCCAGTGCGTGCCGCACGTGCGCCAGTCCGAAGTGCACGTGGCGCGACTCGTCGATGCGCGCGCGCCGGGCCAGTTCCGCCGTCGCCTCGTCGGGGGCGAAGCGCTCCACGAAGGCCAGCAGATCGAGGAACGTCCCCTCGCCGAGGACCGACAGCAGGAACGCGGCCTCCGTGAAGTCGTCGACCTGCAGCAGCGAGTGCAGCGAGCGGGAGGTCGTGGCCGAGGCGATGGCGGGAGGGGAGCCGGTGGCGCGGGCGCGGCGGAGAAAGACGTCGATGTGGCGCGACTCGTCCTGCATCTGCGTGGCCAGGAACATCGCCACGCCGACGTACGCGGGATGCAGGCGGGCCAGGAACCGCGACGGCACGTACAGCGCCGACAGCTCGTTCTCCGCCAGGAACGTCATCACCTGCCGTACCGCCAGCTCCACCTCCGGCTCGTACCGCCCGATCGTCTGCCACGGGATGTCGCGTGCCGCGCTCCATTGCCCGGCCACGGCCTGCTGATAGAGCTCCGCCACTTCCGGCGCGAGCACGCGGTCGCGCTCCACGAGATCGAACGGATAGACGGGGCCGCCGCGCTCGACCACCGTCCCGTGCGGCGCGAACCCGGTCGCCGCGTCGGCATGCTCCGGCAGCGGCGCGTCCGCATCGCCCGTGCGGTGCACGCCGAAGCGCCCGCGGCGCAGGAGATGGCGCGTCGTTCCGTCGCCGGCCGTTTCCGCGCCGAGGTATTCGTGACGCTCCGCGCGGCACCAGGAGTCGAGGTCGTCCGCGACGGAGCGGCTGCGCGACAGGATGGCCAGCACGCCGCCCGGCTCGAGCAGCGTCAGCGCCGGACGCACGAGCGCCAGCAGGCCGCCGCCGAGCGGCAGCGCGCCGCCGTCGACGGCCATCGCGCCGGCAGGAGAGCTCTCGCGCATCGCGTCAACCCGCGGCGGCCATGGCGCGCTCGCCGGCCAGCGCGTCGATGAGGCTCTGGTAGCCCTCCTCGCGCGGCGGCATCCACTCGCGCAGCCCTTCCAGCTCGAGCAGCCGCCGGTGCGCCGGGTTGTCCCACGACATGGCGAAGAGCGTCCGCACGAAGGCCTCGCGCTTCGCCGCGGGGAGCGTGGGGAGCGCGTCGAACATGCAGTGGTCGAAGCCGGGAGTGGTGTAGAGCACCTCCAGCCGGGCCGGGTCGACGTGCCCCGCCGCCTGCTGCTGCACCCAGGTCAGGTCGCCCACCGCGCCCGCGTCCGCGAGCGCGCGGAGCACGTCCAGCTCGCTCGTGCCCGTGTCGCCGTGCTTCGAGCGGCGTGCCCGACTGGTTGAAGTAGTCGCGGATGCCTTCCCAGATCGTGACCACTTCGGGTCGTAGGCCACCGCGCCGAGGAGAATGGTGTCGTGCATGAGAGTCACTCGCTTCAGAAGAGTGGAAGGCCGGTGAGCGCGCGGCCGATGAAGTCGCGCAGGTGATCGGCGGTCGGGGCCATGACCCAGCCGGCGCGGGCGTCGCGGAAGAAGCGCTCGACGTCGACCTGCCTGGAGAAGGCCGCTCCGCCGCACGCCTTCATGGCCAGGTCGGTGACGTCGCAGGCCGACTCGATGGCGGAGAGGCGTGCCTGCAGGACGAACAGCGGCGCCGTTTCCGCGCCGCTCTCGATGACGCGCAGCGCGTGGCCGAGCAGGGCGCGGGACTGCGCCACGCGGACGCTCATGTCCGCGAGCCGCGCCCGCAGCGTCGGCAGGTCGCGCAGCGCGGTGCCGGTGTGCGCGAAGCCGGTGCCCTGCAGATGCTGCGCGGTGCGGTCGAGGGTGGCCCGGCCGATGCCGTTGGCCATGGCGGCCGTGCCGATGGCGAACCAGGGAAGGACGACCTGCAGCATCGTGTTGGCCCCTTCGCCCTGCGGGCTGATGAGGTCCGCCGCGTCGACGTGCAGTTGCTCGAGGGCCACGGGCGCCGAGTCGTTGCCGCGCAGGCCGAGGCCGCGGAACGTGCCGGCCGTGCGCACGCCCGCCGCGCCGCGGCGCACGAGGTAGACGGTCGATTCGAGCGGCGACTCGGCTCCCGGCCGCTGGGCGCTGGAGACGTACGTGTCGGCGTGATCGGCGGAGGTCACCCACGACTTCGAGGCCGTGGTGATGAAGCCGCCGTTGCCGTCGGAGTCGAGGCGCGAGACGGGCGCCCAGAAGTGGGAGCGCGATCCGGTCTCGGAGAAGGCGAGGGTGGTCAGGTGCCGTCCCGCCGCGATGTCGCGCAGGATTTCATCCCTGCCGGTGAGCGTCCCCGACGAGGCGACGGCCTGCGCCGCGGTGACGTGCATGACGTAGATCATGGCCGTCGAGGGGCAGGCCGTGGCGATCTCCTCGACGACGGCAGCAAACGTGCGCATCGACTCGCCGGCCCCGCCGGCTTCCGCCGGGACGCAGAGGCCGAGCAGCCCCGCCGCGGCGAGCGCGTCGATGTTCTCGCGCGGGAACCGCCCCGCCTCGTCGACCGCCCCGGCGTTCTCGCGAATCACGCCGCCGGTGGCGAGGGTGGTGGTACTGGCGAGGTGGGGATTCTGCGGCTGTTCGAGGTAAGGGTGCGTCACGGCGCGGAGTATATCGGTCGGACGCGGCCGGTCGAACACCAGCTGATTTCGCTCATCTGGTGAAGCGGACCGGTAATGACTCGACGCCGGTGAGCACGAGCCCTCGCCGCCACTGCAGCACTGCATCGGGCTTCAACTCGATCGAACCGAAGCGCTCCAGCAGCATGTGGATGGCGATCTGCCCTTCCAGGCGGGCAAGGGGGGCGCCGAGGCAGTAGTGGATGCCGTGGCCGAAGGCGAGGTGACGGTTCGGCTCCCGGGTCATGTCGAAGCGTTCCGCATCGACGAACGCCTCCTCGTCGCGGTTCGCCGCGGCCAGAGCGACGTACACGAGCGAACCGCGCGGGATTCTCACGCCAGCCATCTCCATATCGGCCGTTGCGTACCGCTCCGTCGCAAACTGGAGCGGGCTGCCGTAGCGAAGCATCTCTTCGACCGCGTTCGGGATCAACCCGGGCTGCTCCCGCAGCCGGGCCATCTGATCCGGATGTTCGAGCAGCGCCAGCACGCCGTTGCCGATCAGGTTCACCGTCGTCTCGTGGCCGGCGACGAGCAGCAGGAAGCACATCGCGAGGAGCTCGTCGGCACTGAGGCGGTCGCCCGCATCCTGCGCTTCGATGAGGCGACTGAGAAGGTCTTCGCCGAGTGCGGCGCGGCGCTTTCGGATGAGCTTCCGCAGGAACAGGATGAATGCGATCCCCGACGGAATCGCGCGGAGCTTGTGCCATGTGGAGGTGTCCGCGGCGACGACGTCGGTGGACCAGCGGTGAAAGCGGCGGCGGTCGGAGTGCTCCACCCCGAGCATCTCGGCGATCACCGTGACGGGAATCGGCGCCGCATAGTCGACGATCAGATCCGCCGTTCCGGTCCCGCGCTGCTCGATCCGGTCCAGCAGTTCGCGCGCGATGTCCTGAATTCGAGGCCGCAGTTCCTCCACGACACGCGGCGTGAATGCTTTCTGCACCAACGTGCGCAGCCTGCGGTGATCCGGCTCGTCGACGTCGAGCATGTTCCGGCTCAACGCGCGCAGCGGCCCCGGTAACCACGGCGGTTTGCTTCCGGCCTCGCTCTTCGCTCTTAGCGGGTCCTTGGCGAACCGCTGGTCGCCGAGCACGGTCACCGCATCCTCATACCGCGTGATGAGCCAGGCTTTCGTACCGTTCCGGAGACGCACGTGATGGATCGGAGCGTGGCGCCGCAGCAGCGCCCAGTGTTCGTACGGCGCCGCCTTGAACGTGCTGCTCGCGTAGTCGGGATCACGCTGTTGCGTCATGCGGACACTCTTCCGACAGTGAGATTCTGCGCAATCTCGTCGATCGCGGCGGACCAGCCGCGTGGGCCGGCCGCCGTCGCGATTCTCGCTTCGGGGAGGAGCGCGCACAGATTCGGGTCGGCAGTTCCGTCGGTGCGGGGGATGATGATCGGCACGTCCGCCAGCTCGAGAAAATCCGCATCCATCGCTGAAACGCCGAGCGCCACCACGAATGGCATGACGCCGAACGAGTGCGCGATCTCATCGCGGACCCGCCGTGCTGCGTGGTCCTTGCTGCTGCCGCTGCTGAGGTGATGAAAGCGCGTGCCGCTGCGCACGCGCAACCCCAGCGCATGCGCTGCCTGCGCGACCGCATCGAGTGTTCCCGATTCGAGCAGGAATGGCTCATCGAAATGGCGTTGCATGGATCGGCGAAGCTCGATCCCGGTGAGGCCCGACGCCGACGCCGCTTCGTCGAGTCGCATCGCAGAGTAGAGCTGCAGCCGTGCTCCGCTCTGCCGCTCGATGAGGGGGACGGCCGCGCGTACCGCCTTCGTATCGCCGCCGCATCCCTCGATACGCCACGAGCTGCCGATGCGTCGCGCGATTCCTCCGCCGGACTCGATGACGACCGGCCCTTCGAGATCGAGATGTTCGGCCAGCGGACGCACCTCCGCGAACGTTCGCGCGGTAACGGGGATGACGGGGACACCGGCGGCCACGAGCCGCCGCAGCGACGCTCTCGCGGCGTCATTGGAGAACGTGCGGGCATCCAGCAGCGAGCCGTCGAGCGCGGTGAAGACCATCCACGCCGTCATCGTGCCGCGACCCCGCGGACTCGGAAAACGGCGGTCGGCGGCATGAGCAGACGGAGGGAGGTTGGGGCGACGAATCGGGTCATGATCGGGTGCGGGGGCGTGCGATCGCCGACCTTCGCCACGGGTGGCGCCGGGAACGATCACCGCGCTCGCGGTTTCTCCTGGATGGCGGCCCGACCATCCGTCGCTCCTGCAGGGTCGATTCCCTGCACCCGTCAGCGACGAAGCTACCACAATCCGACCGGGTACCGTCCTGATCGAAAGGAGAGGATGCCCCGGTCTCGCGGTGGCGCTGGATTCGGGCCGCGGTGGTGACGTACTTGCAACGCAGATCGGCGTTGCCTGTCACTGCGTCCGCCGCCCTGCGACTTTTCCTGCAGCAGCGACTCACCTCGATCGATCAGATCGAGATCGTGTTGCTGCTGATGCGCGATCCCGCGCGCGCGTGGACCGCGCCCGAGGTCGCGGCGGCGGTCGGTACACCTCAGGAATCGGCCGCGATGCGCCTTTTCCTGCTCGCCTCGGGCGGGCTGATCGTTTTCGAGGCCGCGGGGATGCCGAAGTACCGATATGCGAGCGGTAACGCCGAGGCCGACGCAATGCTGTCCGAGCTCGCCGAGCTTTATGAGGTCGATCCTGCCGGCGTGGCCGTGCTGGTCGGTGCGCCGCCCGATCCCCTCCGCAGTTTCGCCGATGCGTTCAAGCTGAAAAAGTGATCATGTTTGCCAACGTCGTTTACATCCTCTGCGCCGCAACCAGTTCGCTCTGTGCGGGGCTCCTCTTCCGCGGCTACCGCCGGTCGGGGGCGCGCCTGCTCTTCTGGAGCGCGCTCTGCTTCATCGGACTGGCGCTGAACAACGTAATGCTGATCGTCGACGTACGCGTCGTGCCAGGAATCGACCTTTCGACTTGGCGGATGGTCCCGGCCGTAGCGGGCGCGGCGCTTCTGCTGTACGGCCTGATCTGGGAGACGCGGTGAACGACCTCCTGTCGGGCGGCCTGATCGCGATCTATGCCGCGATCGCTCTGTTTTTCCTGCGGTTCTGGTTCGCGGCACGGGAACGGTTGTTCGGATTGTTCGCGCTCGCGTTCGTCGTGCTCGCCGCGCAGCGGCTCGCGCTGTCGCTGTCGAACGCGACGATGGAAGACCAGACGGTGTTTTACCTCCTCCGGCTGGCCGCGTTCGTGATCATCGTCGTGGCCATCGTCGATAAGAACCGGCGCTGAGGCGTCTTACGGAGGAGGCGATCACCGTGAGAACGCCTTCGCCCTCGGACGTGCGAGCCGCGGTCATGCGGGGCGGCCGCGCGACGATCGCGCTCGGCCGCTCGCTGTTTCAGGAATGGAAGCGCGACAACGCGTCGATGCTCGCGGCCGCGGTCGCGTTCTACGCCACCTTCTCCGTCGCGCCGCTGCTGGTGTTGAGCCTCACCATCGCCGCGATGGCTCTCGGCGCCGAGGCGGCGCAGCGCGAGGTCGTGGAAGTCATTGCCCGCACGATCAATCCGCGAACGGCGCTCGCGGTGCAGCGGCTGCTGTCGCCGGCGGTGGCGGACGACGGAGTGGGCGTGACGATCGTCAGCGCCACGCTGCTGATTGCCGCTGCGTCGGGCGTGTTCCGCCACCTCCGCGTCGCGTTGAATCTCATCCTCGACGTGCCGACGGTGGAGGCACCCGGCTGGAAAGCCGCGGTACGCGGCCGGCTGGTCGCCGTGGTGATGGTGATTGCGGCGCTGGCGCTGCTCCTTGGCTCCGTCGCGCTCACGGCCGTGCTGGCGACGGTACGGAAGCTCGTTCCGACGATTCCTGCCGCTGAAGTCGCGGTCTGGCGGACGGTGGAAATCGCCGGGACGACGCTGATCGTCGCCGGCGTGTTCGCGGCGATCCTGAAGCTCGTCCCGGATGCGAAGCTGGCGTGGCGCAACGTGCGCGTCGCGGCGGTCGCCGCCGCGGTGCTGTTCGGCGCCGGCCGGTACCTGCTCGGCGCGTGGCTGTCGCGCACCAACATCACCAGCTTGTATGGCGCGGCGGCGTCGCTCTTCGTGATCCTGGTGGCGACGTACTTTGCGGTACTGGTGTTGTTTCTGGCCGCTGAATTGACCGAGGTGCTGGCGCGGCGCGATGAAGAGTTCACGGACGACCGTGCGCGCAAACAGGCGGTACAGCGGCATGCGCGCCGCAAGTCGGACCGCGATCCGCTGGAGGAGGTGAGCGAATGACCGAACGCGACAGTCTGCAACCCGGCACGGCGGCCCGCCGCTCGCTGCGCCAGCGCCTTCACCTGCGCGACGAGCTGCTGCTCGCGCTCGTGCCCACCGCGACGGTGCTGATCGTATTCGCGGCGGTCGAGGCTCTGAGCAATCAACGGCTGCTGTTTGCGTCGCTGGCGTCGAGCGCGTTTCTGATTTATCTCGACCCGGAGCACGGGACCAACCGCGCGCGGACGCTGGCGGTCTCGCAGATCGGTGCGGCGGTGCTGGGGTTCCTGGCGTTTGCGGCGATCGGCCCGAGTTATGCCGCGGGCGCGGCGGCGATGGTG